>NZ_JBICUF010000002.1:115732-569855 GCF_043198035.1 Micromonospora sp. NPDC048898
GCGCGCGGTCAGCGCGCGGGGCGCGCGGTCAGCGCGCGGGGCGCGCGGTCAGCGCGCGGGGCGCGCGGTCAGCGCGCGGGGCGCGCGGTCAGCGCGCGGGGCGCGCGGTCAGCGCGCGCAGCCCAAGATCGACTCGGTTTTCAGGAACTCGCGGTGTCCGAGCGGCTCGGACACCGCGGTTTCACCAAACCCGAGTCGATCATCAGCGCTCTCCCAACAGTCGGGACGCTGAGCCGGCTACTCACGGCCGGGTAGGGCCGACGATCGGGTTTCCCGCCGGCCGTCGGGATACTAGCCGTCGTTCACGGCGTCGGTGAACGCTCGAAGCTCAAGGCGCGGTCCCAGCGCCCCGGCAAGCCAGGTGACCCGGGGATCGCCTGCGGCCAGCCCAGCGCGGGCGACTGCGCACCAGTCCTCCCGACCCAGCAGGGCAAGATAGCCGTCCAGGAGCCGCTCTCGTCCCCCCTCGGGCCACGCGATTCGTTCCGCCTCCGCCTGGTGCAGATAGTCAGCCAGTTGCGCAGCGATGAAGAAGCGCTGCACCGACGGCTCCTGATGACCGGCGCGTTCACAGTGAGCCTGCAGAACGGCCGCGGCGGGCGGGTAGTGAACGAGCGTGGTACCCATGCCGCCGCTGTCGACCATGGTGGCCAGCACCAGGCCGGTGTGGTCGATCAGCGCACTGTCCGGATTCGCCGCGGTGATCGCCTCGTGCAGGTGCGCAGCGGTGGCGACCTGTCCGGCGAAGTAGCGGTTGAGGTAGTCGCCGTCACACGCACGACGCAGCATCCACGGTCGCGCCCCGGTGCCGCCGACCTTGCACAGGGACTCCACGACATACACCCGTCCCCAACCCGTGACCCGCTCGGCCAGCCACAGCAAGGCGACCGAGCCGCCACGCCGTCGTTCCAGCGCGCGGGCGGCGAGTGGACCGAAGTGGTTCGACAGCAGCCCGATCGTCTTGATCAGTGCGATGTCGTCGTCATCCCAGACGCTGGCCAGCAGTGCCAGACCAACTGTCGCGGCGCAGCGATCGGTAGCGTGCCGGACAAGCCAGCGACCGGTCTCCCGGACACGTTCGGCGTCGACGCGACAGGCCGCAGCCGCGATGTGTTCATTGGGATGGATCGGAACATCGAGGTCATGGAACGCCCAGGCGAGATCGCCTGGCACGGCGGACGGGTCAGCGAAATGCGCGTCCAGAACGGCGGCGACCTCAATGCCTCGGCGGCGCGGGTCCTCCGGCTGTCGAGGACGAGACTTCCGACCTCGATGCTGGCCGTCATCCGGATACGGCTCACCGTCACGGAACAGGGGCGAGTCGGGATCCTCGCGATGCAACCGCACCGCGTAGTCAAACAACGCCATCTGGGATCCGAGCTGTCCAGGCTCGGGTGTCACGCTCACCGGCGGACGGAGGACTCGATTCTGTCGATCATGCCCAGATGATGCCAGGCGTTCCAGTCCACCGGCAAGCGTGCGGGTCCGAACCGACCGGACCGGCTCTTCACGGCCGGGTGAGGCCGATCAACGTCGCCAGTCGCGTCACGCCGGCCGGCGCCGGCTTCGCGCGGGCGACATCGGCGATGAGGGTACGCGCCAAGGGCCGGCACCGGACCTCGGCTGGCGCGACACTGCCCGCGTCGACCATGGCGCGTGCCGCGCCACGCAGGTCACCCAGTTGCAGGTACGCCCGCGCGGCGCCTGGCCCAGACCGCGCTCGTCTGCTTCGTAGGCAGCGCGGGAGTGATGGGGCAACCAGAGCAGCGACTCGCGCAGACAAACGACAGTAGGCGAGCGAACTGGACGCGATTCGCCTACTGTCGATGCAGTCTTAGCGGAGAACCGAACTTCTGCCGCCTATTATTGAGTGTCATAAATGATTATCCGATGGGCGACACTCAGCGCGACTCACCCAGGTGGCGGCATGACGAATGTGATCTCGGGGTTAGCTGGTACTGCTGGTTCGCATGATCGCGTGGGTCTGTCCGTAGTCGTAGCCGACCGGGAGCAGGCCCGCATAGCCGGGGGGAATCTCCCCGTGGGAGCCGTTGCAGGTGGTGGTGCGGAACACGTACCACCTCGTGTTGGTCAGGTTAATGACAATGTCGTCGTCGAAACTCTGCAGCTTGATGCACGTGTTGCGGGGCGTGTTCCCGGGGTACGGCGGCTCGGAGGGATCGCCCCAATAGTCATACAGGCAAAACTGGGGGCTGTCAGAGCAGTCCGCAGGAGCCGCCTGAGCCGGAGTTGTCGCCACGAAGGCGCCAGCTCCGATCGACAGCAAGAAAGTGGACAGTCCTGCCATGAGCCCTCGCTTGACGATCATTCGTCCTCCTCGTCGATCTGACGACCGCCCCCGCTGCCAATGAGACGAGGGCCGGCTTACATTGTGACAATGTAACCGGCCCGCTGGCATTTTTCCACCCCGATTCCTGTCGGCCGTCCCGGCAATCCCTTTCTGTCAGATTGGCGTCCGGACGATGGTTGATGATCGTCATGGAATGGCGTGCGAGGGATGCACGAGGACCACATCCCGGCCCGGGACGGCGGACAGGAGCACCGCAATGCCGGGGTGGATGCCGCAGAGGCCGCTGGCCGGGTCGCAGGTGCGTCCCGCCGACCGGCGAGGGTGCCGAAGCTGGGTTACCCGCGCGAGTGGCGGGCGGTTCGGTGCCCGATGGGGTGCGCAAGATCAGTCCGGCCGCGGACCTGCGCCGGTGCTCGTCCGTCAGCGGGTCAGACCGACCGCCGTCGCCAGTCGCGCCACGCCGGCCGGCGCAGGCTGCGCGCGGGCGATCTCGGCGATCACGGTACGCGCCAACGGCCGGCACCGAACCTCGGCCGCCGCGACGTGGTCCGCGTCGACGAGAGCGCGTGCGGCCCCGCGCAGGTCACCCACCCGGAGGTAAGCCCGCGCGACGTCGAGCAGATACGCGCCCCGATACTCGGCCGGCAGTCGCCGCCACCCCTCCCGCCGCACCACCGTCGAGTGCCGACGCACTGCCTCGGCGGCGTCACCTCGTTGCGCCGCCAGCAGCACCCGGATCAACTCGACGGCAACCGGCCCGAAGCTGGTGCGGTGCTCATCGTCGTACCCCCGAAGGTTGGCGGCGACGCCCGCGGCCCGGTCGGTCAGCTCGTCGGCGCGGCGGTGCTCGCCGCAGCCGGCGGCGGCGAGGGCCGCTTGGAGCAGCAGCGTCCCGCCCACGGCCCACTCCCCCGGCGACCGTTGCGGCCGGACGCGGTTCGCGGCGGCGAGCGTCGCGGCCAGGGCGAGACGGTCACGGCCCGACGCGCGCAACGCCTGCCCGACCGACACGGCCGCCGTCGCCGCGAGCGCCGGATCGTCACCCGCCACGGCCATCGCCCGGTCAGCAGCCAGCCACCCGAGGTCGGCCTCACCCAGCTTGACCAGCAATGCTGAGGTGATCCGGTACGTCTGCACCCGCAACTCCGGTGCCCGCACGCCCTGCACGACATCGAGCAGACCCGGCAACACCCGCACCAACTGTGTGTAGTGCGCGTGCTGGTAGGTCAACCAGGCGTGCCCGACCTGCCTCCTTGCCTCTTCCGTCGCCTGCCGGGTGGGTTCCGGTGTGTCGTAGCGGGCGAGAGCGGCCCGGATGTCGTCCACCCCGTCGAGAGCGCCGACCGGCGTCCGCTGCGGCTGCTGGCCGAGCAGCACCTCCGGATCGACCCGAAGCACCTCGGCCACCTCATGGATCACCGAGTACCGGTCCAGGGCGCGCACACCCCGCTCGACCTTGTCGACCCAGCTCTTCGACCTACGGAGGCGGTCGGCGAGCTGCTGCTGCGTCATCGACCGCCGTACCCGCCAGCGCGCGACCCGGCGGCCGATCGGCAGGTCATCGGTGGTCACGCTGCCACCGCCGATCCGGGACCGCCCGAGTCGTGTCCTCCACCGGTACGCGGTCCGCCTCCGCCTGCGCCAGGAGGCGCTGTTTGGCCGCCTCACGCTCGGCCGCGTCCGACTCTTCGCCCTTGCTTGCCGGCTCGTCGCCCTGCTTAGTTCGTCTGCCGCTCATCGCCCACCTCACGGATCGGGGCGCGACGTGCACGTGACGGAGTTGGCCGTCGCACCCGGCACGTCATGACCCCCAAAGCGGGTCATTCGCGACGCCCAGGTAACAGCCTGTGACGATCACCAGCCACGATCCAGACGGATCGCGTCCGCTACTGTCCTCCGAGGTGTCCGCCTGTCACGGCGGACAGGTCGGCGGACACCTTCAGGAACTCGTCAGCAGCGCCCGTACTGCCCTGAGCGGCGGCAATCATGCAACGCAGTTCAGCGATACGGTCGACTGCGCGCTGCGACCGTGCCGAGCGCGCGAGACCCACAGACCGCCCCGCCGCGACCACGGCGTGCTCAAGCTCCCCGGCCTGCAACAGGGCTTCCGTGAGCCAACTGAGATACAAGGAAGTCTCGCGTGGGGAGTCGTCGCCGTAACGAGCGATCGCGCCCTCCAAGATGGGCACGGCCCGCAGTGGCCGCCGCAACTCGGTCCACACGCGCCCAGCCATGACCTCAACCTCATCGTGGGTCAGCCAGTACGCCCATGAGGGAGCTTCGTCCAAGTCGCAGTGTTCATAGACTCGCTCGACATCGCCCAGTGCTCGTTCGGCAAGGCTCGCCTCGCCCAGACGCGCGTGTGCCCAGGCGACCCGCTCCAGCAGTAGGGCTTGGCCGGTGACCTCTGCCGCTTGTCGACCACCGACGTACGCCGACCTTGCCAAGGTGACGGCAGACCGCCTGTCACCGAAATTCGCCTCAAGGTAGGACAGGCTGCTGAGGCAGTTGGCCGCGCTGGCAGTGTCGCCACCAGCGTGCGCAGCCCGCATCCCAGTCAGATAATGCTGACGTGCTTCAGTGACCCGGCCGGAGTCCTCGGCGACGAAACCAGCCAACTGACAGAGGTCAGCGATGGCGACGAGCAGCCTCCGATTTACCGCTTCCCGATAGCTGCCCTCGCGAAGCAGGTCAGCGGTGGCGGCCAACTCGGCAGAGACCATCGTGTAGGTCTCTGCACCACCGACGTGGTCGTCCAACCGCCGAAGCTGGCGAACCCGATCTTCGATGCGAGTCACCGTCTCATCACCGACCCGCCGACCTGCGCTCAGTTCATATCGCTGCGGTGGCTCGGCGATCAGCCATTGATGAGCCAGCGCGGCCGCGTTCTCCGGGTTGGGCGTCTGCGTGACCAGCAGATCGGCGAGCTGTTCCGCATCGCACCGCAATCCATAGGTGACCGCCCACTCCTCCTCGGCGTTGGGGGCCACGGCAAGCGCAGCCAACATCCCGCCCGCCTCCAAAGCAGTGTCCAAACGCTGCGCCGTGTTCACGGTCGGAGTCTTTCGACCGCAGGCCAGGTCGTGGAGATAGCTCTTGCTGTAGAAGGTCTTTCCAGCCAGCGCACGGTAGCTGACTCCCCGACTCTTGATCAGAGCCCTGAGCCGTTCGGCGAAGGGCGAGACGGATTCGGACATCATGGCTCCAAATGGGCCTGCGGTAGGCAATCGCGCTTCGGACAGTACCTCGGCCGTCACCGAAGGAACGTGGAACGCCAGCCGGATTTATCAGCCACGTCCAGCTACCTTTACCGCATGTAAGCCACGCGATGCCAGCAACCGCTTAGACCGGGCACGCTGTCTGGCTCCGCTAGCGTCACGGAGGTGACCTGGACGGAACCCGCCACCTGGTGAGCAAACCTGGTTTCCTTCTACGCCGCCGCTGCGGCCCTCATCACCAACCCCGACGGCAACATGCTGCTCCGTCTGGCCCGAGCACTGATCCGCCCGGTGAAAGGTTGACGGCATGGCCCGGATCGAGCACTTCAACAACCCGAACGCCCCAAAGCCGAACAGCATCGTCGTAGCCGTGACCGTCTTCGTCCAGGATGGCCTAGGGCGGGTGCTGCTCATCCAACGCACCGACAACGGCCTGTGGGCGCTACCCGGCGGTGCCCAGGACTTCGGCGAGTACATCGCCGAAACGGCGGTCCGGGAGACGCGCGAGGAGACCGGTATCGAGATTGAGGTAACCGGGGTAGTCGGGATCTACACAAACCCGAGCCATGTGGTGGAGTACAGCGACGGCGAGGTGCGGCAGCAGTTCTCGATCTGCTTCCGCGGCCGCTACGTGTCGGGCGACCCGACGACCAGCGACGAGTCATCGTCAGTGCGCTGGGTGGCGCAAGACCAACTGGACCACCTTTCGATCCACCCCTCCATGCGGCTTCGGGTCGACCATGGATTTCAGTGGCGTCCGGAGCCCTATGTCGGCTGAGCTGACATGCGTAGTTGGGTCCTGCGTATCGCGTCTTGAAGCATCGGCTCAGCCTTGTGCCAGAACCGAGTCACCACGTCGTCCGGACCATAGCGCTCCCGGATCTCCTCCAACCTCTCATCGACCGTGAGGTCCTGACCGTCTGGACCCGTCGTCATGTCCGCATACCAGAGTGCGTCCGATGTCGCCGTCTCCTCACGGGGAAACTCGTTGGCCAAGGCCTGGCCCAAACCGCGCTCGTCCGCTTCGTAGGCAGCACAGGAGTGGTGGGCAACCAGAGCAGCGATTCGACCTTCGAAGCCTCGACGCTGTAGCCAGCGCGCGCCGTCCAGCGAGTGCAGACCCGTATCGGCGGCATCCGGGGCGTATCCGATGTCGTGGAGCCAGGCAGCCGCCGTCAGCAGGTCCGCATCGTCTCCGACCAGGTACGCAAGCCGCTCCGCCTTGGCCGCCACCGCCTGTACGTGCAGCCACCGACGGGGTAGGTAGCTCCGCAGGTGACGCTGCGAGATCGCCGCAGCTCGCTCTGAGTACGTACCCACACGGAAATTCTATGAGGCCCGATTGGCTCGGGCCCCCCTGACCACGTCGGCCCGTCCGCTAGCGTCGCCGAGGTGACCTGGACGGAGCCCGCCACCTGGTACGCCAACCTGGCATCCTTCTACGCCGCCGCTGCGGCCTTCATCACCGATCCCGACGGCAACGTCCTGCTCGTCAAGCCCACGTACCGCGACCACTGGGCCTTCCCCGGCGGCTATGTCGACGAGGGCGAATACCCACATGATGCCTGCGCCCGCGAGATCCGAGAGGAGTTGGGAGTCGTCGTGGCGGTGGGCAACCTTCTCGTCGTGGACTGGGCGCCGCCCGCCGGGCAGCGGCCACGCGCGATCACCAGCTTCACGTTCGACTGCGGGTCGGTCGACAACCTCGATGGCTTCGATCTGCCGGGACAGGAGTTGGAGGACATCGCCTTTTTCTCGCCCCGAGATGCCGAGCAGCGTCTTCCCGGCAACGTCGCCACACGCGTCCAGGCGGCGATGAGCGCCCGTGACCTGCACGCTCCGCTGTACCTTGCTGGCGGCTCGGGCGTCCCACCGTCCTCCATTGTCAGAACAGAACCCGAAGCAGGACCGCAGCCGCAAACCGCGTGAATGGAATCCGGGAGAATCACGTGATCCGCACAGCGAGTACGAGCGTAGTTGCCCGCGACGAACTCCAGCGCTGCGAGTCCGCCATGGTGGAGTCGACTGTCCGCTCCGGTTGGCCCCTTCACCGGACACTGACCAGGTACTCGGACAACCTGGAACTCTGCACCAACTACGGGATGACCGCTCCGCGCAGTTTACCTAATTCGAGGCATACGGGTATCAGGTCGAGTACCGCGCGGGTGACGAAGACAATCACTTCCAAGCGTTTCGCGAGGACGAAGGGCTCGTCCACTCCGCGATCGTGGCCTGGGCCTTCGAACTGGATGGACGCCGAGCCTTGCTGTCTTGGGTACCCCCTGCGGCTCGACAACCAGAGGTAAGAAGGTTTCGGCCGGCCCGCAAAGCGGACGCGGGCCGACGCGCCCACCGGGCGAACCTTGACCTTGAGGGTGAATGCCGGCCAGGCTAGGCCAGTAGTGCCGATAGGAGGAGCCGGTGAGCGACAGGGTGCCAGCGAGCATCGTCAGGTGCGCTGGCAGAGGCGGGCGCTGTGGAAGACAACTTGGCGTGGCCGAGCCGAATTGGGGTAGGCGCCCGGAAAATTCGATCTTGCGTATCTCAAACCGAGGTTGGGAAACCGCGACAGGAGGACCCCTCTACGAGGACAGGGTGCCGCCAGATTTCTCGGGGTCCACGGGTAGGATCGGATGCCGGGAACACGGCTTCCTGATACTGGAGCGCACTGGTGAACCGCCCGTAGCTCCCGGGTTCCCTCGCGGAGCCTGGACTCAGGGCGAATCGGTCCAGTTCCCCTTCTTTCTATTTAAAGCACCATACGAGCGCTTCCTTCGTACGGGCAGGACGCAAACGATCAACTGGTCTCCAGGGCGGCATGCTGTCGTCCACGTGGAGCATCCGTTATGATCGTGCTAACTGAAGAAGCTGCCGGTAACTAAGGTTGCAGATCAACTGACCGTGGCAAGTCGGACCCCAGTGGGGGCCCTTCGTGCTGCGCTCTTTCGACCTAACGGCACTAATCAGCCCAATCGCGATCGGATTTCTCCTCCTCGCTGTCGGCCGCCTCTGCAACTGGTGGAGACGTCATCCGTTCGTTCGGATACTGCTCGCGAGGCCACTGTGGTGGCTCGGTGCCCGAATGCTCAGGCTCCCAGACGCACAAGGTCGGTACGAAAGCTTCCGGGACAAAGTCATTGCAAAGTGGGAAGTTATGCTCCTTGGCGACGGGGTTGCATGTGACCCTGACCCCAGCCACGATCCGACGGAAGTCCGCTCGTAGCGGCTTACAGTTCCGCCAAGCAAGAACTGAGGCAGCCCCTGCTACTTTGATGCTCTCGACGATGCAAGGCGCCTCCGGGTACCGTCTTGTCGACAGATCTTGACCTCTCCGTGCCGGGTCAGCAGCTTAACGGGCAGCCCACGCCACCGACGGCTTGACTCACCGTTGACGGTTCGCCCTCGCGGCCTGGATGGCCCACAGGTTGGCGGGAAGAAGGCCATCCACTAGTCCAGCAAAGAGTGCGCCTCCCCCACCAGTCATGCCGGTCATTCTGGCGAAGATCCAGCCGGCCACGGCACCGACTGCCGAAATGATGCCGAGCCCTGCCGGAATCTCTTTGCCGGTGAGCCATCGCCGTATCCCCAACGACCAACAATGTCGATCCGATTAGCAGACCTGCAAGCAGATACAGCGCCGACGTAAGGGCTTGCGCAGAGCGGGTGGTCACTGCGACCCCGAAAGTGATCGCGGCGAGGCCAACGACCAGGGAGACTGGCCCCGCTCCCCGCGGCCACGCACGATCATTACAAGGTAGCACCTGCTCGGCTTCGGTCACCGCCAAGATGCTGCTATAACCACTGATCGTGGGTCTGACGGGCTCGGGGTGGATACCCGACGATCCCGCGCCGGTCGCGATGTTGCTGTGGATCCGCCCACCACCAGCGCCCACCCGAGTCCACTGGCAAGGGCGTGCGGATCACGCCGCCCACACCCCGCAGGGCAGACCGGGCCAGGGTGACGTAGACCTGGCGAGACGCGTGCCTCCGCCCACTCGATGAGCTGGGCGGCCGCCGGTCGGGTCCGACGGCCACCCAAACCCGGTCAGCTCGCGTACACCTCCAGCGCCGACAACTGCCCAGCCGGCCACCCGCTGTTGCCCGTGACGGTGATCCGCACGTACCGCGTCTGCGCGGCACTGAAGGTGATCGTCACCTGGTTACCGGACGCCGGGTCGAAGTTGCGCCCCGCCGAACCCGACAGCGTGCCAAAACTGCCCCCGTCGACACTCCCCTGCACCGCAACAGTCTGCGTCCGGCTGCCCCAGGCCGACGACGGCGGCAGCTTCAGCACCACCCGCCCGACCGTGCGCGCGGAACCCAGGTCGACCTGCACCCACTGCGGGAACGCGCTGTTCGCGCTCTCCCAGTAGCTGTTCGCGTCACCGTCGACCACGTTCCCCGACCCGTAGCTCTGGACGTGACTGCTCTCCGAGGTGGACCGATCCCGGGCGAGGTCGGAGTTGGCCGGGGCGTCCGTGGTGACGGTAACCGCGGAGGACGCGCTGGAGGTGTTGCCGGCCGCGTCGCGGGCGGTGACCGTGAAGGTGTACGCGGTGGACGCGCTCAGCCCGCTCACGGTAGCCGTGGTGCCGGTGACGGTGGCGACCACCGTGCCGCCCTGGCGCACCTGGTAACCGGTCACCCCGTTGTCGTCGGTGGACGCCGTCCAGGCCAGGGACACACTGCTCGACGTCTTGCCCGTCACCGTGAGGCCGCTCGGCGCGGTCGGTGCGGTGTCCGTGGTGCCGCTTGAGGCGTACACCTCGACCTGGGAGAGCTGGCCCGCCGCCCAGCCGGTGTTGCCGGCGATGCTCAGCCGGATGTGGCGGGCCGTGGTGGTCGTCAGCGTGCGCGTGACGGTGTTGCCCGTCGCCGGGTCGAAGGCGAACGCCGAGGCCCCGGCGATGGTCGAGAAGGAGTTGCCGTCGACGCTGCCCTGCACGGTGATGGTCTGGGTGCGCGCGCCCCAGCCGGCGGGCAGCCGCAGCACGAGTTTGTTGACCTGGTGGCTGGCGCCGAGGTCGACCTGCCACCAGTGCGGGAAGGATCCGCCGCCGCTCTCCCAGTAGCTGCCGGCGTCGGAGTCCACCGCGTTGGACGCCGCGAAGGAGCCGTTCTGGCTGCTCGCCGAGGTGGACTTGCCGGCCGCGAGGTTTCCGGTGGCCGGGGGCGGGGTGCCGACCATCGGTGGCGTGGGGCGGACCGGGGTGAGCGCGAGCTGCCCCTTCAGCATGCGGCCACCGTCGGCGGTGATTCGCAGGTAGTAGTCGGAGGAGCAGGCCACGCCGTCCTCGTCCAGGGCGCGGATGTTCGCCCCGGCGGGGGTGGTGGCCTGGGTCTCGGAGGTCTTGGCGATCTGGTTGCCCTCGTTGTACTCGTCGAACATGGACACGTAGAGGCCCTGGGAGCCGAGCCTCACCATGTTGTAGATGTGCCGCCAGTAGAAGTCGCCGTGGCGGCGGTGGCCACCGGCCAGGTCACCGGGCATCACGCAGGGCAGGTAGTCGATGCCGCGCGCGGCGCAGTCGGCCAGGTCGCCGATGTTGACGTTGTGGTAGTACGAGTCGAGCCCTTCCAGGGTGTCGGTCCGGTAGACCATCCACGGTGAGATCGCGTGGAACGCGTGGTAGACGTCGAGGAAGCCGGGGCGGGAGTCCTCCCTGCCCAGCCGCCACCAGGTGGGCACGCCACCGATGACGTAACAACCCTGCGCCTTGAACCAGTTGATGACGTCCAGGCAGGGCCCGGGGGTGAAGGGGCGACTCGACTCGCTGAAGCCGAAGCCCCAGATGCAGACGACAGGCTTGCCGTTCTGCCGGGCGTACGCGCTGGACGCGGTGTGCGTGGACATCTTCGTCGTCCAGTCGGTCTTGATGTCCGACTGCATCGTCAGCCAGTCGGTGACGTCGTACATGATGTAGAACTTTCGGCCGTGGCGCTCGGCCGCCGAGCGGACCTTCAGCGTCATGGCGTCGCGGGTCGGCCCCTCGTCGCCCGTCGGGTTGAACCGTTGCAGCGCGGCGGTGTCGCAGCCATACTCCTGCATCCACCGGAAGTGGGTGTCCACAGTCTGCTGGTCGTAGGAGGAGAAGAGGGTGGCCGGTGAGCCGTTGCCGAGGTTGGGGTACGCGGTGGGATAGCTGCGCGTGTACTCGCGCATGTCCGGCCAGGACACGATCGTGGTGTTCGCGGGCGAGGGCGGCTGGAACCGGTCGCGGCTCCAGTGCCACCAGCCACCGATCGGCGCGGAGTCGCCGGGCGCGCTGAACCAGCCCTGGTAGCCGACAGTCACCTTGCCGACCACGTCCCCGGGGGGACTGGCGGCCTGTGCGGGGCTGGCGAAGAACTCGGTGGCGGAGGAGGCGGCGAGGGCGGACCCGGCCAACACCGACGTGACGAACCTGCGGCGGGAGACCGCCATGACGACCACTCCTTCGGGACGGAAGGCATTGACGGCCATCGTGGCAGGAGTGGTTGCCGGCACGCAATAGTGCGACTGATCGATGAAATTTCTAGCCACTAGGACGCAAGGAGGTTCACGAGCCTCATTCGACTGTCCATGAATTTCCCTATTTTGGTGCTTATCTGGCTTATCGGACATACCCTCAGGATCGCCTTCTCGATGGTCGGGAAGGGCTTACTGAGCAGAGGCGACAACGTGAGATTTTCCCAGCGACTTTCGGCTACTGGAGCCGTCGCGGCGGCGGCCGCGGGAGTGATGGTCCTGTCCGGAGGCGCTCCGGCCTACGCGGCACCCGGTGATGCGAGCGCCCGGGGAGTCGTGGTGGACCTGTCCGCGGCAGTGCTCGGCACTCCGGTCATCACCGCCGACGCCGTCATCGGCACCGCGACGGCCCCGGCCGGCGGTGGCACGGACAGCGACACCGCTCTCGCGATCACCATCCCCGGCGCGCTGGGGGTCACCGCCACCGGCACCGTGGTGCAGGTCAGCGCCACTCGCGGCGACACGGCGTCCTCCGCCAACGCGGAAATCGCCGACCTCGCACTCAGCGTGCTCGGCACGTCGGTGATCGACGCCGACGTGATCACCGCGGCTGTGGCCTGCCCGCAGGTCGGCGCCCAGACCGCGGACACCACCTTCGTCGGTTTGGAGTTGTTCGGGGAGCCGGTCGACCTGCTGCCCAACACTCCCGGCGTCACCGCCAGCGCCGCCGTCACGGTCCCCGGCGTGACGGATGCCAGCCTGAACGTCACGCTCACCAATGTGGAGACCACCACCGCCGACGGAGCCACGGCCATCGCTGTCCAGGCAGCCCTGCGGCTCACCGGCACCATCGTGGGCGGTCCGCTGCTGGACATCCCCGTCGGGTCCGTCATCCTGGCCGAGGCCCGCTGCGAACGCCCGTTGCAGACCACGCCGACACCGACCCCGACACCCACAGCGACACCGACCCAGCCCACGCCGTCACCGACCCAGCCCACGGCTGCCCCCACCGGCGACCCGACCCAGCCGGCCCCCACGGCCAGCCCCACCCTGCCGGTCACCGGTGGCAGCGCCGCCAACCTGTGGTGGTTCTTCGGCACCGGGCTCGCCCTGGTCGTTGCCGGCACAACGGCACGGCTGATCGTCCGCCGGTCCCGCGCGTCGATCGACTCGTGACGCGCACCTCCTGAGGAGCCCGGTGTGGAGGGGGTCCAGACCAGTGATCGGTCTGACCCTCTCCACCCGGCGCGACACGCTCAGACGGAAAAGCCCCGGAACAGCAGGGACGCCAGGGCGAGCGCCAACGCCAGGTTGAACACGGTGGCACTGGCGAAGACCGCCACCGGCCGCCAACCGGCCTCCCGCAGCGACGCGACCCGCACCTCCAGGCCGATGCTGACGAACGCCAGGATCAGGAACCAGACGCGCAGGTCGTTGACGATCGCGATCGTGGCCTTGCCGTCCGCACCGGCCCCGTCGAGATACCACGTGGCGATGACCGAGGCGGCGATGAAACCCAGGACGAACTTGGGAAACCGGATCCACAACTCGCGCAGGCCCGGCCGTTCCGCGCCGGGCCGCCGCTCCACCCGCAGGGTGAAGTACGCGGTGAGCGCGACCGCAACCACACCCATCAGCGCGTTCTGGGTGACCTTGACGATGCTGGCGATCTGGAGCGCCTCCTCGCCGGCGATCGCCCCGGCGGCGGTGACCGCGGCGGTGGTGTCGATGTTGCCGCCGATCCAGGCGCCGGCCACCGCGTCGGACAGCCCGAACACGTCGGCCAGCCAGGGCAGGATGAAGATGGACGGCAGCGCGAAGATGATGACCAGGCTCGCCGTGTAGGCCAACTGCTCCCGGCGGGCCCGGACCGCGCCGGCGGCGGCGATCGCCGCGCTGACCCCGCAGATCGACACCGCGGAGGCGAGCAGCGCCCGCAGCTTGTCGTCGAGGCCGAACCGGCCGGCCAGCCACCAGGTGAAGAAGAAGACACCGCTGATCAGCAGAATCGCCTGGGCGATCGCCGGGCCGGCGGCACTGGCGATGACGGCCAGGTTGATCGAGGCGCCGAGCAGCACCAGACCGGTCTTGATGAAGAACTCGGTGCGGAACGCGGCGGCGATCCGGTCCCGCCAGCCGAGCAGCGTGACGGCGACGTTGCCCAGCAGGCCCAGCAGGATGGCGTAGACCGGGTACTCGATCGCCGCCCCGATGTCCTCGACGGCGGTGCCCTCGGCCCACCCGGGGACGTTCTGCTCCAGGTAGCGAGTGAGCGCGCCGAGACCGACAACGATCACCAGACCGAGCAGCGTCCAGGCCCAGAACCGGCCGTCGCGTGCCGTGCCGGTGGGGCCGGCCGGGTCGATGGTCGTCGGTGGCCCACTGACCGGCGCGGGCTCAGCCGCGCCGTCGGGCGCGTCAGGCGCGCGGGTGCCGTCGGTCGTGCGGGGCTCGACAGCCGTCGCGGCCGGGTCGGCCGTGCGGGACTCGTCCACCGTGCGGGTCTCGTCCGTGGCCATCAGGGCACCAGCCCGGCGGGGATGGCACCGAGCAGGACCAGGGCCAGCAGGGCGAGGCCGAGGATCGTCGCCACCCAGTCCTCGTTGAACGCGAGCCGGGACTCCCCGGCGGTCGGCGGGGTGGGCGGTGGCTGGTCGGTTGTCACGGCGTACCTCCATGGGGGTGGACCGATCCGGCCGGGCCGGATCGGTGGACAGCGCGTGGACGGGGGTGTGGGGCGACGCCGGCCAATTTTCCTACCTAACCGATAGGAATTCAAGGGTGTGCGCGTGGCGGGGGACGACAGCGGGGGCCGGGGCCTCGTCGGCTCCGACCCCCGTCCGCTCCACCCGACCCGTTACGGAGCCGGGTACCGCGCGAGATAGACCGGCGCGCCGACCTTGGTCATGTCGGCCGCCGCGCCGACACCGTTGACCACGTGGTCGATCGTGCCGGCACTGAGGTTGACGGTCATGACGTGGTGCAGGCGCACACCGGGCCGGTTCGGGACCTCGAAGCCGTTCTCGGTGTGGATCGACGGGTTGTTCTGGTTGAAGACGTACACCCCGCCGCCGTGCAGGGTGTGGTGCCGCACCCGGTCACCCACCTTGTAGCCGGCCCACCCCCGCACCGCGCCGTTCATCCAGTCGGCCTGCGTGGGCGGGTCGTAGGGCAGCTCGTTCTGGTACAGGATCGTGGTGCCGTGCTCGCCGTTCCAGACCGTGTTGTAGCGCTGGAAGTGCTCGACGAAGAGGCCGGTCGCGGTCACGTGGTCGCCGTTGATGACGGCGCCGTAGCGACCGGTGTTGGTGCGCCAGCGGTCGGTGTCGCCGTTGACGCCCTCGGTGAAGCCCTCCACGCCGTGGTCGCCGCGCCAGACCCAGGTGTGGTCGATCAGCACGTTGTCGCTGTTGACCTCCAGCGCGGTGTTCGTCCGCCCGATGTGCGGGCCACCGACCCGGAAGTACACGTCGGACAGCGTGGTCGGGTTGGTCGGGCTGCTGGCCTGGTGACCGTGCTGGCGACCCACCCGCAGCAACACCGGCGACTCGACCAGGCCCGCGTCGATCGTGACGCCCGCGACGATCACGCCGGGGACACCGGCGACGTCCAGCGGGATGGCGCCGTTGACCGCGGTGAGGGTGGCATGCCCGATGCCGAGCACCACGGTGCCGGGCCGCCGCACCTCGATGCTGCGGGCGATGTCGTACGTGCCGGGGGTGAGCAGCAGGTGCTTGCCACGCGCGAGTTGGGCGTTGATGACGCGCACCGGGTCGGTCGGCTTGGCGATGAAGAAGTCACCGATGTCGAGGGTCCGCCCCGGCGTCATGCCGTCGGCCCAGGAGACGCCCCGGCTGTCCCGCTGCGCGGCGGGCACCCGTACCTGGTAGCGGCCCTTGGCGTCGACGAAGAGGTACGGCTTCTCCCGGCTGAGCGGGATGGTCTCCAGGGTGGTGTAGGGCGGGTCGGGGAACGTGGCGTCGTCCGGCGCCCCCTCGACGCCGGCGAAGACCTGGTTCCACACCGCGTTGGACCAGCCGGCGACCTCGCTGTTGCGGGTCAGCCACTGCTGCTGCGAGCCGTTGGTGGTGGCCGGCAGCCGCGAGTCCGCGATGAACCCGCCGCTGGCGTACTGCGGGCCGGCGGTGCAGTAGTCCATCAGCGACAGACCACCGCCGCCGATGTTCAACCGGCGCATCGACACTGCCTGGGACACCGCCCAGAAGTTCGCCGTCGACCGGCAGTCGTCCTGGCCGGCGGCGTTGACGGTGAGCGACAGGTTGGACAGGGTGCGCCAGAAGTTGACCAGGGCGAGGCAGTTGCCGGTGCCGCCGTCGGCAAGGCAGCGGTTGTAGACCTCGAGTTTGCCGTTGACGGTGACGTCGGTGGGCGAGGCGCCCAGGCCGGAGACCTCGGTGTAGTAGCCGACCTTGGCCTGTAGGGGCTGTTCGGCCGTGCCGTACGTGCCCGGCTTGAACAGGTAGGCGTGCCGCTCGGTGCCCATCTCGTTGTCGACCTGCCGGGCGTGCGCCGCGTCCAGGGTCCGCTGGATCTCGCCGACCGGCATGCTCGGGTCGAAGATCGTCACGTTGGGCCCGAAGTCGGGTGCGCCGTGCGTGGGGCGGCCGGCGGTGGCGGCCGTGCTCGTCGTCACGACCGCGGTGGTCACCAGAAGGGCAAGCAGGAGGGTACGTCGGGACGGGCTTGTCATGTGGTTCGTCCTCTCCGCTGGCCGGAGGCGTCCTGCCGGCGCAGCTGGGGGCGGTGAGAGCGCTCTCTGACGGGTAGACATGTTTCTACCCGTTGGATCGACCACACGCCATGACCGGGGACGGGGAAGTTCGGCAAGGGCGGGTGAGAATGGAGGCCGACGCGAGGACAGAACCCGTGACCGCCCGGGACCACCCCACCATCGACCACGGTCAGCGCTTCTCCGGCAGGCGTTCCATTCGGTTCCAACCGGTCCAGCCGCGCTCGCGCATCAGCCCCTGCAGCCGCTCCAACCGGGGGTCGGACTCGACGGCAAGGGCGTCCAGCAGGTCATGCGGCAGTTCGTCGTAGGCCTCCTCGGCAAGGTTGATACCGCCGGACGTGTGTGCCTGCTCGGCCAGGCAGGCCATGATGTCGGCGGCCTCCTCCAGACGTGGGTCATCGACCTCGTCGCCGTCGAAGATCTCCGACAGCACCCGGTACAGCCGGACGACCTGAGGGTCGTCGAGCTGCGCGATCTTTCCGGGCATGAACTCGTGGATGCGATCGGGCCAGCGGGCCGCGACGAGGATCCAGCCGTCGCGTTCACCCTCCACCACGCGCTGCGACACCCCGATCTGCCGGAGCCGATCGAGGTAGGAGGCCACCTCCGGCGGGAGCATCAGACGGTCCCCGGCGACGAGCTGGGCGATCTGTCGGCGGCTGGCCTCCAGTCGTGCGATGTCGTCACGCAGGCGGCCGTCAATCCTCTCGACTGTTTCGGCGAAGGTCGACGCGTCAGCCTTGAGCATCTGACCGATCTGGGACAGCGGCACACCGGCGTTGGCGAGAGTGCGGATCTTGATGAGGGCGACGACTGCCGACGCGTTGTACCGCCGGTAACCCGAAGCGTCCCGATCCGGCTCGGGCAGTAGCCCGATCTGGTGGTAATGCCGCACCGCCCGCACCGTCACGTCGGCGTACGACGCCAGTTGACCGATCGTCAGCATGCTCTGATCCTGCCCTCGACCCACCCGTCGGCGCGGGCTCAGGCGATCTTTCGACGGTACGTGACGGTGGCGAGAAGGTAGGCGACGACGAGGATACCGACGCACCAGGCGAGGGCGATCCAGATGTCGGCGTCGACCGGCTGCTCGGTGAACAGATCTCGGATCGCGTTGACGATGGAGGTCACCGGCTGGTGCTCGGCGAACGCGCGCACCGGGCCGGGCATGGACGCGGTGGGCACGAAGGCCGAGCTGACGAACGGCAGGAAGATGAGCGGGTAGGAGAAGGCGCTCGCCCCGTCCACGGACCTGGCGGTAAGGCCGGGTATTACGGCGATCCAGGTCAACGCCAGGGTGAACAGAACCAGAAGGCCCGCGACCGCGAGCCACCCCAGCACGTCCGCCCCGGTGCGGAAGCCCATGACCAGGGCGACGCCGGTGACGACCACGAGTGAGATCAGGTTGGCGACCAACGAGGTCAGGACGTGCGCCCACAGCACCGACGACCGTGCGATCGGCATGGATTGGAACCGTTCGAAGATGCCGCCCTGCATGTCCAGGAAGAGCCGGAAGGCCGTGTAGGAGATGCCCGAGGCGATCGTGATGAGCAGGATGCCGGGCAGCTGGTAGTTCACGTACGAATCGGACCCGGTCTCGATCGCGCCGCCGAAGACGTAGACGAACAGCAGCATGAAGGCGATCGGCATGATCGCGGTCGTGATGATGGTGTCCGGGCTGCGGGCGATGTGGCGCAGCGAACGCCCCAGGAGTACCGCGGTGTCGCCGAGGAAGTGCTTGTTCATCGTGTTTCCTTGTCCGTCTTGGCGCTGACGAGGGTGAGGAAGACGTCCTCGAGTGTCGGCTGCTTCTCGACGTACTCGACCTCGGCGGGTGGGAGAAGCTGCTTCAGCTCGTGGAGGGTGCCGTTCACGATGATCCGGCCCTCGTGCAGGATCGCGATCCGGTCGGCGAGTTGTTCCGCCTCGTCGAGGTACTGGGTCGTGAGCAGCACGGTCGTGCCACCCTCGGCGAGCTTCTTGACGGCCTGCCACACCTCGATGCGCGCCTCCGGGTCCAGCCCGGTCGTCGGCTCGTCGAGGAAGATGACCGGCGGGCTCCCGATGAGGCTCATCGCGATGTCCAGGCGGCGGCGCATGCCACCGGAGTAGGTAGCGACCCTGCGGCCGGCCGCCTCGGTCAGGGCGAAACGCCGCAGGAGGTCGTCCGCGATGGCGCCCGGGTCCGTGAGGTGCCTCAGCCTGGCGACCAGGACGAGGTTCTCCCGCCCGCTGAGGATCTCGTCGACCGCCGCGAACTGCCCGGTCAGACTGATGGACTCGCGGACGTCGGCGGCGTGCGTCCCGACATCGAAACCATTGACCCGGGCGGTCCCGGCATCGGCCCTGAGGAGTGTGGACAGGATCTTCACCACGGTGGTCTTGCCGGCCCCGTTGGAACCGAGCAGGGCGAAGATGCTGCCCGGCGCCACGTCGAAATCCACGCCACGCAGCACCTTCAGCTGCTTGAACGACTTCTCCAGGCCCTGCACCCGGATCGCAGGCCCCGGGACCTGACTACGTGTTGGAGGGGTGTTCATGCCAGTCAGCTTGGAGGGTTGACGCTGCGTCAGGGTCAAGCCCGAGGGGGCAGCAACCCCTGCCCGTCCGGTCCAGCCTCGGTGAGGAACTCGTCGATCATCGGGGCCAGCCAGTCGGCGCGCTGCGGGATCGAGGTGTGCGTGGTGCCGGGCAGGATGGCCAGCCGGCACGCCGGCAGACCGGTCAGGTCGCCGGGCACCGCGCCGCCGAGCAGTCGGAACATCAGCACCGCGTGCTCGGGCTGGACGATGTCCGAGTCGGCCAGCACGATCATGGTGGGTGCGGCAAGCGCGCGGATCTGCTCGGGCGTCCACTGCGGCAGGTTCGCGTCCAGCACCTTCATCTTGGTGACCAGGTTGGCCCATCCCGTCGGGTTCGGCGCGGTCCGCAGATACTCCTCGTGGAACTCCGAGCCGTGCAGGTGCTCGGGTTGCAGGTCCTGGATCCCGTCCAGCAGCCCCGGGTGCAGGCCGTCGTCGTCGAAACTCACCGAGGCGAGCACCAACCGCCCGACCCGGTCGGGGTGGTCGGTGCCCAGGCGCAGCGCGACCGCCGCACCCATGCTCCAGCCGAACACGTCCGCCCGCGCGACGCCCAACCGGTCGAGCAACTCCACCACGTCGGCGGCGAAGTGTTCCACGGTCAGCGGGCGGTCCACGTCGGGAGTACGGCCGTGTGCCTGCAACTCGACGGCGATCACCTGTCGGGTCTTCGCCAGCAGCGGCAGGATCGTGCCGAACGAGGTGTCGATGCCGGAGAGGGCGCCGTGGATCAGCACCAGCGGGCGACCCGGGCCGCTGCCGTGCGTTTCCGAATAGATGTCCATGACCACACGGTGCGCCGACGCGCTTACGGTTGACTTCCGGTCGCCTTACTGACGCTAGGATGTCGGCCGTGCAGTTCGGGGTGCTCGGGCCGCTCGCCGTGACCACGGACGACGGCGAGCCGGTGGTGGTGCCCGGCACGAAGGTGCGCGCGTTGTTGGCCGACCTGCTGACCAACCGCAACCAGGTGGTCTCGGCGGACCGCCTCGTCGACGACCTGTGGGGTGACGACTCCCCCGCCAACCCGCTCGGCGCGCTCCAGGTGCGGGTGTCCCAGTTACGCAAGGCGCTCAACGACGCCGAGCCGGGGGCCCGCGAGGTGGTCGAGTCCCGGCCGCCCGGCTACCTGCTGCGTACCGGCGCGGTCGACGCCGACCGGTTCGCCGAGCTGGCCCGCGGCAGCGACGTCGACAGGTTGACCGAGGCGCTCGGGCTGTGGCGCGGCGAGGCGTACGCCGACGTGGCCGACGCCGAGTTCGTCCGCGCCGAGGCGGCCCGCCTCGCCGAGCAGCGCCTCGTCGTGCAGGAGCGGCTGGCCGAGGCCCGGTTGGCCCGGGGTGAGCACGACCTGGTCGCCGCCGACCTCGCCGAGCTGATCGCCCGGCACCCCCTGCGCGAGGGTCTGCGGGCGGTGCAGCTGCGCGCGCTGTACGCGGCCGGCCGCCAGTCCGAGGCGCTGGACAGCTACACCGACCTGCGGGAACGCCTCGCCGAGGAGTTGGGTCTCGACCCCGGCCCGGAGCTGGTCGCCCTGCACCGCCGGATCCTCGAACAGGACGCCGGCCTGAGCGCGCCGCCGAAGGCCGCGCTCATCCGCAACAGCCTGCCGGCGCAGCTCGACGAGTTGGTCGGCAGAGCCGAGGCGCTGGCCGAGCTGCGGGCGCTGCTGCCCCGGCAGCGGCTTGTCACACTTGTCGGGCCGGGTGGTGTCGGCAAGACCAGGCTGGCCACCGAGGCGGCCCGTGCCCAGTCCTTCCCGGACGGCGTCCAGTTGGTGGAGCTGGCCCCGCTGCCGGCCGGCGACCCGGGCGTCGCCGAGCAGGTACTCGCCGTGCTGGGCGCCCACGAGGCCGCCGGCACGAGCCGCTCGGCCGTCGAACGCCTGGTCACGGCCCTGCAACATCGGCAGGTGCTCCTCGTCCTGGACAACTGCGAACACGTGGTCGAGCCGGCCGCCGAGTTGGTCGCCCGGCTGCTGCGCGACGTGCCGGGGGTGCGCGTGCTGGCCACCAGCAGGGAGCCGCTCGGGTTGACCGGCGAGCTGCTCTGGGACGTACCCCCGCTGCCCGTGCCGGGTGACGGTGACCTGGACACGGTCCGGCGCTCGGCGGCGGCCCGGTTGTTCGCCGCCCGCGCCGCCGCGCAGCAGCGCGGTTTCCGGCTCGACGAGCAGACCGCGCCGGCGGTGGCCCAACTCTGTCGCCGCCTCGACGGGCTGCCGCTGGCACTGGAGTTGGCCGCGACCCGGGTCCGCGCGCTGGGTGTGCGGGGCGTGGTGGAACGGCTCGACGACCGTTTCCGGTTGCTGACCACCGCGCAACGGGACGTGCCGACCCGGCAGCGGACGCTGACCGCGGTGATCGGCTGGAGCTGGGACCTCCTGGACGCGACCGACCGGGAGGTGCTGGCCCGGTTGGCGGTGTTCCGCGACGGCTGCACCCCGCAGGCCGCCGAGCAGGTCTGCCGCACCGACCTGGACACTCTCGCGCGGCTGGTGGACCGGTCGCTGGTGGTGCTCGACGACTCCGGTGCGCAGCCGCGCTACCGGCTGCTCGAATCGGTCGCCGCGTTCGGCCTGGCCCGGCTGACCGACGCCGACGAGGTACGCGCGCGGCACGCCGACTACTACACCGAGCTGGCCGAACGTGCCGACCCCGAGCTGCGTGGCGCCGACCAGCAACGATGGCTGGCACTGCTGGACGCGGAGACGGCCAACCTGCGTTCGGCGCTGGCTGACGGCGGCGGGCTGCGGTTGGCGGTCGCCCTGAGCTGGTACTGGTTTTTGCGCGGACGGCTCACCGAGGCACGGCGGGCCCTGGCCGTGGCCGGCGACCCGGTGCAGGAGGCCCGCGCGACCCCGTGGCGGGTCGGCTTCGCCCTGTCGCAGGGCGAGGCGATCGCACCGGACGACGTCCGCGCCGCGGTCGCTGTCGAACCGGACGGCCACGCCGCCTGGTTCGCGGCCAACGCCGTGATCGAGCACGGCGACCTGGCCCTGGCGTCGGAGCTGCTGCCCACCGCCGTCGTCGACAGGTGGACCGAGGCCGCGGTGCTCACCTCCCGGGCACACCTCGCGCACGCCAACGGTGACCAGGCCACCCTGGAACGCACCGCCACCCGCAGCGCGGCCCTCTTCGCCGACCTCGGCGACCGGTGGGGTCGGCTCCGGGCGACCGAGTGGGTGGGTGGGCTGGCCGACATGCGCGGCGAGCACGAACGCGCCGCCGCGCTGCACCGGGAGGGGCTGCGCTGGGCCGAGGAGTTGGCGCTCTGGCCGCAGGTCTGCGCCGAGCTGTCCTGGTTGGCGTGGCTCGCCGTGCAGACCCGCGACTACACCCAGGGCCGGGAACTGGCCGAACGCGCGTACGCGCTGGCGGTGGAGCAGGGCTCGCCCGGTGCGGTGATCTTCGCGGAGATGAGCCTCGGGATGGCCGCCCGCCGCGACGGCAAGCTCGACCTGGCCGTCACCCACCTCACCCGACTCGTCGACCTGGGCCGCGGCGAGACGCAGCCGGCGCTCTACCTGCCCATGGTCCTGGTCGAGTTGGGCTACGCGGTCGAGCAGGGCGGCGACCCGGACGCGGCGTTGCCCCTGCACGTCGAGGCGTTCGAGGCCGCCGAGGCGATGGCGACGATGCGCGACGCGGTCGGCCCGCTGGAGGGGATGGCGGCGGCGGTGCGCTCCCCCGAGGTGGCCGCCCGGCTGCTGGGCGCCGCGGCGGCGGCCCGACTCGCCACGCAGTCCCCCGCCGCGCCGGCCGAACGCGACGACACCGACCGGACGACCGCACGACTGCGGGCCGAACTCGGGCCGGAACGGTTCGACGCGCTGCTCGCCGAGGGCGCGAAGCTGGGCCCGGGCGAGGCCCGGGCCCAGCTCTGATCTGGTCAGGCCGGCGTCTTCGGCGCGTACGAGGCGACGATCACGCCGCTCTTGTGCACCCGGGTGTCGACCAGGTCGAACGAGGCCTTGAAATCGGGAAGCGCCGCCGTCAGGGTGGCACCGCCCTCCAGCACGGGGTGGATCCAGAACCGGACCTCGTCCACCAGACCCGCCCTGATCAGTTGGGCGGTCACCGAGCCGAAGCCGTACTGGATGATGTTCTTGCCCTCCTGGGCCTTGAGCGCGGTGACCGCCTCGACCAGGTCACCCTGGAGCACCTCGGTGTTGTTCCAGGTGGGGTCGGTCAGGGTGGTCGAGGCGACGTACTTCTTGACGTTGTTGAAGTACGCCGCGCCCGTGGTCGGGTCACTCTCGTCCATGTTCGGCCACGCGGCGGAGAAGCCGTCGTAGGTGGCCCGGCCCATCAGCATCGCGTCGGCCTCGGTGGTCTGCGCCCCGGCGAGGCTGGCGGCCTCCTCGTCGAAGTACGGCATGGTCCACATGGGGTTGTCGATGACGCCGTCGAGGGTGATGTAGGTCGAGTTGACGAGCTTGCGCATCGGAATTCTCCTGGGTTTTCGTCGTGTTCTCCGGTGACACCCAGAACTCTGCCGATCTCCACTTACGATTCGCTTCAGACGCCCTTACCGTCGCCCGGGTCGGTCAGTGGCAGGGGCAGCGCCGGCGTGGTCACCGTGGCACCGCCCGTCGAGTGCGCCGGCGCGGGGCGGTCCCCGGTGCGGCTGTGCAGGCGTCCGCGCCCGGCGGGCCCAGCCCGGCGGGTCACCTCGACTGTCACCATCCGCACCGGCGGTGGCGGCACGGTGAACCGCCCGACTCCCCACCGCACCCAGAGCGGGATGCGGCCGGCGTCCGCCTCGGCGAGCAGCTTCTGCACCGTACGGGCCCGGTCGGTGTGGTCGACCTCCACGACGACCGGCGGGCCGTCCGGGCGGGCGCACGCCACGTCGAGGACCGAGTGCCGCTGCTGCAGCGGCGGTGGCAACGGCAGCACGCTCGGCGCGCGCCGGTAGACCCGCCAGCCCTGGGCCTCGGCCCACCCCGCCACCGCGTCGATCACCCGTGCGGTGACCGCGTCGACGTCCAGGTCGACGAACGTCACCTCGGCCAGCCACCGACTGAGGTCCGCGGCCAACCGCTCGCCCTGCGTCGTGACCTCCACCGGCGCAGGATAACGCCTCAGCCGACGGTGCCCGCGGTCGCGGCGAGGTGCCGGGTCAGCTCAGCCGACCGTGGTCGCGGTCGCGGCGAGGTGTCGGGTGAGCCAGGCGGTGGTGGCCGTGCGGGCCGCCTCCTGGTTGGCCCGGGCCAGGAAGTCGTGCCCCTCGCCGGCGAGCACCAGATGCCCGTGCGGTACGTCCCGGGCGGCGAGGGCCTGCGCCACCTGCGCCGACTCGCCGGCCGGCACGTTCGTGTCGTTCGCCCCGTGGATGAGCAGCACCGGCACCTCCAGCCGGTCGATGTGGGTCAGCGGCGACAGGTCACGCAGCAGCTCGGCGTCCCGCTGCGGATCGCCGTACTTGCTCACGGCGGCGGCGGCGATCCACGGCTCGGTGCCGGCGTAGAAGGTGTGGAAGTCGGAGATACCGCACTCGGCGACCCCGGCGGCGAACAGCCCGGGGAAGTTCACCAGCACCGCGAGGACCAGGTAACCACCGTAGGAACGACCCAGGCAGCCGAGCTGACCGGGCCGGGCGATGCCGGCGTCGACGAGGTACTCGCCGCAGGCCGCCACGTCGGCGATCGCACCGTAGCGGCCGGCGAGGTTGTCGGCGGCGACGAAGGAGCGGCCGAACCCGGACGACCCCCGGACGTTGGGCGCGAAGACGGCGACGCCCTGTGCCACGAGGGCCTGGAACAGCGGGTGGTAGCCGGGCCGCTCCTGCGCCTCCGGGCCACCGTGCAGGCTGATGGCGGTCGGCCAGGGGCCGGGCCCGGCCGGGCGGTACAGCCAGCCGGACAGCGGTAACCCGTCGTGGGCGCGCAGGTCGACGAGTTGTGGCGCGACGCCGCCGCCGCTCGTAGGAGTGGTCGTGGTGCTCGGCCGCAGCGGGCGCGGCGCGGCGGTGGACGCGTCGACCAGCCAGACCTCCCGCGGCTGCACCGGCCCCTGCGCGGTCACACAGAGCAGGTCGCCGCCGGCGGCGAAGACGGCGTCGTCGAGCACCTCCCCGGGGGCGGCGACGGCCCGTTGCACGCCGTCGGCGAGGTCGAGCAGGCTCAGCTCGCTGCGCCCGCCGTAGGTGTTCCACAGCAGCGCGGCGCGGCGCCCGTCCGGGCTCGGCGCCACGTGTTCCAACTCGGCGTCCGGTCGTCCGGCGAGCCGGGTCGGCGGCCGTTCCGGTCGGGTCAGGTCGACCCGCACCAGCGCGGCCAGCTCCGAGAACGCGTCGGTGCGGGCCAGCACGGTCGTGCCGTCCGGGCCGAACCAGCCCTGGTCGGTGCTGCCCCGCCCGGTGTCCGGGAACAACCGCCGCCGCTCGCCCGTCGCCACGTCGAGCAACTCCAACCAGCGGGCGTTACGGGGGCCCCGGCGCAGCAGCACGGCATCGGCGTCCGGGGTCACGTCCAGGAGCGTGAGCAGGTCACCCTCGGCGAGCACCCGCCGCTGCCCGGTGTCCGCGTCGACCAGGACGGCCCGGCCGTGCTCGTCGGTCTCGGTGACCATCAGGACCGCACTGCCGGGCAGCCAGCCGGCCAGCGCGGCGCTGCGCCGGCCGAACCCGGCGACCTGGCGGCGTCGCGTACCGTCCGGGCGCAGCACCCACAGCTCGGTGCGGGGCGCGCCACCGGGTGCGATGACGCAGGCCAGCCACCGCCCGTCCGGGGACCAGCTCAGCGTCAACACCGGCTCGTCGCCGGTGGGCAGCGCGACGGCCTCGGCGGTGTCGACGTCGCGAACCCAGACGCGCGGGCTGCCGCCCTGGTCGGAGAGGTACGCCACCCGGCGGCCGTCGGGCGACGGCGCGGGACGGTACTCCTCGACCACGGGCACCGGCACCACCGGCCGAGGGCTGGCGGGTCGGGTCCGCCGGATGGTACGCGGCACCTCGGTCCGTACGCTCATCTAAACCCCGATCCGCTGCAACCAGAGCTCCAGCAGCCCGAGCTGCCAGAGCGCGTTGGAACCCAGCGTGGTCCGCCGGGTGTTCGGCGCGTCCAGCAATTCCTCCAGGTAGTCCTTGCGGAACAGGCCCCGCTCGCGCGCCGACTGGGCGGTCAGCGCGTCGCGGACGTCGTCGAGCAGTGGGCCGGACAGGTGCCGGATGGCGGGCACCGGAAAGTAGCCCTTCGGCCGGTCGATCACCTCGTCCGGGACGATGCCCCGGCTCGCCGCCTTGAGCACGCCCTTGCCGCCCTGGGCCAGCTTCAACGCGGGCGGGCAGGCGGCGGCCAGCTCGACCACCTCGTGGTCGAGGAACGGCACGCGGGCCTCCAGCCCCCAGGCCATCGTCATGTTGTCGACCCGTTTGACCGGATCGTCGACAAGCATGACCAGGCTGTCCTGGCGCAGTGCCGCGTCCAGCGCGGTGTCCGCGCCGGGCGCGCCGAAGTGGGCGGTGACGAACTCCAGGCTCGCGTCGTGGTCGAGCATCCACTCGGGCGCCAGGTGGCCGGCGAGCGCGTCGTGCCGACGGTCGAAGAACACCCGGGCGTACGCCTCGACGGCGTCCGCGCGGGCCACGTTCGCCATCGGCGGGTACCAGTCGTAGCCGGCGAGGATCTCGTCGGCGCCCTGCCCGGACTGCACCACCGTGATCCGCTGCGAGACCTCCTCGGAGAGCAGGTGGAACGCGACGCAGTCGTGGCTGACCATCGGCTCGCTCATCGCCGCGATGGCGTCGTGCACGGCGGGGACGAACCGGCTGGCACCGATGCGGATCTGGTGGTGGTCGGTGTCGAAGTGGCGGGCCACCAGGTCGGAGTAGTGGAACTCGTCGCCGCTCTCCCCCGCCGCCGCCTCGAACCCGATGCTGAAGGTGGCCAGCCCGGTCTGGCCCTGCTCGGCCAGCAACGCGACGATCAGGCTGGAGTCGAGCCCGCCGGAGAGCAGCACCCCGACCGGCACGTCGGCGACCATGCGTCGGCGTACGGCGGTGCGCAACGCCGCCATGAGCCGTTCCTGCCACTCGTCGGCGGACATCGGATCGGCGGCGGCCCGGCTGAACTCCGGCTGCCAGTAGAGCGTGTCGGTGCTCCGGCCGTCCGCGGTGATCACCCGCACGGTGGCCGGCGGGAGTTTGCGGACCCCGGCGAGGATCGTGCGCGGTGCCGGCACCACCGAGTGGAAACTCATGTAGTGGTGCAGCGCCACCGGGTCGAGGTCGGTGTCCACGTCACCGGCGGCGAGCAACGCCGGCAGCGTCGAGGCGAACCGGATGCGGCCCGGCCCCTGGGCCAGGTAGAGCGGCTTGATGCCGAGCCGGTCGCGGGCCAGCACCAGGGTGTGCGTGGCCAGCTCGACCAGGGCGAACGCGAACATCCCGTAGAAGCGTTCGACGCAGGCCGTCCCCCACCTGTGGTACGCCTTGAGGATCACCTCGGTGTCGGAGGTCGAGCGGAAGGAGTAGCCCAGGCCGGTCAGCTCGTCGCGCAGCTCCCGGTAGTTGTAGATGCAGCCGTTGAAGACCAGGGCCAGACCCAGCTCGGGGTCGACCATGGGCTGGGCTCCGCCGTCGGAGAGGTCGATGATGCGCAACCGGCGGTGCACCAGGGCCACCGGCCCGTGCTGCCACCGCCCCTCGCCGTCCGGGCCCCGGGAGGCCAGGGCGGGGAGCATCCGCTCGACGGCGGCCAGGTCCGATGACGCCCCGTCGAGGCGTAACTCGCCTCCGATACCGCACATGGCACACACCTCTCATCGGCTCGGGTCCGCTCGGGCCGCTGACCGGTCCAGGTTTGGCGGACCGGGTTGCGTACCGATGACGGGATGGTCAAGCGTGGGTT
The DNA here is from genome assembly GCF_043198035.1 of Micromonospora sp. NPDC048898. Classification (NCBI taxonomy): domain Bacteria; kingdom Bacillati; phylum Actinomycetota; class Actinomycetes; order Micromonosporales; family Micromonosporaceae; genus Micromonospora; species Micromonospora sp. NPDC048898. The sequence continues at coordinate 143,899 of NZ_JBICUF010000002.1, forward strand.
ACACCGAATTCTGCTCGGCCGCGCCGAGCAACCAGGTGTCCTTCGACCCACCGCCTCGCGAAGAGTTGACGATCATGCTGCCGGCCGGCGCCACCCGGGTCAGCGCCACCGGCGCGACCTCGGCCTGCTCGCCGAGGAACACGAAGGCCCGCAGGTCGACGTGGCGGGGCGCGAGCGCCGCGCCGTCGAAGACCGGGTGGGTGGTGAGCGAGACCATCTCCTGGGCGATCCACCGGTGCGGGGCCGCGAGGATCTGCTCCCGGACGGCGTCCAACTCCTCCGCCTCGGCCCGTGGGCCGATCACCACCCGGTCGCCGCCGTACCCGTCGACGGGCTTGAGCACCAACTCGTCGAGCCGGCCCAGCACCTCGGCCCGCTGCTCGGGCAGCCCGCACAGGTACGTCGGCACGTCCCCCAACAGGGGTTTCTCGCCCAGGTAGTACTCGATAAGTCGGGGCACGTACGCGTACAGCGCCTTGTCGTCGCCGACGCCGTTGCCCAGCGCGTTGGCGAGCGTGAGCCGCCCGGCGTGCACGGCGGCGAGCAACGGCCAGCCCAGCGGCACCCCGTCCGCGCCCGGCGCGTGCAGCAGGGCCTCCTCGTCCATCCGCAGGTAGAGCACGTCGACCCGACTGCGGCTGCCCGCGCGGACCAGCCAGACCCGACCCTCCTGCACCAGCAGGTCGCTGGTCTCGGTCAGCGGCACACCCATCTCGTCGGCGAGCAGCCGATGCTCGAACCAGGCGGGATCACCCGGGCCACTGCTGAGCACCACCAGGGCGGGTTCGTCGGCCGCGGGGGGCGCGGCGGCGAGCAACGCCCGGTACAGCATCGCCGGCGTCTCGTCGGCGGACAGCAGGTCCGGCGGCACCGGCAGCTCCGGCAGCACCGCCTGGGTCAGCCGGCGGTTCTGCACCGCGTAGCCGAGTCCGGAGGGCACCCGCAGGTTGTCCTCCAGGACGTACCAGCCGCCGTCCGGGTCCCGGACGAGGTCGGTCCCGGACACCTGGGCGCGGGTGCCCCGACGGCCCATCAGCGCGCCGGTCGGGCGCAGGCCGGGCGAGGACTCCACCACCCACGCCGGCACCACGCCGTCGGCCACCACGGCCCGGTCGCCGTAGACGTCGCACAGGAACGCGTCCAGGGCGCGGGCGCGTTGCACCAGGCCGGTGCGCAGCGTCCGCCAGTCGGCGGCCGGCACCACGCGGGGCACCAGGTCCACCGGGAAGAGCCGGGTGCTCGCCTCGCCGGCCACACTGAACGTCACGCCGCGGGCGCGCTGCTCCTCGTCCCGGTCGTGCTCGCGCTGTCGGAGGGCGCCGGCACCGAGTCGGCGCAGGGCCGCCAGGATCGGGCCGTACGCCGGCTCCGGCCCGCTCGCTCCGAAGACCTCGTCGCCGGCATCGGCGTACGTGGGCAGCACCGGCGGTGTGGGCGCACCCGGCGGTGCCTCGCGGACCCGGCCCCGGGTCTCGTCGAGGAGCAGATCCACCACGTCGGCCAACCGGCCGCGACGCTCGTACGCCCGGCGCTGCCGCGCCGCGGAGCTGCCGCGCTCCAGGGCGTACCGGGTCAGCTCGCGGATCTGCTCCCAGTCGCCGGTCGCCTCCAACTGCGGGCGCAGGTCGGTCACCAGGCGGCGGACCGCCTCGGCGGCCGGCACCGGCCGGGCCGAGCGGGGCAGGTCGAGCAGGTCGCCCTCCAGCCCGGAGCGGGCCGCCCGCCACACCGCGGCGCGCAGCACCGGTGGTCGCACGGCGGTGCGCTCGACCCCGGCACGCAGGGCGGCGACCTCCCGCCGGACCAGTGCCCGGAACAGGCCGGTGAGCAGGACGATGGTCTCCACGTCGGCGTTGGCGTCGGTGATCCGCAACTCCACGGTGGGCACGTGCGCCGACGGCCGGATATCGAAATAGATCATGGCGGGGTCGGTGATCGTTTCGGAGGAGATCAGCTCGGCGACCAGCGCCTCGTGATCCGCCGCGCTCGTCACCTCGCCCGGGTCACCCGCCGTGGGCCAGCGCTGCCAGACCAGCGACCGGACGCTGGCGTAGCCGCTGTCCTGACCCATCCAGTACGGCGAACTGGTGGACAGGGCGAGCAGCACCGGCAACCACGGCTGGACCCGGCGGGTGACCGCGACGGCCAGGTCCCGGTCGGTCACCCCGACGTGCACCTGCGCACCGCAGATCAGCTGCTCCCGCGCGAGCAACTGGTACTCGTCGAGCATCCGCCGGTACCGGGACGTGGGGGTGACGCTCGGATCGCCGTCGGCGCGCAGCGGCACCGTGCCGGCCGCCACGATGCCCAGCCCGGCCCGGTCGGCCACCTGGACGGCCAACTGGCGCAGCCGGGTCAGTTCGGCGCGGATCTCGTCCAGGGTGCGGCAGACCGCGGTGTTGGTCTCCACCACACTGCGGTGCAATTCCGCGGTGAACGAGTCGGCCGGCAGCCGGTCGAGCAACTCCCCGGCCCGGGGCACCAACTCCCGGGTGTGCAGGTCGACGACGTGGAACTCCTCCTCCACGCCGATCGTGGCCAGATCCGCCGGGTCGCCGTCGTCGAGGGTCACGGTCGGGTTGGCGCGTGGTGTGGGCAGTGCGCGGCCGTTGCCGGACCGGCCCATCGGCCCGTCGAACGTCGGCACGTTTGTGGTGTTGTCGGCCATGGTCACCCCGGTTCGCGTGTCGGTGGTCGTGGCTGTCCGACGAGCGTTCCCAGGTTTGGTACCGGGGGTGTTTCTGGCGCGTTAAGGTGGCGGACCGTTCTGCTGGCATCCCGCCGACGCGCGGTGGGAGCAGGTGCGGTCGCGGGTCGGCGCAGAATGTGGACAAATACCGCCCCGACCCCTACCGAGCTGGCCGGATCGGCTCCCGGTCGGCCTCCTGCCAGGCGCGCCGCAGCAGGGCGGTGAACGCGTGGCACCAGGGAAGGCCGTCTGGTCGATCACCGCGATCGGCTGTGCCGGGCAGTGCGAGTTGGTAGCCGCGGCCGCCGTCATCTCGTTCAGCGATTCGCCGGTCACCTTCCGGGTCGTGTCGGCAACGCCGAGCCGCCGCAGGCCGAGCCGAAGCAGCTGCATGGAGGTGAAATGGAGGTGAAGTGGCCGTAGTTCCACACGGCTGCCTGCGACCAGGTCGGGGTGCCGAGTACGACGATGTTGTCCGGGTCGGCGGCACGGATCGCGGAGACCACCGCCTGGTGGTACGGCTTGATGACGTTGGTCCAGCTCACCTGCAACGGCTCGTTGTACGGCTCCCAGATGACGTTGGGCAGGTGGCCGTAGCGGCGGGCCAGGTCGCCGAAGAACGCAACCGCCTGGGACTGGTTGTTCTGTGCCTCGTGCGCGTGCCAGTCGACGATGACGTACACCCCGGCGCTGACCGCGTTGTTGATGATGGTCTCCACCTGCGCCCGCGCCTTGCCCGGGTTACTCAGGTACGCGCCGGCCGGCTCCACGCCCATCGACGCACGGATCACCTGGAGGTTCCAGTTGTCGCGCATCCAGGTCAACGCGGAGAGATTCTCGGCGTACGGGGCCGTCTCCCAGTTGAGCCACATGCTGCTGATGCCACGCAACTGCACCCGCGCACCGGACCTGTCGCACATCGTCGTGCCGCAGACCCGTAGCTGCCCGTGCCGCTCGACCGGAGTGCCGGTGGTCGGCGGCGGGGTCGTCGGTGGCGGAGTGGTCGTCGCGTCGGCGGCGGCCGCGATCCGCGTCGCCGCCTGGTCGGCTCGCCGGGACAGCGCCTTCCGCGCTTCCGGGCGTTCGGCACGGTCGTGAGCGCGGCCCGACCTCCCCTCCCCCACACGGTGGAGCGCTTCCGCCGGGCCGGCACCGTCGTCCTCTGCACCAACCTGGTCTCGGGAACGACCTCGATGGTGGCGGTCGGAGGTGCGGTGGGTCGCGACGGGTCGTACCGGATCAGCGAGAGGGCGGGCCGGACGCAGCCAGAGCCGGAGACCGCCCCGAACGGGACGGTCCCCCGGGGCGCTCAGGCCGTGGGGCGTATGTGCGCCTCAGTGCAGGACGGTGCCGTACGACGGCTGGCCCGCCACCTCGTAGGTGGCGTAGACGACGCCCGCCGTGGTGGTGCCCTCGGCGAAGAGCCGTTTTCCCTGGCCGAGGACCACCGGGAAGATCAGCAGGCGGTACTCGTCGCCGGAGGCGGTGCTCCCCACAATGGACCGACCCTACTGGCCCGCGACGCCGAGTGCGGGTCGGCCGCGCCGGGTCGTAGCGTAGGCGCATGCGAACCACCACACTGGGCAACGCAGGTCCCGAGGTCGGCGTCATCGGTCTCGGGTGCATGGGCATGACCCACGCGTACGACGTCACCGGCCCGCGCGACGACGACACCTCGATCTCGGTCATCCACCAGGCCCTCGACCTGGGCGCCACCCTGATCGACACGTCGGACGTGTACGGGCCGTACACCAACGAGGAGCTGGTCGGACGGGCGCTGGCCGGCGGTCACCGCGAGCGGGCCGTCCTGGCGACGAAGGCCGGCCTGGTGGTCACCTCCCCCACCGGCGGTCCCGGCAACCTCGCGAAGATCGGCAACAACGGCCGCCCGGAGCACATCCGCGCGGCGATCGACGACAGCCTGCGTCGGCTCGGCACCGACCACGTGGACCTCGACCAGCTCCACCGGGTCGACCCGGAGGTGCCGATCGAGGAGTCCTGGGGTGCGATGGCCGAGGCTGTGGCGGCGGGCAAGGCACGCCAGCTCGGGCTGTCCGAGGTGACGGTGGCCCAGATCGCGCGGGCCCAGGCGGTGCACCCGGTGGCGTCGGTGCAGTCCGAGCTGTCGCTGTGGACCCGCGACCCGCTGGCCGAGGTGCTGCCGTACTGCGTCGAGCAGGGCATCGCCTTCCTGCCGTTCTCGCCGCTGGGTCGCGGTTTCCTCGCCGGCCGGTTCGCCTCGTTCGACGACCTGCCCGCCGACGACTTCCGTCGTGGTCTGCCCCGTTTCCAACAGGAGGCGCTGCGCGCCAACCTCGCCATCGTCGCCCGGGTCCGCGAGATCGCCGACCGGGCCGGGGTCAGCCCCGCGCAGGTCGCCCTCGCCTGGGTGGTGGCCCAGGGTGACCAGGTCATCCCGATCCCCGGCACCAAGACCCCGAAGTACCTGGCGGACAACTGCGCCGCCGGAGACGTGCGGCTCAGCGCCGAGGATCTGGCCGACCTGGACGCGCTGCCCGCACCGGAGGGCGGTCGCTACTGAGGCCGCGGCGGCCCGGCACCGCTCAGCCGGGCCGCCGCAGTGCCATCGGCGGGCCGAACCTGACCCCGACGCCAGGCGAGTAGAGCACGCTGACCGGCGCCCCGACCGGCGCCGGCAGCCCCGCGGCGCTGACCAACTCGTCGTCCAGGTGCAGCAGCTCGGCCCGGTGCAGCGGCCAACGCGGATGCCAGTTCGGCAGGTGCAGTGTGCGCCCGTGCGCCCGCGTGTGCAGCCCCCAACGCGCGGTGACGAAGTGCTCCAGAGGGCTCGGCGCGCTGATCCGCTCCCCCACCCGCACCACCATCCGGCTCGTCGCACCCGCCGGGCCGGGCCAGCGCCGACGGCACCGGTAGTCGCGGCGGTCACCGTCGCAGTCCAACCGCATCGACGACCAGAGGTACGGCAGACGCAGCGTCGCCCGGGCCACCAGCACCGGCACCAGGCGGGACGCGTCCAGCGAGCGGAACACCACGGCTCGCCGGCCGGTGTCGTCGACGGAGTACAACCGGACGTTGGTCTCGGCGAAGGTGCCGAAATAGGGCACACCCGGACCGCGGCCGAAGCCCAGCCCGACCATCCGGAAGCCGATCAGGCCGACGAAGCTCACGCCGTCCACCGTGTCCGGACGGGTGCCGGCCGGCAGCAGCGGCGCGACGATCTCCGGGGCGACGGCCCAGTGCAGGAAGGTGAGATCTTCCCAGCGTTGTCGCAGGACCGCCCGGGGGAACGCCTGCCGGGGTGCGTGGTCGACCGGTTCGATGTCCACGCCCTCATCCTGACTCAGGCGTGCGGGCCGACGTCCACAGTTCCGATCGTCAACGACGGCTTGCCTTCCAGAATGTGGCCGACCCGCTCGACCTCCTCGGCCAACGCCCGGCGCCGACCGGCGCCGAGCGCCCGCAACGGCTCGACGGTGATGCGGATCGTGCGCCCGGAGCGACGCTGGTGCCACACCCCGGCGACCGTCCCGTCCACGAGCAGCACCGGAAAGTTGCCGGCCTGTCCACCGGCCAGCGCCCGCTCGGCGGCGGCACCGGGAAAGACCTGCTCGCGGGGGTGGCAGCCGACCGCGTACGCGTCGAAGTAGGGCAGTAACCGCAACCCGGACGGCGGATCGTCCGGAAAGTCGGTGTCGCCGGCCACCACCCACGCCCGCGTGCCGGCGACGGTGACCTCGGTGAGATCCTGCGACCGGAACACCCCGGTCGCCCACCGCTCGGTCACCGACAGCCACTTGGCGAACTGGGCCGGGGTGGCCGGCCCGTACGCGTACAGGTAGCGGCGGACGAGGTCGGCCAGCGCCGCCGGGCCGGCCAGCGGCGTGAACCCCGGTAGCCAGCGGGCCGGGCTGGTGTAGGTGGTGGCGCGTCCCCGGGTCGGGCCGTGGCACATCACCCCGCCCCGGGTGGCGGCCGACATCGCGGCCATCCACCGGGGCCACCGGTCCTGGAAGGCCTCCATGACCCGTTCGCCCGCCCACGCACCGGTGCGGGCGACGACCTCCTCGGTCAGCTCGGCGGTGGTCAGCTCGGCCCGCGCCAACGCGTCGGCGATGGCCGCGAGGACCTGCTCGTGCTGCTCGGGAGTCAACAGCCCGCGGCTCTGCTCCCACGGCGGGGCGGGCATCGCGCTCAGCGCGCCGGTCCACATCGGCAGGTCCGCGGCGGCGAGCAGGTGCACCGTCCCGCGCGGCCCACGGGTCTTGACCAGGGTGCGGTCCTCCCAGAGCGCCTGACGCACCAGCGCGCGAGTCGCGCCGGGGACGCGGAGGCCGACGGACAGCTCGGCGGCGGAGGCGACCTGGGCGTGCGCGCCGCACATCGTCGACACCACGTCGGCGACGCGGTCGGCGGCCGGCGTCGCAGCCGGGCCTGAGACCGGCGCGGCGGCCGGGTCCGTGGCAGCTGGGTCGGCGGCCGGGTCCGTGGCAGCTGGGTCGGCCGGTGCCGCGAGGCCGTGTCGCGCCAGCCGCCGGGCGGACACCTGCGCCCAGCTCAGCTCGGTCACGGCCGGCCCCCGTCGGCCGCGCACGAGGGTGGGGCTTCGAGAGCGTGTCTGGTCACGTCGACCACGCTACGACCGACGTACGTCACTTTTCGGCAGCCGCCGCCGGCGCGGCCTGGCGGGCCGGCCTCATCGCCGACGGGGCTGGGCCCCCTGCCGGCTCCGGGGATCGACACCTTCACTCGTCGTAGGCTTGGTAGCGGCGACAGGCACCGAACTGAACCGACCAGACCGCCGCGAACAGGACACCTCGGGACGTGCAGGAGGCCGTACGCGTGACGCAGGGTGACACGGAGCTGGTGCTGCTCGCGCAGGCGGGAGACGTGGCGGCGCTCGGTGCGCTGCTGGCCCGCCACGAGGCCGAGATGCGGGCCGTGGCGCTGGGCGTCCTCGGCTACGGACCGGATGCCGAGGACGCGGTGCAGGACGCGATGGTGGTGGCGTTGCGCCGGATCGGCGAGGTCCGCGACCCGGCGGCCGTCGGCCCGTGGTTGCGCGCCATCGTGCGCAACAACAGTCGGATGACGGTGCGCGGGCACCGAGCCGTCCCGGTCGCCGAGCCGGAGTGGTTCGCCGGCCCCGCCGACACGCCAACCCCGGAGGAGGCACTGGACCGGGCCGCGATGCGCGACTGGGTGTGGCACGCCATCGGGCAGCTCTCCGAGCCGGACCGGCTGGTCACCCTACTGCGGTACTTCAGCGACGCGTCCTCGTACGAACAGATCGCGGCCGTGTGTGGTGTGCCGGTCGGCACCGTCCGCAGCCGCCTCAGCCATGCCCGCCGCGCCCTCACCGGCGGCCTGCGGGCGGCGGCGGGCGCGGCGCACACCGACGTCACCGCGACGAACGCGGCACGGTGGCGGGAGGGCCGCGACATGATCGCCACGGCGATGGGCGGCGACTTCGACCGGGTGGTCCGCGAGAGCTGGTGGCCGGACGCCGAGATGATCGTGCCGGGAGGGCCGCGCGGCGGCCGTGACCTGGCCGTCGCGGGCATGGACCGCGACCTGACGGCCGGGGTACGCCAGCGGCTGCGCAACGTCGTCGCCAGCGGCGACGTGCTGATCTGGGAAACCGACCTGATCAGCCCGCCCGACGACCCGGAGCACTGCCCACCGGCGGCGCTGTGGTTGCAGGTGCTGCGCGAGGGCCGGGTGCGCCAACTCACCCTCTTCCATCCCGTGCCCGCACTGCTCTGAAAAACCTCCCCGACCGAGCGAACTTTCCCGTCGTCTCGCGCATCTGGTTCGCGTCATGCACCAGTCGCCGTGTCGGCAACCGCCGCACGGGTCGCGGATCGGGAGATAGCTCATGGGTTCCACCAGCCACGACGTCAGCGCCCTCGCACCGGGTGCCCACACGTTCCTCGTCGGCGGCGTTCGGCAGGTCTACCACGTCGCCGGCAGCGGCCCGGTGTGCGTGGCGCACTCCGGCGGCCCCGGCATCGAGTGGGCGTATCTGCGGACGCCCAGCCTGGAAGAGCACTTCACGATGGTGTACGTCGAGCCGGTCGGCACGGGCGCCTCGGGACGGCTCGACGATCCCGCCGGCTACCGTCTCGACACGTATGTCCGGTTCCTCGACGCCGTCGTCCAGCACCTCGGCGAACCTCGGGTGTACCTGCTCGGGCACTCGCACGGCGGTTTCGTCATCCAGCGGTACGCGCTCGCACACCCGGACCGGGTCGCCGGTCTCGCCCTGTACGACACCTCGCCCGTCACCGGGGCCGAGTTCTGGGCCGAGGCGATGGCCGGGCTCGCCGCGTACCCGCAGCGGCACCCGGACCGGCCGGAGGCGGCGGCGGTGCCGGCCGCCTTCGGGCAGATCGGCGCTGCCACCGACGACGAGTCGTTGGCGACCGCCCTGCGCGCCGCCCTTCCGGTCTACTTCGCGGACTTCTGGGGCCGGCAGGACGAATTCGCACCGCTTCAGGCCGCTGTCCGGATCTCGTTGGCACCGGCGACCGCGCAGGACCCGGCGCCCTTCGACGTGCGGGAGAACCTGGCCGAGATCACCGCTCCCGCCGTGGTGATCGTCGGCGCGTACGACTTCATCTGCCCTCCGCGCCGCGCCGAGGAGCTGCACGCGGGCCTGAAGGACTCGCGGCTGGTGCTGCTGGAGCGCAGCGGGCACTTCGCGCACGTCGAGCAGCCGGTGGAGTTCACCGAGGCCGTGGTGGAGCTGCTCAGGCGCTGAACCGGTGCGGCCGCCGGTCGGTTCGTCACAGCGGGCAGGGCTCGGGGTGCGTTCGCGTTGCACGGTCATAGGCTGGGCACTTTGGTGCACCGTGACGAAGAGGAGACCGCCGTGAGCCAGACCGAGCGGATGGATTCCGTCGACGAGTGGAACGTGGCCGAGGACGACGGCGTCCTGGACGCCTCCGACACCCTCGACGACGACCGGGTCGGTGACCCCCTGGACACCGGCATCATCGCCGAGGATCACTGGACCGCGGCCAACCGGTTCGGCACCACGCCGGCCGAGGAGCGGGCCGGTGAGTCCCTGGCGCAGCACCTTGCCCAGGAGGTGCCGGATGTCGACCCGTACGCCGAGGGCGGCGACGACGAGGACGAGCTGACCCGCCGGGGGTACGAGAGCGAGGCGCGCGCCGGCCGTCTCGTCGCCTACGACGAGGGCGTCCGCGAGGACGACGAAGCCGAGTCGGTCGCCTGGGACGCCGGGATCGACGCGGGCGCCGCCAGCGCCGAGGAAGCGGCGATCCACGTGGTCGAGGAGCCGGACGGCCCCGGCGACGGCCCGTTGCGCTGACGCCGTACCCGCCGCGCTCGGCACCTCGCGGGGTGCCGGGCGCGGCGGGGTCGGTCAGTGGATGATGACGGGCGTCTTGACCTGCTCGCCCGGCACGTCGTCGAGCCGCGCCGGCTGACGTCGGCGCGGCAGCAGGGCCGCCGGGACGAACGTGAGCACGGCCAACGCGAACGCGACCCAGAACGTGGTGGCGAACGACTTGGCGGCGAAGTCGAGCCCGCGGTCGATGATCGACAGGTCCACCGGCATCTGTTGGAGCAGCTCCGGCCGTTGCCGGGAGGCGATGGCCAGCCCGGCCTCGGTGATCGGCTTGCCGCTCTCGTCGACCAGGCCGGGGATCGGCCGGGAACCGTTCAGCTCGTTGGTGAGGATCACCGACATGACGGCGGCGCCGACCGAGCCGCCGATCTGCTGGAGGATGTTGACAAGCGTCGAGCCGCGCGCCACGTCGTTGGCCGACAACGTCCGCAGCGCCGACGTCATGATCGGCATCATCGTGCCGCCCATGCCCAGGCCCATCACGAACAGCGACCCGCCGAGCAGCCAGTACGAGGTCTGCGGGTCGACCTGGGTGAAGCTGAAGAACCCGGCGACGATGAGCACCAGCGCGAACGGGACGGTCCGCCCGATCGGCACCCGGTCGGCCAGCGTGCCGGCGATCGGCATGGTGATCATCGCGCCGATGCCCTGCGGGGCCATCAGCAGGCCGGCGGTCAGCGTCGTCTCGCCACGCACCTGCAGGAAGTAGCTCGGGAACAGCAGACCGGCGCCCATGAACGCGATGATGAACACGAACAGCGTCAGCGACGCGACGGTCAGGCTGCGGTTGCGGAACAGCCGCAGGTCGAGCAGCGGGTGCCGGGGCTTGAACGAGTAGAGCACGAACGCCACCACGAGCGCGCCGCCGACGAGCATCGGCGCCCAGACCTTGGTCGCGGCGAAGGTGCCCGCCTCCGGCAGCGACGACACGCCGTAGAGGAAGAGGGCCAGGCCCGGCGAGAGCATCAGCATGCCGACGAAGTCGAACGACTCGGACGGCTCGGGGGCGTCCTTCGGCAGCGCCACCTGCGCGTAGATCAGGGCGACGACGCCGATCGGCAGGTTGATCAGGAAGATCCAGTGCCAGCTCGCGGTGTCGATCAGCCAGCCACCGAGGATCGGGCCGCCGATCGGGCCGAGCAGCATCGGGATGCCGAGGACGGCCATCAGCCGGCCGATGCGGTGTGGGCCGGCCGCGCGGGTCATGATGGTCATGCCCAGCGGCATGAGCATGCCGCCGCCGAGGCCCTGCAGCACGCGGTAACCGATCAGCTCGCCGATCGTGTCGGCGGTGGCGCAGAGCCCCGACCCGATCGTGAACAGGGCCAACGCCACCATGTAGAGGCGTTTGGTGCCGAACCGGTCGGCTGCCCAGCCACTGAGCGGGATCACGGTGGCCAGCGCGAGGGTGTAGGCGGTCATCGTCCACGCGACGCGGGCGTACGACGCGTCGAACTCACTCTGGAATTTGGGCAGCGCCACGCTGACCACCGTCACGTCGAGGATCGACATGATCGCGCCGAGGACGACGACGCCTGCCACCTTGAGCACCGCGGCGTCGAGTTTGTCCGATGTCGCGATGGATTGCTGTGTCACTAACTCTCCTGAAGTCGATTGAGCGCCGGATGGTGGGCGGTGGCGACGTGCCGCGCCTGCACCGGCGCGTGACGCGACGTACTCGGGGACGACGCGCGCTGGCAGACTAACCGTCAGTTGTGACGGTTCGCCGCCAGGTTTTGTGACCGCCCGGCAGCGAAAACCCGATCAGCCGTCCCGTTGCGGCCGGCAAGGGGCTTCGACACAGGCCCTACAGGCGGAGACACAGGCCCTACAGGCGGACCGCGGTCCGGATCAGCCCGGCGAGGGCCAGGGATCGACTGTGCGGCGGCCACGCGATCACCGTCGTCACGGTTGGCGCGTCCAGCACCGGCACGGCGACGAGATCGCGGCGCAGGTCGGCCCGGCACGACTCGGGCAGGACCGCCGACGCTCGGCCGAGCGCGATCAGCTGGTACAGCTGCGTGCTGTCCCGTACCTGCGGACCGGGTCCGTCCTGGTAGGTGCCGTCGGGGCCGGGGCGGCGGGGCGGCGGCAGGTCGGGCAGCGCGGTGACGTCGGCCATCCGCACCTGGGCCTGGGCGGCGAGGGGGTGCCCGGCCGGCAGGACCACAACCTGCCCCTCCGTGCGCAGTTCCTCGGTGTCCAGTCCGACCGTCGAGTCGAACGGCCGGTGCAGCAGCGCCACGTCCGCCCGCCCGTCGCGCAACAGTCGCTCCTGCTCGCCGATCCCGCACAGCAGCACCTCGACGGAGACCGCGCCAGGCTCGGAGGCGTACGCGTCGAGCAGCTTCGACAGCAACTCGCCGGACGCTCCAGCCTTCGTGACGAGGACCAGGCCGGGATGGCCGGCCCCGACGAGGGCCGCACGGCGGGTACGACGCTCGGCGGCCTCGACCGCGTCGAGGGCCGCCCGACCCTCGACCAGCAGCACCGAGCCGGCCTCGGTCAGCGCGACGGTGCGGCTGGTGCGTTCCAGCAGCGCCACCCCGAGCCGCCGTTCCAACTGCGCGATCGCCCGCGACAGTGGCGGCTGCGCGATCCCGAGCCGCTGCGCGGCGCGCCCGAAGTGCAACTCCTCGGCGACCGCGACGAAATATCGCAGCTCACGCGTCTCCATTCCGCAACGGTACCGACGGCACGGCATGGCGCGTCCCGCTCGGGCGTCTACGGCGTGGCCTCGATGGATACCCGTGAGGTATCGGCGCCCACTCAAGCGGTGTTGGCGGTCCGCTGTGGCGCGGACAGGATCGGACGCATGAGCCAAACGACAATCGCGCTGGTCACCGGCGCGAACAAGGGAATCGGGTACGAGATCGCGGCCGGCCTGGGCGCCCTCGGGTGGAGCGTCGGGGTCGGCGCTCGGGACGACACGCGCCGAGAAGCCGCAGTGGAGAAGTTGCGCGTGGCCGGCGTCGACGCGTTCGGTGTGCCACTGGACGTGACCGACGACACGAGCGTGGCCGCCGCCGTCCGGCTGGTCGAGGAACGTGCCGGCGGCCTCGACGTACTCGTCAACAATGCCGGCGTCACCGGCGGTGTGCCGCAGGAGCCGACCACTGTCAACCTCGCGGTCGTACGGACGGCGGTGGAGACCAACGTGATCGGCGTCATCCGCGTCACCAACGCCATGCTGCCCCTGCTGCGTCGCTCGGCGTCACCGCGGATCGTGAACATGTCCAGCGGCGTCGGCTCCCTCACCCGGCAGAGCGGCTCCACCGACGAGTTGGCGACCGGCCCGCTCGCCGTCGCGTACGCGCCGTCGAAGACGTTCCTCAACGCCGTCACCGTCCAGTACGCCAAGGAATTGCGCGACACGAACATCCTGATCAACGCCGCCTGCCCCGGCTTCGTCGCGACCGACCTCAACGGCTTCCGCGGCGTCCGTACCCCGCAACAGGGTGCGGCGATCGCGGTCCGACTCGCGACCCTGCCCGACGACGGGCCTACCGGCGGGTTCTTCGAGGACGCCGGTGTGGTGCCCTGGTGATCAATCGGTCTGCCGACCGCAGTAGCTGAGCGGGCGTGGGGAGTGCCGAACCCCGGTGGCACGCCGCTCAGCGCCTCGCATCCGGGCAGGCGCGGGCTGTGCCGGACCCTCGCCGCGCGCCCTCGCACCGCCCCCGGTAGGTGGTCGGCCGTGCCGGACCCTGGTCGCGCGCCTCTCCCTTGCCCCGGCGGAACATCGCACCCCTGCCCGCCTGTTGCACCCGGTGTGCCGGCCCTCGCCGGCACCCACCGATCCGACTCCGGGTGGAAGGATGAGGCACCGTGGACCGCGCCCCGCTCGCCAGCTTTCTGCGCACCCGCCGCGCGGCCCTTCAGCCCGAGGACGTCGGGTTGCCCCGGGGTCCGCGTCGGCGCACCGGTGGGCTTCGGCGCGAGGAAGTCGCCACGTTGAGCGGGATGTCCACCGACTACTACAGCCGGCTGGAGCAGCAACGCGGGCCGCGCCCCTCGGAGCAGATGCTCACCGCGCTGGCTCGTGGCCTGCGGCTCTCCCTGGCCGAACGGGACCACCTGTTCCAGCTCGCCGGCCACGCCGTCCCGCACCGGACGATACGGGCCGAGCACGTCAACCCCGGCATGATGCGGATCCTCGACCGGATGCACGACACCCCCGCACAGGTGGTGAACCACCTCGGGGAGACCCTGGCGCAGACCGCACCGGCCATCGCCCTGCTCGGCGACGAGACCCGGCACACCGGGCTGGCCCGCAGCGCGCACCACCGCTGGTTCACCGACCCGACGGCACGGCAGTTGCACCCGGCGGAGGACCACCCCGCGCAGAGCCGGCTGTTCGTGGCAAGTCTGCACGCCTCGTACACCCGTGACGGCCGGGGGTCGCGGGCGGCGGCGCTCGTCGACGACCTGTTGGCCCGCAGCGCGGAGTTCGCCCAGCTGTGGCGGGAGCACCCGGTGCCGGCCGGCCACTGCCCGCCGAAGCGCTTCCTGCACCCGGAGGTCGGTGCGTTGGAGCTGCACTGCCAGACCCTGGTGGACCCCGACGAGTCCCAGACGCTGCTGGTCTTCACCGCCGTGCCCGGCTCGGCGAGCGACGAGAAACTGCGGCTGCTCGCCGCCGTCGGCGGCCAGCTCGTCTGATCGCGGTCAGCGGCGCAACGTGGTGGACAAGGTGCTCAAGGGTGCGTCCATGCACCCGTAACGGCATCCGCGGCGACTAAGACATTGATGTCGGTGCACATGACTGTAATGATTAACACACTTTACAGTTGGCTTCGCCGCCCCGGAAGGACCCCGACATGGCGCGACGACTGGCCGGGCCCGCGCCCCGCCGCCCCCGCATCAGACTGACCGCCGTGCTCGCGGCGGCCCTGCTCGCCGTACCGACCGCCCTGGTGCTCGGCGTCGCACCCGCCGTGGCGGCCGCGACGGGCGCCATCACCGGGTACGGCGGCAAGTGCGTCGACGTGGCCGCCGCGAACCCGGCCAACAACACAGCCGTGCAGCTCTACGCCTGCAACGGCTCGACCGCGCAACAGTGGACGGTCGCCGACGACGGCACGATCCGGGCGCTGGGCAAGTGCCTGGACATCGCCGCCGCCGGCACCGCCAACGGCGCCCGGGTGCAGATCTACGACTGCAACGGCACCGGGGCGCAGCAGTGGTCGTCCAGCGCCGGGCAGGTGGTCAACCCGACCTCCGGCAAGTGTCTCGACGCGACCGGCCAGAGCGCCGCCGACGGCACCCCGCTACAGATCTGGAGTTGCACGGGCACCGCCAACCAGACCTGGACGCTGCCCTCCGGCACCACACCACCCCCGTCCGGCGGCTTCACGCACCCCGGCGTGCTGGTCAGCCGAGGTCAGCTCGACTTCGTCCGCGGCCGGGTGCAGGCCGGGGCGCAGCCGTGGGCGTCGGCCTACAGCCAGATGATGAGCAGCCGGTACGCGTCCCTGTCGCGCACCCCGGCACCCCGGTCGGTGGTCGAGTGCGGGTCGTACTCCAACCCGAACAACGGTTGCACCGACGAGCGCGAGGACGCGATAGCCGCATACACCGACGCCCTCGCCTGGTACATCACCGGCGACGCCCGGTACGCGCAGAAGTCGATCCAGATCATGGACGCCTGGTCGGCGACCATCACCGCGCACACCGGCAGCAACGGCCCGTTGCAGACCGGCTGGGCCGCCTCGGTCTGGCCCCGCGCCGCCGAGATCATCAAGTACACGTACACCAACTGGCCCAACGCCAACCGCTTCGCCACGATGCTGCGCACCGTCTACCTGCCGGTGGTGCGCAACGGCTCGAACAGCAACGGCAACTGGGAACTGACCATGATGGAGGCGGCGGTCGGCATCTCGGTCTTCCTGGAGGACCGCAGCGCCTACGACGCGGCGGTCACCCGCTTCCTCAACCGCACCCGGGCATTCGTCTACCTGCCCAGTGACGGTGCACTGCCGTACACGGTGCCCGGCAGCGGCCTGGACACCAGCTCGGAGATCATCGGCTACTGGCAGGGCCAGTCCACATTCGTCGCCGGCCTCGCCCAGGAGACCTGCCGCGACTTCGTCCACACCGGGTACGGGATCTCCGCCATCTCGCACGTCGCGGAGACCTCCCGCATCCAGGGGCGCGACCTGTACCCGCAGGTCGGTGAGCGGTTGCGGCAGGCGCTCGGCTTCCACTCGCGCTACCAGCTCGGCGAGGCGCCGCCCTCCTGGCTCTGTGGCGGCAGCCTCACCCGGGGCCTCGGCCCGATCACCGAGGTCGGCTTCAACGCGATGAGCAACCGGCTGGGCAACGTCATGACCAACACCCAGACCCTCACGCTGCAACAGCGACCGGCCGGCAGCAACAACCTGTTCGTCGCCTGGGAGACGCTGACGCACGCCAACAACCCCAACTGAGTCCCGGCCCACCGTGGGTCGACGCCGAGGTCTCGGGCGTCGACCCACGGTGGCGGTCAGCCGTCCACCCCCAGCGCCGCCACCGGGCTGACCCTCGATGCTCGCCGGGCCGGCAGCACCCCGGCCAGCGCGGTCAACGCGACCAGCACCACGAACAGCCCGGCCAGCGGCAGCAGCGGCGCGGTCAGTGGTGCCTCGATCCCGAGGGCCTGGACCGCCAACCAGGCGTACGGGATGCCGAGCAGCAGGCCGATGGTCGCGCCGATCACCCCGTACAGGCCGGACTCGACTGTCAGCATCGTGCGCAGGCCGGTCCGGGACAGGCCGATCGCGCGGAGCAGCCCGGACTCGCGGACCCGCTCCACCACCGACAGCGCGGTCGTGGAGCCCACGCCGACGACGGCGATCAGCACGGTCAGGCCGACCAGGCCGACGGCGATCCAGACCAGGGTGCGTACCAACGAGTCGTTGCGGTCCCGTTCGTCGGCGAGCACCGTGAGCCCCACCCCGTCGGTGCCCGCGATGGCCTGTCGCAGGGCCCGCACACCGGCGGTGCGACCGTCCTCACCGGTGCCGGCCGCGTCGGCCAGCAGACCGGTGTACGCGGCCGGCACGCCAAGCCGGTCCAGGTCTGCCGGGTCGGCGAGGATGCCCGCGTGCAGCGGCCCGTCACCGGGCAGGACGGCGGCCACCCGCACGTCGACCCTGTGGCTGGCGACGGCGAGCGTGACGGTGTCGCCGGCCCGCAGACCCGCGTCCCGCGCGACCCAACTGTTGAGCACGATCCGGCCGGGGCCGCGATCGGCCAGGGCGCCCTGGGCCACGTCCAGGTCACCGGTGCTCGGCAGCGCCGCCAGGTCCAGGTCGCTTGTCGGGTAACCGGACTCGACGTCGCCGAGCCTGTCCGCACCGCGCAGCAGCGTGGCGTCGCCGACCATCCGGTACGGCACCACCCTCGCCAACGCGGCGTGTGCCGCCTCGGCCTGGGTCACCACGGCCGGCGGCAGCGTCCCACCGTTGCTGGTGACCTCGAAGTCGGTCGGTGCCGACAGCGCCATCTCGCGGTCGGCGAGGACCTGGAGCGACGCACCTCCGATCAGCACCCCGGAGATCAGGGTCACGCCGAGCGCGACCACGACGGAGACCGCCGCCGCCCGGCGTGGCGTCCCGCCGATCCCACCGACCGACATCCGCCCGAGCGGCCCGAACTGGCGCAGCGGCCACCCCACCACGGCCAACACCGGGCGCACCAGCAACGGCCCGAGGGCCACCAGCGCGAAGAACGCCAACGCGCCGGACGCGACAAGCAGGAACAGTGGCCTCGACGGGTCGTAGTTCGACTGGTCCGGCTTCGGCAACAGGCTGATCGTGGCGACCGCCGCCAGGACCGCGCCGACGGCCAGGAGCAGCCCGAGGACCAGACGTGGCACGCCGATGCCGCGGCGGCCGGCGGTGGTGCTCGCCGTGCGCAGTGCCTCCAACGGGGAGACCCGGGCGGCGGAGACCGCCGGTGCCAGCACGGCCAGCACGGTGATCACGACGGCGCCGAGCACCACCGCGACCGCCGCCGCCAGGGGCAGGCCCGGCGAGGAGACCGCCAGGCCGGACGCACGCAGGATGGCCGGCAGAGCGTGCCCGAGGGCCAGGGCGCTGGCGACCCCGACGACACCGGCGACCAACCCGGTCAGGGCTCCCTCGGCGGTCAACGCGCCCACCAGGGTGCCCCGATTCGCGCCGACCGCCCGCAGCAGCGCGAGCTGCCGCATCCGCTGGGCGAAGACGATGCGGAAGGTCGACGTGACCACCAGCGCCGCGGCGACGACCGCGATCGAGACGAACATGCCGACCAGGACGAAGAGCTTCCCGACCTCGTCGGCCGCCGCGTTCGCCTCCGCCTGGCGCACCTCGGCGCCGGAGCGGATCGGCTGGCCGGCCACCGCCGCGGTCACCCGTTGCCGGACGCTCGCCGTCGACGTGCCGGGGGCGACGCGCACGTCGACGCGCTCCACGGCCGTCAGGCGCGCCCAGCCGATCACGGCACTGTCCGGGGCGTACGCGTCGTAGCCGGCGTCGCGGCCGGCGTCGACCAGGCCGGTGACGGTCAGTGCGGCGGGTGTGGTGAGTTCGCCACCCATACCGCTGGTTTTGGTGCCGACCGACAGCCCGAGCCGCTCGGCGGTACGCGGGGTGATGGCGATCTCGCCGGGCTGGTCCGGGTAGCTGCCCTCGGTCACCCGGACCGTGGTCAGCGGGCCGGTGCCCGGATCCGACTGGAGGTTGAGGTACCCCTCGCCGATGGAGACGCCGGTCGCGACCCGGGCCGCCGCCTCGGCCACCCCGGGTACGGTCTGGATCCGCCGCGCGTCCGCCACCGTGGGTGGCAGCACGTCGGTGCTGCCGATCACCAGGTCGGTGGCGGCCGGGGTGCCGCTCAGGTTGTCCCGCACGGTCTGTTCGGTGATCTGTTGCACCAGCACCGTGCCGAAGACGACGAACGAGGCGACCAGGATCGCCAGGCCGGTCAGGATCAGCCGGCCGGGCCGCCGGGCGGCGGCGTTCGTCTGGGTACGCAGCACTGTCGCCCTCATCGGCGGGCCGCCAGGTCCCGCAGCGCGTCGGTGACCGACACCTGGTTGGGCTTGTCGATCTCGCCGGCCACCCGCCCGTCGGCGAGCAGCACCACCCGGTCGGCGTACGCGGCGGCGATCGGGTCGTGGGTGACCATGACGACGGTCTGGCCGAGGTCGCGTACCGAGTCGCGCAGGATGGTGAGCACCTCCGCGCCGGAGCGGGAGTCGAGGTTGCCGGTCGGCTCGTCGGCGAAGACCACCTCGGGTCGCGCCACCAGGGCACGGGCCAACGCGACCCGCTGTTGCTGGCCGCCGGACAGCTCGCTGGGCCGGTGGTTCAGCCGGTCACCGAGGCCGAGCACCCGCACCAGGTGCGCGAGGAGTTCGGCGTCGGGCTGCCGCCCGGCGAGGTCCAGCGGCAGGGTGATGTTCTGTGCGGCGGTGAGCTGCGGCAGCAGGTTGAAGGACTGGAAGACGAACCCGATCCGTTCCCGGCGTACCCGGGTCAGTGTCCGGTCCGACTGGCCGGTCAGGTCGGTGCCGCCGAGCAGGACGCGGCCGGAGGTGGCGGTGTCGAGACCGGCGAGGCAGTGCATCAGTGTCGACTTGCCGGACCCGGACGAGCCCATGATGGCGGTGAACTCGGCCCGGCCGAAGCCGACCGAGACCCCGTCCAGGGCACGGACGGCGGTGTCGCCGCTGCCGTACACCTTCACCAGGTCGACCGCGGCGACCGCGGCGTGGCTGGTCTCCGGCGGGGCGTGCGTTGTCATTGTTCCTCCGGTAGCTGCGGTTGTGGCCGGGCAGCCAGTGGCTGCGGTTGTGGCCCGGGCAGCCAGTGGCTGCGATGTGGCCCGGGCAGCCAGTGGCTGCGGTTGTGGCCGGGACAGCGTCGCCGCGACCGGCCGGTGGGCGCATCGGCCGGTGGCCGGGTATCGGCAGGGCGGGGTCTGTCTTTCGGCCGATCTGCCCGTGCCGTCCGCTGGCTACGCTGGGTCACCATGAGCACGCCGGATCTTCGACGTTGGTGGGTACGCCTGGCCCAGGCCGCCGGCCTGCTGACCTTTGGTCTGCTCGCCCTCTTCGACCTCCGGTTCGGCGCGCCGGAGAGCCTGCCCGCTCTCCTGCTCCTGCTGGTGCGCATGGGGCTGGCGGTGGCGACGGTGCCGCTCTGGCTGCCGGTGCACCGGCTGGGTTCGCGGCTGCTGCCGCTGGCCGCGCTGGGGCTCGCCTTCGCCTCACTGGCCGTGACCGCGGCCGGCCTGCTCCTCTCCGACGGCATCTACCTGTTCAGCAGCAGCTGGGGGCTCGCCGAGTCGGCCGGGCTGATCGGGGTGGTCTTCGTGGTCACCCGCTGGGGCGCGCCCCGGCTCGCCCCGTGGGCGGCGGTGACAGTCGGGCTGGCCGTCGCCGCGTTGCCACTGCGCTCCGGCACCGAGAACCTGCTGGTGATCTTCGGACTGCTCCAGGTGCTCGCCGCGGCCGGCGCCGCCGGGGTGGGGCTCTACCTGCGGATCGTGGCCGCCGGCCGGGAGCGGGCGATCGCGCTGGTCCGGGCCGAACAGCGCGCGGAGTTCGCCCGTGACCTGCACGACTTCATCGCCCACCACGTGACGGGCATCGTGGTGCAGGCACAGGGTGCCCGGTTCGTCGCCGAGCAGGACCCGCAGCGGGTGATCGTCGCCCTGGAGCAGATCGAGCGGGCCGGTGCGGAGACGATGGCCTCGATGCGGCGGATGGTCGGGATCCTGCGTGACCCGGACGCCCCGCCGGACGCACCGCTGGCCCCACTGGCCGGGGTGACCGAGTTGGAGCCGCTGCTGACCGGATTCAACGGCACGGCGAGCGCCCCGGCACACCTGCACGTCGACGGCGACCTGCACGGACTGCCGGTGGAGGTCTCGACGTCGGCGTACCGGGTGGTGATGGAGGGACTGACCAACACCCGTCAGCACGCGCCGGACGCGCGGTCGGTGCACGTGGCCGTGCGGCGTACGCCGGACTGGTTGCTGGTCCGGGTCGCCGACGACGGCGCGTCGCCGCGCACCGCGCCGGCCCGCGGGCACGGCTTCGGCCTGATCGGCCTGGCCGAGCGCGTACGCGCCCTCGGCGGCACGATCACCGCCGGGCCCGGCGTCGCGGGTGGTTGGGTGCTCGACGCGGCGTTCCCGCTGCGGGTGGCGGTGCCCCGGTGATCCGGGTGCTGATCGCCGACGACCAGGCCATGGTCCGGACCGGCTTCGGCATGATCATCGGAGCCCAGGCGGACATGGAGGTGGTCGGCGAGGCCGCCGACGGCGTCCAGGCGGTCGAGGTGGCCCGGAGACTGCGCCCGGACGTGGTGCTGCTGGACATCCGGATGCCCCGCCTCGACGGGCTCGAAGCACTGCGGCTGCTCGCCGGGCCGGGCGTCGCCGACCCGCTGCGGGTGGTCGTGGTGACGACCTTCGACCTCGACGAGTACGTGCACACCGCACTCTCCAACGGCGCCTGCGGCTTCCTGCTCAAGGACTCCGGCCCGGCCCTGCTGGTGGAGGCGGTCCGCGCGGCCGTGTCCGGCGACGCACTGATCAGCCCGTCGATCACGGTACGACTGTTGGAGCACCTCAGCCCACCCGCCCCGGCGCGCGACGACGGCGGGCTGTCACCACGGGAACTCGACGTGGTGAAGCTCGTCGCCCGGGGCCTGACCAACGCCGAGATCGCCGCCGGGCTCTTCATCGCCGTCGGCACCGTCAAGACCCACCTGGCGAGCGTGCAGATGAAGCTCAAGGCCCGCAACCGGGTGGAGATCGCCGCGTGGGCGTGGGAACGCCGCCTCGTGGGCTGAGGGGGACAGCGCCGCGACCGCGACTGGCCTACCATCGTCATCAGTCGATGACTGGTCCGCTGCGGTCACCCGAAAGCGAGGCGATCATGTTGCGCGATCATCCGTGGCGCGGCGTCCGGTCCAGGGCCGCCGCACTGGCTGCCTGCGCGCTCACGGCGGCCCTGGTGGCGACGGGCGCGACCCCGGCGTACGCCGCCGCCGACACCCAACCGCCCACCACCCCCGGCCCGATCACTGTCGCCGCCGTCGACACCACCTCGGTCGAGCTGACCTGGGCCGCCTCGACCGACAACGTGGGCGTGGTCCGTTACCCGGTCTCCGCGCAGTTCGAGGACAACGGCAGGACCTGGTCGACCGACACCAACAGCATTCGGATCACCGACCTGCAGCCGTCACGCACGTACACCTTCTTCGTGAGGGCGCTGGACGCGGCCGGCAACAGCTCACCGTCGACCGGGCCCCTGCGATTCACCATGTCACCGGGGGACGACCAACCGCCGGGCGCGCCGGGTCAACCGGTGGCGTACAACGTGGCCGCCACCCAGGTCTCGCTGCGCTGGCCGCACTCGGTGGAGAACGTGGTGCTCGACCGGTACCAGGTGTTCCGGGTCGACGCTGGCGGCGCTCTCACCTTCGTCCGCGACGTTTCCCAGTACCCGCCCGTCAACAGCACCCAGATCAGCGGGTTGACGCCGAACACCACGTACACCTTCGTGGTGCAGGCCCGCGACGAGGTCGGACACCTGTCCCCGTTGTCCGCACCGGTCACCGTCACCACCCTGCCGCCACCGCCGAGTTGCGAGGTCCGGTCCGTGGTGCGGCAGTGGTCGGACGGCTTCGTGGCGCACCTCGCCGTGCAGAACACCGGCACCACGGCGATCAACGGGTGGACGATGACGTGGCGGTTCTACGCCGGCCAGCAGGTCCAGGGCATCTGGGGCGCGAAGGTCATCGACCGTCTCAACAACAGCTACCTGCGGGTGGGCAACACCGCTCGCAACGCGGTGATCCCGCCGGGCGGCACGGTGTCGCTGGGGCTCGTCGCCAGCGGCACGCAACTGCCGGAGGAGATCACGCTCAACGGTGGCCTCTGCGTGGTGGCAGACGAATAACGCTCGGCTCCGGGGTCTGGCGCCAGTCGCGACATCTTGCGACGCTAGCGGTTGTGTATGACTACGACCTGTTGGTGCTGGGCTCCGGACCCAGCGGTCAGAAGGCCGCGATCGCTGCCGCCAAGCTCGGCAGGCGCGTCGGCATCGTCGACCGTCGCGACATGATCGGTGGGGTGTGCATCAACACCGGCACGGTCCCCTCCAAGACGCTGCGCGAGGCCGTCCTCTATTTGACCGGGCTGAGCCAGCGAGACCTCTACGGCAGCAACTACCGGGTCAAGGAAGAGATCACGGTCAGCGACCTGGCCGCCCGGACACAGCACGTGATCAGCCGGCAGACCGACGTCATCCGCAACCAACTGGCCCGCAACCGGGTTGTCATGATCACCGGCACCGGCCGCTTCGCGGACGCGCACTCGATCTGGGTCGACAGCGGCTCCGGCCGCGAGTCGAAGGTGACCTTCGACAAGCTCGTCATCGCCGCGGGCACCCGCCCGGCCCGCCCGGACAGCGTCGACTTCGATGACCGGACGATCGTGGACTCCGACGGCGTCATCAACCTGCAGGCCGTCCCCCGCAGCATGGTCGTGGTCGGCGCAGGCGTGATCGGCATGGAGTACGCTTCCATGTTCGCCGCGCTCGGCACCAAGGTGACGGTGGTGGAACGCCGTGAGCGGATGTTGGATTTCTGCGACGACGAGGTGATCGAGTCGCTCAAATACCACCTGCGCGACCTGTCGGTGGCGTTCCGCTTCGGCGAGGAGGTCGCCGCCGTGGAGAAGCACCAGACCGCCGCGCTGTGCATCCTCAAGAGCGGTAAGAAGATCGTCGCGGACACGGTCATGTACTCGGCCGGCCGGCAGGGCCAGACCGACGACCTGGCGCTGGAGGCCGCCGGGTTGGAGGCGGACCGCCGCGGCCGGATCAAGGTGGACGCCAACTACCGCACCTCGGTGGACCACATCTACGCGGTCGGCGACGTGATCGGCTTTCCCGCGCTCGCGTCCACCTCGATGGAGCAGGGCCGACTGGCGGCCCAGCACGCCTGCGGCGAACCGATCCGGGAGATGCACGGCCTACAACCCATTGGCATCTACACCATCCCGGAGATCAGCTTCGTCGGGCAGACCGAGGCGCAGCTCACCGAAGCCTCGACTCCGTTCGAGGTCGGTGTCGCGCGCTATCGCGAGCTGGCTCGCGGCCAGATCGTCGGTGACTCGTACGGCATGCTCAAGCTGCTCGTCTCCCCCGACGACGGCCGGCTGCTCGGGGTGCACGTGTTCGGCACCGCCGCCACCGAGATCGTCCACATCGGGCAGGCGGTGATGGGCTGCGGCGGCACGATCGACTACCTCATCGACGCCGTGTTCAACTATCCGACGTTGGCCGAGGCGTACAAGGTCGCCGCCCTGGACGCGTCCAACAAGATCCGCAACATCACCCGCATCGACGGCTGAGGCCTGTTTCATAAGGGCGGTCGAGCCGAGGTGGAGTCCGGGCGGCGATCCGGCAAGGCCTCAACCACGGCCCCCGACCTCCACCAGCTCCGCCAACCGGCTGCGATAGTTCGGGCAGGTCGTCACGTCCTCGTGCGAGCAGTTCAGGCCGGCCTCCAACAGATCGAGCGCCGACCGCAGGGCCGCCATCCTGGCTCGCAGCGCGCCGTGGTTGCGGCGCAGCACGTCCTTGCGCACGGCGGGGTCCCCTGCGGCGAGGAACGCCCGGATGTCCGACAGCGACAGGCCGGCCTGCTTCGCGCGCAGGATCGAGGCCACCCGGAACAGGTCGTCGCGGGTGTAGCGGCGACGACCGCCGGTGACCCGGGCGGGGCAGAGCAGGCCCACCGACTCCCAGTGCCGCAGTACGTGCGCCGGCAGACCAAAGTGGTCGGCCACTTCACCGATCGTCATCGTGCTTGACTTCATGTCGACATTAAGTCCGAGCATGGCGTGCATGTCCAGTCTGCTAACTGTCCTCGATGCCATCGAGAGCAAGCCCGCCGCCGTCGAACTGCGCGCCCGTTCCTACGAGTTACTCGGCGACCTCACTGGCCGAACCGTCGTCGACGCTGGTTGTGGCAGTGGCCGCGCCGTCGCCGAGCTGGCCGAGCGCGGAGCCCACGCGCTCGGTGTCGACCTCGATCCCGAGATGATCGCCGTGGCCCGCAAGCGCTGGCCAGCCGGCGAGTTCCGTGTCGGCGACGCCACCGACCTGCCGCTGGAGACCGGATCGGTCACCTACTACCGGGCGGACAAGGTGTTACACGTGCTCGACGACCCGGCGCGAGCCGTGGCCGAGGCCCGGCGGGTGCTCGCGCCGGGCGGCCGAGCCGTGCTGCTCGGCCAGGACTGGGACCTGATCGCCATCGACTCGGACGACTCGGGAACCACCCGTCGACTGGTCCACGAGAAGGCGGACTCGCTGCCCTCGCCGCGCGTTGCCCGTGGTTATCGCAACCTGCTGCTCGACGCCGGGTTCACCGACCCGATCGTCGAGGTGCACACCACGGTGCTCACCGACGACACCGCGCTCGACGTGTTGAAACGGATCACCGACGAGGAGAGCTGGCTCGCCGAGCAGGCCGAGCGCGCCCACGCGAACCGGATCCTCGTCGTCGTGCCGATCTTCCTCGTCGCCGCCCAGGCCTGAGATCGGTGCTGCCCGCCCCGCCACCGCACCCGGTGGTCGGGGTGGGGCCGGTGCGGGGCTGGGTGGGCCTCCGCACCGGCCCCTGCTTCCTCTAGCTGGCTGTGCAGGTGGGGCTGAGGCTGCCGGCGGTGCCGTTGCCCTGGAAGCCGAACTCGGTGGACTGCCCGGCGCCGACCTGGCCGTTGTAGGACACGTTCGTCCAGTTGGTCGTGCCGGTGTTACCGCTGGGGTTGGCGCTCCACGAGTTGGTGACCGTCGCGCCGGACGGCAGCGGGATCGTCACGGTCCAGCCGTTGAGAGCCGACGATCCGGCCGTCACCCGTACGCTCGCCACGAAGCCACCGGTCCACTGGTTCACCGTCGCCGTCGCGGTGCAGCCACCCTCCCCCGGCGGAGGAGTGGTGGGCGGTGCGGTGGTGGGCGGCACGGTGGTCGGCGGGATGCTTGTGGGCGGGGCCGTCGTGGGCGGCGGGGTGCCGTTGTTGAGTGCGGCGAGCACCGCGTCGTACGCCGGCTTCTTGGAACCGTTGCTGTTGAACAGCAGCGGGGTCTGCGAGGCCAGCCACGAGTCGCTGTCGCGGATGCCCCACACGGTGATCCCGTTGCACCGGGCCACGGCCAGGCAGTCCTCGACGACCCTGCGGTAGGTGTCCGCCGACGCTCCCTGGATGTCCAGCTCGGTGATCTGCACGTCCACGCCCAGCGCCGCGAAGCTCGACAACGTGGTGCGGTAGTTGCTGGCGTACGGCGAGTCGTTGTTGAAGTGCGACTGGAAGCCGACGCAGTCGATCGGCACGCCACGGGCCTTGAAGTCCCGCACCATGTTGTAGACACCCTGCGTCTTGGCCCAGGTCCAGTTGTCGGTGTTGTAGTCGTTGTAGCAGAGTTTCGCACCCGGGTCGGCGGCACGGGCGGCACGGAACGCCGCCTCGATCCAGTCGTTGCCGGTGCGCTGCAGGTTCGAGTCACGACGGCCACCCGAGTTGCCGTCGGCGAACGCCTCGTTCACCACGTCCCAGGAATAGATCTGTCCCCGGAAGTGGGTCGCCACCTGCGTGATGTGGTTGAGCATCGCGTTGCGCAGTGCGGTGCCCTCCATGCCCTGCATCCACCCCGGCTGCTGGCCGTGCCAGGCCAGGGTGTGCCCGCGTACCTGCATCCCGCGACTGCGCGCGTGGTTGACGATCTGCTCGGACGAGGCGTAGCTGAACCGGCCCTGCTGCGGCTCGGTGGCGTCGATCTTCATCTCGTTCTCGGGCGTCACCATGTTGAACTCACGGTTCAGGATCGTGGTGTACGCGCTTTCGGAGAGCTTGTACGCGGCCACCGCCGTACCGAAGTAGCGACCCTTCTCGGCGGCGGACGCGCCGAGTGTGGTCCCGGCGGAGGCGGGTGCCGTCACGAACAGCGCCATGCCGGCGGCGAGCACGGCCGCGCCGGTCAGCGCGATCACGGCTCTCGGTGCCGCCTTCCATCTGGTGTCTCTCATCGTGCGACTCCTTCTGTGGTGGTGGAGGGGGAGATCAGGACAACGCGCACTGGGCACCGTTCAGGGCGAACGACGAGGGTTTGCCGGTGCCGCCGTCGTGGGTGGCCTGGAAGCCGATCTCGACCGACGCGTTCGGGGCGATGGTGGCGTTGTAGGAGGCGTTGCTGGCTGTCACCGCGCCGCTGGCCGGCGAGTACTGCGCGTTCCAGCCGTTGGTGATGCGTTGCCCGGTGGGCAGCGTGAAGGTCAACGCCCACCCGTTCACGGCGGCCGTCCCGGTGTTGGTGATGATCACGCTCGCGGTGAGCCCGTTGCTCCAGGCGTTGACCGTGTAGCCGACCCGGCAGGCACCCGCGCTCGGCGGCGGCGTGGTCGGCGGCGGCGCGGTCGGTGGCGGCGTCGTGGGCGGTGGAGTCGTGGGCGGCGGCGTGGTCGGCGGTGGAGTCGTGGGCGGCGGCGTGGTCGGCGGTGGAGTCGTGGGCGGCGGCGTGGTCGGCGGTGGCGTCGTGGGTGGTGGCGTGGTCGGCGGTGGCGTCGTGGGCGGCGGGGTGGTGGTGCCGTCCAGGCCGAAGAAGCGGATGACCTGCGCGGCGTCGACCGGCAGGTTGTGCGTGACACCCTGCATGCTGATCGCCTCGACCGGTGCCATCGGTCCGCTGCTGCCGTACCGGGTGCGGGTGTAGCCGGACTGCGGCGAGTCGGTGTACGTCGGGGTCTGGCTCAACCCGTGCACGTTTGTCCACTGCTTGACCTGCTCACCGAAGTTCGGGTAGCGCAGCGTGTCGTCGTTGGTGCCGTGCCAGATCTGCATGCGGGGCCGCTGGCCGGTGTAGCCGGGATACGCCCCACGGACCAGGTCGCCCCACTGCTGCGGGGTCTTGATGAGCTGCCCGTTCGCGCACTGGCTGTTCCACTCGGAGCTGCCTCCGGTGGCGAAGCAGCCGAACGGCACCCCGGCGAACGAGGCGCCCGCCGCGAACACGTCCGGGTAGTCACCCAGCATGACGTTTGTCATCATCGCTCCGGACGAGGTGCCGGTGGCGAAGATCCGCGCCGGGTCGGCGGCGTAGCGCTGCCGCACGTAGTCGACCATCGACATGAGCCCGACCGGGTCGCTGCCCCCGCCGCGGCGCAGGGCCTGCGGTGAGGCCACGTCCCAGCACCTGCTGCTGCGGGTCACCGACGGGTAGATCACGATGAACCCGTACCGGTCCGCGAGGGACGCGTACTGGGTGCCGGAGTGGAACGCCGGACCCGACCCGGTGCAGTAGTGCAGGGCGAGCAGGACCGCCGGTCGGGTGGCCACCCGGTCCGGGACGTACAGGTGCATCTGGAGGTTCGTGGGGTTGGTGCCGAAGCCGGTCACCTGGGTCAGCGTCGCCGCCGACGCCGGGGTGGCGAACGTCAGCGCGGCGGCGGCCAGCGTCAGGGCCGCCATGGCGGCGCCGAGCATCCTTGTCTTGAGTGTCATCGATCGCGATCCCTCGGGAGATAGGCGCGTGGAAGAGGACTGAAGTCGAGGACTGCCCTTCGCCCGACCCTGACCGCGGCTCGCGTGACGAAGCCAGCTTCGATCGAGCCATGTCGATTGTCAATACTTCCGGAAACCTTTCACGGCAACGGATTCCGGGCCCACCTGCACAGTCGGCGACCGCCACCGGCCCGACCACCGGCGGCCGGTCGCGGGCTATTATCGGGATGTTCTCGAAAGGTGCCGGACATCCACATCCCTCGCGCGACCCCCCTACGAGCGTCCGGCGGACGACGCCGTGGGCACGAAGGAGGAGCAGTGAAGATCGTTGATGTCAGGGTCATCCTGACGTGTCCCGGCCGCAATTTCGTCACCCTCAAGATCGTCACCGACGAGGGGGTGACCGGCGTCGGAGACGCCACCCTCAACGGCCGGGAGTTGGCCGTCGCGTCGTACCTGCGCGACCACGTGGCGCCCCTGCTGATCGGCCGGGACCCGGCCCGCATCGAGGACACCTGGCAGTACCTGTACCAGGGGGCGTACTGGCGGCGCGGTCCGGTCACGATGAGCGCCATCGCCGCCGTGGACACGGCCCTGTGGGACATCAAGGGCAAGGTCGCCGGCCTGCCGGTCTACCAACTGCTCGGAGGTCGGTCCCGCGAGGGCGTCACCGTGTACGGCCACGCCAACGGCGAGACCGTCGAGGAGGTGCTGGTGGAGGTCGCCCGCTACGTCGACCTCGGCTACCGGGCGGTCCGGGTGCAGTGTGGGGTGCCGGGCCTGCCCAAGACGTACGGCGTCAGCACCGACAAGTTCTTCTACGAGCCGGCCGACGCGGCGTTGCCCAGCGAGGCGACCTGGTCGACCCCGCGTTACCTGGCGCACGTGCCGAAGGTGTTCGCCCAGGTACGCGACGAGTTCGGCCCGACCCTGCGGCTGCTGCACGACGTGCACCACCGGCTCACCCCGATCGAGGCGGCCCGGCTCGGCCGCAGCCTGGAGCCCTACGCGCTGACCTGGATGGAAGATCCGGTCCCCGCCGACCTCCAGGAGGGCTTCCGGCTGATCCGACAGCACACCACCACCCCGATCGCCGTCGGTGAGGTGTTCAACAGCATCTTCGACGCCGCCCAGCTCATCCGGGAGCAGCTCATCGACTACATCCGGGCCACCGTGGTGCACGCCGGCGGGATCACCCACCTGCGCCGCATCTTCGACCTCGCGGCGTTGCACCACGTCCGCAGTGGATCACACGGTGCCACCGACCTGTCCCCCGTCTGCATGGCCGCCGCGCTCCAGCTCGACATCTCCATTCCCAACTTCGGCCTTCAGGAATACATGCGGCACACCGAGCAGACCGACGAGGTGTTCCCGCACGGGTACCACTTCGCCGACGGCTACCTGCACCCCGCCGAGACGCCCGGTCTCGGGGTGGACATCGACGAGGAGGCGGCGGCCCGCTACCCGTACTCGCCGGCGTACCTGCCGGTGAACCGGCTGGAGGACGGCACGGTGCACCCCTGGTGACCGGGTGGCGCACCCGGCCGGGCCGAGCGGGCCGGCCGGGTCAGTAGATGCACCGCCCGCGCTCGTCCGGCACCCCGGACTTGCGGTAGAAGTAGGTGTTGATCTGGTCGCGCCACTCGGTGGCGGAGCGCACCTGCTCGTCGAGACGTTCCGCCACCCGCTCGTACACGGCCGGGTCGATCATCCCGTTCAGGGTCTGCCACCGCCGGCGCATCGCCGTCACCTCCTCGACACCCGCGAAGTGCGTGTCGTAGATGTGCTGGATGACCGTCGACCCACTGTGCAGGACGTGCTGGTACGGCACATGGTGGAAGAAGAGCAGCAACTCGTCGGGGCAGCTCTCGGGCGACTCGTACACCTCGGCCCAGTGCGGCGGGTACTGCCCGGCGAAGCCGGTGCCCGACGCGCGGCTGCGGTCCACGCCGACGCCGTCGCGGTCGGCGAAGTGGTAGGTGCCCCACCGCGAGTACTCGTACCCGTCGACACCGGGGCCGTAGTGGCCGTCAGGGTTGACCATGAAGCCGACGCCCAGCGGGGCGGTGTACCGCTCGTAGGTGCGCCACGAGTCGTCCATGATCTCGTGCAGTGTCCGCCGCACCAGCTCCGGATCGGCGGTCGCCGACGGCGGGAAGGTCAGCGTCATCCACTCGTCGAGGACCGTCGTCGGGTCCGCCCGGGGGTCCCAGGCGAGCCGGCCGAACGCGTACAGGTTGGCCTGCGCCAACGGATGCCCGGTCCAGAAGAGGTCGTCGCCCACGTTGGCGACGGCGACCAGCCCACCGCCCGCCCCCGACTCCCCCGTGACCACGTCGGCGATCGTCCGGCCACCCGGCCCCCAGGGGGCGAAGCCCAGCACCTCACTCCACCACGGGCCGAGGTGGCAGACGTGTCGCTGTTGGCCCGTGTACTCCTGGGTGACCTGCAACTCCACCGCGAGCCGGGTCGCCGGCATCGCCGCGAGCACCGGTGACACCGGCTCGCGCGTCTGGAAGTCCACCGGGCCGTGCTTCACCTGCACGACGACGTTGGTGCGGAACCGCCCGTCGAGCGGGGCGAAGTGGTCGTACGCGGCGCGGGCCCGGTCGGTGGACCGGTCCCGCCAGTCCTGGTGGTGGTTGTAGACGAACGCCCGCCAGTGCACCACTCCCCCGTGCGGGGCGAGGGCCTCGGCGAGCAGGTTCGCCCCGTCGGCGTGGTCGCGCCCGTAGGTGAACGGGCCGGGTTGCCCCTCCGAGTCGGCCTTGACCAGATAGCCGCCGAAGTCGGGGATGCGCTCGTACACCCGCCGGGTGGTCGCGGCCCACCAGGCCCGCACGGTCTCGTCGAGGGGGTCGGCGGTCGGCTGGCCACCCAGGACCACGGGTGCGGCGAAGCTGACCGACAGGTGCACCCGGATGCCGTACGGGCGCAGCACGTCCGCGATCTCGGCCACGTCGCCGATCCGGTCGGTGAGCAGCAGCGCCTCGGTACGTGCGACGTTGACGTTGTTCACCGAGATGGCGTTGACGCCGCTGGCGGCCAACAGTCGGCCGTACTCGCGGATCCGGGCCAGGTCGCCGCGTGGGCGGCCGTCCTGCCAGAAGATCGAGCCGCCGGCGTATCCCCGCTCGACCTGGCCCATCACCGGGTGCACGGCCACGTTGTCCCAGTGGTTGAGCATCCGGCGGCGCAGCGCGGGCCGGTGCCGCTCCGGCGGGCGGGCCGGGTCGAAGGCCGCCGCGCAGAGCCGGACCACGTGGAAGAGCCCGTACAGCAGCCCGGCCGGCGCGTCGGCCAGCACCACGGTGACCTGGTCGGCACGGGCCAGCAGGAACCCCTCGTCGCCGAGCGTCCCGCCGTCGCCTAGCTCGACGAGTGCCGCCTCCGCCGCCGACCGCGCCGCCTCCACCGCCGGGCTGGGCAACTCGCTCGCGCCCCGCAGGACGAGCACCAGGTCGACGTCGACGTCCCAGGAGGGGGAATGCCAGACCCGCCCGCCGTAGCGCGCACAGGCCCGCGACACCTCGTCGAGGACGGTGTCGACGAGCAACCCGTCACCGTGGACGAGAACGCGCCGTGCGCCGAGGGCCCGGAACGCCTCCGGTGGCAGCCAGGCCGCGTGCACGCGCGGCTCGTCACCATCCGGCAGCTCGTCGACGAACATCAGTTGCTCCAACTCCACCGACTCTTCGGCGTTCACCGATCCTCCTTCAGCACGACGACGCCGTACGACGGCGGTCGTTGCGAAGCTCCGGCCACGTCGTAGCGGGACAGCGCCCGGTCGAAGACGCCGATGGCGACCAGGTCGATCCGGGCGGTGTCGAAGAGAGGATAGCCCCACTTCAATGGATCTTCGGGCGGCCGATGCGGGTTGTGGTCGCCCCGGGAGGGCACCTCGACGGCGACGGGGAGGCTCATCCGGTGAACTCCTTCCGGGTCAGCCGCACCATCGGATCGCTGACGCGCAGGAGCGCCAGGACCGCGACCGAACCGAACATCGCCAGCACCGCCTCGGAGAGGACCGCCGTGATCCCGGCCGCCGCGGCCACCAGCAGCGCGGTGCCGACGGTGACCCCGGGGGTACGCACGAGGAAGTGCACGGCCAGTCGAAGGACGTCGCGGGTGCGGAAGTCGAACAGTGAGGTGATCACCAGGGCGTTCGCCGCGCAGAGCGTCACACCCACTCCGAGCAGGACCAGCGGCACCGCCCACCAACCCGGCAGGCCGACCGCACCCCGGTAGGCGAGGTTCACGGCGAGCACGGTCAGCCACAGCAGCGTCGGCACCCAGACGCGCAGCACGCCGGACAGGTTGGCCCGGTACCCGCGCCAGAACACGCGCGCGGGCCGCAGGTCGGTCAGGTCGGTGCGCTGGTGGTGCAGGGCGTACAGGGCAGCGGAGAGCGCCGGCCCGAGCGGCACCAGGAAGAGGGCGGCCAGTGGCAGGTTGCTGGGGTCGCGACCCAGCAGCAGCAGCGGGAGCAGGCCGGGCAGGGTGGTGAGCAGGAGCAGCAACTCGACGACGAGCAGGATGTAGACACGCGAGGTGATCCGCGACAGCGGCCCGTCGCCGAACTGTCGCCAGGTGCGCGCGGCGCTCACCGCTGTCCCCTCCGATCACGACGGCCGGGGCTGACGCAGCGTCGCCCCGGGTCGGTGGTCGTCGGGGAGTCCGGTCGGGGGCCCCGCTGGACCGCCCGCCCGGACTCCCCGCTGATCAGCCGTTGTCCTTCTGGAACCGCTCGTACGCCTTGTTGACCAGGTCGATGTACTGCTCGGAGTTCTTGGCCTTCAGCTCGGCCACGTAGGCGTCCCACTCGCTGAGGGGCCGCTGGCCGAGG
Source organism: Micromonospora sp. NPDC048898 (assembly GCF_043198035.1). NCBI lineage: Bacteria > Bacillati > Actinomycetota > Actinomycetes > Micromonosporales > Micromonosporaceae > Micromonospora > Micromonospora sp. NPDC048898. The sequence goes on from NZ_JBICUF010000002.1 coordinate 177,337, forward strand.
GCGAACTTGAGCGTGTTCTGGGTGACGAAGTCCTTCAGCGGGGTCTCCCAGAGCGACACCTGCTCGCGTTCCTCGTCGGTGAACGGGCGCGGCGGGGGGACCTCCCGCGGCTTACGGGCGTCCATCACCTTCTGGAACTCCAACTCCTCCGGGGAGAAGAACCCACGGACGAGGTCGGGGCTGCCGCCGTAGGCGAAGACGCCGTTCTGGAAGCCGAAGTCCTTCTGCAGGTGCTTGGTCGCCTTCGGGTTGAGCCCCAGGAAACTGACGTCCGGGACGAGCGTGCGCTTGCCGGACGCGTCCTTGGTGAAGGTGGTGCCCTCGACGCCCCAGCGGGCGAACTCCAGACCTGCGTCCGAATACCACAACCAGTCGATGAACTGCATCATGGCCACGAAGTTCTTGCTCTCCCGGGCCTTCGTGGAGATCATGATGCCGTTCTCCAGCCGGGGGAACGGGTTGACCTCGCCGGCCGGGCCGATCGGCAGCGGGATCTTGGCCATCTTCGCGTTCGGCAGGGTCTTGGCCAGGTCGGGCCGGTGGTTGTTGACGAGCGTCTGCGCGTTGCCGGTGACCACGAAGGACTTGCCGTTGGCGAGCTTCTGGCGGGCCTGGTCGTCGGTCTGGGTGAAGCTCTCCGGGTCGAGCAGGCCCTCGGCGACGAGCTTGTGCAGGAACGTGACCATCTGCTTGTACTGCTCGGACGAGCCGGTGTAGGTGAACTTCTTCTCCGCCGGGTTCCAGGTGGCGTGCTGGAAGTCCCAGCCCGCGTAGGTGCCGTGGGCCGAGCCGAGGAGGTTCAGCAGGGCGCCTGTCGGGTTGGGCTTGCTGAAGAGGTCGGAGTACGGGTAGACGTTCGGGTACTTCGCCTTCATCGCCTTGAGCACCGTGTACAGCTCGTCCCAGGTCTTCGGGACGGGCAGGTTGAGCTCCTGCATGATGTCGGTGCGCACCAGCACCGTGTAGTCCTGCGTGGGCTTCTCGTGCAGGCCGGGCAGCAGGTAGAACTTACCGTCGGCCTGCCGCAGGTTGTCGATCTCCGGCTTGAGGTTCCACTTGGCGATCTTGTCCTTGAGGTTGGGCATCAGATCCAGGTAGTCGCTCACCGGGAGGATCGCCCCGGAGGCCACGAACGCGTCCTCCTGCGGATGGTACGTCTTGGGGATGATCAGCGGGGCGTCTCCGGCGCCGATCAGCAGGCTGCGCTTCTGCTCGTAGTCGCTGAGCGGCACGGCCACCGGCTCGATCTTGACGTTGGTCCGCTTGGTCAGCTCCGACCAGAACGCCCAGTCTTCCTTGAGCGGATAGAACGTGTGGTTGTTGTAGAGGGTGGAGAAGGAGAGCGCCTCGGTGGCCTTGAACTGGTCGCCGACGCCGTAGGTGGCCATCGCCCCGACCTTGTTCTCCGAGAGGTCCGTCGACTCGCCGGGGTCCTCGGAACAGGCGGTGCTGAGGGTGAGCGCGAGCAGACCCGCGGTGGCTATCGCCACCCGGCGCCACGTCTTGTGGAGCATGGCTCGTCCTTTCGGTGGTGGGGATTCGAAGGTGGATCGGTGTGGCGTCGGCGTCACCCCTTGACCGCGCCGAGCATCACGCCGCGGACGAAGTACCGTTGGACGAAGGGGTAGACCGCCAGGATCGGCAGGGTGGTCAGCACGATCGTCACGGCCTGGAGGGTGGCCGCGGCCTGGACCTTGTCGGCGTCGGCGGCGGCGGACTCGGCGCTGGTGGCGCCCGCGATGAGGTTGCGCAGATAGACGGTGACCGGCAGCAGGTCCTGCCGGTCCATGTAGAGGAACGCGGCGAACCACGAGTTCCAGAAGGACACCGCGTAGAAGAGCACCATCGTGGCGATGATCGCCTTCGACAGCGGCAGCACGATCCGCAGCAGGATGCCGTACGTGTTGAGCCCGTCGACGGCCGCGGCCTCCTCCAACTCGGTGGGCAGGCTCTCGAAGAACGCCTTCATGACCAGCAGGTTGAACACGCTGATGGCGTTGGGCACCACCACGGCCCAGATGGTGTTCTTCATCCCCAGGCTGGTGACCAGCACGTAGTTGGGGATCAGGCCGCCGGAGAAGAACATGGTGAACAGCGCGATGCCGACGAGGACACCGCGTCCCTTGAGCTGTGGCTTCGACAGCACGTACGCGTAACAGGTGGTCAGCACGATCGAGATGAGCGTGGCGACCACCGTGTACACCACCGTGTTGCGGTAGTTCGTCCAGAACAACCCGTCGGACATCAGGAGCTTGTACGCGGTCAGGTCGAACCCGCGCGGGACGATGCTCACCTCTCCGGCGAGGATGTACGCCTCGTCGCTGAGCGAGCGGGCCACGATGTTCAGGAACGGAAACAGCGTCACGACCACGACGCCGATCAGGAGGATCGTGTTGACGATCCGGAAGATGCGATAGCCCCGGCTGTCCACCGGGCCCCGCGTCTTCGGGGCGTCGCCCTTCGTACCGAGGATCACCACAGGCTCGTCCCCACCGTGCGCCGGGAGATGAGGTTCGCCGTCAGGACCAGGATCAACCCGATCACCGCCTCGAAGAGGCCGATGGCGGCGGCGTAGCTGAAGTTGCTGGACTGGAAGCCCATCCGGAACAGATAGGTGGAGACCACGTCCGCGGTGGGGTACGTCAGCGGGTTGTAGAGCAGCAGGATCTTCTCGAACCCGACCGCCAGGAAGCTGCCGATGTTGAGGATCAGCAGTGTCATCATCGTCGGCCGGATCCCCGGCAGCGTCACGTGCCAGGTCTGCCGCCACCGGTTGGCGCCGTCGATCCGGGCCGCCTCGTACAGGTCCTCGTCGATCGTGGTGAGGGCCGCGAGGTAGAGGATCGTGCCCCAGCCGACGGTCTGCCAGACCTCGGACGAGACGTAGATGGTGCGGAACCACTCCGGTTTCTGCAGGAACGCCACCGGGTCGCCGCCGAACAGGCCGACGAGTTGGTTGGCCGAGCCCTCGATCGAGGTCAGTTGCATGACCATCGCCGCCACGATCACGATCGACAGGAAGTGCGGCAGGTAGGACACCGACTGGACGAACCGCTTGAACCGGCGGGCGCGCACCTCGTTGAGCATCAGCGCCAGCACGATCGGCAACGGGAAGCAGAACAGCAGGGTCAGCGTCCCGAGCACGAGCGTGTTGGTGAAGACCTCCCAGAACGTCGGGTCGGTGAGGAACATCCGGAAGTAGCGCAGGCCGACCCAGTACTCACCGAAGATGTTGCCGCCCGGCTTGAACCGGCGGAACGCGATGATGTTCCCGAGCATCGGGAGGTACCGGAAGACCAGGAAGAACAGCAGCGGCAGGATGGCCAACGAGTAGAGCTGCCAGTCCCGGCGCAGGGCCTGCCGCCAGCTCCGACGCCGGCGCGGTGCGCTCGGGGCGGGGCCGGAGGCCTCCGTCGGAGACTGGGGTGGCGCCGGCGGCGGTGGCCGTAAGGTCGATGTCATCCTCGGTCTCCTAGGCGGGATGCGGGACGGCCACGAGGGGCTCCACCCGCACCGACGTGAGCAGGTCCCGCTGGTGGCCGACCTGGCGCTCGACGCCGGTCAGCCGCAGTGGCAGGGTCGCCACCGCGTCGCCGCTCGACCTGCCGAACCGCAGCTCGACCTCGCCGGGCTCGACGATCCGCCGGCCGGACAACCCGGTGAACGAGGCCAGGTCGGCCGGTACACCGAACGTCACGTGCGCCCTCTCGCCGGGCTCCAGCGGCAGTCGGGTGTAGCCGACCAGCCGGACCACCGGGCGGGTGGTCTGCGCGACCGGGTCGTGCAGGTAGAGCTGCACCACCTCGGTGCCGGCCCGGTCGCCGGTGTTGGCGACGGTGATCCGCACCCGCACCTCGCCGTCGACCGGCCACGCCGTCGGCCCGTCCCGCGTCTCGCCTGCCGGATCGACAACTGTGGCGTCGGACCACTCGAAGGTGGTGTAGCTCAGCCCGTGACCGAACGGGTACGCCGGGGTCGGGTCGACCGAGGAGACCTTGGTGCGACGACCGAGCGGCGGTGCCAGGTAGGTGCCCGGCAGCCCGCCGGCATCACGGGGAACGCTCACCGGCAACCGCCCGGACGGGTTCACCGCGCCGGTGAGCACCTCGGCGAGGGCCTGCCCGCCGAGCTGCCCGAGGAAGAACGCCTGCACCACTGCCGCCGCGCTGTCGAACTCCGGGCCGAGCGCGTACGGGCGGCCGGTCATCAGCACCAGGACGACCGGGGTGCCGGTGGCGAGGACGGCCCGGACGAGATCGGCCTGCACACCGGGCAGCCGCAGGTCGACGGCGTCGCAGCCCTCACCGGAGGTGCCCCGGCCGAACATGCCCGCGCGGTCACCGACGGCGAGCACGCACACGTCGGCGGCGGCCGCCGCGGCGACCGCGGCCGGGATGCCGGAGGTGTCCTCACCGGTGATGGCGCAACCCGGCTCGTGGGTGAGCAGCGGGACGCGTCGGGCCAGCTCGTCGCGCAGCGAGGGGATCTCCAGGCCGAGCCCGTGCTCGCTGTGGTGGATGCCCACGTGGTTGGGGAACGAGTAACAGCCGAGCATGGCCATCGGGTCGTCGGCGACCGGGCCGACCAGGGCGACCCGGTTGCCGGCGGGGAGTGGGAGGACGCCGCTGTTGCGCAGCAGGACGACGGACTCCCGGGCCAGGCGGACGGCCACGTCCTGGCTGACCTCGTCGTCGAGTCGCAGGTTCGCCACGTCGTCGGGCAGCACCTGCCAGTCCTCGTCGAGCAGGCCGATCTCGATCTTCTGGATCAGCACCCGTCGCAGTGCCCGGTCGATCAGCGCCTCGTCGACGTCGCCGCCGCGGACGGCCTCGACCAGCGGGGCGCCGAAGGTGTCCACGGTGGGCAGCTCGACGTCGATCCCGGCGCGCAGGGCGAGCCGGGCGGCGTCTGCGGCGTCGCCTGCGACACCGTGCAGGGTCTCCAGGAACCGGACGGCGAAGTAGTCGGCGACCACGATGCCGGTGAAGCCCCACTCGTCGCGCAGCAGGCCGGTCAGCAGTGCCTCGTCGGCGGCGGCGGGCAGGCCGTCGATCTCGGCGTAGGAGTTCATCACCGAGCGGGCGCCGCCGAGGCGCAGGGCCATCTCGAACGGCGGCAGGATCACGTCGGTCAGCTCCCGACGACCCATCGGCACCGGCGCGTGGTTGCGCCCGCCCCGGGAGGCGGAGTAGCCGGCGAAGTGCTTGAGGGTGGCCACGACACCGGCGCCCTCCAGACCCCGCACGTACGCGGCGCCGGTCGTTCCCACCAGGTAGGGGTCCTCACCGATCGTCTCCTCGGTGCGGCCCCACCGGTAGTCGCGGGTGACGTCGAGGACCGGCGCGAGCCCCTGGTGCACGCCCGCCGCGCGCATGGAGCGCCCGATCCGGTCGGCCATCACCTCGACCAGCTCCGGGTCGAAGGACGCGCCCCAGCTGAGCGGGGTCGGGTAGACGGTGGCCCGCCAGGCCGCGAACCCGGTGAGGCACTCCTCGTGCACCTGCGCCGGAATGCCGAACCGGCTGGCGGCGACGATCTGCGCCTGGGAGGCGGCGAGCGACCGGGCGCCGAGCACCGGGTCGACGGGCGCGGTGCCGAACGGCCGGGTGAGCTGGCCCAACCCGTACTGGATGACGGTGCTCCACGGCGGGAGTTCGCTGATCATGTCCGACTGGTGTGGGGCGACACCCTCGCCGGAGGCGTCCGCGCCGACCCAGACTCCGACGAGTTGCGCGATCTTCTCTTCGAGTGTCATCAACGGCAGGAGCGCCTCGGCCCGTTCGGTCGGCGACAGCTGGGGATCGCGCCACGGCGCGGCATCGCTGTCCACGGGCGACTGACTTCTCATGCCATGACCCCTTAGCTCCGGCCACATCCCCGTGCCCTGGTGGAACCAGTTCTGTGGCGGACGTTTACACGATCCGAAACTTTCCGGAAGCCTGCGCGACCTTTTCGGCAACCTAAGTGCCCCATCGATGGGTGTCAAGAGTCTCAACTGGACTCCGGCGGCCACTCGGCGCACACGGTGACTCCACCATCGGCACTCTGTCGCGAACCAGGGGCAGAATGGCCCGCGAAACGGACGGGTCGACTGCCGCAACGGCTGGCGCGATCGGCCAAACGTGTTAGGGTCTCCCGAAATTTTCGGATGTCGTATGGGGCCGCGATGACAGAGCACCGCCCGCTCGACCCACCCGCCTCCACCACCATCGCGACAATCGCCCACGATGTCGGCGTCTCGGTCGCCACGGTCTCCAAGGTCCTCAACGGACGTGGCGATGTCGCCCCGGGCACCAGAGCGCGGGTGGAGGCGAGTCTCGACCGCCACCAGTACCAGCGCCGCGTCCGGCGACCCTCGACCGGCGGGGGGCGGATCCATCTCGTGTTCCACGAGTTCGACACCGGGTGGGCCATGGAGATCCTGCGCGGCGTCGAGGCGGTGACCACCGCGGCCGGCATCGGGATGTCGGTCGCCCAGCTCGACGGCGCGCACCGCCCCCCGGCACGATGGCTGGACACGATTCTCGCCGACCGCCCGTTGGGTGTGGTGTTCGTCCTCTCCCACCCGGCCGAGGCCCAACAACAGCACCTGCGGCGTCAGGGCATTCCGTTCGTCGTCGTCGACACCGACAGCGCGACCTCCGCCTCCGTACCCACAGTCGGTTCGAACAACTGGAACGGTGGACTGCTCGCCGCCCGACACCTCCTGGAGTTGGGGCATCGACGCATCGCCATCATCTCCGGGCCGCCCGACGTGCTCTGCAGTCGTGCCCGCGCCGCCGGCTTCCAGTCGGCCCACGACGAGGCCGGGCTCACCGTCGACCGCGAACTGATCCGCTACGGCAGCTTCTCCGCGGGCGCCGGGCACGCCCACGGGCTGGAACTGCTCCGCCGGCGTTCTCGCCCCACGGCGATCTTCGCCGGTTCCGACATCCAGGCCATGGGGGTGCTCCGGGCCGCCCGCCAGTGTGGCCTGCGGGTGCCCGAGGACCTGTCGGTGATCGGGTACGACAACCTCCCGGTCTCCACCTGGACCGACCCGGCCCTCACCACGATCAACCAGCCACTGCGTGACATGGCGGGCATCGCCACCCAGATGCTGCTCGACCTGACCAGGGGCAACGAGCCGGCGACCAGCCGGATCGACCTGGTGACCGAGTTGGTCGTCCGGGAGAGCACCGCACCCCCCGCCAGCACCGCACCCCCCGCCAGCCCGCACTGACCCGAGCCCCTGCGAGGACCCGTGCCCCACTCCGCCGCCCTGCTCGACGACCTCCAGCGGTACGCGCCCGAGATCGTCGAACCCGACGACTTCGACGAGTTCTGGCGCGACACCCGCACCGAGGCGGCCAGCCGACCGGTGCTCGTCGACGTCCGTCCAGAGCCGACCGATTTGCGCCTGCTCGACTCCTGGGACGTCACGTTCGCGGGCTTCGGCGGCGACCCGGTCCGGGCCTGGTACACCCGCCCCGCCGGGGTGGCGGAGCCACTGCCCGCCGTCGTCGAGTACGCCGGCTACGGCCGTGGTCGCGGCCTGCCCCACGAGCGACTGACCTGGCCCACGGCCGGGTACGCCCACCTGCTGATGGACAACCGGGGCCAGGCGGGTCAGCACGGCGCCGGGGACACCCCCGACCCGCACGGCGCACCCGGCGGGCCCTGGCCGGTCACCTGGGGAATCCTCGACCCCCGCGACTACCACTACCGGCGTCTGATCACCGACGCGGTCCGGGCGGTCGAGGCGGTCCGCGCCCTGCCGGGGGTCGACGGCGACCGGGTCGCCGTGGTCGGCAACAGCCAGGGCGGCGGCCTGGCCCTGGCGGTGGCCGGCCTGGTCGGCGACCTTCGCGCGGTGTTGAGCACCGCCCCGTTCCTGTGCGACATGCGGCGGGCCGTCCAGGTCAGCGAACCCGCGCCGTACGGCGAGATCGCCCGCTACCTGGCCGTGCACCGGGAGGCGGAGGACGCGGTCTGGCGCACCCTGTCCTACGTCGACGGCGTGAGCTTCGCCCGGCGGGCGACCGCGCCGGCACACTTCGGAATCGGGCTGCGGGACACCGTGTGCCCACCGAGCACCGGCTTCGCCGCCTACAACCAGTACGGGGCGTCGGCCCGGCTCCCGGTGCCGCCCGCACGCGAGATGCACGTCTACCCGTTCAACGGTCACGAGGGCGGCGAGGCCGTGCACGTCCGGCGTCAGCTGCGCTGGCTCGACTCGATGCTGCACCCGGCTACCCCCTCCCCCAGGTAGGCGCGCCGTCCGGGGCATGACGCATAGCCGGGCGCCGATCTATTGCCGATGTTAGCGATAACACGTTAGGGTGCGTCAGGCGAGGTGCAGGGCACACTTCCGCCACGGATCATCGGCCTTTCGGCTCCGACCCTCGATGACCCGTGCCAGCCGCAGCGCCACGGCCACCAGTGCAGACGTCCGGGTTCCTGGTCGTTGCGCGCAGCCCGCCTACCGCGTCCGGCGGCGGCCGTCTCCTGGTGGTCGCCGTTGTCGCGCGCCCTCACCACCAGAGGAAGTCCCATGAGCAGTGCACCGCTCGGCCACCCCGTCCCTCCGACACCCACCGCGTCGACGCCGAGGCCCCGGCGAGCCCGCCGGTGGTGGGCGGCGCTGGCCGCAGCCGCGGCCATGGCCGCGGCCGTCCCCATCGCGACCACGCCGGCGAACGCCGAATCCAACGGCGGCGTACGCGTGATGCCCCTCGGTGACTCGATCACCGACGGGTTCAACGTCGCGGGCGGCTACCGGATCGAGCTCTGGCAGCGGTTCGTCGCCGGCGGCTACCGGATCGACTTCGTCGGCTCCCAGTTCAACGGCCCGGCCAGCCTCGGTGACCACGACCACCAGGGTCACTCCGGATGGACCATCGCCCAGATCGACGCCAACGTGGTCAACTGGTTGCGGGCCACGAATCCCCGGACCGTGCTGCTGCACATCGGCACCAACGACATGTACGGCGACACCTCCGGCGCACCGGGCCGACTGGCCACCCTTGTCGACCGGATCACCAACACCGTCCCGAACGCGGACGTGTTCGTCGCGACGATCATCCCGAAGTCGGGCGCGGACAACCAGGTCCGGGGATACAACGCGGCGATCCCCGGGATCGTGCAGACCAGGGCCGCCGCCGGCAAACGCGTCCACCTGGTCGACATGTACCGCGCCCTGACCCTCAGCGACCTGGCCGACGGGGTGCATCCCAACGCCACCGGCTATCGGAAGATGGCCGTGGCCTGGTACGACGCCCTCCGGACGGTGCCCGGCAGCATCGGCGGCGACACGCCACCGACCACTCCCCCGCCCACCACGCCCCCGCCCACCACGCCGCCACCGACCACGCCGCCACCGACCACGCCGCCGCCGTCCGGCGGGTGCCGCGTCACGTACACGGTCAACGCCTGGGGCAACGGGCTCACCGCGGCGGTCTCGGTGGCCAACACGGGCAGCACGCCGGTCAACGGTTGGGCACTGGCGTTCACGCTGCCGGGCGGGCAGACCATCACCGGCGGCTGGAACGCCGACTACTCCCCGTCGAGCGGGGCGGTGACCGCTCGTAACGTCTCCTACAACTCGACGATCGCGCCGAGCACCTCGGTCGACATCGGCTTCCAGGCCACCCACACCGGGAACGCCGGCCGACCGTCCGCGTTCACCCTCAACGGCACCGCCTGCGCCCTCGCCTGACGATTCGGGCGCGGGGGGGGGGGGGGGGGGGGGGGGGCCCCCCCCCCCCCCCCCCCCCCGCCCCTCGCACCACCTCCGGAGCAGAGGCCCGCGTCTCGGCGGGAGATTATTGACCGGCCGTGTCGATCCGCGCGCCACTCGTTCGACATGGGGGTGTGCGGGCCCGGAGGCGGCCCCGCCGGACGAGGAGAACGCGATGTCGAAGTACATGCTGATCATGCGGGGCACCGACGAGACGAATGCGGCCATGATGGCCACCATCGACGAGGCGATGGCCGCGACCGGCCGGTTCATCGAGGAGATGATGGGGGCCGGTGTGCTCGTCGCGGCCGAGGGGCTGGACGATCCGGGCCGAGGCGTCGTGGTCGACTTCAGCGGCGAGGCCCCGGTGGTCACCGACGGTCCGTACGGCGAGACCAGGGAACTGTTCGGTGGCTACTTCCTGCTCGATGTCGCCACGAGACAGGAGGCGGTCGAGTGGGCCACCCGGTTCCCGGCGGTCCGCGGGTCCAAGATCGAGGTCCGGCGGGTGGCCGAGGCCGACGAGGTTCCGCACGGCAGCGAGAACAACGGCCAGATCTGATGGGTACAGCCGACGTCGAGGCCGTCTGGCGGGTCGAGTCGGCCCGGATCGTCGCCGCGCTGACCCGGTTCACCGGCGATTTCGGGCTGGCCGAGGACGCGGCCCAGGAGGCGGTGGCTGAGGCGCTGGTGTCGTGGCCGCGTGCTTCTCCGGCCAATCCGGCCGGCTGGCTGATGGCCACCGCCCGGCGGCGGGCGATCGACGCGATTCGCCGCCGGGTCGCCCTGCACGACCGGTACGCCCTGCTGGCGGCCGACCCGGCGGTCAACCCGGTGCTCGACACGGAGGTCGATCTCGACCGGATCGACGACGACGTCCTGGCGCTGATGTTCGTCAGCTGTCACCCGGTGCTCTCCCCGCAGAGCCGGGTGGCGTTGACCCTGCGCGTGGTCGGCGGCCTGTCCAGCGAGGAGGTCGCCCGCGCGTTCCTGGTCCCGGTGCCGACCGTGCAGGCCCGCATCACCCGGGCCAAGAAGACGATCGCGGCGGCCGGGGTGCCGTTCGAGCTGCCGCCGGCCGGCGAGCGCCGGGATCGTCTGGCCGGTGTGCTCAGCGTTCTCTATGTGATCTTCACCGAAGGGTCGACGGCCACCTCGGGCGACCGGCTGTTGCGCCCCGACGTGGCGTACGAGGCGGTCCGGCTGACCCGCACGCTTGCCGCGTTGCAGCCGGACGAACCGGAGGTGCACGGCCTCCTCGCGTTGTGTGAGCTGACGGCCGCGCGCTTCCCGGCCCGGACCGGCCCGGACGGTGCGCCGGTCCTGCTCGCGGATCAGGACCGCCGGCTGTGGGACTCCTCGGCGATCCGCCGTGGGCTGGCCGCGCTGGCCCGGGCATCGACTCGCGGCCTCGGCCCGTACGGCCTGCAGGCCGCGATCGCCGCCACCCACGCGTCGGCCCCGTCGGTCACGGAGACCGACTGGGACCGGATCGTGGTGCTCTACGAGGCACTCGGCCGGGCCACGCCCGCACCGGTGGTCGAACTCAACCGGGCCGTCGCCGTGGCCATGGCCTCGGGTCCGGCGCGGGCCCTGGCCATCGTGGACGAGCTGATCGCCGCGAACCGGCTCGCCGGCTCGCATCTGGTCCCGACCGTACGCGGTGAGCTACTGACCCGCCTCGGTCGGCGAACGGAGGCGCGCACCGAACTGGAGCTGGCCGCCCGGCTCTGCGCCAACCAGCGCGAACGCGCGGTGCTCCTGGGCAAGGCGGCGGCGCTGAGCTGACGTCTGCCAGCCGTGGACCCGACCTGGTCAGGGAGGAGGGGCGGCGACGGGATCCCGTCGCCGCCCCGTCAGCGTGCGATGGTGCTCAGGAGGCGGTGCAGGAGAGCACCTGTGGGCGGGTCCAGTTGCCGTTGGCCATGGTGGTGAAGCCGAAGACGTTGCCGCTGCCGTTGGACCGCATCGTCATGACGTTTCCGCTGCTGTCCCAGCTGGGGCTGCCGTTCCAGGTGGCGGACACCTTCTGTGGCGGGGTGACGGCCACCACGACACTCCAGTTGCTCGCCCCGCTGACTGTCACCTGACTGTTGAACCGGTCGCCCCACCGGGTGCTGTCCTGCAGGGTCGCGGTGCAACCGCCGCCGGGCGGCGGGGTGGTGGGCGGAGCGGTGGTCGGCGGCGTGGAGGTGGGCGGCACGGAGGTCGGCGGGACGCTTGTCGGCGGCGCCGTCGTCGGGACCGGGGTGCCGTTGTTGAGTGCGGCGAGCACCGCGTCGTACGCCGGCTTCTTGGAACCGTTGCTGTTGAACAGCAGCGGCGTCTGCGAGGCCAGCCACGAGTCGCTGTCGCGGATGCCCCAGACCGTGATGCCGTTGCAGCGGGGCACGGCCATGCAGTCCTCCACCACGCTGCGGTAGGTGTTCGCCGGAGCGCCCTGGATGTCCAATTCGGTGATCTGCACGTCCACGCCCAGCGCCGCGAAGCTCGACAACGTGGTGCGGTAGTTGCTCACGTACGGCGAGTTGTTGTTGAAGTGCGACTGGAAGCCGACGCAGTCGATAGGCACGCCACGGGCCTTGAAGTCCCGCACCATGTTGTAGACACCCTGGGTCTTCGCGTGCGTCCAGTTGTCGGTGTTGTAGTCGTTGTAGCAGAGCTTCGCGTTCGGATCCGCCGCGTCCGCCGCCCGGAACGCCGCCTCGATCCAGTCGTTGCCGGTGCGCTGCAGGTTCGAGTCGCGACGACCTCCGGAGCCGCCGTCGGCGAACGCCTCGTTCACCACGTCCCACGCCACGACCTGGCCCCGGAAATGGGTGGCCACCTGCGTCACGTGGTTGAGCATCGCCTGTCGCAGCGCACTGCCACTCATGCTCTCCATCCAGCCCGGCTGCTGCGAGTGCCACGCCAGGGTGTGGCCCCGCACGCTCATCCCCCGGCTGCGCGCGTGGTTGACGATCTGCTCCGCCGCCCCGTAACTGAACCGACCCTGCTGCGGCTCGGTGGCGTTCATCTTCATCTCGTTCTCGGCCGTCACCATGTTGAACTCACGGTTCAGGATCGTGGTGTACGCGTTGTCGCTCAACCGGCTCGCGGCCACCGCGGTGCCAAAGTAGCGACCCTTCTCGGCGGCGGACGCGCCCAGGGTGGTTCCGGCGCTCGCCGTGCTCGGCAGGAACGCGGCACCTGTCGCGGCGAGCAGAGCCGCGGCGGCGAGGACGACAGCCGTGCGCGCTCGTGGGCCCGTCGGTGGGCGGGTGTCCCCGTGGCACCTCTCGGTCATGTCTTCTTCCTTCCGGTGGACCCGGACGGGGTGTCTGACGCGGCACCCCGGTGGGTGGTGGGGTATCGGGTCGGGACCACGCACACAGGGGCGCCCGGGAAGGGGCACGAGCCCTCGATCATCGACTCCGATGGATGTGGAGTATGTCAGCGCCGCTGATCGACGAGCAACAATTTCCGGAAGTTTTACGAGACCCGCGGGGCGCCGTTCAACAACCGAGGTGACAGCCGTCCAGGTGGGCGGCCAGTCGACAGGTGCACGGTGTCGGGAGCCGACGGGCGGGGCGGAGCAGCGGAGGCACAAGGGCCGCAAATTCCGGAACTTCTCCGCAAGGCGGAGCCGAGCTGGACCGCCGTCAACTCGTCGCGAGGTAGAGCCGGCTGACGGTCTCGGCCACACAGACGGGCTTGCCGCCGCTGTCGCTCTCCACGGTGACCGTCGCGACCACCTGCACGCCGCCGGCCACCGGGGACACCTCGGCGAGGGTGGCCGTGGCCCGGACGGCGGTACCGACCGACACCGGGGCGGGGAAGCGCACCCGGTTCAGCCCGTAGTTGACCCCCATCGCCACCCCCTGCACCCGGTAGAGCCGGCCGGCCAACGCCGGCAGCAGCGACAACGTCAGGTACCCGTGGGCGATGGTCCCGCCGTACGGCCCCGACGCGGCCCGGACCGGATCGACGTGGATCCACTGGTGGTCGTCGGTGGCGTCGGCGAAGAGGTCGACGCGGCTCTGCTCGATCCGTTCCCACGGACCGGGCCCGAGGGTCTCGCCGACGGCGGCGGCCAACTCGTCGAACGAGGTGAAGACTCGCACGGCAGGTCTCCTTGACACTAGAAGGCGTTGACGCCGGTGAGCGCGCGTCCGATGAGAAGCTGCTGGATCTGGCTGGTGCCCTCGTAGAGGGTGGCGACCCGTGCGTCCCGCAGGTACTTGCCGACCGGATACTCGTCGACATAGCCGTACCCGCCGAAGACCTGGACCGCGTTGTTGGCCGCGCGGACGGCGGCCTCGCTGGCGAAGAGCTTGGCCATCGACGCCTCGGTGGCGTACGGCTGGTCCCGGTCGATCAGGTCGGCCACCTGCCACACCAGCAGCCGGGCGGCGGCGGTGTCCACGGCGATGGCGGCGAGCAGTTGTTGGACGAGTTGGTGCCCCGCGATGGGCTTGCCGAACTGGGTCCGCTGCCCGGCGTAACCGACCGCCGCGTCCAGGCAGCCCTGGGCGATGCCGACACAGCCGGCGGCCACCGACATCCGGCCCTTGGCGAGGGTGGCCAGGGCCAGGCGGAACCCGCCACCCTCGGCGCCGAGGCGGGCCGCGTCGGGCACGCGTACCCCGTCGAAGCGCAACTCGCCGGTGGCCTGGCCGCGCAGGCCCAGCTTGCCGTGGATCTCCCGGCGGGCCAGCCCCGGGCTGTCGGTGGGCACCAGGAAGGCGGTGATGCCGCGGTGCCCCGGGCCGCCGGTGCGGGCGAAGACCAGCACGACGTCGGCGGTGGTGCCGTTGGTGATGAACGTCTTCGTGCCGGTGAGCAACCAGTCGGTGCCGTCGCGGACCGCGCGGGTCCGCAGCGCGGCCGCGTCCGAGCCGCTGTCCGGCTCGGTCAGCGCGAAACAGCCGAGGGCGGTGCCGGCGCAGAGCCGGGGCAGCCACTCGGCCCGCTGCTCGGCCGTGCCGTGGGCGGCGATCGACTTCGCGACCAGGCCGAGGGAGACCGAGACGATGCCGCGCACCGCCGAGTCGCCCCGGCCCAGCTCCTCCAGGACCAGGCAGTACGCGAGGTGGTCGCCGCCGGAACCGCCGTCGGCCTCGGCGATGGTCAGCCCCAGGAAACCCAGGTCGCCGAGCAGGCCGACGATGGCCGGGTCGACCGACTCGCGCCGATCCCAGGCGGCGGCGTGCGGCACCAGCTCACGGTCGGCGAACTCGGCGGCCAGCTGGCGGACCGCGGCCTGCTCGGCGGAGAGGGTGAGGTCCATGGCCATCAAACTAGCGGTGATAGTTTAAGTCGTCCAGAGCGGCCCCCGGGTCACCTGTCGGAGGCCAGCCCGACGTGCCGCTCGCCCGCGAAGGCACGGACCAGCTCGGTCCGCGAGCGGATGCCGAGACGGTGGAACACGTTGCGCAGGTGGTGGTCGACAGTACGGATCGAGAGGAACATCCGGACGGCGATCTCCCGGTTGGTGGCGCCCTCCGCGACCAGCTCGGCGATCCGCAGTTGCTGGCCGGTCAGCAACCGTGCCGCCGGCAGGTCCGGGGGACCGACCGACTCCCCCGCTGCCCGCAGCTCGGTGGTGGCCTGCTCGGCCCAGCACGCCACCCCGAGCAGGCTGAACATCTCCCGGGCCTGGTGCAGGTGCGTACGCGCGTCGCGCGGGCGTCGGCTGCGCCGCAGCTCCTGACCGAAGAGCAGCTCGGTACGGGCCAGCTCGAACGTGCCGGCCTCCATCGGGTGCAGCCGCAGCGCCGCCTGGAAGTGCCGTTCCGCCTCGGCACTGCCCCGAGGTGCGAGGAGCGCGTGACACCGGGCGGACAGGGCCCGGCGCAACGGGCTCGCCGTGCCGCTGGCCCACCTGTCGAACACGGCGAGCGCGGCCGCGGCCGCCGGTCGGTGTGCCAGGTGCGCCGCCGCCTCCACCAGGTACGGCGTCGCCATCACCTGCACGAGGACCTGGCCTCGGCCCGTCCCGAGGCGAGCCAGCGACGTCAGCCGGTCCGCGGCCTCGGCGTGCCGACCCTCGAAGAGGTCGAGCACCGCCAGCGCCCACCCGGCGAGCGCGTACGGACGGCTGCCCGGCGTCGGCGACTCGCCGATCTCCCGGATCTGCCGCAGGCTGGTGTCGCGGTCGGCCCGGATCGCGGCGAGCACGGCGAGCAGGCCCAGGTGGACGTTGGCGTAGTTGACCTGACCCGTGGCACGGGCGACCCGTAACCCGTCGCGGGAGGTCTCCGCCGCCGCCTCGTGCCGGCCCTGCCAGTACTCGGCGATCGCCCGCAACTCCAGGGCCCGGGGCAGCATGGACACCTCGCCCCGGTCCCGGGCCAACGCGACGGCACGCTCGGCGAGCCGGTGCGCCGCGCCGTCCACGGCCACCACCAGACCGGCCGCCGCGGCGCAGGTGAGCGCGGTGGGGGTCACCGCCGACCCGCTCAACCGGCCCCCCAGCACGACGGCGCGGCGCAGCGTGGGACCGGCGCGCTCGTGGTCGCCGCGCAGGGTCGCCGCCACCCCGGCGACCAGACTGCCCATCAGCTCCATCGCCGGCGGGTCGGCCGGCCGCCGCAGGGCCAGCGCCCGCCGGGCGACCTCGGCGTACCGGTACTGGTCGCCGGCGAAGCAGACGGCCTCGCCGGCGCGGACCAACCCGGACAACGCCAGCGCCCGATCACTGTCGGCCACCGCTTCGGCGGCGCTCAGCAGCCTCGCCGACGCGTCCGACGCCCCACCGCACCGCAGCTCCACCTCACCGCGCAGCAGGTCGGCGCGGCCCCGCACGACCGGGTCCGTGGACACGGTGCGCAGGCGGTCGAGCAACGGCCGGACCACCTCGGGTTGCCCGCCGACCCAGGCGTAGTCGGCGGCGCTCAGCAGCCGGGCGGCCGTCTGGGCCGGATGATCGCTGAGTTCGGCAGCCCGGCGCAGCGCCGCCGAGGCCACGGGCCAGCCGCCGGCTCCACCCGAGGCCGCCTCCTCCAACTCCGCGGCCAGGGCCGGATCGGCACCCGCCGTGGCGGCGGCGAGGTGCATCGCCCGGCGCAGCCGCTGCCCCTGCGCGACAAGCACCTCGGCGAGAAGACGGTGTGCGGCGCGGCGCTCGGCGAGTGGCGCGCTGGCCGCGATCATCGTGCGCACCAGTGGCTGGGGGAAGGTGACGCCCTGCGGCTCGACGCGGACCAGACCGGCGACCTCCGCCGGGGCGAGCGCCTCGACCTCGGTGCCGGCGGCTGCGGCGGCGCGGATCAGCGTGGCCGGCGTACCGTCGGCGTCGAGCGCGGCGAGCAGCAGCATCCGCCGGGTGTCCGGCGACAACCGGTCCAGACGGGCCCGGTACGCGCGGCCCAGCGCGCCGTCCGCCGGTGGCGCGGAGGGCAGCGCCTCCTCGCCGCGCCACTGGGCGGGGCTGAGCACCTCGGCGAGGTCCACCAGGGCCTGTGGATTGCCGCCTCCGACCGCCGCCAGCGCGGTCACGACCGACGCGGCGGGCCGTTCGGGTAGCCGGTCGGTGAGGACGGCGACGCTGGCGCCCTGGTCGAGCGGCCGGAGGCGGTGTGCCGGTATCCCGTCGACAGTGACCGCGACGTCCGCGGTGAGCAGGACGACGACCGGTAGGTTGCGCAGCCGGCGCGCCACGACGGCCAGCACCTGCGCGGTCAGGGGGTCACCGCGGTCGACGTCGTCCATGGTGACGAGCAGCGGGCGGTCCCGTGCCGCGTCGGCGAGCAGGCCGAGCACGGCCATCGACAGGGCGAGCCGACGGTGGGCCGGGCAACCGTTTCCACCCAGCGCCCGCCGCAGCAGGTCGCGCTGTTGGGTGGGCAGGGCCGCGGCGTGGTGCGGCACCGGGTCGAGCAGTCGCTGCAGACCCGCGTACGGCAGCGCGGCCTCCTCGGCCAGGCCGCTCGCGGCGAGCACGGTGCAGCCCGTGGCGTAGCGGTGGGCGTGGGTCAGCAGCGCGGTACGGCCCGAGCCCGGTTCGCCGTGCAGCAGCAGGGCACCGCCACCGTTGGCCACGCCGTCGAGCAGGCCCCGGACGGCGTGGCATTCGTCGTCCCGGCCACGCAGCACGGTTAGTTGCACTCTCGATGCAGCAACCATGCATGAAGTGTCACCCATTGGTAACCGAATGGAAAGAGGGGGCGATATCGTGCCGAGCCGGGAATCAGTCGGCCGCGACCTCGGCCAGCAGCGCGCCCACCGTCCGGGTCATCACGGCGCGGGCCTGGTCCACGCCCAGCCCGAGGCCGTAGCGCAGCATCGACCAGGCCTGCCACGTGCTCGCCGCCACCAGGGCGTGGAGCAACTGCTCCCGCCCCGGCCCGGCCGCGGCCAGCTCGACGGCGAAGAGCTCCTCGACCTCGTCGCAGACCCGCTCGATGTGCTTGAGACGGTTGCGGTGCAGCTGCTCGGAGACCGGCTCGCGCATCTGGGCGGCCCGCGCCGACGCCGCGATGAGCTGGAGCAACCGGGCCCGCTGCCGGCAGTACGCGTCGACCCGCTTGGCCAGCGGCAGCCCGGGAGAGATGCGCCGGTGGGCGGCATCCTGCTGCCGGAGCACCTCCGCGCCGCTGGCCTCGAAGAGCGTCTCCATGTCCTTGAAGTTGGTCCAGAGCGTCCGCAGCGAGATGCCGGCCCGCTCGGCGATGCGCTCCCCGGTCGGGCGCAGGTCACCCTCGTTGATGAGCGCGAGGTGCGCCTCGACGATGGCAGCGCGGGTGCGCTCGGCCCGGGCCGTGCGCCCGTCGACCCGGCCCACGACGTCGACCCCGTCCATCCGCCCCCGCCCCTTCGCTCCCGTGGCGTCCCCCGACGCACCGCCGAGTCTAGACAGAGGGTGATCAGCGGCCCCGGACCGGCCACCGGCGCGGTCATCCATAATCTGCACTCACGATGCAGATAGTAGAAGACCAATGTGCGTCGGTCAACGAACAGGCGCCCAGCTCAGGTTTGCACCGATCCTGCACTTTCTGTCGCCACGATGCCCCGGAATGCACACCTGTGTGAGGACAGAAAGTGCAGGATCGGCGGAGGGGGCGGGGACCGCTCAGGGGGCGGTTGGTACTCCGTTCGCCGGGGGCGCGGGCGGGGCGGCGGTGTACTCGTTGACCGGGCCGTCCGCCTCGTCGGTCTCGTACGCCGGACCGAAGTAGGTCTGCACTCCCCCGGTCACCCGGCTCAGCCGTTGCCCGCCGTAGCCGGAGTGGTCCTTCGCGGAGAAGCGCAGCGGCACCAGACCGGGCCCCTGGAAGCCGCCCTTCTGCACCGCCTCCAGCACCTTCTCCCGAGTGAGGCCCTTGCCGGCGGCGAGCAACGTCTGGACGAAGAGGTAGCCGACCGACATGCCGTAGACGGTGTTGCCGTCGAACGGCGCGTCGCCGTTGTGCTCCTTGTTGACCTTCGTGAAGAGCTGGATCCACGGGTTCGCGGTGTCGTTCTGCATCGGCAGGTAGTTGGTGCCGACCATGCCCTCGAGCAACGGGGCGGCCTTGTCGAGCTGCTTGGCCAGGGTCGGGTGGTCGGCGCCGACGTTGGAGACCAGCCACTGCGGCTTGAAACCCAGCCGCGCGGCGGTGCCGACGGACAGCGCGGTGAAGCCGGGCACGGTGGCGAGCACGACGACCTGGCAACCGGCCGCCTTGAACGCGCCGATCTGCGGCGCCACGTTGGTGTTGCTGGTGACGTAGGTCTGCTTGGCCGCCACGGCCCCGGCACCGAGCACCTTCTCCACCCCGGCCAGGCTGTCCCGGCCGAAGTCGTCGTCCTGGCCGAGGAAGCAGACCTTCTGGCCGGCCAGGTTCGTCTTGGCGTAGTTGGCCAGGATCTTGCCCTCGACCGTGTAGTCCGGGTTGAACCCGAACGTGCCGGGATACTTGTCCGGCTGGTCCCAGGTGCGGCTGCCGGAGGCGACGAACAGGTCCGGCACCCGGTTGCTCTTCAGGAAGTCGAGCACCCCACTGTGCGTCGGCGTGCCCAGACCGTTGAGGACGGCGAAGACCTTGTCCTGCAGGACGAGCTGGCGGACCACCTGCTGGGTGTTCGCCGGGTTGTAGCCGTCGTCCATGATCTTGTAGGTGATCTTCCGACCGTGCACACCGCCGTTGGCGTTGACGTAGTCGAAGTACGCCTTCGTCGCCGGGGCGATCTTCGAGTAGCCGGCCGAGGCCGGCCCGGTGAGCGGCATGTGGGTGCCGACGACGATCTCGGTGTCGGTGACGCCCGGCACCGACGCGCCGCCGGAACCGGAGCCGTCGTCACCGCCGCAGCCAGCGGCGGCGGCCAACAGGGCGATGGTGCTGGCGATCGCGAGACCACGTTGTGCCAAACGGTGCATGGAGAACACCGACCTTTCTCGGTCCGGTTCGGGGGAACGGTGTGGGTGGTGGTACGCCCGGCCGAGGGCCGGGCGCGCAGCAGCTCAGGAACGCCGGGCCCGCAGGCGCCGACCAAGACGGGACAACAGCCCCTGGATGCCACCGGGTGCGGCGATCATGACGACGATCAGGGTGAGGCCGAAGATCGCCAGCGGCAGGTTTCCCTCCAGCCGCTGCGCCACCGCGGGCGAGAGCGTGAGCAACTCGGTCGCGGAGTGGGTGAGGTCGGGCAGGGCGACCAGCAGGACGGCCCCCCACAGCGCTCCGGTGAGCCGACCGAGACCGCCGATCACCACGGCCATCAGCAGGAACAGCGACAGGGTCAGCGAGAACGCCCCCGGTGAGACGCTCTGCGCGAGCACCGCCAGCAACGCCCCGCCGAGCCCGGCGGTGGCGGCGCTGACCACGAACGCGAGAACCTGGGTACGGGCCACGTGGATGCCGGCCAGACGGGCCGCCACCTCGTCGTCGCGGACCGCCCGGAAGGTGCGCCCGTACCGGCTGCGGATCAGGTTCGCCAGCAGCAGCATCGCGAGCAGGGTGGCCGCGCCGGTGAGCCAGAGCTGCCACCGCTCGTAGGGGAAGGACGGGCCGAGCGACAGCGGCGGCGGCTCCACCGGCACCGACAGCCCCTGCTCGCCGTTGAACACACCGTCGAAGGTGACGGCCAACGCCGGCACGACGACGGCCACCGCGAGGGTGACCCCGGCGAGGTAGGGGCCGCGCAGCCGAGCCGCCGCCACACCGACCACCGCGCCGACCGCGACCGTGCCGACGATCGCCGCGCCCAGCGAGAGCGGCAGCAGCCAGCCGCCGGTCATCCCCCGGTCGGCGAACGCGTTCTGGCACAACGCCACCGTGTACGCCCCGGTGGCCATCAAGGCGCCGTGCCCGAGCGACAGTTGACCGTTGAGCCCGGTGAGGACGGTCAGCCCGGCGGTCGCGCAGAGGTAGGCGGCCACGGTGGCGAGCTGGAAGTTACGGAACGGCTCGACGGCGTAGCTGACCCCGACCAGCAGGAGCCCGACGACGAGCACGATCGCGAGGTGGCGCAGCAGGGTCGAGCCGCGTCGCCGGTCGACAGGGCGGCCCACGTCGACGAGCCGCTGTTTCGGCGGCACCGCCGCCCTCGTGGCGCTCACACCCGCCTCGCCGCGACCGGGGCGAACAGCCCACCCGGCCGGACCAGCAGCACCGCCAGCAGCAGGACCAGCACCGCGAGCGGCGTGAGGTCACTGCCGGCGTACCCGCTCACGTAGGAGAGCAGCAGACCCACCACCAGGCCACCGACCACCGCCCCCGGTGGACTGTCCAGCCCACCCACCACCGCCGCGGTGAACGCCGACACGAACACCAGGTCCATCGCGTGCGGGTGCAGGCCCAACTCGGTCGGCAGGACCAGCATGGCGGCCAGCGCGCCCACCCCGGACGCGAGTGCCCAGCCGAGGGTCAACATGCCACCGACGTTGACCCCGAGCAGCCGGGACACCTCGGGAGCGAACGCCGCCGCGCGCATCCGCAACCCCACCGGGGTACGCGCGAACATCCAGGCCAGGCCGCTGACCACCACCCCGATCGTGGCGAAGACGAACAGGTCGTACGGCGACAGCACGGCCACCCCGCCCACGGTCAGAGCGGACCGGCTGAACGGCGCCTCGGCGGGGCGGAACTCGTTGCCGTACAGCATGCCCAGCACGGCCTGGACCAACAGCACCAGGCCGAGCGCGACGATCACGGGGTTGAGCGGCGAGGCGTGGTCGACGTGGCGCATCACGACCCGGTCCACAAGCGCGCCGAGCAGCAGGCCGGCGACGATCGCGACCACGAAGCCCAGCCAGTAGGAACCGGTCGCGGTCGAGACGGTGTAGGCGACGTACGCGGCGGCGACGGCCATCGCCCCCTGGGCGAAGTTGACGACCCGCGCCGCCCGCCAGATGAGCACCAGGGCCAGCGCGAACGCGGCGTACACCGCGCCCCGCGACAGGCCGTCGACGGTGAGGAAGACGAAGCGGTCCAACAGTCCTCCCTCCGGGGGACGAGGTGGTGGTCAGAAACCGAGGTACGCGTGGCGCAGGTCGACGTCGTCGCGCAGCTTCGCGGCCGGCGCGGCGATCACCACCCGACCGAGGGACATCACGACGCCCTGGTCGGCGACGGCGAGTGCGCTGCGCACGTTCTGCTCGACCAGCAGGACGGTCAGGCCGGTACGGTCACGCAGTTGGCGCAGCAGGGCCATGGTCCGGGCGACCACCCGCGGCGCCAGGCCCAGCGACGGCTCGTCGAGCAGCAGCAGTCGTGGTCGGCCGACCAGGGCCCGGCCGAGTGCGAGCATCTGCCGCTCACCGCCGGAGAGCTGGTGGCCGAGGTGCCGGCGGCGGCGGGCCAGCGGCTCGAAGAGCTGGTAGACCTCGTCGAGGGCCCGGCCGGCGTCGGCCCGGTCGCGCCGCCACAACCCGCCGAGCCGCAGGTTCTCGTCGACTGTCAACTCGCTGATCACGCCCCGCCCCTCCGGCACGTGTGCCATGCCGCGCCGGACGAGCTGCTCCACCGGCGTACCCCGCAGGTCCTCCCCGGCGAGGAGCACCTGGCCGGCGGCCGGGCGGATCATGCCGGACAGCGCACGCAGCAGGGTGGTCTTGCCGGCGCCGTTGGCGCCGACGACCGCGGCGATCGTGCCGGCCGGGACGGTGAGGTCGATGGCCCGCAACACGGGCGCGGCACCGTAACCGGCCACCAACCCGCGCACCACGAGCAGGTCGGGCGCGCTCACGGTGCCATCGTTCGTTCGCGACTGCGGGGCTCGCAAACCCGGCTCACTCCTCGCGCTCACGGAGTCACCTCTCGTTCGCGACTGCGGGGCTCGCAAACCCGGCTCACTCCTCGCGCTCACGGGGAGACCTCCTCGACGGCTGCACCGAGGTAGGCGTCGGTGACCGCCGGGTCGTCGCGGATCTCGTCCGGGGTGCCGGCGGCGATCACCCGGCCGAAGTCGAGCACCACGAGTTCATCGCAGACGGCCATCACCAGGTCCATGTGGTGCTCGACGAGCAGCACCGCGCAGGGGTCGTCGTCGCGCCGGGGCAGGTGCCGGATCAGCTCGGCCAGCTCGGCGATGTCGTCGGCGCCGAGACCACCGGCGGGCTCGTCGAGCAGCAGCAGCCGGGGCCGGGCGGCGAGCGCGCGGGCCAGGGCGACCCGCTGGCGTACGGCGAAGGGCAGTGTGGTGGGTGCGGCCTCGGCGTGGTCGGCGATCCCCAGGTCGTCGAGGAGGTCCAGGGCGTCGCGGCGCAGCCGGCGCTCGTCGCGGTCGCTGGCCGGCAGCCCGAGCAGGGCCGGGACGAAACCCGCACGGGCGGTGTGCGAGGCGCCGGTCAGCACGTTCTCCAGCACGGTGAGACCGGCGAAGAGCCCGGTGCCCTGCAGGGTCCGGGCGATGCCCAGCCGGGTCAGCCGGTGCGGCCGGGGCCGCAGCGGTCGGCCGTCGAGGGTGAGGGAACCCGTCTCCGGCGCGACGAACCCGCAGATCACGTTGAACAGCGTGGTCTTGCCGGCGCCGTTGGGCCCGATCACGCCCACCACCCGGTTGGGCGGCACCCGCAGTGAGACGTCGTCGAGGGCGGTGAGGCCGCCGAAACGGACGCCGATGTGGTGCAGTTCGAGGCCGCGCTCCATCACCCATCCCTCTGTCGTGGCGGGTGTTTATTTACACTCGCAGTGTACGTTTCTCGGGTTTGGCGTCAAGACCTTCAGTGCTGGTGCGCACACGTGGACGGGGCGGCCGCCAGCGGCGACCGCCCCGGGACCGCCGTCAGGCGCTGGGACAGGTGTTGCGGTACTCCTCGATCTGCGAACCGCTCGGGCCGGGGCAGAGGAACTGCTCGTAGCGGGTGTCGTCGTCGACGAACCGCTTCAACCAGGCCACCATCTGCCGGCCGGTGGGCGTGTTCGTCGTCTGCGGGAAGAAGTGGCTCGCCCCGTTCAACTCCAGGTACGCCTTCTCGGCGGAGGCCGGGATGCTGTTGTAGAACGGCACCGAGTGCGACCCGACGGGCGCGACGGTGTCGCTCTCGCCACCGATGATCAGCGTGGGCACCCGCAGCTCGGACCAGCTCTTGTCCAGGTTCCACGGCGCGAGCGGCACCGCGGCCTGCAACGACGGCCGCGACGAGGCCGCCTCCAGACTGCCACCGCCACCCATCGAGTGCCCGGCCACCGCGAGTCGACTGCTGTCGATCCGGGTGCGAACCGAGCTGCGCTGGGTGAGGTAGTCGAGCGCGGCGAGCAGTTGCCGACCCCGGCTGTCGGGTTGGTCCAGCCGGCTGTTGGTCTCGATGCCGATCACCACGAAACCGTGCGAGGCGATCCGGGGCCCCAGCCAGCTGATGCTGGACCAGGCGGCGGTGTAGCCGGGCGAGACGGCGATGGCGCCGAAGGTGCCCTCGCTGGTGCTTGTCGGGTAGTAGATGACGCCACCGCCGAAGCCGGTGACGCTCAGTGACGACACGCTCTGCGACGCGGTGGTGAACGGGCCGCGACTGGCCTCCAGGATCGCGGTGGTCGGGGCGGGACCCCGCTCGTACGGGCCCGCGGCCTGCGCGGCACCGGTCGGGCCGGAGAGGACGCCACCGGCGACCAGGACGGCGGCCACCGCGAGACGGGCTACCACGGAACGGGGACGGGTGGTGGTTGGTGAGGACACGTCGGGCACTCCCTAGGGTCGAGGGATATCGACGTAAGTAAGTTTTTTCCTCTCCACCGATCCGCGCATCGGCGAAATCACCAGTCCCGCCGCAGGTTGCCGACACCTGTCGTGTTTCGACGCCCTGACCAGGGGTAGCAGGGCACTCGCCTGCCCGTACAGCTCCATCGAGAGGTTCGTTCAGTGGAAAAGAGCAAGCCCGCCGAGGCGGTCAAGAACGCCGTGAAGACGGCCTCCGACAAGATCGCCGACGCCCTGACCCCGGATGTCCCCGGCGCACCGGGTAGCGCGCCACCCAGCGTCGAGGAACCGACGACGCCGCACGACCCGCTGCCACCGAAGCCGGAACAGGGCGCACCGCAGACGCGGACGCCGACCGGAGCCGAGACCGGCGCACCGGCCACCGCGAACGGTCAGCAGGGCGCCTACCTCACGACCGCGAACGGCACGCGGCTGCGCGACACGGACCACTCCCTCAAGGCCGGCCCACGCGGCCCGGTGCTGCTCCAGGACCACCACCTGCGCGAGAAGATCACGCACTTCGACCACGAACGCATCCCGGAGCGCGTGGTGCACGCCCGCGGTGCCGGCGCGCACGGCGTGTTCACCGCGTACGGCACCGCCGAGGCGGTCACCCGGGCCGGCTTCCTCAAGAAGGGGCGCGAGACCGACGTCTTCGTGCGGTTCTCCACGGTGCTCGGCTCGCGCGGCTCGGCCGACACGGTCCGCGACACCCGCGGCTTCGCGACGAAGTTCTACACCGACGAGGGCACCTTCGATCTGGTCGGCAACAACATGCCGGTCTTCTTCATCCAGGACGCGATCAAGTTTCCCGACATCATCCACGCCGGCAAGCCGCACCCGGACCGGGAGATCCCGCAGGCGCAGAGCGCGCACGACACCTTCTGGGACTTCGTGTCGCTGCACACCGAGGCACAGCACCACACCATCTGGAACATGTCCGACCGCGGCATCCCGCGCTCGTACCGGACGATGGAGGGTTTCGGCGTGCACACCTTCCGCCTCGTCAACGAGGCCGGGGAGACGGTGCTGGCCAAGTTCCACTGGAAGCCGAAGCTCGGCGTGCACTCCCTGACCTGGGAGGAGGCGCAGCTACTCGGCGGCCTCGACCCGGACTTCCACAGGCGTGACCTCTACGACGCCATCGAGGCCGGCGCGTACCCCGAATGGGAGCTGGGCATCCAGGTCTTCCCGGA
This sequence comes from Micromonospora sp. NPDC048898, assembly GCF_043198035.1. NCBI lineage: Bacteria > Bacillati > Actinomycetota > Actinomycetes > Micromonosporales > Micromonosporaceae > Micromonospora > Micromonospora sp. NPDC048898. The sequence goes on from NZ_JBICUF010000002.1 coordinate 203,350, forward strand.
CACCCCGGAGGAGACCTTCGCCGGCATCGACCTGCTGGACCCGACGAAGATCGTGCCGGAGGAGTTGGCCGAGGTGCAGCCGGTCGGCCGGCTGGTGCTCAACCGGACGCCGACGAACTTCTTCGCCGAGACCGAGCAGGTCGCCTTCCACCTGGGCCACCTGCCGCCGGGCATCGACGTCACGAACGACCCGCTGTTGCAGGGCCGACTCTTCTCGTACGTCGACACGCAGCTCACCCGACTGGGCGGGCCCAACTTCGCACAGATCCCGATCAACCGCCCGCACGCGGCCGTCAACGACATGCTGCGCGACGGCTTCCACCAGCACGCCGTGCACGCGGGCGTGGCGCCGTACCGGCCGAACTCGCTCGACGGCGGCAACCCCTTCCCCGCCGGTGACGCCGAGCACGCGTTCGTCGACGTGCCGGTCACCGTGGCGCAGGCCCCGAAGGTACGCGCCAACCCGGCCTCGTTCGACGACCACTACAGCCAGGTACGCCTGTTCTGGCTGAGCATGTCGCCGGTCGAGAAGGAGCACATCATCCGGGCGTACACCTTCGAGCTCGGCAAGTGCTACCACCAGGCGATCAAGGAACGCCAGCTGCAGAGCCTCGCCAACATCGACCCGGTGCTCTGCGAGCAGGTCGCCACCGGTCTGGGCCTGCCCGCCCCGCAGCCGACGGTGCCACTAGCCGACGTCACGCCCAGCCCGGCGCTGTCGCAGGTCGGCCGGGAGTGGCCGAGTGACGGTCGGATGGTCGGCATCGTCGTCGACCCCGACGGCGACCTGGACGGCGTCGACGAGGTCCGGCGGGCCGTGTTCGCGGCCGGCATGGTGCCGCTGCTGATCGCCCCGCACGGTGGCGTGGTGGGCGGTATGCCGGTGCAGCGCACCTTCGCCACCGGCCGGTCCGTCGAGTTCGACGCGGTCCTGCTCGCCGGGGCGCCGGCGCCCGCACCGGATGCCGTCCCGGCCCGCGACGCCAAGGCGGGCAGGCCGGGCCCGGCGGCCGTGGACCCCCGCGTGCTGCTGCTCGTCGAGGAGTGCTGGCGGCACGCCAAGGCGATCGGCGCCTGGGGCGCCGGCGTCACCGTGCTGGAGCAGGCCGGCGTCGCCGGCACCCCCGGCATCGTGACGGCGGGCTCCGGCGCCGAGGCCCTGACGGCGGTGCAGCAGCTGATGGCCGCACACCGGGTGTGGGAACGGTTCCCGGCCTCGGTCGCCTGACCCGCCACCGAGTCGCCTGACCGATCACCGGCGAGGGCTGTCCTCCGCAGTACGGGAGGACAGCCCTCGTCCGTGCTCAGGCTGTCATCTCCGGGTCCACCGCAGGTGGTCCGTGCCGGCGCCACAGCTCCGCTGCTCGATCAGCGCCCCGCTCGCGGTGGGCTGGCCGACCGCACCACCGTGGGCGGTGGTCGGATGCTGGCAGGCCGTGGTGCCATCCGGCAGATACCACCCTGAAACTACCTCAATCGTCATCAGACACAGGTGGACGCCGGCTTCCGATTGACCCGCCGGACTACGTCGTTTCAGGTGCTTGACGTGTCAATTTTCCGCCGGTAGTTTAAATTTGCATCTACAACAATCTATCTAAAGCAGGTGAACCGTGCTGTTGAAATCCATCGCCATCGCCATCGCCGCGTCCGTCGCAGGCGTGCTGGCCGCCGCCCCCACCGCCTCGGCGGCAGCACCCGGAGTGTCGATACAAAGCTGGGGGTCCGGGAACTGCCCGCAGGGCATGCTCTGCATCTGGCCCAACTGGAACCACCCGCCGCAGGGTCCCGTGGAGACGCCGTCTCTGACGACCAACAGCGAGTGGACCGGCAGCATCCAGGGATTCAACTTCTACAACGGCACAGGCCGCGACGCCGTAATATCCGGGTTCACTTTCGGCTCGTCGATTCCCTTCAAGAACTGCGCTCCTGCCGGCGGGACCGGGGGCGACCTGTATATACCGGTCAACGTGACGAAGGTGACCTGGCAGCTGACCCCCTGCTGATCCTCCACTGGGCCTTTCCGAGTAGGGACTTGGAGTAGCTGGCTCGATCGGCGGTCCGGACGCGCCCGGATCCGTTGCGGTGCACCGAGAAGACGCAGAACCCCGGCATGAAGGTGATCCTTCCCGGAATCACCGTCATCGAGGTTCTGCGTCGCAACGAGCGACACGTATGCCGCCATCCTGCCCGTACGCGAGGCGACCGTGTCGTTTCTGTCCGGCCTCCTGCACGCCGCCCAAGCGCCCGGCCTGCACTCGGTGTTGCTGGCCGCGAAGCCGAGGCCGACACCATCACGGTGGCGTTCAAGAAGCCACGCAACCATGCCTGCACCGACGTACAGCAGCAGTTCAACAAGGCCACAACGCGGTCCGCGCAGCGGGATCAGCCGACGTCGGCCAACCGGGGCAGCACCTCGTCGCCGAGCCGCTGGGCGAACTCCACCGGGTGCCGATCCGGCGTCACCTGCACCTCGGTCACCCCGAGCGCCGCGTAGTCGGTGACCTCGGCGAGGAACCCGTCGGTGTCGTCAAGTGGCGACCGGTCGGCGACCACCGTCTTCTCGATGGTGTCGTAGTCGCGGCTCTCGGCGGCGCAGTGCCCGCGCAGCACGTCCAGCTTGCGCGCCACGTCGTCGATGCCGGCACGGCCGAACAGGTTGCAGGCGTCGGCATAGCGTGCCACCAGCAGGAGGGTCTTCTTCTCGCCCCCGCCACCGATCATGATGGGCGGGTGCGGGCGGCGCAACGGCTGCGGTGAGTTGATGGTCTCGGCGAGCTGGTAGTGCTGTCCGTCGAACGGGCCGTCGTCGGCACTCCACATCTGCAGGCAGATGCGCAGCGTCTCCTCCAGCCGCTCGAACCGCTCGGCCACCGGCACCACCGGCACGCCCAGCCCGAGCTGCTCACGCTCGTACCAGGAGGCGCCGATGCCGAGGCGGGCCCGGCCGCCGGAGAGCACGTCGAGGGTCGTCACGGTCTTGGCCAGCAACCCCGGGTACCGGTACATCACACCGGTGACCAGCACGCCCAACGTCATCCGCTGGGTCTTCGCCGCGACGTAGCCCAGCGTGGTGTACGCCTCCAGCATCGGCTCCTCGGCGGCGAACACCGCGTCCATCTGGAAGAAGTGGTCCATCACCGTGAACGACGCGACGCCGGCCTGCTCGGCGGTGGTCGCCGTCTGCGCCAGGGTCGGTGCGATCGCGGCCGGGTCGGTCGGGGTCGAGTAGTTCCAGTAGTGCAGCCCAAGCTTCATGTGGCACCTCCGCAACGAGCCTAGTAGGGCAGCCGCCATTAGTAGTCTGACCTGCTGGGATGCGGCGGGGTGGTGCCCCATCGCCGGGATCAGTACAACGCCAAGTGTTGAACGATTACTCCGGTGGCGGGGGTGTGAGCCAGCGACTGCGGCGGTGATGACGTCGGCGACGGCCGGTGGGCAGGCGGCGACCTGGTCGGCGGTGACGGCGGTGTTGGGTACGGCGGTGAGCGGGCGTCAGGCCACAGCGGTGACCAGGTGCGAAAGGTGGTCGTGCGGCGTGCTCGGGCGGTGGTCTGGGTGCCCCAGACCTGCTGGGAAGATCCCCACGCCGACCGCGACGATCGTCGAGGGGGGGGGGAGGTCAGGTCAGTCAGCGCGGATAACGCAGGACAAGCCAGCTCGTCACCATGGTTCCTTCGGCGAGTATCGCCCGCAGCCGCACCGGCCCTGGCGCAGGCAGTGGCAACTCAAACCCGCCCAACTCGGCGAGTGGGGAGTGGCCGAAGACGCCTTGGGGGGTCTCGCCGACCACCTCGAGGAGAGGCTCGTCGGGGGCAGCCGGGTCGGTGCCGTCGATGGTGTAAACCTGTCCGACCAAGCCGGATTCGGTGACTTCGATGTCGATCGCGAGTCGGTCGGTGCGGAACGCCAGGAGGCGCGCGGAACCGACCGCCCGGATCGGACCGGCTGGCTCGGGATCGCAGGCTGAGTCGAACACCAGCTCCGCGAGGATGGCCTGGCCGTGGGTGCGGCCGATGTCGAATGCGGAAAACGCCTGCTGCCGGAGCAGTTCGGATGACAGCCCGCCGGGAGACAGGGCCGTGTGCAGATCGGTGACCAACCAACTGTCGTCATCCCACCGCCGCCCGTTCACCTCGTCACCGTCCGCCCACGCTCGAGTTGCGCGGCCACCGTCGGGCTCGCGCGGAGCTTGTCAAGGCACCGGCGTTGGGTGGGCCCGATGCTGCCGATACGCATGCCGGTCCTTGTCACGATGTCGCGGTAGCTCATCGGCGGCTCGCCGAGCAGCATGCCCAACAGCTCACGGCATCGGTCCGGCAGTTGGGCGAAGCCGGTACGCAGCGCGTGGTACTGCTCCTCGCGCAGCGCAGCCTCCATTGGGTCCAAGGGCTCGGACTCCCGGCTCATCAGCTCGTCTTCGCTGCCGACGAGGTGCGCGTGCTGGCCCGCGGTGCGTTGCACGCGCAGGCACTCGCGTCGGGTGGTGGTGTCGATCCACTTCGGCAGCGCTGCCGGGTGACGCAGATGCTCCAGCCACTCCACCACGCGCAGCCACACTGTCTGGTTGACCTCGGCGGCGTCCGGGCCGGTCAGCCCGCACTCCTCGATGGTCGCGACGATCATGGGCATCAGGTGGGTCACCAGCTCCTCCCATGCCCGCCGGTCCCCGCCGGCGGCCGCCCGGACGGTGGCGTCCAGATCGACGTGCGTCACCTGTTTACCGCTCACGGCACTACGGCGCCGTATCCGGCGTACGGCTTGGGTCCGACGCACAGCGAGGCGGCGGCGGCCTGCGGGCTGATGCCGAGGTTGGTGACCAGCTTGGCCATCCGGCCGATGGCGTACGGAACCGCGAACGAGGTTCCGTGCCAGGTTGCGAAACCGTCGAAGGACAATGGTCTCTGGTCGGGCGGGGCGAGCAGACCGGTGACGTACGGTCCTTGATGTCCGCCGATGGCACACAGGTCGACCCAGGGTCCGAAGTTGCTGTATTCGGTCGGCACCTGGCCGAGCAGGGCGTCCGTGCGCAGCGCCGCGACCGCGACGACACCCGGTAGCGCCGCCGGCCAGGTGGGCCGGGCCGATCCGGCATTGCCCGCCGCGGCCACCACCACCGGCGCCGCGCTCGGCGTGGGGGCGAGGCTGGCGATCGCGTTGGCCAGCGGCAACGAGGGCACGTTGCCCATGGTGTAGCAGCCCAGCGAGAGGTTGACATACGACACGGTCGGGTTCAGCGACGCCAGGGCTGCCGCGACCGAGGCCTCGTCGCCGATCCCGTGGGGGGTGAGCGCGACGGCCGGATCGAACATGATCGACGGAGCCGTCCGGCGCAGGACTCCGGCGATGAAGGTCCCGTGGCCTGCCTGCAACGCCAGCGTGGAGTTCCCCTGGTAAAGCTCATCGATGTCGGCCGGTGCGGCAGCGTAGCTGCCGGCGAACCAGAGCGGGTGCCTCTTGGTCGCGTCGGCCCAGATCCCGGTGTCGCAGATGCCTACGAGCTGGCCGGAGCCCGTAGAGCCCGTCGCCGGTGCGACGGACACCGCGAGCGACGCGGGCGCATCGCCCGGGTTGCCCATGATGTTGGGGTACCCGACAACGACGTGGTGCGGCTGCACCACCGGGACGGACGCGGTCCAGTTCGCCCGATTGCGCAGGTCATCCACGATCGCCTTGATGTCGACATTCACCCTGAACATGACCCGGGCGACACCTGCGAACGGGGCGCCGGTCGCGACGACGTACCCGAGGTTGGTCAGGCGCGCCATGACGCGGCCAAGGTCGGCGGGAGCGACCAGGAGCTGCCGGGGCCGATACCAGAACTCCTGGCCGGGCGTCAGGTGGGCGCGGATGTTGGGGTCGGCGGCCACGACAGACTGGAATGCCTGCTCGTACCATCCGGGAGCGGCGATCGCCCGCCCAGGGCGCAGCAGTGCTCCCAGTGCGGCGGCCCCTCCCGCCGCAAACACGGTCCGCCGACGCAGCCTTCCAGGCTCGATACGCATGGCGTGCCTCCCATCCTTGTGGGTGCCGATGCATCGTTGCCAAGGCTAGGATGTCTTTTCGCGATGGTCATCCATAAAGCCGACCGTATCAAGGCGGGCTCAGCCGCCTCGTCGGCTGCCGGCCGGCAGGAGCTGGCCGACCTCGCCGCGCGTGCGCTGGCGTTACGGCAGCACCAGCCGCGCGAGGCGATCGTCCTGGCTGAACAGGTCCTTGTCGGCTGCGGGCGTACTGGCTTCGCTCAGGAGCGATCCGTCGCCGAGCGGGCCCTCGGCCTGGCTCACAAGGAGATGAACGACCTCGTGGCGGCAGAGCGGCACCTACGTCGTGCGGTGGCCGCGGGTCGCCGCAGCGGGTCGTCGCAGATCTTGGCCATGGCCCAGATGAGCCTCGGCTATGTGCTTGCAGCCGCGGGGAGAACCGCCGCCGCGTACCACGCCGTGAGTGCCGCGCTGCCGCAGCTCGGCGGCGCCGAGGCCGGGCAGGCGCTGATGCAGCGCGGCGTCGTGCAACATTTCCGCGGCCGGTACGCAGAGGCGGCCGTCGACTACGGCGCAGCCATCGATGTCGCCCGAAGGGAAGGCGATCGGCTGGTGGAGGCCCGGGCCCGCAACAATCGGGCGGTGCTGCCGATCGGCGATCACGTCCTGTCGGGTGAAGCAGATCTGGAACGGGCCGCCGAACTCTTCGGCGAACTCGGCCTGGATCTTGCTGCAGCCGATTGCCGTTGGAACGTCGGGCATCTCGCGGCTCGCCGCGGCGACCTGGCCCGGGCGCTGGAGATCTTCGCCGACACCGAACGCCAGTACCGCCGCCTCGACGTGCCGCGCCCCGGCCTGCTGCTCGACCGGTTCGAGCTGCTCGCCGCCGTACCGCTGATCGGGGAGGCGGCGGCGATGGCGGAGTTCGCCGTGGCGGAACTGCACCGCCGAGGGCTTGACTCCGATCTCGCCGAGGCGTTGCTGGCCAGGGCGCGTGCTGAACTGCTCGCCGGTGACCCGCAGCGGGCCGCAGGCTCCGCGGCGGCGGCATACCGGAGGTTCCGGCGACAGCATCGCCCAGTGTGGTACGCATTCGCCCGCCACATCGAGCTGCGTGCCCGGTTCGCACAGGGTACAAGGACCCCGGCCCAGCTGCGCGCCCTGAGCGACAGCGCCGCCACGCTGGCCTCGGCCGGCCTGACCGGTCTCGCTCTGACGGCCTGGCACGAGGCGGCGACGGTCGCCTTCGCGGTGAACCGGCCAAGCCAGGCCCGAGCACTGCTGGCGCTGGCGGCCAGACACAGGCGCGGCGGACTGGCGGCAGAACGGGCCCAGGGCTGGCACGCCCAGGCGCGACTGCACCGCCTGGACGGCGACGACCGAGCCGCCATGTCCACGCTTCAACGCGGACTGTCCGTTCTCGACGAATATCGCGTGACCCTGGGCACGTCCGAGCTCCGGGCGCGCAGCAGCGCTCACGGGCAGGAGCTGGCCCGGGAAGGTCTGGAACTCGCCATCGCCACCGGAGCACCCGCACGGGTCCTGGCCTGGGCGGAACGGTGGCGCGCGAGTACCCTGCGGATCCAGCCCGTGAGTCCGTCGACCGACCCGGAGCTGACCGCGGCACTGGCCCGCCTGCGGGTCGCGGCCCGCGACGCCGAGGACGCCGCGCTGGCCGGCGGCTCGCAGCTCGCGGCGATGCTGCGCCAGCAGTCCGCACTCGAGGCCAACGTACGCGACCTGGCCCGACGGAGCCAGGGCGCCGGCACCGGAGACGGGACGCCGGTCTGCGTGCCTGACATCGCGGCGGTCACCGCTCAGCTCGGTCCGGCCGTTCTCGTCGAGCTGCTTAGCCACGGCGACCGGATCTGGGCGGTCCTGGTGCGTGACGGGCGGGCCAGCCTGCACGATCTCTGCGCGCTGCCTGCCGTGCTCAAGCACCAGGGACGCATCCGGTTCGCCCTGCGGCGACTGGTCACGCTGGGCGCCTCGGCCGGGGCGTCGGCGGCACTCGAGCACTCCACCGGCCTGGTCGACGCAGACCTGTTCGGCCCGATCCGGCGCAGGCTCGGCGACCTGCCATTGGTCATCGTGCCCGGCCAGGCGTTGTACGCGCTGCCATGGGCAGCACTGCCGTCCTGCGTGGGGCGTCCGGTCACGATCGCACCATCGGCCGCGACCTGGCTCGCCGCCACCCAACGGTCCGCACCCGGCGGGCGGCCGGTCCTGGTCGCCGGTCCGCGCCTGCCGGATGCGCTCAGTGAGGTCGCGGCACTCGCGGCGCTGTGGCCCGAGGCGACTGCGCTGGTAGGGGAGCAGGCTACGGTGGACACCGTCACCGCAGCCCTGTCCGGTGCGCGCCTGGCTCACATCGCGACGCACGGAACGTTCCGTGCCGACAACCCGCTCTTCTCGACCCTGGAGCTCGCCGACGGCCCGCTGTTCGCGTACGAACTGGAGCGGCTGAGCACGGCTCCGGGATGCGTGATCGCCTCCGCCTGCGAGAGCGGACGGGCCGAAGCCACCCTCGGTGATGAACTCATGGGCTTCGTCTCGGCACTGCTGGCGAGCGGCACCCGCACGCTCGTCGCGGCGCTGCTGCCGGTGCCCGCGGACCGCACCGTGGCACTGATGACCGAGCTGCACCGTCGACTGCGGGCGGGCACACCTGCCGCGCCCGCCCTCGCCGAGGCACAGCAGGTGTTGCGCGCCACCGGCGACCCGGTGGACCTCGCCACGGCTGCCGCTTTCGTGTGCCTTGGCGCCGGATAAGCGCCCGTGCGCGCCAATTGAACGGCAGGCCTACGGGCCGATGATGAGCCCAGAAACCGGTTTGTATCAAACAGCGACGAGTCGCCTCTGAATGGTGCGGACCTCAGCAGATACCTCGCTGCGGTGTGGGATCGTCCACAACAGTTACTGACCGATTCCCATTGAAAAACGTAGGCGCCGCGCTCATTGTGAAGCAAATCGCCGGATCGGAATCGAGGGCTCCACTCGAATTCAGGTCCGGCAACTCGACCCCGACAAGGGAGTGGTCTACATGCAACCCAGGAATATCGGGCGGCGCCTGAGGTACCTCATCCTGGCCCTGGCCTTGGCCCTGCCGCTGCTGACCGTCGGCCAGCCGGCGCAGGCGGCTCCGCACGCCGACGGTGACAGCATCCGTCAGGTGGGCACAGCCGTCAGCGCCGAGGCGTGGGCGGCCGGCAGGCAGCGGTACGGCGCGCAGGTGACTGCCGACGCGGCGATCGAGGCGTACTGGACGCCCGAGCGGATGCGCAATGCCAGGCCCGTCGAGGAGTCTCCCTCGTACAAGGCCGCGGCACGGCGTCTTGCCCAGAGTGGAGGGACCTCGTCTGCCGCGCCGACCAGCCGGTCCAGGCCGGTGGATGTGCCTCCGGTGGCGGGCCTGATGGGTACCCCGGACATGTCCACGCAGGCCATCAACCCGAACCTCGGCTCCAACCACCCGACCGCCCGGTCCAACGGCAAGGTCTTCTTCAACATGGACGGCGGATCGTGGGTCTGCTCCGGCGCGGTCATCAACTCGGTTGGCTTCAACACCGTGTGGACGGCTGGCCACTGCATCCACGGCGGCCCCGGCAGCAGTCTCGCCACCAACTGGTCGTTCGTCCCGGCGTACGACGATGACCTGGCCAACCCTCGGCCGCACGGCACCTGGACGGCCCGCGAGCTGTGGACCTGGAGCAGTTGGATCGACAACTCCAACTGGGAGGCCGACATGGCCGTGGCCATCATGAACACCCGCAACGGCGTCCACATCGTGAACCAGTTCGGGGGCCACGGCTTCCGTACGCACCAGGGCTTCACGGTCGGCATCAACAACTTCGGCTACCCGAGCGGCGCGCCGTTCGACGGCGGCAACCTGTTGAGGTGCAGCGGCAACTCGACCCAGTCCGGGGCGCGGATCCGCATCAACTGCGACCTGACCGCAGGCGCCAGCGGCGGCCCGTGGTTGATCAACTGGGATGGGAACTGGGGCTACCTCAACGGGGTCAACAGCACGCTCAACTCGTACGCGGCACCGACCCTGTGGTGGTCACCCTATTTCGACGACACCGCGTCGGAGTTGTACGACTTCACCGCCACTCACTGACCGATGTCCGGTAACGGATGTCTCGTCCCGGTAATGCGCCCTTGACCTGAGCGGGCCGGCTCCAATGGCGAGTGATCGAGCGACTGATCGCCATTGGAGCCGGCCCGCGGTGTGTCGGACGAGCTACTCGCAAAGCGTGGTGCGGTCGTTCTCTGTGGCGGGGAATCGGTGTGGTGCAGGGTGATCGCGTAGCCAGCCAAAACCCGCCGACCACGACACCCACTGGCGCAACTGGCGACGCCGCCACCAAGCCCGAGCACGCTGGTTCCACCAACGCACCCGAGAGTATTTCCTGGTCAACTAGCAAATGACGGCTGCCGTACCAGGGACGTGTCGAGGGCTGGCCGGGTCCATTACCAGATCATGACAATTCGTGGATCACGCGCGGATATCCGGCTGGCAGCTTCTGCTGAGTGATCCAACAGTTGTCTCCCACCGAGCCCCGGCCCGTCGACACGCGGCACGAAACGACGCGCGTCCGGTTTCGCCACCGGTACCGGACCGGGACCGCGCCCGCCGGCCGACAGTCGCACCGGGCGCGGTGGGCCGACGCGGCGAAGGGCGTCTGCATCATCCTCGTCGTGCTGTGGCACGTCGTCGTGAAGGACTACCTGCAGATCGACTGGCACGTGGGCGTACCGGTGCCCGGCCTGTGGGGAACGCTGGGTGAGCAGTTCCTGCCGCTGCGGATGCCGCTGTTCTTCACCATCTCCGGCGTCTTCGCCGCGAACGCCGCGCAGCGGCCCTGGCGGGTCGTCGCCCGCGGCCGGATCGCCGGCTTCCTCTACCTGTACGCCGTCTGGCTGCTGATCCACACCGCGATCCTCGCCGCCGTTCCGCAGTTGCCGACCGACCGCGCCACCACCGCCCGCGGCCTGCTGGAGCAGCTCACCATCACGCCGTCGAACCTCTGGTACCTGTACGCGCTGGCGCTGTACTTCACCATCGCCAAGGCGACCCGTCGGGTGCACCGGGCGCTGGTCCTGGTGCCCGCCGCAGCGCTGTCCGCGATCGCCGCCGCCGGCCTGCTCGCCACACCGGGCAACCGTGCCGGCCTCTACCAGAACCTGTTCTTCTTCCTCGCCGGCCTGTACCTGCGGTCGCGGATCGAGCGTTGGACGGCCACCGCCAGCCCAGGCCGCCTCGTGGTGACCGCGGGCGCCTACGTGCTCGCCCTCGCCGCGATGGCGGCGGCCGGCGCCCAGCAGTGGTTCGGCGTGTGGACGCTGGTCTCGGTCCTGGCAGTGATCTTCGGCATAACCGCCGCTGCCCGGCTGGCCCACTGGTCGGCGCTCAGCGAACCGCTGGCTAGGCTCGGCCGCATCACGCTGCCGATCTACGTCATCCACATGCCGGTCCTGGCCCTGCTGCACCGGCTGTTGCTCGTAGGTGTTTCCGGGCTGGATCGGTCCGCTCAGGGCCTGATCGTGCTCGGTTATCCGATTCTGCTCACCGGCTCGGTGATCGGACTGAGCCTGGCCGTGCACCGCGGGCTGCTGGCGGTTCGCGCCGGCTGGCTGTTCGCGCTCCCCGGCCCACGCCGGGCGGGGGCGTCCGGATGAGCGCCCTGGCCGAGGCGATGGTCGACCTCGGGGCGATCGCCGACAACGTGCGGGCCATCGCGTCGGTCACCGGCACCGACCTGATGGCCGTGGTGAAGGCGGACGGGTTCGGCCACGGCGCCGTGCAGGTGGCCCGTGCCGCGCTGGGTGCCGGCGCCCGCTGGCTGGGGGTGACCTCGGTGGCCGAGGCGCTGGCCCTGCGCGACGCGGGGGTGACCGCACCCACGTTGAGCTGGCTGCACCGGCCGGACGACGACTTCGGCGGGTTGGTCGACGCCGGCGTCGACGTCGGCGTGTCGACGACCACGCACCTGCACGCCGTCGTCGACGCGGCCCACCTGCTCGGCGTACCGGCGATGGTGCAGTTGAAGGCGGACACCGGTCTGTCCCGCAACGGGGCGGCCGGGGACGACTGGCCGGAGTTGGTCGGTTGGGCCCGCAAGTACGAGCGGGAGGACGCGATCCGGGTGCGCGGGGTGTGGTCCCACCTCATCGACGCGGACCTGCCGGGCGCCCCCGAACTGCACCGGCAGGTGGCGACCTTCGAGGAGGCGTTGCGGGTCGCCCGCAGCGCCGGCCTCGACCCGGAGCTGGTTCACCTGGCCAACTCGGCGGCCGCGCTGGCCGCACCCCGGACACGCTTCGACCTCTGCCGGATCGGGATCGCGCTGTACGGCGTGGACCCGTTCGGGGCGCGCGGTCCGGGCGAGTTCGGGCTGCGGGCCGCGATGACGTTGCGCACGAGTGTGGTCAACGTCAAGCGGGTGCCCGCCGGTACGAGCGTCTCCTACGGCCCCGAACACGTCACCGCCGCGCCGACCACGCTGGCGCTGTTGCCGCTCGGCTACGCCGACGGGCTGCCCCGTGCCACCGGCGGTCGCGCCGAGGTGTGGCTCGGCGGTCGGCGGTGCCCGATCGTCGGGCGCGTTGCCATGGACCAGTGCGTGGTCGACGCCGGGGACCTTCCGGTGGCGATCGGCGACCCGGTCGTGGTGTTCGGACCGGCCGAGGGTGACCAGAGCCCACCGACTGTCGTCGAGTGGGCCCGCTGGGCCGGCACCAACCCGCACGAGATCCTCACCGGGATCGGGCCCCGGGTGGCCCGCGACCACCTCCACGAAAGGGCACGGACTTCATGACGACCCGACTGGCAGTGCTGTATGGCGGACAGAGCGGCGAACACGAGGTGTCCCGCCGCTCGGCGGCGAGCATCCTCGCCAACCTGGACCGGGAGCGGTACCAGGTCACCGAGGTGCTCATCGACCGCGACGGCGGGTGGCACGTCGGCGGTCGCCCGACGACGCTGCCCCAGGCGCTGCGTGTCCTGCGCGCCCAGGACGTGGTCTTCCCGGCCCTGCACGGCCCGTACGGCGAGGACGGCACCGTGTCGTCGCTGCTGGAGTGGCTCGGCGTGCCGTACGTCGGCAACGGTGTCTTCGCCAGCGCCGCCGGCATGGACAAGGGTGTCACCAAGCGGCTTCTCGCCGCGGAGGGCCTGCGGGTCAGCCCGGGGGTGACCCTGCGTCCCGGCGAGGAGTTGTCGCCCACCGACCGGCAACGGTTGGACCTGCCGATCTTCGTCAAGCCGGCTCGGGCCGGGTCCAGCCTGGGCGTGGTCAAGGTGGACGACTGGGCGGGGGTGCCCGCCGCGCTGGAGCAGGCCCGCCAGGTCGATCCGAAGGTGCTCGTTGAGCAGGGGGCGCGCGGGCGGGAGATCGACGTGGCCGTCCTGCAGCACCCGGACGGGCGGGTGCAGGCCGGCCCGCCGCTGGAGATCCGGGTGACCGGTGCCGGCTTCTTCGACTACGACGCGAAGTACGACGGCGGAGCCGCCTTCCAGATCCCCGCCCCGCTCGACGCGGCGACCACCGAGGTGCTCCAGGACCGGGCGATCCGCGCCTTCCGCGCCCTCGACTGCCGTGGGCTGCTCCGGGTCGACTTCTTCCTGCCCGCCGAGGGGTCTCCCGAGCCCATCGTGAACGAGGTCAACACGTTCCCCGGTTTCACCGCCGCGTCGCAGTTCCCGCAGATCTGGGCGAAGGCCGGTCTCGGGTTCGCCGAGCTGATCGACATCCTGATCGCCGGCGCGCTCGTGGACCAGGACGGCGTCCGCCACGGCGGGCTGCCCCGGCCGGCACCGACGGCCGACCTGGCGGGCAGCGGTGGTCGGCGCTCGATCACCTGAGCGGACACCGCCGGGGCGGCCGGGCACCGTCGGACCCGACGATGGTGACCGGGGCGGAATTCTCCGCCAGGCCGAACCGGGCCGCGGCGTCGGCCGCCGTGCAGATGATCTGGTCGGCCGCTGTCGACGACAACGACCGCGCCGCGATTGTCGTGCGCACCCGGAGGCCGGCGGAGCGGTCGGCCTCCGCGGTCACCGTGACCGGGTCGAACCCGGTCGGCACCGCACTTGTGAGGCCCTGCTCGCGTTCGTTCTCCTGTGGACCGGCCGCGAGCAGGGCGAGCGCGTCGGCGGGCGACGCGTCCGCACTGGCCGGGCGCAGGACCAGCACGAGGTCGCCCTGCGCGAGCAGGTAGAGCCCGGTGCCCTGGTACGGGCCGCTGACCGCCTGCCGGCCCCTGATGACCTCGCTGGGTCGTACCCCGCAGCCGGTCGCGAGCAGGGTGAGCAGGAGGCCACCGGCGAGGAGGGCACGTCTGGTCACCGGGCACCTCCGGTGTCCGCCGTGTCGCGCGGCAGGCGGAGCGTGAACACCGCGCCGCCACCTGGTGCGTTGTCCGCGACGAGACTCCCCCGCCGGTCGCCGTGGCGGTGCAGGCGTGCGTTCTCCCAGGAGATGGCCAGGCCGAGGCCACTGCCCTCGGAGCGGGTGCGCGCGGTGTCGGCCTTGTAGAAGCGGTCGAAGACGTGCGGCAGCACCTGCGGGTCCAGTCCCGGCCCCTGGTCGGCCACCTCGATGGTGACCCAGTCCGGGTCGGCGCTCAGGCGTACGGACACCGGCTCGGCGCCGTGCCGGAAGGCGTTGGCAACCAGGTTGGCGACGATGACGTCCAGGCGACGGGGGTCGAGCCGGGCCACGACTGCGGGCGGCAGCTCCGCGCGTACCCGGTCGACCCAACCCCGGATCCGCAGGCTCGCGGTCACCGCCGCGGCCACGTCCACGTCGTCCAGGGCGAGCCGCGCGGTGCCGGAGTCGAACCTGCTGACCTCGATGAGGTCGTTGACCAGTTGGGTGAGGTTCTGCGTCTCCCTGCTGACCAGCCGGGCGGCTCGGCCGGCGTCACCGGGCAGGTGCTCCGCCTCCTCGTCCAGGACGTCGGTGACCGCCGTCATCGCCGCCAGTGGCGTCCGGAGTTCGTGCGAGACGTCGGCCACGAAGCGCCGGGCGTCGGACTCCATCCGCCGCAGCTCACCGACCTGTCGTTCCAGCGTCCCGGCGGTGTCGTTGAAGGTCCGCGCCACATCGGCCAGCTCGTCGGTGCCCCGGACCGTCAGCCGGGTGCTCAGGTCGCCCTCGCCGAGGCGACGTGCCGCCCGGCCCAGGTCGCGGACGGGTCGCAGCACACCCCGCGCGGCCAACAGGGCCAGCAGGACGGCGAGGATCAGGGACAGCCCGCCGGTCAGCCACGCCCGGGTGGCGAGCCGGTCGACGCTCTGTTGTTCGGGCACGAGGCTGCGCACCGCGTAGACCTCCAGCCCGGAGGACCGGGACGCGCCGTCGGGCTGGTCAAGCTGCAACTGGGTGCCGATGAGCAGCCACGGCTGCCCGTCGCGGGAGACACGTTGCCAGGCGATCCGGCCGTCGCCGACCTCCCGGCGCAGCTCGGGGGTGAGCGGATCGACGATCTCCGTGCCGCCCTGTGCCCACATGTCCCGGTAGACGACCACCGCGTAGCCCTCCCGGTCGGAGAGTCGCTGGGCCAGCAGAGTGAGGTCATCCTGCGTCGGCGGAAGCTGGACGATCGGGTAGACCTTGGTGAGTTGCTCGGTCAGCGACATCACGGCGGCGTCCTGCGCCTGTTGCAGGATGACGGTCCGGGCCTGGAAGTAGCTGCCGCTGGCCACGACCGCCGTCGTGGTCACCCCCAGCAACCCGAAGGTCAGGAGCAGCCGGACCCGCAGGCCCAGGACCCGGGCACTGGCCCAGCGGGTCACAGCGGCCCGAACCGGTAGCCGAAACCGCGCACGGTCTGGATGAGGACCGGCGCCGCCGAGTCAGCCTCGATCTTGGCGCGCAGCCGCTGGACGCACGCGTCCACGAGTCGCGAGTCACCGAGATATCCGTGCTCCCACACCGCCTCCAGCAGTTGCTGGCGGCTGAGCACCTGGCCCGGGGTGTGCGAGAGTTCGAGCAGCAGGCGCAGCTCCGTCGGTGCCAGGCTGACCGGCGTCCCGTCCCTGCTGACCACGAGCGCGGCCCGGTCGATGGTCAGCGGGCCGTGCTGTTCCACACCGGCCCGCTCGCCGGCGGGACGCCGCGACTCGCCACCGGCGCGTCGGAGCACCGCGCGGATTCGCGCCTCGAGCACCCGGGCCTGCACGGGCTTGACCACGTAGTCGTCGGCGCCGGCCTCCAGGCCCGCCACCACGTCCATGTCGTCGTTGCGGGCGGTGAGCATGATGATCGGCAGGTCGCCGAGTTGCCGAATCCGGCGGCAGACCTCGAACCCGTCCATCCCGGGCAGCATGAGGTCGAGGACCACCACGTCGGACGAGGTCGTGCGCAGCCGCTCCAGCCCCTGCTCACCCGTCTCCACCGCGTGCACGGTGTGCCCCTGTCGGGTGAGCGCCAACTGCAGCCCGTCGCGCACCGTCTGGTGGTCTTCGATCAGCAGCACCTGCGACATGTCGTCAAGTATCCCATCATGAGATCTTTTGTGGTCCGGTCGATGACCGTGGCCACGTGCGGCGACCAGCGGGAAGCGGACCAGCGAAATCCGTCGACCGCACCAGGAACACCACCGAACCCACCAGGAACACCGTCGACGCGCCGGCCACCACGATGGCGACGAGCGCCCCGCGCCGCACCGAGGTGGCCAGATCGGGCACGGCCACCACCAGCGCCCAGGCCGGCACGGCCAGGCCGAGTGCCGCCCCGGCCAGGCCGCGCCACCGGCTGCCGCCGTCCGGCCGGCCGTCCGTGTCCCGGTCGCCCCAGGCCGCCAGCGCCGCCGCGGCCAGGCAGAACACCGTCACCCCCAGCAGTACGCCACCGAGCGCGTCACTGAACCGGTGCCAGCCCGCGATCATCGTGGCCGCGGCGATGACCGAGACACCCGCCGCGCCCGGCACCACCAGCCACCGCCGGGCCCAGCCGGGCAGGACCAGCATGAACGCCAGCAGCAGCGCCGTCGCCGCCGCGACGTGGCCGCTGGGGAAACTGTTGTGGGTGGTCGAACTCTCGATCTGGAGATCCGGGCGGGGCAGCGCGGACTTCACCACGCCGGCCACCACCACCGCGCACAGGACCAGGCCCACGCCGACGACGCCCGCCACCAGCCGCCGACGGAGCACACCCACCAGCAGCACCACGCCGAGCAGGGCCGCGAGGAGTCTCGGGCTGCCGAACGCGGCCAGCACGGTCTTGGCCGGGCCCACCAGAACGGTCCGCTGCTCGTACCCCCCGCCCCGCTCGGCGCGCGGCAGGAGCGCGCCGTCCAACCACTGACCGGGGTACGTCCACACGAAGACGACGGCGGTGAGCGTCAGGGCGAGCAGGCCGCACAGCGACGCCGCGAGCAGCCGGAGGCTCAGCGGCACGACCGCGCGGGCGTGCGGCAGCGGTCGCGCCGGGTGCGGGCCGGGCGTCGACCGCCCGACGGGGTACGACGATCCGATGGACATGGCGCCCATGCTCGCCCCGCCAGGTCCGTACGACGTACACGGATTGTCTTGGTTCTGTCACAACCGCTCCCGCGCCGCCGCAGCCCGGCCCCGCGGGACCCGCGACGTGGTCAAATTCATCTGCTTGCATGCGGGAATGTTTTACCCGGTCGAGATGAGCCACCACTAGGGTCAGGACGCCGATCGATGTTTGTCCTCGACGGTGCGACAAATCCATCCGGAGTGAGTTGGGGAACCGGAAGGGGTGGGGGGAATGCAGGGAATTCCAGTCGCCAGCCTGGTCATCGGCATCGCGTCGTCACCGGCCGAGCGCCGACAGCTGGCCCGACTGCTCGGCGGAAGCGACGCCTTCCTGATCGTCTCGACCGTCGACCAGGCGCGGGAGTTTCTCGGGGTGGTCGACACGCCTCCCGGGGCGACTCCCCCGGCCACGGCCATCCGCGCCGAGGTCGCGCCGAGCCCACAGCCGCCGCCACCGGACCTGGCCGTCGACTCCGACCGCCGGGTGCTGCGGTGGCGCGACCAGGAGATCGACCTGACCCGTCTGGAACACGACGTCCTGCTCTGCCTGGTGCACGCACCCGGCCAGATCTGGACCTACGAGCGCCTGCACCTCGAGGTCTGGGGCAACCGGCACCTCGGCCGCAACTCCGACATGCACTCGGTGGTCCGCCGGGTGCGCGGCAAGCTGGCCCGGTTGAACGCCGCGGCGACGATCCACTCGGTCCGCGGGGTCGGCTTCCGGCTCGTCCCGGTCTGATCCGGCGGACACGGTCCGGCCCGCCTGGTCGGTGACCAGACGGGCCGGACGTTTTCGCTACCGCTCAGGTGTCAGCACCGGATCGGCGTCAACGCGAAGTTCTCCACGGTGGGAGTGGTGGAGTTGATCTTCGTCTGACGGGTCTGCGGCTTCCAGCCGTCCTTCGCGACGATCAACGTGAGCGGGTTGTTGCGGCGGTCCACCCAGTAGGCGTACTTGCCCTCGGCGTCGGTGGCGAAGGTCAACGACGACGCCCACGAGTCGACCTGGACGACCGCGCCGGTGAGCGGCGAGGTCGCACCCTGGCAACTGGTGCCGGTGACCGTACCCATGAGCTTGCCCCACGTCTTCGGGGGGTTCGCGGTCATGGTCACCGCGACCGGCGCGACCGAGTACGGCGTGTTCTCCGCGATCGCGACCGAGCCGGAGTAGGTGCCCGGCTGGTCCACGTTCGCCGTCATCGTGACGGTGACCGTGACCTTCGCACCAGGTGCGAGGGTGACCGCCGACTTGTCGATGCCCAGCCAGCTGACGTCGGCCGCCGACTCGGCGCAGCCCTCGAAGCCCGGCAGCACCTCGCTGTCCGGGGCCGCGTTGAAGTTGCCGGACGAGCCGCCGATCTTGTAGAAGCCGCACGCCGCCCCGCCGCGGTAACGCGGCGTGTTGGCGTTCGGCAGGTTGGACCAGGAAGCGGTGGCCGGGTCGAAGGCGAAGCCCGCGTTGCTGATGGCCCCACCCTGGGCGCCACCGACGACGAGGAGCTTGCCGTTGGCGACGGCGTACGAGCTGGCCCAACTGTCGGCCGGCGCGTCGGCGACGGCCGTCCAGGTGTTGGCACCCGGGTCGTAGGCGTAGCTGGACTTCTGCGCGGCTGCCCCGTCGTTGCCGCCGGTGCAGTAGACGGTGCCGTCGATTCCGCCACAGGAGGCGAAGGCCACCGACTTCGGGTAGTTGGCGAGCGTCGCCCAGGTGCCGCTGGCCGGGTCGTACCGGACGACACTGTTCGACATCGGCGTGCAGCCGGCGGTGGTGCAGCCGCCGATGGCGTACAGCTTGCCGTCGACGACGGCCTGACCGGCCGCCGACCGCGGCGCCGGGTTGTCGGCCAGCTCGGTCCAGGTGTTGGCCCCCGGGTCGTACGACCAGGTGGCGGAGTCCGGACCGGCGTCACCCCAGCCACCACTGACGATGATCTTGCCTTCCACGACGCCCGCCGTCACGGCGTTGCGGGCACCGGGGAGGTC
The DNA here is from genome assembly GCF_043198035.1 of Micromonospora sp. NPDC048898. Lineage (NCBI taxonomy): Bacteria > Bacillati > Actinomycetota > Actinomycetes > Micromonosporales > Micromonosporaceae > Micromonospora > Micromonospora sp. NPDC048898. The sequence continues at coordinate 222,826 of NZ_JBICUF010000002.1, forward strand.
GGCGATCGCCGTCCAGGTCTGGGCGACCGGGTCGTAGGCGTAGTTCTTCGCGGTGGAGGTGGTGCCGTCGCCACCGCCGAGCGAGTAGACCTTGCCGTCCAGGGTCACCACCCGGTTGTCCATGATGTTGGACGGGAAGTCGGCGATGTCGGTCCACGGCGCCGCCTGCGGGGCGACCGCGCCGGTGGTCGCCTTGGCCTCCTTGCCGGACGCCTTCGCGGCGAAGGACGTCGCGGCGGTGATCCGCTGCGCCGGCGCTCCGGCGCCACCGAGCACCTGTTGCCTGGTGACCGTGGACCCGTCCGCCCGGAGGAGTTCGAATCCGTTGTCCCGCTCACTGAACTTGACCTCGACCGGCGCGCCACCGGTGTTGGTCACCGTGAACGTCTTGCTGGCCTTGCCGGCGGGCATCTGGAGCGTGGCGCTCAGCTGCGTGGGCGTCACCGACAGCCGGCCGGCCGCGAGCTGGAAGTTCGCGACTGTCGCCCAGTCGGCCTCGACGTCGACAGACTTGGTCTGGCTGACGTAGCTGCCGGCGGTCGCGGTGAACGGGTGCGTGCCGGTCAGCGTCGAGTAGATCCAGTAGAAGCCGTCGGCCAACTCCGGGTCGTCCGGGGTCGCCACGGTGACGGCCTTCTCGGCGGGCCGGTCCTTGCTGGTGACTGTCGCGCCGTTGACGTAGCTGTTGTCGTTCTTGTCGCGGACGTTGCCGACGACCAGAGCGCCGTCGAGCGGCACGCAGGTGATCTGGCTGCCGATCAGGACGTTGTCGACCTCCCACCACCACTCGTACGAGGCGTCGTAGTAGTGGAACCGGACCTGCACCTGCGCCTGGCCGGCCGCCTGCGGGATCGGGATCTCGGTGACCTTCGGGCCCCGGACGTCGGTCTCCTGGCGGAGCACGTTGGTCCAGGTGGCGCCGCCGTCGATGCTCAGATCGACGTCGGCGGTGTCGTCGTTGAGCTGGTTGAAGTCCTGGTTGAACCGGATGACCGGGGCGGTGACGTCGGCCAGGTCGACCACCGGGCTGACCAGGGAGGTGTCCTGGCTGTTGCCCGCGCCGTAGTCGTCGCTGTCGATCATCGCGAAGTTGCCGCTGCCGCCGGTCAGGTTGCCCCGGGCGCCGTCGTCGGTGAACTTCCAGACCTGACCGCTGCCCGCGTTGTCCACGACCGTCCAGCCGGCCGGCGTGGTCGTGCCGTCGAAGGACTCGTACTCACCGTCGGAGCCGAACGTGTAGCCGGGCGCGGTGGTGCAGGTGGTGGTGTCCACCGGCACGGCGACGTTGGCGGTGGCGTTGCCCGAGCCGACCACGACCTGCTTGGTGACGGTCTGGTAACCGGGGTACTGCACCTCGTACTTCAGGGTGTATGTCTGCCCGGCCGGCAGCTTCAGGCTGTAGCGGCCGTTCGACGGCGTGGTGTAGTCGTAGACGCCGGACACGCCCGTCACTGTCACCTTCGCGTACAACGGCCAGCCGTGGCCGGAGCCGTCGGTGACCGCTCCGGTGACGTTCACGCTCGCCACCGGCGCCAACGCGACGTCGAGCGTCGTGGTCGCGGCCTTGGTGACAGTCGCCGGCTTGGTGGTGCTGGCGTAACCGAACGCCGCCACGGCGACCTGGTAGTCACCGGTGGGGAGCTGCGTCGAGTATGTCCCGTCGGCGCCGGTGGTCACCGCACGGTCGGTCGGGCCGGTGAGCGTCAGGGTCGCCCCGGCGATCGGGGCGCCGGTGGCCGCGTCGGTGACCGTGCCGGCCAGGGTGCCGATGTCGCCGGTCGGGGCGGCGTCGAGCAACGCGAGGGCATCCAGCCGGCCTTCGCCGTAGACGTTGTTGTCGGCGGCGGTGCCACCGCACTGGCTGTCGGCCTTGTCGATCGCGGCACCGTTGAGCAGCGCACGTGTCGCCTCGACGTCACCGACGAGCGACGGGGCCGCCGAGTACAGCAGGGCGATCGCGCCGGCGAGGTGCGGCGCGGCCATCGAGGTGCCACTGCTGCTGGCGTAGCCGTTGCCCGGGATGCTCGACCGGACGTTCACGCCCGGCGCGGAGATGTTGGGCTTGATCTCGCCGTTCTGCCCGGCGCCCCGGGCGGAGAAGCCGGCGATGTTGTTGTTGACGTCGTACGCGCCGGTCGAGTAGTTGCTGGCGAGGCTGCCCGGCGAGCCGCTGGTCTGGCAGGCCGGCCCACTGTTGCCGTTGGACCAGACGCCGAAGATCCCGGACGCGGCCCACGCGTCCGTCACGTCCTCCATGAACGGCTCGTTGGACGGGGTGCGGGTGCCCCACGAGTTGTTGATGATGTTCGGTCGCTTGCTCGCGTCCGCGTTCTGGCCGTTGAGGTCCAGCGGCTCGAGCATCCACTGACCGGACTCGATCAGGGCGGCGTCGGTGGGGCAGCAACCGTTCGCCGCGATCCAGGTGACCCCGGGGGCGACACCGATCTGGTTCGCGCCGTCGGAGCCGGCCATCGTGCCCATCGTGTGCGTACCGTGGCCGTCGTCGTCGCAGGGCCCGGTCGTGCAGGTGCCGGCGGCGTCGAACCAGTTGTAGTTGTGGTCGAACGTCCCGTCGCCGTTGTTGCCCCGGTAGGAGTTCACCAGGGCCGGGTGGTCGAACTGCACCCCACTGTCGATGCTCGCGACGGTGATGCCCTCGCCCTTGACGCCGTACCCGGACCAGACGTCGTCGGCGTTGATGTTGGCGACGCCCCACTCCAGGGCGTTCGCGGTCTTCTCGTCGGTGCCCTTGATCGTCTCAGGCAGCTTGTAGGCAACCGGTGGGTAGAGGCCCTCGACCTCCGCGTGACCGGCGAACTTCTGCGCCATCGCCAGCGAGCCGCTGCTCACCTTGATCGCGTTGGTGGCCCAGAAGGTCTGGTACTTCGCACCGGAGCTGTCGAGGTCGGCCCGGATCTTGCCCTGGCTCGCCGCGGCGGTCTGCCGCAACGCGTCCGCGACCGCCGTGCCGCGCTTGGACCAGTCCTTGATGGCGCTGGCCTTGCTCAGGTCCGCCCGGTCCTTGAACCGGATCCAGAAGTCCCCTTCACTCTTGGCCTGTAGTTGCTTGGCGAGCTCCGGTCGGATCTTGTCCCCTGCCGCCGTCGTGCCCGGCGCGGCCTGTGCGCCGGAACCGATGGTGGCCAAGCAGGTCGCGGCGAGGATCGTCGCCGCCCCGGCGCTCACCAGTGATCTGGCTGTGCGCCGCCATTGTGGACGTCTGAACATCGGTGCTGCCTCCTCAGAACGACCCAGGGTGTCAATGGGCCATGGTGAGGGTGCGGGAGCATCATCTCGGCGGACCGAGCGATCGAACCCTCCATGCCCCCCCATGCACCGCGCGGGTCACGCTGGTTGCCCGACTGGACACTATGATCGAGAAGAACGGACGATCAAGAACTTGCCGTGAGCAACTTGTCGCTAAGAGTTTCCCTGCTGGCGGCGCGCTTGCCAATCATTGTCACGAGCATGACGAGAGCTGGGCAGGGATGCCCTTCGATCCCGGGCGGTGCGGTGGCCGAGGACGACGAGGCGACGTGGAGCAGTGGCGATTCGGCCGACGAGCCGTTCCCGCTGCTGATCGCGGTGACCTCGTCGCCGACCGAGCGGATCCGGCTCGCCGAACGCCTCGCCGGCATCGCGCCGCTGCTGCTGGTGGCCGACCTCGACGAGCTACGCCGACTGATCGCCGCGCCGCGGCAGCCGGGCAGCACGTCGACCGCACCGCGACAGCCGGGCAGCGCGTCGTCCGTGCCGCGGCAGCCCGGCACCGCGTCCGCGCCGACGCCCGCCACGACCAGCTCCGCCCTGGTGATCGACTCGACCCGATCCGTCGCCCGCCACCGGGATCGCGAGGTCGACCTCACCCGGCTGGAACACGACCTGCTCATCTGCCTGACCACCGAGCCGGTGCGGGTCTGGAGCTACGCCGACCTGCACCGGTCGGTCTGGCGCGACGAGGGGCGAGAGCGCAGGGCGGACGTGCAGTCCCTGGTGAAACGGCTGCGGCGCAAGCTGCACGAGCTCGACACCGGAGCCAGCATCGAAGCGGTCCGCGGCGTCGGGCTGCGGTTGACCGATCGTCGGCATCCGCGCGTCGAAAGAGCCTGACACCTGCCTGATGTGGGCAGTCGCCGCGCGAGTTCCTCGGGCAGCCGTACACCTTCGCGGCGGGCGAGGTGAACCCGCCGGCCGCCGTCGGCACCGAGGTCGCGTACTTCAACGACCCCGACGGCACCAACCTGGAGATCATCGCCCCCAAGGGAGGCTTCGCCCGCAACAGCTGACCCCCCAGCGGGGTCGATCATGGAGTTGTGGTGCCTGACTTGGCGGACAACGAGGAGTTTGTCCCCCACCACAACTCCATGATCGACGAGGTCGGGCGGGCGCGCCGCGTCAGCGCGACCGGGACGGTTCTGGGTCCGAGGGCATCCGGGTGATCGGTGGCAGGATCAGGGCGATCAGGGCGACGATCGCGATGACCGTGAACGGCAGGGTGTAGCTCTTGCCGCTCGCCTCGTAGAGCAGCGACGTGACGAGCGGGCCGACCACCCCTCCGATGCTCCAGGCCACGATCATCGCGCCGTAGATGGCGCCGCCGTTGGGGGTGCCGAAGTAGTCGGCCGCGGTGGCGGGCATCGTGCCGAAACCGCCGCCGTACGCCAGGTAGACGAGTGCGGCCAGGACCGCGAAGAGCGCCAGCGACGCGGCGTGCGGCAGGATGAAGAAGCAGATCGCCTGGAGCAGGAGCATCCCGAGGAACGCCGGCATCCGCCCGGTGCGGTCGGACAACCACGCCCAGGCCACCCGCCCAGCCCCGTTGAACAGACCGAGCACGCCGACCAGGGTGGCAGCGGCCGCCGCACTGGCCCCGGTGATCACCTGGGCGGCATCGGACGCCTGCGAGATCAGCGCGATGCCACAGGTGACGTTGAGCGCGAGGATGCCGGTGAGCAGGTACCACTGCCGGGTGCGCAGGGCCTCGCGCAGGGTGTAGACCCGGGTGCCGGCGAGGGCGCGACCAGCGGTCTTCGGCGTGAACCCGGGCACCTGGTAGCCCGCCGGCGGGTTACGGAAGAACGACGCCCCGAGCAGGATCGCGATCAGGTACGCGACGCCCAGTGGGAAGAACACGTGGGTGGGGTCGTCGGTGCCGTTGAGCAGCCCCTTCGCCACCGGTGCGACGATCACCGCGCCGAAGCCGAACCCGGCGACCGCGATGCCGGTGATCAGGCCACGCCGGTCCGGGAACCACTTGGCGAGCATCGCGATCGGGGTGATGTACGCGGCCCCCAGGCCGATGCCGCCCAGCACACCGTAGGTGAGCACCAGCAACCACAGGTCGTCCTCGGACGACGTGAGCGAGGCAAGCATGTTGCCGACCGCGTAGAGCACGCCACCGCCGAGCGCGACAGGTCGCGGGCCGCGCCGGTCCTGGATGCGCCCGCCGATCAGGCTGCCGATGAAGATCGTGCCGATCGCCACCTCGAACGGCAGCACGGCCTCCCACTTGGCCCAGCCGAACTCGTCCTGCAACGGCTTGTTGAACACGCTCCACGCGTACACCGCGCCGAGCGCGAGCTGGACGAGCACCGCGGCGACGACGAGGCCCCAGCGGCCCCGCGTCGGCGCGGATCTTCCTCTGTCGGTTGCGGTGTGTGCCATGAGCTGAGTCCCCCGTCTGCTGGCTCATTGGCTGGCGCCTGCTGGTCGAGTTACGTCCCCTTCTCGGCCGGCGACCGGCCCTCCCTGCGGTCGCGTCGATCCCGTTGCGGCACGACCGTGTACTTCGGGTCGCGCGCCGACGCCATTCCCGCCTCGAAGACGCCGAACCGGGTGGCGACCGACGACGCGACAAGTGCGGCGCCGGAGAGCGCGGACAGGATCCGGCTCCGCCGGCTGCACAACGCGGCGACGGTGCCCACGCCCAGCAGCACGTCTCCCGCCCGGACCAGCCGGCCGCTGCGACCCTGCCGGTAGGGCTCACCGACCAGGCCCATCCGCTCCATCCGGCGACCGCCGAGATACTTGATGGTCGCCGCCACGACGGCGAGTCGTCGCAGCGGAGCGGTCTGGGCCGTGGGTGCCGCGATCAGTGCGACCCCGGTGGCGGCGGCGAGCGCGCTGCCACCGAAGACGAACGGCATGGAGGGGTACGCCTCGTGCCAGGCCGGTACGGCGGTGTCGGACAGCAGCACCCCGGTGTACGTGGCGAGCGCCGGGGCGGTGACCGCCGAGGCCAGTCCGGCGACGTCGCCGACGGTGGGCGCCAGCCGGCGGGCGAGTCCGAGAAGACCATGCTCGGGGAGCCGGGGCGCCAGCTCGGCGATCGCGGCCACACCGGCGGCCGGGCCGAACGCGGTGAGGATCCAGGTGCCGACGGACATCGGCGAGGTCAGCTTGGCGACCCGAAGCATGTGGTGGAACCGCTCCGGCCGGCCGAGGTCGTGCACCAGCAGGTACGCGCTGGCGGTGACGCCGCCGAGGGCCGTCCACCGTCCCACCCGACGCAGGGCGGGGCGCCCGGTCAGTTGGGCGCCCGCGCCGATCAGCGCGCCGCCGGCGGCCAGGCCCCCGGTGAACAGGTAACCGGCGATGTCGTGCTTCCACACCGGCGCTTTGAGGATCGGTCGGCCGTAGTAGGAGGCGAAGTCGGCCACCGGAACGGTCAGTTGCTCACCGTCGTGGCCGCGCCCCGGGCCGCGCGGGCGCTGCCCGACGGCCTGGTCGAGACGGTCCTGGAACTCGCGGAACCGTGCGCCGGCCGGCTCGTTCGGGGGCCTGTCGGTCATGGCCGACCACTGACGAATGCGAACACGGTGGCGGCTGTCATGGCGAGCGCGGCGAGGCCGGCGCGTTTCCACATGGCCGGCAGGTCCCGGGTCGTCACCACCGGGTCCGGTGGCAACCCGTACACCTCGGGCTCGTCCAACAGCAGGAAGAACGCCCCGTCACCACCCACACCGTCGTTCTCGTCGTGCCCGTACAGGCGGGCCTCCGGCACGCCCCGGTCGTGCAGCGTCGCCACCCGGGCAGCGGCCCGCTCCCGCAACTCGTCCAGGGGCCCGTACTGGATCGACTCCGTCGGACACGCCTGCGCACACGCCGGCGTCATCCCCGCACCCAACCGGTCGTAGCACAACGTGCACTTCCACGCCCGACCGTCGTCCCTACGCTGGTCGATCACCCCGTACGGACACGCCGAAATGCAGTAGCCACAACCGTTGCAGATGTCCTCCTGCACCACCACCGAACCGAACTCGGTCCGGAACAACGAACCCGTCGGACACACATCCAGACACGCCGCATGCGTGCAGTGCTTACAGACATCCGACATCATCAACCACCGGAAATCCGTGCGCTCCTCCACACCGGTGCCCCGACCCGGCGGCTGCGCACCCGGCATCCCCAGGAACTCCGGTGCGGCGCCGGCCGACATGCGGGCCGCCGCCGCGGGCGTGCCGGTGGGCAGACCCGGGTTGGTTCCGGTGTCGACGCTCGTCAGCGCACCGAGCGTCGCCGTCGCCGGGCTGACCGCCGGCCCGTCCGGGGTGTGCGCGAACGCCGGGGTCGCCAGGCCGGCCCGGCGGGGCTGCTCGACGAACGCGACGTGCCGCCACGAGTTCGCGGTCAACGCGCCGGTGTTGTCGTAGGACATGCCGAGCAGGTCCAGGCCGCTCTCCGGGACGAGGTTCCACTCCTTGCAGGCGACCTCGCAGGCCTTGCAGCCGATGCACACGCTGGTGTCGGTGAAGAACCCCATCCGCGGCGGCGCGTCCTCGTAACCGGCGTCCGGCGCCGGGTCCAGCGGCCCGTACAGGGCGTTGGCGTGGGGCATGGGTCAGACCTCCTGGTCCGGGCCGCCGTCGGCGGAGTCGGTCGTGACCTGCGGTGGGTAGTGCGGGCTGAGATCCCCGGACCGCCGGCGGTAGTCGATGACGAGTTCCTGCAGCTTCAGCCCGCGGGGACGGCGTCCCGGCTGGACGTCGCAGGTGCCGACCTTGCTCTCCTGGATCAGGACGTTCGGGTCCAGGCTGATGCCGAACAGGTCGTTGGCCGAGTCGCCGGTCACCAGACCCTCGAAACCGAAGTGGTACGGCAACCACACCTGGTGGATGATCCGACCGTCCACCCGCAACGGGGTCAGCCGGTCGGTCACCAGCACCTTCGCCTCGATGGCCGCACGGGCGGTCACCAGGTGCGCCCAACCCAGGTGGGTGAGCCCGCGTTCGACCGCCAACTCCGGCGACACCTCGACGAACATCTCCGGTTGCAGTTCGGCAAGCGTCCGCACGGTCCGGCTCATCCCACCGGCGGTGTGGTGCTCGGTGAGCCGGCTGACCGTGAACACGTACGGGAAGACCTGACTGTGTGGTTCTGGTGGGCTCGGGTTGAGCGTGTTGATCGGGTGCGTGTAGACCTTGCGGGTCGGGTTGGCCTGCTGCCGGTAGAGCGGGTTACGCACCGGCGACTCGACCGGCTCGTAGTGCGTCGGCAGCGGCCCGTCGAGCACGCCGGTCGGCGCGTACAGCCAGCCCTTCCCGTCGCCCTGGAGGATGAACGGGTCGTCGCCGGCGATGCCCGCCACGCCCGAGGCGTCGCGCTCCGGCCGGTACGACGGCGGTTTGGTCTTCTCGAAGTCCGGCACGTCGTAGCCGGTCCACTCGGACTTCTCCGCGTCCCACCACACGTAGCGTTTGCGCTCACTCCACGGGTTGCCGTCCGGGTCGGCGGAGGCACGGTTGTAGAGGATCCGCCGGTTCGCCGGCCACGCCCACCCCCACTCCGGGGCCACCAGGGACTGCTGGGCGCCGGGTTTGCGGCGGGCGGCCTGGTTGACACCGTCGGCGTACACCCCGGTGTAGATCCAGCAACCACCGGCGGTGGAGCCATCGGCCTTCATCTCGGTGAACGACGACAGGGGCCGGCCGGTCGCCACGTCGTACCCGTTGATCTCGTAGAGCACCGACTCGGCGCTCGGCTCCTCGTGCGGACCGTGCGTGGGGTAGTTCCAGTTGAGGTCGAGCAGGGCACGGTCGCGCGGCCGGGTCGACGACGCCAGCCGTTCCCGGACGATCCGCCCGAGGTGGTAGAAGAACCACAGCTCGGAGCGGGCGTCACCCGGCGGCTCGACGGCCTTCTCCCGCCACTGCAACAGCCGCTGCGTCTGGGTGAACGTGCCCTCCTTCTCCACGTGCGACGCGGCCGGCAGGAAGAACACCTCCGTACGGCACTCCCCCGTCACGATCTCGCCGGTCTCGATCTCCGGGGCGTTCTTCCAGAACGTGGCGCTCTCGATCTCGAACAGGTCCCGGACCACCAGCCAGTCCAGGTTGGCCATGCCGAGCCGCTGCGCGCGACCGTGCGCCGAACCGACCGCCGGGTTCTGCCCCAGCAGGAAGTACCCCTTGATCTTCCCGTCGATCATGTTGAGCACCTGCTGGTACGTGCCGTGGTCACCGGTCATTCGCGGCAGGTAGCCGTAGCAGTAGTCGTTCTCGGCGGTGGCGGCGTCACCCCAGTACGCCTTGAGCAGGTTGACCCCGTAGGTGCGGGCATTGCCCCAGAAGCCCTTCTGCCCGGGGTGCGCGATGCTGTCCACCCACGCGGCCAGGGTCGGGTGGTTGGCGTGGTGCGGCATCGGCAGGTAGCCGGGCAGCAGGTTGAACAACGTCGGAATGTCCGTCGAGCCCTGGATGCTGGCGTGCCCCCGCAGGGCCATCACCCCACCACCCGGGCGGCCCACGTTGCCGAGCAGCAGTTGGATGATCGCGCCGGTGCGGATGTACTGCACACCCACGCTGTGCTGGGTCCACCCGACGGAGTAGACGAGCATGCCGGTGCGGTCGCGGCCGGAGTTCTCCGTCCACGCCTGGGCCAGTTCGAGGAACTTGTCCTGCGGGATGCCGCAGACCCGTTCCACCATCTCCGGCGTGTAGCGGGAGTAGTGCCGCTTGAGGATCTGGTAGACGCAGCGCGGGTCCTGCAACGTCTCGTCGCGTTCGGTCTGCCCGCCGACCGGTGCGCCGTGCGACTCGTTCTCCAACCCCGCCGCGGTTTCCCGCTGGGTCTCGCTGTCGCGGGTCGTCTGGGTCTGGCTGTGGCCGTGGTACCGCCAACTGGCCTGGTCGTAGGTGGCGTTGTCGTCGTTGAAGCCGGAGAAGATCCCGTGCAGGTCCTCGGTGTCGACGAACTCGTCGGTCACGATCGTCGCGGCGTTGGTGTAGGCGACGACGTACTCCCGGAAGTCCAGCTCGTTGTTCAGGATGTAGCGGATCACCCCGCCGAGCAGGGCGATGTCCGTGCCCGCCCGGATCGGCAGGTACGAGTCGGCAAGCGCGCTGGTGCGGGTGAACCGGGGGTCGACGTGGAAGACCTTCGCGCCACGGCGCTTGGCCTCCATCACCCACTGGAAGCCCACCGGGTGCGCCTCAGCCATGTTCGAGCCCTGGATGACGATCACGTCGGAGTTCGACAGATCCTGCTGGAACTGGGTGGCACCGCCACGACCGAAGCTGGTCCCCAGACCGGGGACGGTGGCGGAGTGTCAAATACGGGCCTGGTTCTCGATCTGGAGCGCCCCCATCGCGGTGAACAACTTCTTGATGAGGTAGTTCTCCTCGTTGTCCAGCGTCGCCCCACCCAGACTGGAGAAACCAAGCGTCCGGTTCAGCGGTCGACCCTCGGCGTCGACGTCCTCCCAGGTCTCGTCCCGGGCGGCCAGGATCCGATCGGCGATCATGTGCATCGCCGTGTCGAGATCGAGGTCCTCCCACTCGGTGCCGTACGGCCGCCGGTAGCGGACCGTGGTCTGCCGCAGTGGACTGGTCACCAGGCTCCTGCTGGCCGAGCCCTTCGGGCAGAGTCGACCCCGTGAGATCGGGCTGTCCGGATCGCCCTCGATCTGGCTGACCTGGCCGTCCTTGACGTACACCCGCTGCCCGCAGCCGACGGCGCAGTACGGGCAGACGGACCGGGCCATCGAGTCGGCGGTGTCGGTGCGGGCGGTGAGCGCGCGGGACCCGTCGGACTCGGCCGCCGTGCCCCGCCCGAGCGGGTCGGTGCCGGTGAGCTGGCGGTAGACCGGCCAGCCCTCGATCCAGGTCCGCACCCCCATCGCCGCACCTTCCCGACCAATCCCGCCAAATACGAACACTCTGACGTTAGATGAGGTGCCGACCCGGTCGCAGCGGGATCACGAAGTGATGCCTCCCCCGGCCCTTCGTGCGGGCCGGGAGAGGCATGGAGGACGGCGCTGGTCAGCTCGGTCGCGGCCGGCCCACGTGCTGGTCGCCGAAGGTCCGGTAGCGGCGCAACTCCCAGAGCAGCCAGCCGATGCTGATGATCGCCAACACGACGAAGACCAGGGAGCCGGAGAACGTGTCCCAGAGGGTGTGCAGGACGACGACACCCAGGAACGTGCCGAGGAACCCGAAGAGCCGACCGACGCTCGGGCTCGCCAGCAACGCCCACAGCGCACCGGCGGTCAGCCCGGTCCAGGCGGTGTGACCGGCGGGCGCCGTCAGACCCCGGATGAAGAGCGTCTGCTCCACCGCGCCGATGTTGCCCTGCGAACTCAGCAGCGCGCTGAAGGCGTACCCCATCGTCTCCAGTGCGGCGAAACCCATGCCGGCGGCGATGCCGATGATCAGCCCGTCGGAGGGCACCCGGCGGCGACGCTGGGCCACCACCGTGAACAGCAGCACCACCGGGACGATCAGCTTCGCCGACTCCTCGATCAGTGCCACGAACAGCATGGGCAGGGTGCCGAGGCCGCGCAGGGTGTCGTACTCCAGGGTGCCGGCGACCACCGTGCCGATCACCCCGCCGAAGAACGCCGACGTCACCAGCACCGACGCCGGCACCTGCCACCGCCCGGTACGGGCCTGCGCGAACGTCAGGAACGTCAGCGGCACCAGCGTCGCCCCGAGCAGGATCAGCGCCGGGACGAAGTTCGGGTTCTTGGTGCTGACCAGGGTCCGCAGCACCGCCATGTAGAGGATCAGCCCGACGACGAGCACACCGACCCACGCCCACCGGCGCCAATGATCATGCATACCGCGCAGTCTGGCGGATCCAGGTTACGAACACTAGCTCCGCGCTCGGTTCGGGTGACGGCGTCGCGCGGGCGCCGGTCGTCCGCTGGTCAGTGCCTGGTCCCGGGTCTGGCGTGGTTGGCGAGCCAGTTTGGCGGCAACGGGATGGTGTGGAACCACTCGCGCGATATCTGGCCGTAAAATGGCGCCTTGAGCACCGGCGTTCCCCCACCGAACCGGGCGGCGGCCGCGGAGGCCCGCCGGACGTTCAACCACCAGCCGCCCATCCCCCGGGAGTGAACGATCCTGTTGCCTTGCACGATACCTACGTTGCGGTTCGTGGCGGGGATGCTACTCGTCGTCCACACTCGACCGTGGAAGTAGACGATGGCGTCGATATTGGACCAGGGTTCGCGCGTCGCCGGCCGGCCGAAGTCATCCGGGCCCAGGTAGACGCCCTGCTCATCGATCGCGAAGAGCACCTCCCGCCGCATCGCGCTCAGCACGCGACGACGTCCGCTGGCGAGGAAGATAACCTCGAACAGCACCCCGAGGATGAAGAACAGATAGCGGACGGACAGGTCCTGCAGGCCGATCACGATGGCCGTGACCGGTAACAGGCTGTACAGCGCCAACGTCAGTCCGGTCCGGAGCCGGCTCCGCCGAACCACGTACGCCGAAGCCCCATCCATTCTCATGGCTACAAGATAGCGATTGCCGCCACGACACCAGCAGGCGCCGAGCGTCGGGTGCGGTCCACGGAGGGGTGTGCGGATCCGGTGCGCCGAAGGTCGCCGCTGACCCCGGTGGCTGGGGGTGCCCACACGTCCTTTGCTCTGCACCCGCGGACGCGCCAGTTACGGACCGTGCCTGGCGCACCGAAGGGTGCAGAGCAAAGACGCGCCGGTTACGGACCGTGCGTGGCGCACCGGCGGGTGCAGAGCAAAGGACGCGGTACGAGGGGGTCAGCCCAGCACCGGCTGCCGTCGCTGACCTCGCAACTCGCCGCTGGCGCGGCAGGCCCCACGTCGGATCCGGCCGGGTTCGATGCTCAGACGGCGGCGGTGCTCGCCTCGGCTCCCGGCTGGTGCCGACCGGTCACGCAGTACACGTCGCCGGAATTCGCCAGGTGCGGCAGGTCGCGCAGGTGTGCCGCCATGTCACTGGCGGGTAGCCACCGCTCGAAGGTCATCGACTTGTTGTCGCCCAGCGCGACGTCGAAGCCGTCGAAACCGAGCGTGGTCAGCCGATCGAGACACCGACCGGCAACCGCGCGCGCGATCGTGGTGAACTCGAAGGAGAGCGCCGGCAGCGACCGACTCAGGCCGGCCAGCACCTCGTCCTCGAAACCCTCCACGTCTATCTTGGCGAAGGTCGGCACGCCGTGCTCGTCGATCAGCGCGTCGACGGTGACCACCGGCACCTCGATGTCGGCATCCCACACCTCGCCCTCCCACCCGCCGGCACCCTTCGCCGCCCGCACGAAGTCGGGCGAGGCGGTCGACACGGTGGGGTTCGTGGAGTTGACGTGCAACCGGGTACGCCCGGTGCGCGCGCCGCACGCCGCTTCGACGAGAGTGACCTGGTCGTCGTCGGCGTAGATCGCCCGCAGGGCGCGCAGACACAGCGGCTGCGGCTCCACGGCGACGACCCGGGCTCCGAGGCGGCGGAAGCTACCGATGTGGTCGCCCACGTGGGAGCCGATGTCGAAGACGAGATCCCCACTCGTGACGAACCGGGCGTAGAAGGCGTCCATCCGCGCGTCCCGGTCGGGGTCGCCGTAGTAGACGTCCAGCGACCGGTGCAGCGGGGACATCACCGGGTCGATCCGGAGCGCGGCGATCCTGGTGTCGGTGGTAGCCGTCATCTGTGTGGGGTCCAGTCCGTGAGAGAGGTGGCCGGGGTTACGGTCCGAAGGCGGTCAAAAACCGGTCGCGGAAGGCGTCCATCCGCCAGACCGGTGCCTGCGGCCCGGGCTTCAGCCCGTCCTGCCAGCCCCACCCGGAGATCCGGTCCAAGACGGCCCGGTCCCGCGTGATGATCGAGATCGGGACGTCGCGGCTGGCGTTCTCGCCGGTGACGACCGCGGCGGGCTGGTGGTCACCGAGCACGATGAACACGAGATCGTCGTCGCCGTAGGTCTGCACGTAGGAGATGAGCGAGCCCATCGTGTACTCGATGGAGTGCCGGTAGTCCGCCCGGATCTGGGTGGTGCTTCGTCGCCGCTCGTCCGACGCCCGGCCGGCGGCGCGGAAGACCGATCCGTCGCCCACCGTGGCCCAGTCGACGAATGGCGGGACGGGCGTCCAGGGCGCATGACTCGACACCAGCGCCAACTCCGTCATCACCGGGGTGCCGTCGTGCCTCGCCTGCTCCAGCCGCCGCCAACTGGCCAGGGTGTACTGGTCGGGCGGGGTGCCGAAGCTGAACTTCGGGCCACGGTACGCGAGCGTCTTGGCGTTGTAGAACCGGTCGTAGCCGAAGAAGGAGCCCTCTGGCCACGCTCGGGTGACGGCGGGCATGACACCCACGGTCTGCCAGTTCGCCCGCCGGAAGGCGCCGTTGAGGGTCATCCGGTCACTCGCCAGCAGGGTGCGGTGCCGCTGGTCGTTGTCGATCCAGAGGCCGGAGAGCAGCGTGTCGTGCGCGAGCCAACTGCCACCGCCGAACGTCGGCGAGGTGAGGAAGCCGCTCTGCGCGGCGAACCCCGCCGCGGCCAGTCGGCTGGTGCCGCCGTCGAGAACCGCACCGACCTGCGGCGCGAACTCCGGGTCCTCGACGGCGTCCCGGCCGTAGCTCTCCACGAAGGCGATGACCACGTTCTTGCCGCGCAGTGCGGTCAACAACTGGTCGCCCGGTGTGTCGCCGAACCGGTCGTCCTCGATCAGGGCCCCGAACGTCTCCCGGTCGTCGAGGCGCAGGCGCACCTGGAAGCCGTGGCCGTTGGCCAGGGTGGTCGCGGACGTGTCGGAGACCGGTAGACCCGACACCCGCACGTTGAACGCGGCGCAGGCCACCCAGAGGACCACCAGCGCGGCCACGAGCCGCGTCGTCCCGGTGCGGTGCCGGATCACCAGCCACCGCAGTCGTCGCACCGACAACGTGACCAGGATGGGCAGGCCCACGACCAGCACCGCCAGCACGCTCGCGGCGCCGATGGCGGCGGGCCGACCGTACGACTCGCTGAGGAAGGCGAACCCCTCGTCGAGCAACGCCCAGTCGAGCACCGGGTCGAACGCCCGGCTGAGCGAGGCGGAGAACCCCAGGTCGAGCAGCTTCAGCAGGCCGAGCAGGCCGAGGGCCACGCCGGCGAGGGTGGCCACCAGCCGGCTCCACCGCGACGGCAGGGCGAGCAGGAGGGCCACGACCAGCAGCGCCTCCAGGGGGATCCGCACGAACGCCGCCGGGGTGAGACGGCCGAAGTCGTACGGCATGGTGAGGACGAACAACACGAGCAGTGCGGCCAGCACGGTCGTCAGCCGGGCGACGATGGCGCGCCTCGCTCGGCCCGCGCCTGCGGTGCCGTCGTCGGCGGTGCCACCCGGTGGTCCGTCCCTCATCGCCTCTCGCCTCTGGCTCGGCAGCTCACGTACTCGCGTCAAGAGCGACAACCCGGGCATCCTTCCATGGTCACTGCGGAGTGCGGCGTACCCGGCGGCTCAGACGCGGGCGACCCCGCCACGGGCCACGGCGCCCGTCGCACGGTGGCTGGTCAGGTGGACCATCGTGGCCGGTACGGCCGGGGTGCCGTGGAGCGGGGTGTGGCGACGGTGCCGGGTCTGCCACAGCCACGTGACGTCGCGGCCGAACGACTCGATCAGCAGCGCCAGTGACGCCACCAGCACAAGGGTCGTCAGCGGCCCGGGTAGCGCGTCTCCCATGGCCACCATCAACACCACGCCCTGGATCGCCGCGACGACCTTGCGCCAGTAGCGCGGCGGCAGGGACCCACGCATCCAGCCCAGCACCCAGCTCGCGGCGACGAAGACGTAGCGCATCGCGCCGATCGCGAGCACCCAGCCGCCCACCGCCGGAGCGACGTGCAGGCAGAGCACCAGCACCAGGAAGGAGTCGATCTCCATGTCGAAGCGCGCGCCCAGCTCACTGGTGGTCCCGGTGCGCCGGGCCGTGTACCCGTCCACCGCGTCGAGGGCCAACGCCACGGCGGTCAGGGCGACCAGCACCGCGATCGGCGCCGGCCGGGTGAGCGCGTCCGCGGCCAGGGCCGTCACACCGCCGACGAGGATCGCCCGACTCAGGGTCACCCGGTCGGCCGGGCTCAGGCCCCGCGCACCCGAGCGGGACAACCCCCGGCCGAGCAGGGCGCACAGGCCAATCCCGTACGCCAGGCCGGCCGCCCACCCCGCGGCGCCGAGACCGACGGTCCCGGCGAGCACCGCCAGCACCGCGATCTGCACGAGCAGTCCGATGACCGGACCAGTTCGAACCGTTGACATCCTGCCTCCGCGACTCTGGTGGGTGACCCTGACCGTCATCACGGGAGATATGACCGATCGGTTCATTCTGAACACGACCTCGCAGGGTGCTGCGGAGGGACGTGCCCCGGGGCGGTCCGCCCAATCGTCACGCCTCGTGACACGCCGAAAGCTGGTCCCGGTCGGCGAGCGACCGGGACCAGCGGGTGACGCGTCTCAGGAGGCGGCGATGCCTTCCATGCCGATGCCGTTCTCGAACTTCGGCAGGCCCTCCACGGTGGTGACGAGCCTCAGCGAACCGTCCTCGTTCACCTCGTAGCCCTGCACGTTGCCGGCGGTGGCGTTCTGCACGTACAGGAAGCCGTCTTCGGTGGTCATGTCGATCGACCCGCCGTTGGTGTCGGCGGCGACGTTCTTGACGATTTCGAGCTTGCCGTCGTCGTCGACGCGGTAGGAGCTGATGGTGGAGCTGCCCGCGTTGGCGACGAAGAAGTAGTCACCGACGCGCTGGATCCAGCACGACGCCTGCTGACCGTTGGGCACCGACGGCCCGACCTGGTCGAGCGTGCCGTCGTCTTCCAACTCGAACCGGCTGACCGCGTTCGCACCCGACTCGGTGACCAGCAGCGAGTCCTCGCTGTCGAAGGTGAAGCCGAACGGGGTGTTTCCCGCGTCGCTGATGACGGGGTTGCGGGCCAGCTCGCCGTCGCGACCGATCTCGTAGCTGAACATCACGTTGGCGCCCTTGGTCGACACCAGGACGAACTCGCTGTCCGGGTCGATCTTGACCTGGGCCGGGGCGGTGCCGAACGCGGGCGGGTTGCCGTTGTGCAGCCCGAGCGAGCGGTTGGCGTCCTCGATCCGCGACAGGTGTCCCTTGCGCAGCTCGAAGCCCTGCACCGAGCCTTCGCCACCGGCGTTGAGGACGTAGACGAGGTCGCCCCGGGCCGCGATGCTGACCGGCAGCAGGCCACCGGACCAGATGACCTGGAGCTTGTGCAGCTTGGTGCCCTCGACACCGAAGACGGTCACGGTGTTGCTGCCGGCGTTGACCGCGAAGAGCAGCCCCTTGTGGTAGATCAGGGAACCCTGCGAGGCCAGCGCGTCCAGCGGCGCGCCGATGGTGAAGCCGCCCAGCCCGCCGGTCTCGTACTCACCCGCCTTGGTGAGACGGCCGTCCTCGTCGCGGTCGTACACCTTGATGGTGTTGCCTTCGGCCTTGTTCGTCTGGACGAAGACCGCGCCCTCGTCGCCGTGGTGGTTTTCACCCCCCTTGCGGTCGTCGTGGTATCCGGGGCCACCACCGTCGGCGAGAGCCGTTCCGGGGGCCGAACCGACGCTGGTCAGACCCGCCAGGAGGGCTGCCGCGAGCGCAACGCTGCGCTTCATTACTGACTCCTTTACGCACGCGAAGGGAGGAATACGAGTTTTCCTCTGCTTCGAAAGCTATCGGAGGATGTAGTCGTGATGTGCATCCTTACCCTAAAGCGGTAATTTCGTGCCGTTCCGTGCGATAGGCGGTTCGGTGTGCTCACCGCTGCGGCGGCATCCACGGCGTGAGCAGGGCCGGGTCGGCGACGTACTGCTCCACCTGCGTCCGCTGGGCTGGTGTCAGGGACAACGCCCGGAGGCGGGCTCCCCACTCGGGCACCCGGTCGGCCTTGTCCAGCGCGACCGACAACTCGATCAGGCCGGCCAACGCCATCGCCTGCTCGACGGCCGGAGCGCCCTCGGCGCGGCGGCGCATTCCCGAGTCGAGCGCCCGGTAGGCCGCCCGATCGTCCATCTTGAACTCGCGCAGGATCCGCGCGTTGTCGAGCACCCGCGTCAGGCCCTGCAAATCCGTCGACCCGCCGTACTCCAGGTCTTTCGGCTCGTCCCGCTGGATGAAGACGATGGTGTTGCCCGACGGGTCGACGATGCTGAACCGCGACGCTCCGGTGCGGTAGCGGGTCACCCGGGGCAGGCCCTTGACCAGCGCCCTGCCGTAGCTGCGGCGCATCGCCTCGGTGAACGCCGCGTGGTACGCCGCCACCTCGTCGACCATCACCAGGCAGCCACCGGAGGTCTCCTTCGCCGGGTCCAGGTCCTTGGGCGCCGGGCCGTAGTGCAGCTGCAACCCACTCCAGGTGAAGGCCAGGTACAGGTACGGTTTGAGCTGCTCGAAGGCCACCTCGAACCCGAGGGCCCGCCAGAACGCCACAGTCTCCTCCGGCGCCGCGCAGTGCAGCAGCGGCACCACTGTCTCGTTCGGTTGGATGCGGTCCGCATTGGTCGGCACCTGTCGCTCCCCGTCCGCTCGGCAGGCAGGCAATTGTGCCAGCGCCAGCGACGCACTTCGACGGCTTTCATCTCCTACCCGGGGAGGAGGCCCGCTCCGACCGCCGGCCGCAACCGGGGCTCGCGGTCGGACGCTTTCGACGGGACCGGCCACGAGCATCTACAGGCATGACTACCGTGCTGCGTCGGGCGACGCACTGGAACCGCCCACTGATGGTCCTGGTCTCCGTGATGGCGGTGCTCACCGTCATCGCCGCGGTTGGCGTCTTCGCCGACTCGCGCGTCCTCACCGGGGCGCCGATCTGGCTCAAGCCGTTCAAGTTCGGGGTGTCCTTCGTGCTGTACGGCGCGACGCTCGCCTGGATGCTCTCCCTGCTGCCCCGCCGCAGCCGGGCCGTCGAGAGGGCGGCCGTTATCATCGTCGCGGTGGCGGTCGTCGAGAACGCGTGGATCGTCGGTCAGATGCTCCGCGGGGAGACCAGCCACTACAACATCTCCACCCCCCTGAACACCCTGTTGACCGCGTTGACCGGCCTGGCGATCCTGATTCTGTTCGTCGCGCACCTCGTCATCGGGATCGTGGTCCTGATCCAGCGGATCCCCGACCGGGTCGCCGCGACCGCCGTCGGGTGGGGCCTCGGCCTGTCCCTGCTGGGCATGCTCGCGGCGGTGCCGATGGTGCTGCCGACGCAGGACCCGGGGATCGAGGGGATCAGCGGGGCGCACAGCGTCGGCGTGCCCGACGGCGGGCCGGGGTTGCCGATCGTCGGCTGGAGCACCACCGGCGGTGACCTGCGGATCGGGCACTTCGTGGGGCTGCACGCCCTCCAGGCGCTGCCGATCCTGGCGATCCTGCTGACCCGGTTCGCCACCCGGCTGGACGCGCGTACCCGCGTCCGCCTGCTGGTCGTCGCGGGCAGCGCGTACGGCGTACTCATCGTGTTGTTGACCTGGCAGGCGCTGCGCGGACAGCCGCTGCTGCGCCCGGACGCCGGCACGCTGGCCGCGGCCGCGGCCCTGCTGGTCGCGACGGCGGCCGCCACCGGGCTGGTGCTGGCCCGCCGACGCCGCCCGGAACTGGCGTTGGCCGCGTGACCCAGACGCTGTTCTCCCTGACGTTCGCGGTGGCCGCGCCGTTCTGGGCGCTGATGATCCTGCTGCCGCGCTGGACGTGGACCGCCCGGATCATCGCCTCGCCGCTGATCGTGCTGCCGGTCGTGGTGATCTACGCCCTGCTGGTGATCCCGGCGATCGGCGACGTGCTGACGGCCGTGCGGTCACCGACCCTGGACGGGGTGCGTGACCTGCTCGGCACCTCGACCGGGGCGGCGGCGGGCTGGGCGCACATGATCGCCTTCGACCTGTTCGTCGGCCGCTGGGCGTGGTTGGACAGCAGGGAACGGGGGGTGCCGGCGCTGGTGATGGCTCCGGTGCTGCTGCTGACCATCCTGCTCGGACCGCTGGGCCTGGCCGCGTACCTCGCGGTCCGGCCCCGGTGGCGGCGGCCGGCGGCTGCCGCCACCGGCGCGCAGCACCTAGGCTGACCACCGTGGGATGGCCGGGGCGACTGTTCGACATGCGGGACACGCTCGTGCGGATGGTGCTGCTCGACCTCAGCGGGCTCGGTTTCCTGCTCCTCGTCCCCCACCGCCACACCACCAGCACGACACAGTGGATCCTCGCGGTGGTCGCGTTCGCGGTGGCGCTGGCGGCACACCGTCGACCGGTGGTCAACCTGGTGATCCAGACCGCCCTGCTGGCGGTCGCGCTCGGCCTCGTCGAGGACTTCACGATCAACCAGGTCGGTGCCAGTTGGGCGCTGCTCGAGGTCACCATGCGGGCACATCGCCCCCGGGTCATCTGGCTGTCCAGCGCGCTGCTGGTGGTGGTCAACCTGATCGACTCGATCGGCGACACGCTCAGCCAACTCGGCTCCGGTGTGGTCGGCCTGGCCCTGGAGGTCGGCGTGCCGGTGCTGCTCGGCCTCGTCATCCGCACCAACCGCCAGTTGAGTCGACAGGCCGTCGAGCGGGCGGTGGCCGAGCAGCGCCAGCACGCGTCGGAGACCCGTGCGGCCCGCGCCGACGAACGCGCCGCCATCGCCCGCGAGCTGCACGACGTCGTCGCGCACCACGTGGCGTCGATGGTCCTGCGGGTCGGCGTGGCCCGGCACGTGCTCACCGACCTGGACCCCCGGGTGGGCGCGGTGTTCGACGACGTGCACGGCACCGGCACCGCGGCCCTGGCGGAGCTGCGCCGGCTGGTCGCGGTGCTGCGCGACCCCGACGGGGTACGCGGTGACGCGGCGCTGACCGCGATCGACCCCTCGGCGCTGCCGGCGGCGATCGGCGCGTCCATCGACCGGGCCCGCCAGGCTGGTGTCACAGTGGAGGCCGACCTCGATCCGGCGATCGGCTCGCTCGACGCGGTCCGCGGCATGGCGGTGCTGCGACTGACCCAGGAGGCGCTGACGAACGTGGCCAAACACGCGGGGACGTCCGCGTTCGCCCACCTCGTGGTCACGGTCCGCGACGATGCCGTGCACTGGGAGGTGGCCGACAAAGGACACGGTGGGGCGTCGGTGGGCGCGCCGACCGGTGGCGGGCACGGCATCACCGGGATGCGCGAGCGCGTCGAGGTCCTCGGCGGTCGACTGGAGGCCGGCCCGACACCGACGGGGTGGCGGGTGCGCACCGTGCTCCCGGCCCCCGCCGAGCCGCCCGCCCGCTCGGTGCCCCGCGACCGCACGGCCCCCGCCGGTTCGCCCGCGCCGGAGCCGGCGTGATCCGGGTGTTGCTGGTCGACGACCAGCACCTCATCCGAGCCGGGTTGCGCATGCTCTGCGACGCCCAACCCGACATCGAGGTCGTCGGCGAGGCCGACAACGGCCGCGAGGCGATCCCGCTGGCCGGGCGGCTCCTGCCCGACGTCGTCGTCATGGACCTGCGCATGCCCGGTGTCGACGGGATCACCGCGACCAGCCGGATCCTCGCCGACCGCCCCAGCACCCGCATCCTGGTGCTGACCACGTTCGGCGACGACGACCACCTCTACCCCGCCCTGACCGCCGGAGCCTGCGGGTTCCTCCTCAAGGACGCGCCGCCGGTCGAGCTGCTCGACGGCATCCGCCGGGCCGCCGTCGGTGACAGCCCGTTCAGCCCGGAGGTGCTGCGGCGTCTCGTCCAGCGCGCGGTGCACGCCCGACCCGAGACTCCACGACTGGTGCAGGGTCTGACCGCCCGCGAACGGGACGTGCTGGACCTGGTCGCCGAGGGCCTGTCCAACACCGAGATCGGCGACCGGTTGCACATCGGTGTCACCACGGTGAAGACCCACATCACCAGCCTGATGACCAAGACCGACAGCCCCAACCGGGTACGCCTCGCCCTGTTCGCGCGCGGCGTCTGACGGCCCGCCCTAACGGCCGCACGCGTAGCCCTGCATGCCTCGGGGGTTGGCACCGGCGGCCAGCACGCCCGTCGACGGATCACGGGTCACCGCGCACAGCCGGCCCAGGCTCCATCCGTCGGTGACCCGCACCTCGTGCCCGTACGCCCGCAGGGCCGCCCGCACGCCCTCGTCGAGCCGGTCCTCCACCACCAGGACGCCGGGCTCCATCGCGCGTGGATAGAACGACTCCGGCAGGCTCAGCGTGTGCCACGCCGGCGCGTCGATCGCCTCCTGGAGCGGTTGGCCAGCGAGGAGATGCCGCAGCAGGAACGGCAACTGCCACTGGTCCTGCTGGTCACCGCCGGGGGTCCCGCAGGCCAGCACCGGTTCGCCGTCGCGGTGCACCATCGTCGGGCTCAACGTCGTACGCGGTCGACGGCCCGGCGTCAACGAGGACGCGAACCCCTCCTCCAGCCAGCACATCTGCAACCGGCTGCCCAGCGGGAAGCCGAGTTCCGGAATGGTCGGCGAACTCTGCAACCAGCCCCCACTGGGGGTCGCGGAGATCATGTTGCCCCAGCGGTCGACGACGTCCACGTGGCAGGTGTCGCCACGGGTCACCCCGTCCGAGCGCACGGTCGGCTCCCCGGTCGTCGGGTCCGTCGCGTGTGCCCGCCGTACGGTGTCGGGTCGGACGTGGGCCGGCAGGCGTGGCCGCGAGCCGCCAGGTCGCCCCGGCCGCAACTCCGCCGACGCGCGATCACCGATCAGGGCCGCCCGCTCGCGCGCGTACTCCCGGGAGAGCAGCGCGGTGCCGGGCACCTCGGCGCCGTCGCCGTACCACGCCTCCCGGTCGGCGAAGGCGAGCTTGAGCGCCTCGACCTGGGCGTGCACTCCCGCCGCGGTCGCCGGGTCGTAGGCACCGGGATCGTCGAGCGCGTCCAGGGTGGCCAGCGTCTCCAGCAACACCGGACCCTGGCCCCAGAAGCCGGTCTTCGCCACCGAGTAGCCGTGCCAGTCGAGGGTGACGGGCGCCTCCCAGGTCGCCGAGTACGCGGCCAGGTCGTCACCGGTGACCAGCCCGGCGTGCGGCCGTCCACTGGAGTCCTGGAACGGCCGCCGGCTGAACGCGTCGATCGCCTCGGCCACGAAACCCGTGCTCCAGGCCCGGCGCGCGGCCTCGATCTGCGCCTCCCGGTCCGCGCCGGCCGCCTGTCCCGCCTCGACCAGCCGGCGCAGGGTGTCCGCGTACGCCGGGTTGGCGACCATCTCCCCCGCCACCGGTGGCCGGCCGCCGCGCAGCCAGAGCGCGGCGGAGGTCGGCCAGTGCTCCTCGAACAGTGACCGGACGGCCGCCACGGTGGCGCCGGCCTGACCCACCAGCGGGTGTCCGGCGGCGGCGTAGCCGATGGCCGGGTCCAGCACCTCGGCGAGGGTGCGTGTGCCATGTTCGCGCAGCAGCAGGAGCCAGGCGTCCACGGCGCCGGGTACGGCCGCCGCGAGCGGCCCGGCGCCCGGGACGAGGTCCATCCCGAGGGACCGGAAGTGCGCGATCGTGGCACCGGCCGGCGCGGGACCCTGCCCGCACAGCACCTTCGGCCTGGGGTCCCGCGCGGTGGCCACGATGGCCGGCACCTCGCCGCCCGGTCCGTTGAGGTGCGGTTCGACCACGTGCAGGACGAACCCGGCGGCGACCGCCGCGTCGAAGGCGTTGCCGCCGCGTTCCAGGATGCCCATCGCCGACTGGCTGGCGAGCCAGTGCGTGGAGGAGACCATGCCGAAGGTGCCCCGCAGCGTGGGTCGGGTGGTGAACGTCATGAGGACACCTCAATGGCAGCCGCGGTGCGGACGCAAGACCTCCGGGTCTGCCCGCGCGCACACCGGCCGCTGCTCAGTGCGCGGGCCGGGCCCGGCCGCCCCGGACGAGACTGAGCAGGACGACCAGGGCGAGCACCGCCACCACCGCGCTGAAGATCTCGCCGGCCGGACGCAGACCGGTGCCCTGGATCAGCAGACCGACCGCGACGGCCGGCACGCCGAGCATGGCGAACAGGATGGCGAAGAAGGTGGACACCGCCTCGGCCCGTTGCTGCGGTTCGGTCTTCATCGTGATCGTCGCGATGCCGTCGCCGACCGCCACCCCGGACGCCACCCCGGTGATCGCCGCGCTGACCAGCAGCGTCGCCAGCAGGGCCATCCACATGCTGAACGCGAGCAGACCCGCCCCCACGATCAGACCGACGCAGGCGCTGGCCAGCGCGGCGCGCGAGGACAGGACACGGGTCAGCAGCTGACCGAACGCGGCGCCGGCGAACGCCACGAAGACCACGAGCGCGGCCAGGGTGTGCGAGGTCTCGTGCAGGACCACGCCGAGGAACAGCCCGGTCACCGACGTGAGTACGCCGAGCGCGGCGAAGCCGGCACCAGCGGTGATCGCCGAGCGGACGAAGGTGCCACGGATGTTCGCCGGGATGCGCAACCGTTGCACCCGCAGCGTCACCGGCGAGCGCTCCCGCACCGTCTCCGGTACGCCGCGCAGGGCGATGATCGCGGCCACCGCCAGGACCAGCACGATCAGCCAGGGCAGCCGGAGCGGGTCGGGTGCCACGTCCGACACGATCCCGGACAGCAGGGTGCCGGTGGCGAGGCCGCCCAGGTTCGCGAAGATCGACACGGTGGCGGCACGTTTCGGATGCCGTGGGCTGATCAACTCTGCCAACGCCGCGGTCGCCGCACCGATGATCAGCGCGGCGGAGAAGCCGGCGAGGATCCGACCCACGATGATCATCGCCAGGTCCACGGCAGCCAGGAAGACCGCGTCCGCGGCGACGGAGAGCAGCAGCGCGACGAGGATGACCGGGCGGCGGCCGATCTGGTCGGAGAGCCGACCGAAGACCAGCAACCCGACGACCACGCCCAGCGCGTACAGCGCGTAGACCACTGTCACGGTCAACGACGAGAAGCCGAACTCCATCTCGTAGAGCGGATAGAGCGGGGTCGGCACGGTGGTGCCCACGAGCGTGATCCAGAAGGCGAACGCGACCCGCACCGCGCCGGACGCGGACCGCGCCACTGCGCCGTCGGCGCGGCTGGCCTCGGACATGATCAGTCCCCCCGGGCTCGGACCCCTGCGCGCGGGCCGCCGACTCCCGCGCTCTCCCCGCTGCGGCTCCGGTCCCCGCGTCCAGCATGGGTCGTCACCGTGGCGCAGGTGCGGTAACGGCCCGAGACGCCCGCATCGGGTGGTCGCGGGGGAAGCGGGCCATACCGCGCCGCCTCCCCCGCGTACTCCTAGGAGTTGTACGCCTGCGCGGTCACCGTGACCTGGCGGGCCAGGCCCGGCCGCGCGGGCCAGGAGATCCCCACCTGGCGGGTCTCCCCCGGCAGCAGCCAGAAGTAGTTGTCGTCGTAGCGGGCCGGGAGAACCCGGTCACCGCGCTTGTCGCGGACGGCCAACCGGACCAGTGCGGCGACCGCCCGGCCCTGGTTGCGGACCGTCGTGGTGACGGTGTTCCGGCCGTCCACGACGCGTACGGTGCTCGACGACGTCGACAGTCGGGTGCTCGGCAGGTCGTTGAGCGCCCGCATCTGCTCGGCCTTGTCGTACCGCCAGTAGGTGTTCTCGGTGAGCAGCCGGTCGCGGCTGTCCCGCAGCTCCAGCCGGACCAGGTGCAGCCCGCCCGCGTCCGGCGCGGCGAGCGCGAAGACCGGCGTGGTGGCCGAACGGGCGACGTCCACCCGCTGACGCTGGGGCGTGCCCAGCGACCGGCCGCTCAGGTCGTAGCGGCGGGCGGTGACGGTGACACCGGTGAGCGCCGCGGCCGTGTGGTTGACCACCCGCACCTGCCAGGTGCCCGGGTCGGCCTGCACGTGCAGGGGCTCGCACCCCTTCCGGGCGCCGTAGTAGGCGCCGTTGACGTCGAGGTCGTAGTCGTAGGTCTGCCAGACCGTGCTGTGCCACGCCGGGTGCGACATCCACAGCAGCAGCCCGGTGGCGTCCTGCCACAGGTTGGCGTTCCACGCCTCGAACATGGCGCGGTGGCTCTCGTAGTTGACGAACTGCGCCCGCGCGGCGAACTCGTCGAGCGACCCGGACTCTCCCAGCCGCGCGTCGATCGCGGCCTGGTACGTGCCGACGCGCTGGTTCCCGATCGTCGACCAGTCGTGGTAGTTCCACACCTCACCGGGCGGCCACTCCGGCGCGTCACCGACGAGCTTGCGCATGCTCTCGGCCACCGACACCACCGGCATGCCGATCTCGGTGTGGAAACCGAACGCCCCGGTGTCGTACGTGTTCCGGTTGTTGTACGTCGCCGGCTCGACCCAGTGGTACGGGCCGTGGCCGCTGACGATGCCGCCGGCGGAGTTGGGGATGTAGAGGATCTCCGGGTGCTCGGTGGCGGCGGCCTGCTTCAGCCCGGCGTCCACGATCGGCGGCGGGTCACCCTCGTTGGCGCCGCACCACACCACGATGCTGGGGTGGTGGCGGAATCGCCGGATCGTGTCGGCGGCGATGTCCACGTAACCGGGCGGGTTGGGCAGGAACGCGCCGGCCTGCCAGAAGTCGTTCCAGACCAGGATGCCCTGCTCGTCGCAGGCCTGGTACAGCTCCTCGCGGTTGCTGCTGCCCAGCCAGTTGCGGATCATCGTGAAGTTCATGTCGCGGTGCATCTCGACCGTGTCGGCCAGCCGGTCGGGCAGCACCCGGCGCAGCAGTTCGTCCCAGCCCCAGTTGCCGCCCCGCGCGAACACCGGCACACCGTTCACGCTGAGCTTGAGCTGGGTGACGGCGTTGCTCACCGACTTCACGTCGGTCCACCGCTGCCCGTCGGTCGAGACCTGGATGACGAAGTCGCGGGCGTACGCCTGCTCCCAGACGATGGTGACCTGGTCGAAGTCGACCGGCTTGCCGAGGTCCACCTGGATCCACTGGTTGTCCTCGAACGTCGACGACCACCGGGTCCGGGGGTTGCCGTCGACGGCCCGGTCGGGGCCGTTCGAGTCACTGTCGGACGACGAGGCGGTGGCGGTCCTGCGCAGGGCCAGGTCGACGTCCGGCTCGGCCTGCCGCTGCACCGACAGCGCCCACATGGACACCCCCCACGAGGTCACCCGCGCGCCGGTCTGGATGCGCAGGTGCTGGGCGGTCTGACTGGCGAACGTCTCGACCTGGGTGGCGCGGCTGCCCAGCGGGGTGTCGTTGCTGACCGACGTCACGTCACTCCAGGCGTCGCCGTCGGCGGAGACCTGGACGCGGAAGTCCAGCGCGTACGCCTGCTCCCACACGATGGTGACCCGGTCGAAGTCGACGGCCGACCCGAGGTCGACCTGGATCCACTGGTTGTCCTCGGCCCGCGAGGCCCAGCGGGTCGCCGGGTCGCCGTCCACGGCCCGGTCGGGCCCGTTGGTGTCGCTCTCCGACGACGACGCGGTGGCGTCGCGGCGCAGGGCCAGATCCGGGCCGGTGCCATCGGCCACCGACAGCGCGAACATCGAGATGCCCCAACCGGTGGCGCGCTGACCGGCCTGGATGCGCAGGTGCCGGGCGTGCTGCCGGTCGAACGTGACAGTCTGGGTGGCCGCGCCGTCGACGAACTCCAGCGCGGGCTTGCCGGGCGGCGAGATCACGATCGGCTGGTGCCAGTCGTAGGCGAACTCCCGGATGCCGAAGCGGAGCTGTCGCCGGTCGCTGACCGCGCGCCTGACGGTGGCGGTGAGCGTGAGGTCGTACAGGTGCGGCTCGCCGTAGCCGTTGGGCCACCACAGTCGGGGCTTGCGCAGGCGCAGCGCGCCGAAGCGCTCCGGCGTGAAGGTGACGGTGGTGCTGCCGCCGGCGGGGACGGTGAGCGTGGACTCGACGCGTACCTTCTGGAACTCCGCGCGCACCGTGACGGTGGTGGCGGTGGCCGTCGCGTTGCGGATCGGCACCCGGATGGTGACCTCGGCGGTGTCGGTGGCCGGCAGGTCGGGCAGCGTGGTCTGCACGTGCGGATCACCGATCACGACGGCGCCGGTGCTGCGCAGGCGGACGTGGTCCCAGAGGCCGCTGACCCGGTCGCGGACGGCGGGCATCCAGTCCCACCCGGACACCGCCAGGTAGGTCGGGGCGTCGAGGTAGTGGTGAGCCGACTGGAGGAAGGTGCGACCGTCGGTGCCCTTGTCGCCGGGGGTGCCCGGGTGCGGCATCGGGGTGACCCGCACGGCGAGGACGTGCTCGCCCCGGTGACCGGCCAGCGCGTCGGTGATGTCGAAGGCCGCCCGCGCGAACGGGTGCTTGACCCCGCCGACCTGCACGCCGTTGACCCAGGCCGTGGCCTCGTGGTTGATCCCGTCGAACTCCAGCCAGATCCGTCGACCGGCCGAGGTGTCCAGGTCGCGCGGCAACCGCAGCGCGCGCCGATACCACCAGGTGTGCCGCGACAGCGCCTCCGGGATGCGCATGTTGTTGAAGCCGGCGACGGGGTCGGGCAGGTGGCCCTGCTCGACCAGGGTGCCCAGCACGGTGCCGGGCACCGTCGCCGGCAGCCAGGACCGCACGTCGACGCCGGGACGGGAGAGTTCGGCGCCGTTGGCGGTGCCCGCGAAGTCGTCAATCGTCAGCGACCAGCCCGACTCCAGGGGCACCGTGCCGTCGGCGGCGACCCGCAGCTCCGGGGTGGGGCCGGTGTTGCCGCCCTCCCAACTGGTCCAGCCCTCGGCCTTCGGCCGGCCCGTCAGGGGTACGCCGTACACCTGGAAGCCGTTGAGTCCCACCGGGTTGCTGTTCGCGCGCTTGGTGGCCGTCATCCGGATCCATCGCGCGGTGACCGGCTCCGGCAGCGTGATGGCCTGCACGCCGCCCTGACCCTCGGCGGTCTCGTACACCGACCGCCAGGCGCGGCCGTCGGTCGAGACCTCGATCCGGTACGCCGTCGCGGCGCTGGAGAGGATCTCGTCGCCGTCGGTGTCGGTGTAGTTACCGTCGAACGGTCCGTCGGTCAGCGTGGCCTCGAAGACCAGGGTGACGGCCTCGATCCGGCACGGGGCCTGCAGGTCCACCGAGATCCACTGCGGATCGCCGGCGGCGGCCCGCCAACCACTGCCCCGGACTCCGACCTGCGGCAGACCATCCACGGCGAAGGTGCCGGGCGTCGGCGCGTAGTCGGTGGAGGAGACCGCGACAGGGCGGTACCGGGCGAGGTCGGTGGGCGGCGGCGGGGCAGCCGGCGTCGCCGGAGCGGCGGCCGCGACGGCGTCCGGTAGGGCGGCGCTCACCCCGACGGAGGCCAGCAGCGTGGCTCCGGCGGAGAGGAAGGTACGCCGCGAGAGGGGCGGTTGCTCGGACATCGTGCCTCCAGACGTGACAACGTTGTCACATGTTGGTCGCTGACAACGTTGTCAGATCGTGGCGGCATGTTTCAGAAGAGTCAAGCCCCCAAGTCCATCGTGATCCCCCGAACACGGTCCGCATCTGTTCCACTTCGGACATCGACGCGTGGACGATGACTGCACTCACTCCGGCTCCGCGCCCAACCCGTCCAGGGCGACCGTGAGGACATGGTCGCGCTGCTCGGCGCGGGGGAAGTGCCCGGAGGCGATGGCGCTGGCGAGCCGCATCACGTCGTCGATCGTCACGTCGGCGCGCACCTCCCGCGCCCGCTGCGCGCGCTCCAGCAGCGGCCCGCCCGCCGCATAGAGCGCCCGCCGACACTCCTGGTACGCGGCGGACTCCCGGTTGAGGCCGGCGGCCAGGGGCTGCTTCGCTCCGATGTACTCCACGAAGCGCCGCAGCCACGCGTCCAGGGCAGCCCGGGGGGGCAGGGAGCCGACGTCCTCGGCCGCCTCGCACACCGCCTCGACCTCGCTGACGTAGACGTTCTCGATCAGCACCTCGCGGGTCGGGAAGTTGCGGTAGAGCGTCGCGATGCCCACGCCCGCGCGCCGGGCGATCTCCTCGAGGGCAGCGTCCGCGCCCTGCTCAGCGAAGGCGACACGGGCCGCCGCGAGGATCGCGTCGTAGTTGCGCGCCGCGTCCGCCCGGTGCGGGCGGGCCACGCGCAGGTGGGTGAGGGCCGTCACGGTGCCGATGTCTCCCAGCGTTAGCAAACGGAGGCCGCCTATCACTATAGTGATAAGTCGCCTCCACTTATCCGGAGGCTGCCTATCAGTCTAGCCCGAAAGAAGGCAGACCATGTCCCCGACTCCCGCCTCCCGCCGCGGGATCGCCCTGTCGCTCATCCTCGGCTCACAGCTGATGATGACGCTCGACACCTCGATCATCACGACCGCGCTGCCGCACGTGCAGCGCCAGTTCGGTTTCACCCAGTCCGGGCTCTCCTGGGTGCAGAACGCCTACGTCCTGGCCTTCGGCGGTCTGCTCCTGCTCGGCGCCCGGGCCGGCGACCTCCTCGGCCGCCGCCGCGTCTTCGTCATGGGGATCGTCCTGTTCACCGTGGCGTCCCTCGCCGCCGGTCTCGCGCAGAACGGCGGCTGGTTGATCACCGCCCGCGTCGCGCAGGGGCTCGCCGCCGCGCTCGCGGTGCCCTCCACGCTCGCCCTGCTGGTCGCCGACCACCCCGAGCCGGGGGCCCGGGCCAAGGTGATCGCCCTCTACAGCGCGGTCATCGGCGCCGGCGGCAGCGTCGGGATCGTGATCGGTGGAGTCTTCACCGACCTGCTGTCCTGGCGCTGGGGGATGCTCGTCAACGTCCCGATCGGCATCGCCATCACGCTGCTCGCCCCGCGGTTCCTGGTCGAGACCGAACGCCGCCGGGGCACCTTCGACCTCGGCGGCGCGCTGGCCTCCACCGCCGGCATGACCGCCCTCGTGTACGGCTTCATCCAGGCCGCCGCAGCCGGTTGGAGTGCGCCCACCACCGTGGTCTCGCTGGGCCTCGGCGCCGTCCTCCTGATCGCCTTCGTCCTGATCGAGCACCGGGCGCCGCAACCCATCACCCCGCTGCGGCTCTTCCGCAGCATGGAGCGCTCCGGCGCGTACGCCGGACGGATCCTCATCGTCGGCGCGACCTTCTCCACCTTCTACTTCCTCAGCCAGTATCTCCAGGAGGTGCTGCACCTCAGCGCCCTGCAGACCGGCTTCGCCTACGTGCCCATCACCGGCATGTTCTTCGCCATGGTCTACGTCATCCGGCCCCTGCAGAACCGGCTCGGCCGGCCCATCCTGCTGGTGGCGTCCCTCGCCATCGCGCTGGTCGGCATGGCGTGGCTGTCCCGGATCTCGACCGACTCCAGCTACTTCCCGGACGTGCTGCTGCCGCTGCTGGTGATCGGAATCGGCCAGGGCATAGCGATCATCCTGATGACCCAGGGCGGCGTCGCCGGTGTCGAACCGAAGGACGCCGGCGCCGCGTCCGGGCTGGTCAACGTCGCCCACCAACTCGGCGGCTCGCTCGGCATCGCGATCCTGACCATCGCGTACACCCGTGCCAGTGCGACGGCCGACCCGACCGCCGGCTTCCACGCGGCCTTCACCGGCGCGGACGTCTTCTTCCTGATCGCACTGTCCCTGGCGGTCGTCGTGGCCATCGCGGGCCGTCGCGCCAGGCAGCTCGCCGCTCTACCCGCCGGCTGAGCGGGCGGACTGTCGGGCGGTCAGCCCGACAGTCCGCCCGCACGCCCGGGACCCCGAGGGTGGTACTCGGGGCGGAGCTTCGCACTGGCGAACGCCCCCCTCACCGCCGCCGAGAGCGCCGCCATGTCGTACGCGCCGTGGTGCCGCCGGCCGTTGATGAAGAACGTCGGGGTGCCGGTGACGCCGCTGAGGTCGGCGGAGTCCACGTCCTCGGCGACCCGGTCGACGCCCATCCGCCTCACCATGTGCTCCCGGAACTGGTCGAGGTCCAGGCCGAGCTGTTCGGCGTAGCCGAGCACCTCGGTGGGGTCGAGTGCGTCCTGGTGTGCCAGCAGCAGGTCGTGCATCTCCCAGAACGCGCCCTGCGCCCCCGCCGCCTCGGCGGCCTCCGCGGCGAGTTGGGCGTGTGAGTGGACGTCGGTGAGCGGCAGGTGCCGCCAGACGTACCGGACGTTGGCGAAGTCGGCAAGCAGTTCCCGGACCACCGGCTCGGCCTGACCGCAGTAGGGACATTCGAAGTCGCCGTACTCCACGACCGTCACCGGCGCCTCGACCGGCCCCCGCATGTGGTCGCGCCGCTCGTCGACCGGCCACATCAGGTCGACGATCCCCTCGGTGACGCCCAGTAGCGCCCGGGTACGCCGTGCCGGCGGCATCCGCCCGGCCGAGCGGAACACCAGCCAGGTGACGAGGGACGCGCCGAGGGTCGCGACGAGAATGCCGAGTTTCGCCTCGTCCAGGGCGGGGCCGCTGAGGGCATGGGTGGCGACCAGGATGGCAACGGTGAACCCGATGCCGGAGACCGTGCCGACCCCCGCGACGGCGAGCCAGCCCACCGGCGGCCGGAACCGGTTGCCGCTCAGCCGCGCCACCAGCCACGAGGTGGCCACGATCCCGGCCGGCTTGCCGACGACGTACGCGACCACGACGCCGAGCGTGACCGGGGAGGTCACGGCCCGGGCCAGCAGGTCGCCGTCGACCACGATTCCGGCGTTCGCCAGCGTGAAGAGCGGCACGACCACGTAGCTCGCCCACGGATGGTAGAGAGCCTGCAGCCGATCGTTCGGCGAGACCGCCGACGTGAGACCGGCCCGGGCCATCCGGGCGAGCTGCGGGGTGGGCTGTTCCCGGAAGAGGCGGAACTGGTCGCTCGCCCGCTGCAGGTCGCCGCGACCCGGGGCGTAGGCGTAGGTCAGCAACCCCATCACGAGACCCACCGCGACCGGGTCGACACCGGATTTCGAGACGGCGACCCAGGCCGCCACCCCCAGCAGCGCGTAGACCGGCCCGAATCGCACACCGAAACCCCGCACCAGCAGGACGAGGGCGAAGATTCCCACCGCGACCAGCAGCGCCCTCGGCGACGGATGCTGCGGGTAGGCGATCGCCAACACCGCGATCGCCAGCACGTCGTCGACGACGGCGACGGTCAGCAGGAAACCCCGCAGCCGATCGGAGAAACGCGGCCCGAAGACGGCCAGCGCACCGAGCGCGAGCGCCGTGTCCGTGGCCATCACCACACCCCAGCCCGCGGCGGTGCCACGTCCGGCGTTGATCGCGAGATAGATCGCGATCGGCAGGAGCATGCCGCCGAAGCCGGCCAGCATCGGCAACGCCAGGCGACGGCGCTCCCGCAGCTCGCCGATGTCGAACTCGCGGCGCAACTCCAACCCGGCCACCAGGAAGAAGAAGGTCATCAGGCCGCTGTTGACCCAGGTCCGCAGGTCGTGCGACACCGGCCAGTCGCCAAGCTGGACCGAGAACGACGTGCTCCAGACCGACTCGTACGACCGGACGTGCAGATTGGCCCACGTGAGAGCCACCACCGCGGCGATCAGCACCACCCGGGCGCCGCCGGTCTCGGTACGCAGGAACGCGCGCAGCGGAGTGTTGAACCGCCCCTCCCAGGTGGTCCGGCTGCTCCACCCCCGCAGTGGTCTGCTGCTCGTCACGGGGACAATCCTCGTCGAGCTGGTCGGCCCGTGGTTCGGATTCGCGTACGCCGCGCCTGGTGCGCGCGGAGAGCGTCCCCGTCCTCGTCGACCACCCTGGGGGCACGCACGCAGCGCCACCGGTTGGTAGCGTGCCGGTGATGTCGCCGGTTCCTGGGGAGGGTCGACATGTGGGCGGACGACGCCGCGCTCGACGCGGCCGAAGGCCGACTTGACGAGTGGGAAGCATCGCTCGCCGAGCGGGCGGAACGAGCCAAGACCCTGTCGGCGACGATGCGGGAGCTGACCGGCACCGCCCGCAACGCCGCTCGGACTGTCCACGTCACCGTCGACTCGGCCGGCCTGCTCATCGACCTGCGGCTCGACGAGCTCATCCGGCAACAACCCGCGGCGCACACCGCTCGGCAGATCCTGGAGACCACCACCGCCGCACGCGCCGACCTGCTCCGACAGGTCAGCGACGCAGCCACGGAGTCATTGGGCGACGACGCGGGCACCCGGGCGATCATCGACTCGTACCGCAGCCGGCTTCTCACCGACCACGGATCAGACGATGCCCGCCGGTGACGGCATCGAGGTCGACCCGGACGACCTCACCGCCCACGCCGCACGTCTCGATCGCTGTGCCAGCAGCCTCGACACCGCCCAGCAGGCAGGCCAGCACGTCCGGTTGGGCACCGACGCCTACGGGCAGCTTTGCGCGATGATGCCGATGCTGCTCGACGGCCTGCAACGAACCCTGGTCGACGGCATCGGCTCCGCCGCGGCATCGGTACGGGACACCGCCAGCAGGCTGCGCACCAGCGCGGACCGCTACCGACACTCGGACGCCCACGCCAGGCATCTGCTCGACGGGGTGCGACCGCAGCGGTGACGTCCAATCCACTCGTCGCCGCCGCCGCGGACACCCCGCCCAGCGCCTGGGCGGGTGTGTGGATCTGCGAGGACATCGAACTCATCGCGCAGGGCGTCCGCAACGGCAGTTGGATCGACGGCAGCCTCGGCGTCGTGAGCGCGAGCCTGGACGCCCTCGCCTTCGTCTCCGACCCGGTCGGCGCCCTGCTCCAGTATGGGATCGCCTGGCTCATCGAACACGTGAAGCCCCTCAGCGAGGCACTGGACTGGCTCGCCGGCGACCCCGCGCAGATCACCGCACACGCCCAGACCTGGCGCAACGTCGCCGCCTCCCTCCGCGACGAAGCCGCCGAACTGGCCCGCGCCGTCCGCACCGACGTCGCCGGCTGGGGAGGTAGCGCCGGCCCCGCCTACCGAGGCTGGGCCAACGAACAACAGCAGGCGATCACCGGCCTCGCCCAGGGCGCCGACACCATGGCCGCGATCACGGAAGGCGCCGCCGGCCTGGTGGCCGCCGTCCGGCTCCTGGTCCGCGACGCCATCGCCACCTGCGTGTCCCGCCTCATCGTGTACGCGGGCGAACTCGTCATCACCGGTGGACTGGCCGCGCCGCTGGTGGTGGAGCAGGTGACGACGTTGGTCGCGTCGTGGGGCGCTCGGATCGCGCGGCTGCTGCGCGGGCTGCTGGCCAGCCTGCGGCGGCTCGTTCCGGAGATGCGCCGGCTCGGCGACCTCATCGAGAAACTCAAGCAGGCGTTGGGGCGACTCCAGAAGGGTGAGTCGCCGCCGAGCCGGAACGCGCCAGAACCTGAGCCGCCTCGCGAGACCTCAGGCCATACGGTGACAGAACAGCAACGAGTCCACGATCTCGGGATGGATCCGGCTACCGGAAGATTTCGTCCGGGCGAGGCGGAGACGGCGGCCCGGTTGGAGCAGGAAGTGGGCGTGCGGCTGCAGCGCGCTCCCGCGGGTTCCTCCGCCGACTGGGTCGATGACGCCGGGCGGACCTACGATGCGGTGGGCAACTTTCCAGCCCAGTTCTTCGACCGTCAGTGGCCGCAACTGCAGTATCAGATTGAGCGACATTTAGACAAGGCAGACCTGGTGCCGGTGGACGTCGCGCAGTTCAACCCGGAACAGGTAGCCCGTATCGAGCAGTTCATTACGGACCGGAGCCTCGGTCCACGAGTATTCATCGTGGGGAAATAATGGCTGGCCTCATCGTGCTGAAACCCGGCGTCGACTGGACCGCGACCGGAGGGCTGTTCGACTGGACGCTCGAGTTCCTGATCTCCCGCCTCTCGGACCGGCAGACCGCCAACCACCTGCAGGAGATCGTCGACAACAACCTCGGCTCATTGTGGATCGACGAGTTGCCCGCTGCAGCGCGGCAGGAGATCGTCAGCCACCTGCGCAACGGACTCGTGACGGCTGGCGAGCGACAACTGCCGGAGACCGAGCACAAGATCGCCGTCATCCAGCATCTTCAGGAGCTGGTCAACGCGACCTACTCAGCCGGGCTCCCGGAATCGGGTGACCCCGGCAGTCAATGATGTCGCGTTGATGGGGCTGGCAACTCAAAGGGTCGCCGTAAATCGAGCGGCCCTCAATGTTCTGCACGTCAGCGGCGTAGGCGGCGGGAGCAGTCGCCGTCGTGGCCGTCGCGCAGGAGGCAGCGCCTCCCGCCAGGCAGCCGCAGGTCGCAGAAGACCCGGTGCCGGAGAGACTGCTGATCCTCCTCGGAGACGGTCGTCTCCCCCGGATCCGCCATCGGCAGCACCAGCATCCAGCGACCGATGACCCGGGCCAGGCGCTGCGCGGCGGGCAGGTCGGTAACGACAACGGGCAGGTGGATGACGTACCGCTGGCTCATTGGGCCGGGCCCCGCTCGTTGACACTGATTCCCGGGTTGCTGCAGACGCGCTCCTACGCCATTGGACTCTTTCAGCCTGGGAATCGGCTAAGCCCCGAGGAGCGTGAGCAAGCAGTCGAGGTGCGGCTACAACGACAGGCGTTGCTTAGGCGTCGACTGCCAAAGCCCCCACGCTTGGACGCAGTGCTCTCCGAGGCGGCACTCCGTCGAGTGGTCGGCAGCCACGGCGTAATGTCCGACCAGCTCAAACATCTACTCGAAGTTTCCGAGCAGCCGAACGTCTCAGTGCAAGTGGTGCCGCTTGCTGCCGGGCCGCACCCTGGAGCGGTCGCTGGCTCGTTTGTGATCCTCGACTTCCCGACGACCAACGGGGGTCGGACCGCTCCGGAGCCCTCCGTGGTTTACAGCGAGTCGCTGACCGGGGCGCTCTACCTGGACAAGCCGGATGAGCTGATGGCCTACGAGGACACCTGGAGAGGACTGGCGGCCCTCTCACTCGGCGCGGCAGAATCAAGAGACATGATCAAGAGGATCATCGGGGAGATGCGGCATGACTGACTTGACCGGCGCCGTTTGGCGCAAGAGCACCCGCAGCGGCGACAACGGCGGCAACTGCGTCGAGGTTGCCGACAACCTCCCCGGCATCGTCGGAGTCCGCGACTCGAAGGATTCCACGGGACCGCTCCTCACCTTCAGCGCCCAGGCATGGACCAAATTCATCTCGGCTGCCGGGCGTGAGGGACCCGTCAGGTAATGGCGGTTCGCCGCTGGTCTGCGCGCACGACGTCAGCACTGGTCACCAGTCGCGGACCCAGTCCGGCGGTGGTACGACGGCGAGTTGCGGTTATCCGCTGATCGATTCGAGCGCGTGCACGATCCGCGGGTTGCCGTCGGCGGCGGCATCCTCATGGGTGAGGACCCGACCGCTGCTGCACGACCACAACATCGAAGCCCTACGCCTGGTCGTCCACGTTCCCACCGGCCTTGACCGCCTGGGGGGTCCCCCTTCCCGCGCCCGCCTCCCAGGAAACCTGGCTGTAGTCGTCCCACCGCCGGTCAAGCTCCGCCAACTCGGCGCGGTTATCCGGCTTGACGGTGAAGTCGCAGCCAACCGCCTGCATCTGCATCCAGATGGCGTTCACGATGTCCGCGTATTGCTCGTGCTTGACTCCCCGTAGCTCAATGGTGATCTTCCAACTGTCGTCGCTTGTCACTGTGGTCCTCCAATGATCAGGGCAGCCGCAGACCCAGGCAGCCGCCGTCGTGATGGTCGTTGCGGTGGCGCATCCACACCGCGACGTCGAGGATCCGCAGCCGGCTGATCGCCCCAGGCAGGTCCGCCTCTCGGCTGCGGGCGTCGAGTTGCTGCGCCAGGACGCAGTCGTCCTCGCGCAGGATGTCGTGCAGCCAGCTCCAGAATCCGGTGCCAGTCCCGAGGGCGCAGGACACGACCCCGTCGTACACCGGTACGAGCTTCGGACGCTTACGAGCCAGCAGCTTTCCGGCCGTGACCCAGCCAAGGCCGGTCGCATGGTCGAGCATCCGCCAGGCGCGGTCGGCCGGACCGGCATCCGCGATCAGAGGCGAGGCCGCGTCAGAGCCCAACTCCACGTCGACCGGGATCTCTGTCAACTGTGCGGCAACGTCCCGGCCGAGCTGTCCCTGCAACAAATCAAGCGCCCGAGGGGGCGGAATGTGGACACTGAGCAGTTGCACCGCGATCAGGTCGTCGGCGGTGAATTCGTTCGCCGTCTCCGAACGGTCACCGCCGCCGCCGAGCCGCTCGAACTGTCCCCCGGAAAATGCCTTCCCGTCGGCAGACACGTAGTAGCGCCGCAGATCGGGGACCGTTCGAGGATCCTCCAGGATGGCCAGGATCTCAGCGAGGGTCAGCGGCTGCTTCATGTTTCCCCTTCGGGCGGTCATGCCTCGGGTTGTACGGCCTGTCCGTAGAACCAGCGGAGGTGCCCGATGAGCGCCTCACGAGCCTTGACGTTGACGAGGACGTCCAGAGCGAAGCCGGGGCGGAGCGCGAGCTTGGCTGCCGCGATATTCACGCCCTCCAGCTCGTTCAACCGCTGGCGGAACTGCTTTCGCAACCCGATGTCGTCGAACGGCGGCCGGGTGCTGAGGTGCTGGAACACTATCTCGAACTTCCCACTCGGGTAGATCGCCGCGGGCCAGATGTTGCCGAGTTCGTGGTCCTTTCCACGCGCCATGAGGAAGCACGAGGTCTCGCCACCGGAGCCATAGAACAGCATGCCGCCCATGCCGGCCCAGGCTTCGAGCACCGCGACCGTGCCGTGCGCGACCTGCGCATCTTGAAGGTCCCTGAGCTGCTCGAGGAACCGGTCGTCCAGCGGACTATTGTGTCGGGACCGTGGCCGGAGGAGTTGGCCCGACCCGTCCTGCTGCGGCATCCCGGCAAGTTGGGCCAGTTCCTCGACCCCGATCCGCTGTGCCTGGCTCGCCCGACCGTACCTGTCGAACTCGACGCCCTCCTCGCGTAGCAGGTCGTGCGGGTCGTCGGTCCGGGACGGCTCAAGCCAGCGGAAGTTCGGTGCCAGCACGCCCTCGGCCTGGAGCACCCGGTGCGCATTCGGTGCGGCATGGTTGGCCAGTCGGGCACCGACAGAGACCGGGTGAGTGCCAATCAGCGCGGCCAGATCACCGTACGCGGTCCAGGAGCCGGCGGGCAGCGCGGCGAGCGCCGCGTTCATGACGTCCCAGGGCACCTCGGACTTGTTGCCCGCCTCCTCGGTGGGCCCGGGCCAGGTGGCGATGATCCGCTCGGCGAGCCCATCGGCGCGCGCGTGGATCTCGGGGCGTCCCCAGCGCTTCTGGTCGGCGATCTCTCGGCTGAGTGCGATCCCGCTCTTGCCGAGTTGGGCCCGCTTGATCAGGAAGGAGCTGTTGCTCAACTCGGCGTTGTAACCGGTGAGAGTGAGGTTGCCCAACGTGTGGACCAATGCCTCGTGCACCTCGGCGAAGCTCTCCTCGCCCTGCAGATCCTCGCTCAGCATCTGCCGCCACTCCGCGGTAGGGCTCTGTGGCATGACGTGTTCGATGGTCAACGATGCCGACGCGACCGGTTCCTTACTGCCGTACGACTCCTCCAGCCACTGAAGCACCAACTTGCGCTGGGTGGCCCGCCCGTTGAGGTAGAAGGGGATAGACCGCACCACCTCGCGCAGACTGGTGTCGGTGGCGTAGTACTTCCGACCGACCGACAAGAACGCCCGGACCGCCTCGTCGACGGGCAGATCCTTACGCATGTCGGTCACGATGCGCAGCAGGACCCGGTTGATGCTCGCGGTGGCGCGGCCGATCAGCAGACGGCGAATGAAGTAGCTCTCGACGTACAGCATCGCCGAGGCAATCTGCTCCGATGTCGCCGTCCCCTGCTTGCGGCGGTCCAACAGGTGCAGCAGCAGCGGCAGGACGGTGGTGGTGTCCCAAGCGTTGAGCCGGGCCAACCGCCGCCGCACCTCCGGTTCCTGCTCCTCCTCGGGGTGCAGGATGGTCCGCAGGAGGGCGCCGAGGCGGCAGAATCGGCGCACCTCGGCTTCGATCTCCGCCTCGGTGTGCAGGCCGTTCAGCCTCGCCTGCTGGCCGACGTAGGTGTCGGTCTGCTTGACCTCGGGGTTGCGGTGCACCATGTCGAGCCAGAACAACTGCTCCATTTCCCCGGCGTCCAGTTGCTTTTGCAGAGGGAACCACAGCGAGTCGTAGACCGCCTCGCCACGGTTGGGCAGCCGCATGAACAGGTAGTTGCGCAGCAGGTCAGCCTGGGTGAGTTTCAGGCCGGTGTTATTGAGCGACTCGAAGATCCGGTAGACGTTGTCGCCGGTCTGCGCGACAACCGAGACGAGCGCCATCCCCGAGATGACCGCGTCCTCGATGCGTTCGATATCCAGCGGGTCGTCCGGGTCGTCGACGGCGACGAGTTGGGCCGCGAAGAACCGGTACGCGGCACCCACCTGGTCGCTGCCGCCAGCCTGGGGCGTCGCCTCAAGGCAGGCCTCGTAGGCGGCGCGATCGGCCTGGGTGGGAACGAGCTTCAACCGATGAGTCGGCTTGTACTTGTTGATCAGGTATTCCTGGTCGATGCGGTCCCGGTGGTCTGGACCCTCATGCGTGGCGCGGTGGTCGCGGATGGCGCAGAGCAGAATGGACAGCGTGGTGAGACGTTGCTGGCCGTCCACCACAAGGAACTCGGAGACCGCCGGACCGAGGGTGGGGCTGGGCGCGAGCACAAGCGAGCCGATGAAGTGCGTGAGGTTCTGGTCTTCGATTCGCTCCTCGGCCAACTTACGGATGTCGTCCCAGAGTCGTCTCAGTTGGGAGTCCGTCCACGAGTAGGTCCGTTGGTACAGCGGCACCCGATACTGCTTCGCGCCTTCGAGCAA
This sequence comes from Micromonospora sp. NPDC048898, assembly GCF_043198035.1. Lineage (NCBI taxonomy): Bacteria > Bacillati > Actinomycetota > Actinomycetes > Micromonosporales > Micromonosporaceae > Micromonospora > Micromonospora sp. NPDC048898. Next base: position 263,627 of record NZ_JBICUF010000002.1, read on the forward strand.
CTCCCGCAGCGTCGTCTCGTGTGCCGCAACCATGTGCGCTCCCCTCGTCCCCGGCGTAATCGGCCAGCCAACCAGACGCTCGAATCGGATCAACGCCTCAGTCAAATAGGCGACTCCTCTGTTCGGCCACGGCAGGTGGGCGCGGCCACAGGGTGGTTGCCGGCACGTTGATCGATGGACGAGGTCTGCAATGGACGTTAGGGTCCAGCGCGGTACGCGCGGAGTCTGAGCCATCGGGAGTGGTGTGTCACTCATCGCCGAGTTCGCCGCAGAGATACTGACCAGCCTCAGCATCGCCGCCGGTCAGCGGGCGACCTCCGCTGTCCGTACGCCCACTCTCGACCGCGACCTCGAGGAGGTCTGCCGGGCCGCACTCCAAGAGGCGATCGTCGTCGTCGCACCGGACGTCGACGAGTCGACCAGGGAGCTACTGGAGCTGGTCTGTCTGGACTTCTTCGCCGAGAACGGCGTGCCGAGGTGGATTGTGCAGCCGGGCCTGGTCCGAGCCGGGACGAGCCGATCGGTGAGCCTGGACCGCTGGGCTGGTCGCTTCCGCAGTCGGCTTCCGCAGGACGAGACGTTCTCCGCCGTGGATGTCGATCCGGTCGCCTTCGCTGTGGCGTTCAGCTCTGCCCTGTGGGAGGCGATGGTTACCCACTCCCTCGCCCGGGACAGCAGCCTCGGCCCGCTCGTGCAGCAGTTGCGGCTCGCGTTCATCGAGCAGCACGTCGACGTGATCGCCCAGCACCTGAGCGTTCAGCCCGCCGAAAACACACCATCCACCGGGATCCTCGGCTCGGCATCCCGCCACCGAACGGATGCATTGCTCGCGGCTCTGAGCGCCGATCGCGACGAGGAACCGCCGTATCAGGAGCCGTTGGACGCCGTGCACAGCGTGACGGAGTTCCTCGACTCCACGGCGCGGGTGCATCTGCTCACCGGGGCCAGCGGATGCGGCAAGTCCCGACTTGTCCAGCATGTCGCCGCGGGGATGAGCGGCGCGGCGGACTTCCAGCTGCACGTCGCCGATTACTGGCTGGCCCAGGATGGACCGCCGGCGGCGCGCCTCCTGCGGTACGCGTCGCTGCCCGCCACCGATGAACCATCACTTGCGGTCGAGGCCGCCGTACGGGGCGCGGACCGTTGCTCGCTGATCGTGATCGACGGCATTCGGGATGCCGGACAGCTGACGGAGGTCGCCCAGGGGGTCGACACGCTGCTGCGCGAGGTGGTGGAGCCGGAACTTCGCTTCATGCTGGTGGTCCGCACACCGCCGGAGATTGACGTGAGCGCGTTTCCGGTGCTGGCTGCCTCGGTGTACGCGCCGCTTCGTACGACGGCCTCCTATCGCTTGTCCCGGTGGAGCAGGGGCGAGGCGGGTCGCGCCTGGGAGGCGTCTCGACGACCCGGTGATCCTGCGTTCACGGAGCTGCCCGCAGCCGTGCGAGAACTGGTCCGCGTGCCGCTGCATCTGCGGCTGCTGCGTGCGGGAGGCGAGATCGGCTGGGCGCAGATCAACGCGTACGACCTGATTGACAGGTGTGTGCGGGCCATCGCCCCCCGCGAGGGCGCGGTCGACGAGTTGGCGCGGGCGGCGGAACGAGAAAGGCCCGATCTGGTGCCACGGTGGCTGCGCAGCGACGTCCCGCCAGACAGCTTTCCTGCGGCGCTGGCACCCTTGCTGATCCGCTCGCCGCTCACCGACCGGGTCGAGTTCGGCCACGACGTGATCCGCGAGTTCGCCCTCGCGACCGTTATCAGCCGTCGCATGCGGGAATCCCGGTCCGTCTCGGTGGTGACTGCGTCCTTCAACGCGTTGGCCGCCCAGGCGGTCACGTCGGCGACGGCCCGATCGGTCTGCCAGCTGACCGCGCTCGCGCTCGACCGCAACACCCCGGCCACGGTGACGGCGGTGCTCACGGCTCCGACGGTGGACGCCCGGGTCACCGTGCCTCTGCTCCTCGCACTGCCTGATGCCCGATTCGTCACCGACGGGGTGCTACGCCAAGCGGCGGAGAGGGCGGTCCGCGAGTACGACCTCGACCTCAGCGGCAGCGTGCTCGGCCATGAACGAACGGCTACCGCACTCGGCACCGGCTTCCGGCCGTGGCTGCTGCGCGTCCTCGACCGGTACGGTTCGCAACTCTGGCAGCCTGTCCGGCTGGCGATCGACGCCCATCCCGCCGAGGCGGAACCCGACCGCTGGCTCGTTCCAGGCGAGTCGATCTCCGGCGAATTGGCGGCGTTCGTGGGCCGGCACTGGTATCTCTTCTCGACCGGTGAGGACGATCGGTTGGAGAACCTGCTGGCATCGCGGGACTGGCGAGTGCGGGCCGCCCTGGCCGACGGTGCCCGGGACAAGGACGCGCCCTTCCCCTCGGCGGTGGGGCAGGTTCTGAAGCGTCTCTGCGACGACGCCGACTACAAGGTTCGGGCGGCGACTGCCCGGGCGTTGCCGGCGGCGCAGCCACCCTTGGGTGCCGACCTGATGGAGCGGCTGTTGGTCGACCCGAACTGGCACGTCCGGGAAAGCGTGTTGCACGTACTCCTGGCGGAGCCGGACACCGGTCTGCCCGCTCGGGCGGCACGGTTGATGACGGCGGATCCGACGTGGGCGGTGCCGCCCCGGCATGTCGGGGTGCTGTTGGAGCGGCTACGGCTTCTGGTTCCGGCGTTCGGTCCGGCGTCGGTGGGTCCGGTGACGGAGCAGGCGCTGCTCGGTCTGCTGCGGGAGTCGCGCACCGGGTGGACCACGCTGAACGCGGAGGACCGGCGCCGCCTGGCCGACCGGGGACGGCAGGCCGGGTCGTGGCTGGTGCGGCGCGAGGCGGAGGCGCTCGATCCGGAGCGCGATCGGGCAACCGACGTGCCCTGGGACGCGCCGGTGTTGCGCGAGGCGTTCCGGCGGCTGAGAGGTGCCCGGACGATCCAGGTCGCGCTGGACCTGGCCGACCTTGACGAGGCTGTGGCGGTGGCTCGGGCGGCAGCACGCGCGGGTGTTGATTTCGTCGAGATCGGTGACCCATTGGTGAAGCAGCACGGGGTTCGGGCGATCGAACGGATCAAACGTGATGTCCCGGAGGTCGTCGTCGTTGCGGAGATGATGTCCGCGGACTGGGGGCGGGAGCAGGTCGTACTGGCCGCTGGTGCGGGTGCGGATGTGGTGTTCCTGATCGGCCCGGCGAGCGTGGCCAGCGTGGCAGCCGCCGCTGAGGCGGGACGTCGGCTCGGCGTACCGGTGATGTTGGACGTGCCGGGCACCGCGCTGTCGGAGTCCTGGGTCCGGGACATGGAGCGCGCTGGGGTTGATGCCTTCGCGATCACCACGAACATCGACATTGGCGTCGGCACTCGCCGGCCATTGGCGCGGGTGCAGGCCATCCGGTCGTGGACCCGGTTGCCAGTGGCCGTGTCGGGCGGCTTCGGTCCGAGCGACCGTGACGTGCTGACCAGCGCGGACTGGGACATCCTGATCGTGGGTCGCAGCGTGACCGAAGGGCTGGATCCGGAGTTGGTCGCTCAGCAACTGGTCGCGGCGGTGCGCCGCCCAAGCGAGGAGGCATGGTGATCGCAGGCCCCTTGCGGTCGGAGTTGATCGGCGACGTGGAACGGTTGATGGCGCTGGGTGAGCCCTACGTGCGACCGCGCACGTCGTCGGACTATTGGCTGTACGCGCGGCTGTTCTCGTCGACATGTCCGGTGGCGGTGGAAGAGGGCGCGCTGGCGGGCGCGGTGATCGCGTTCCGCAGCCAGGACGACCCGGCCGACGTCTACGTACAGGATGTGATGATCCATCCCGACTTCCGCCGACGCGGAGTGGCCCGACTGCTGCTCGGCTCGGTGCGGGCCCGGGCGGCCGAGTGGGGCTGCCGCCGGCTGTACCTGACCTCCGAGCCGGAGAACCGGGCGGCACACCGGGCGTGGCTCACGCTCGGGTTCCGCAACGTCCCCGGTGAGCGGGAGGTCGACGGTGTGCAGGTGACATCGAATTTCAAGGGCCCGGGCAAGGACCGAGCCGTCTACGAGCTGCTGATCAACCGGCAGTCCTGACGCGTGAGCGCAGCTGGCCGACCAACTCCGGGGGCGCGGCGAACACGCCGGTGTCGAGCGGCTCCACCGATGCGCCCGCCTCGGCGGCGATCACCCGGCCAGCCGCCCAGTCCCAGGGAGACGCGCGGTCCTCCACGTACGCGTCGATTCGGCCGGCCGCGACCCAAGCCAGCGCCAGTGCGGTGGAGCCGAGCATCCGTACGCCTCGCACATCGATGGCGAGATCGGCGATCATGTCGGCCTGGCTCTTGCGATGCGCGACGTCGTAGGCGTAGCCGGTGGCGAGGATGACCTCGTCCAGCCCGGTGCGACCTTCCAGGCGTAGTTGACGTTCCCCCAGCCAGGCGCCGGCACCCGACACGGCATGGAACGTCTCGTCATGCACCGGATCGTGCACCACCCCGAGCAGCGGAGCCCAGCCGTCCGGAGTCGCCCGTTCGCAGGCGACGCTGACGCACCAGAACGGGATGCCGCTGATGTAGTTGACGGTGCCGTCCAAGGGGTCGATCACCCAGCGCAGCCCCGAACCGCTGTCCTGGTCGCTGCCCTCTTCGGCGAGGATGCCGTCGCTGGGCCGCCGCCGTCGGAGGAGCGCCACGATCACCTGCTCCGACGCCCGGTCGGCCGCACTGACCGGGTCGGTACGCGACGACTTGTAGTCGACCCGACCGTGGTCGCCAAAGTGGCGCAGCAGCTCGACTCCACCGAGGTGGGCCACCTCGCGGGCGAGGTCCCGCAGCACACGTACGCTGTCGTCCATTCCGATCTCCCTGCCCTGGGCGTCGGTCAGGATCGTCGCACCCTCGGCCAACTCGGGCCAGATCCCCTGGGTCACTGGAAACACTGTCCCGAGTGCATAGCTGGCCCCGACTGATGCTCAGCGCAGCGCCAACGTCGTGCGGGTAGGGTCCCAATCATGACGATTCCCCACCTGACGGCAGATGACGGGACCACCCTGCCGGCGATCGGGCTCGGCACGTACCGACTGAACGGCTCGGCGGGTGTCGACGCGATCGGTCAGGCGATCCGGGCGGGCTACCGGTTGATCGACTCGGCGGTCAACTACGAGAACGAGGGCGCGGTCGGTCGGGCCGCTCGTGCGGCCGGCGGCGTACGGGACGAGCTGGTCGTCACCTCGAAGTTGCCGGGGCGGCACCACCGTTACGACGAGGCGTTGACCACCATCGAGGAGAGTGTGTTCCGCACCGGCCTCGACCGCGTCGACCTGTACCTGATCCACTGGCCGAACCCCAAGGTCGATCTTTACGTGCAGGCGTGGCGGGCGCTGATCGAGGCCCGCGAGCGTGGCCTGGTGCGGCACATCGGGCTCTCCAACTTCCTGCCCGAGCACATCGAGCGGCTGGTGGCCGAGACCGGGGTGGCCCCGGTGGTCAACCAGATCGAGGTGCACCCGTACTTTCCGCAGCAGGAGGCGCTCGACTACCACCGGGAGCACGGGATCCTGGTGCAGGGTTGGAGCCCGCTGGGGCATAGCAACGACCTGCAAAGGCACCCCGTGGTCGTGGAGATCGCGACCGCGCACGGCGTCAGCCCGGCGCAGACGATCCTCGCCTGGCACGTGGCCCGTCAGGTGATTCCGCTGCCCAAGGCCGCCTCGCCGCGGCGGCAGGTCGAGAACCTGGACGTCTTCGGCATCACGCTCACCGACGTCCAGGTCGAGGCCATCACCGCGTTGGGTCGCCCGGACGGGCGTCTCGCGGACCAGGACCCGGCGGTGTACGAGGAGTTCTGATCGTCCCGGCCGGCAGACTGTCACCGGGTCGGGAGAGTATGGGCGCGTGCTCGACGGACTTGACGACATCGATTGGCGCGGCTGGGCCACGCCTACGGGGCGGCCGACGACGTGCCCGGCCAACTGCGCGCCCTACTCTCCCCCGACCCGGCCACCCGGGACGAGGCTCTGGGCGACCTCTACACCAACGTCTTCCACCAGGGCAATCGCTTCGAGGCGAGCGCGTACGCGTGCCGTTCCTGTTGGAACTGCTCGCCGAGTGTGCGGACGGTCGCGGCGTACGCCCTCGCCTGGTTTTCGGTGGGCCGCCGCGGTCGGTCGGGTCCGGGTTCTCGGCGCGGCGGCCGACCCGGCGACCGTCGAGGAGCTGTTGAGCTGGGCGTCAGCGCCGCACGACGAAGCCGGCTCCGGGCCGGTCGAGGGCGACGGTCAGGAGTTCGGCAACGTGGCCATGCTCGTCGGTGAGTACGGCCTGCCGAGAAGCCGCGAGGCGATGCTGACGTACCTGCGAGACGTTCCGTAGCCGGGCGACACCGCTACCCGTGCCGGCGACGGCGGACGAGCGCGGTCAGCGGTGGGGAGAAAATTCCGCACTCTGGACGTACTCCATTGCCCTGATGAAGTCGGGGTCGGTGAGCCGTCGTCCCATCTCCTCTTCGGTGGGCTCTGTCACGCGCTTGTGGATCCACCACAGGTTGCCGAGCGGGTCGCGGAAACGGCTGACCCGGTCGCCCCAGAAGAGCTCGGTCGGCTCGGTGACGACACTCGCGCCGCGTTCGACGGCCCGGCGGAGCACCTCGGCGTCGTCAGCGACGTAGAGACGCAGGAAGGCGGGCGTGGCCGGCCACTGGGGCTTGTCGAACATCATCACGACCGAGTCCCCGATACGTACCTCGGCGTGGCCGATCACCCCGTCCACCTCCATTCGGCCCAGTTCGGTGGCGTCGAAGACGCTGACGATGAAATCGATAAGCGCACCCGTCCTCCCCGGCGAAATGATCCAGGGGGTCACGGTGTGGTAGCCGTCGGGCACAACCTTCATTGGTCCGTCTCCTCGTTCTGGTGCGGCGTCCGCGCACTCAGATGGGCGACGTTAGACCTGATCTAGGCTGGTACCTGTCCTAGATCGAGAGTCATCATGGGGGCATGCGCGACACGCCGGCCCGCCTGTTACGACTGCTCTCCCTGCTGCAGACGCCCCGCGAATGGCCCGGCAGCGAACTCGCCGAGCGCCTCGCGGTGACCCCGCGGACCGTGCGCCGCGACATCGACCGACTGCGGGAACTCGGCTATCCAGTCCAGGCCAGCCTGGGCACATTGGGCGGCTACCGGCTGGTCGCGGGTAGGGCGATGCCACCGCTGCTGCTTGATGACGAGGAGGCGGTGGCCATCGCGGTCGGCCTGCACACCGCGGCCCGACAACCGGTCGCCGGCATCGCCGAGGCGTCGGTGCGGGCCCTCGCCAAACTGGAGCAGGTGCTGCCGCCGCGGCTGCGCCGCCACGTCAGCGCCCTCACCGCGGCCACCGTGTCGTCGACTGCTGCGGCGGTGTCGCTTGTCGACCCGACGCAGCTCATCGTCCTCGCGGCGGCGGCGTCGGCACACGAGCGGGTCCGCTTCGACTACCGCGACGGCGACGGCGGCGTCAGCCAGCGGCTCGTCGAACCGCACCGGCTCGTCGTGGTGGGCCGTCGTTGGTACGTCGTCTGCTACGACAACGAGCGCGAGGACTGGCGCACGTTCCGCGTCGACCGCATCGAACACGCCACCACAACCGGGGTACGCGTGGCACCCCGCGAGCTATCGACCGACGACGCATCCGCGTTCGTGACCAACCAGCTGCACAGCCTGGCACCGGTGTTCCGGGCGGTGGCGACGCTCGCGGTGCCGGCTGAGCGGGCGGCTGCCCGGCTGGGCGACCACGCCGGGGAGTTGGAGGCGCTCGACGACGGGTCGTGCCGCTGGCACAGCCCGGAAGACACCGTCGACTGGCTCGCCTTCCGGCTCACGCTGCTCGGGTGCGACTTCACCGTTCACGAGCCAGCGGAGCTGATCGACCACCTGCGACGGCTCGGCGCCCGCATCACCCGCGCCGGGAACGGACATCCGCGCGAGCGGATGCCGTGATGAGCGTTGTGACTCTGGGGTATAGATATACCGGTGAGTCACAACGCTCACCACCACGTCCCCCGCCGACCACCGCGTGGCGCGAGCACAGCGCCCGCGCCGTGCCGAGAGCGCTCAGACGAGCCCGCCGAGGGCCGGGTCGCTGATGCTGTCCCTGCCGTTCTCGACATGACCCGCACAGCGGTACGCGAAGTCGGCGTCGCCCGCGACGTGCACCGTCAGGTCGTACCAGCCGTGGGTACGGGTGAGCGTCCACGTCGCGCGCTCGGTCTCGCCGGGGCGCAGCGACAGCTTCACCGGGCGGGAGTTGTACCCGTCCCGGACGGTCACCTCGACCCGCTTCGACCCGCGGTTCTTGAGCGTGAGGGCGAGCTTGTAGTCACGCTCGTCGTAGGAGGGGGTGACGTCGAGGTGCGAGCGACCGTCGGTGAACCGGCGGAAGAACCCGTTGGGTCCGTGCACCGACAGGTCGTACCCGGAGGTGACCGGCCAGGTGTCGCTCAGGTGCTTGCCCGGCTCGACGGTGTAGCTGCGCGGGGCGTCCGCGCTGCCGGCCTGGCGGACCTGGAAGACCGCGGCGACCCCGCCGGAGTTGCGGAAGTCGATCCGGTACGCACCGTCGCCGAGGCGCCCGTCGGCGTGCAGGGTGTACGGGATCGGCCGCGCCGGGCGTACCCCGTGCTCCTGCTTCGGCAGCCGCTGGTCGGCCGGCGGGACCGGCACCTCGTCGGGGTGCCGGATGAGGTCCTCGGGCTTGAAGTCGTCGGTGTCGGGCAACCTGACCTCGCGCGAGCGGTTCGGGTGCCGGAAGTCGAAGGCCGTGGTCAGGTCGCCGACGACGGCGCGTCGCCACGGGGTGATGTTCTGCTCGATCAGGTCCGGCCGGCCGTGCCCGAACCGGGCCTCCAGGAACTTGATCAGTGAGGTGTGGTCGAAGACCTGCGAGTTGACGTAGCCGCCGCGCGTCCACGGCGAGACGATGACCATCGGCACCCGGATGCCGAGGCCGTACGGCCCGGCGGGGTGGTCGGCGTCGCCGGGGAAGATCTCGTTGGTGGTGGGGACCGTCGACTGCCCGTGTTCGCGGGTCTGCGGGGGCGTCGGCGGGACCACGTGGTCGAAGAAGCCGCCCTCCTCGTCGTACGTGACGAACAGCGCCATCTTGCTCCACACCTCGGGGTTGGACGCGAGGATGTCGATGACCTGCGAGATGTACCAGGCGCCGAACGCCGGCCCCCAGTTCGGGTGCTCGGTGTACGCCTCGGGCGCGGTGATCCAGGAGACCTCCGGCAGGCGTCCCGCCTCGACGTCGGCGCGGAAGTCGGCAAGCAGCGCCTCCGGGTCGCGGCCCTGGGTCCTGACCTCGGTGCCGGTCTTGGCGCGATCCGCGAGGGGCGTTCCGGGCTGCGCGTTCTGGTACTGATGGAAGTAGAGCAGCGAGTTGTCGCCGTAGTTGCCGATGTACGGGTCGTTCGTCCAGCCCCAGGAGCCGGCGGCGGTGAGGCCGGTGCCGACGTCCTGGTAGATCTTCCAGGAGATGCCGTTGCGCTCCAGCCGCTCCGGGTAGGTCGACCAGTCGTAGCCGGCCTCCGCGTTGGTGATGACCGGGCCGCCACCCTTGCCGTCGTTGCCGACCCAGCCGCTCCACATGTGATAGCGGTTCGGGTCGGTCGGCCCCATCAGCGAGCAGTGATAGCTGTCGCAGACGGTGAACGCGTCGGCGAGCGCGTAGTGGTAGGGCAGGTCCTGGCGGGTGTGGTAGGTCATCGCGGTGACGCCCTTGTTCGGCACCCACCTGTCGAACCGGCCGTCGTTCCAGGCGGCGTGCCCGTCGTTCCAGCCGTGCGGCGGGTCCGGCAGGAAGGTCTGGCCGAGATCCTGCACCTCGGGGCGGAACGGCAGCAGCTCGTCGGCCCCGTTGGGTTGGTGCCACACGTCCTTGCCGGACGGCAGGGTCGCCGGATGGGGGTCACCGAAGCCGCGTACGCCGCGCATGGTGCCGAAGTAGTGGTCGAAGGAGCGGTTCTCCTGCATCAGGATGATGACGTGCTCGACGTCCTTGATCGAGCCGGTCCGGTTGTTCGCCGGGATGGCGAGCGCCTTGCTGAGGTCCAGCGGGAGCGCCGCGCCGATCGCGGGAACTCCCATCGCCTTGAGGAACGTACGTCGATCCACCGTGCCCATAACTCCCCCATCGTCGGCCTTTGTTCAGGTAACTGGCGACCGGACGCTATCGGCGACGGGTTGACGGCAGATGACCGTGGTTAGTTGGTTTTGCGACCACTCGACGACCGGCGGCGGGCCGCGCTCGGGCTCATCCCGTGCACCCGTTTGAAGGCCGTGCTGAATCCGAAGGCGTCCGCGTACCCGAGGTGTCGCGCCACGGCGGCGACCGTCACCGTGGACTCGGCCAGCAGGTCGGCGGCCAGGGTCATGCGCCAGTCGGTCAGGTAGGTCAGCGGCGGTTCGCCGACCAACGCGGTGAACCGTTCCGCCAGTGTGGACCGGGAGACTCCTGCCTGCGCGGCCAGGCTGGCCAGGGTCCACGGCCGTCCCGGCGCCTCGTGCATGGCGCGCAGTACCGGGCCAACCGTGTCGTCGCCCAACGCCCGGTACCAGCCGGGAGCCTCGGCCTCCGGCCTGTCGAACCAGTCGCGCACCGTGCACACCAACAACCAGTCGAGGAGACGGTCCAGGACGACCTGCCGGCCGGGCCGCCCCGCGTCGAGTTGGGCGTCCAGGTAGTCGCGCAGCGGGGCGCAGTCCTGCTCGTCCGGGACGACAAGCACCGGCGGCAATGCGCTCAGCAGTCGCTGGGGCACCAGACCCCGAACGTGGTACACCCCGACCAGCAGCACCAGGCGGTCGGTGGGATCCGTGCCCGCCGGGTCGGACGTACCGGTGTGGCCGCGCCGAACGTCGCGCAGCTCCCCGGGCTCGAAGCTCGACCGCGGCTCGGCGGAGAAGACGAACGGCGCCGGCCCGCGCACGGTCGCGGCCTCTCCGACCCGGACCAGGCTGGGCTTGTCGCTCTCGGGGTGGGAGATCCACCCCTCGCCGCGCATGGGGACACAGAGCGTCAGTGGGGCGCCGTCGGTGAACCGCAGCGCCCCCGGCGGGGTCAGCACCGACCGGCCGAAGGCCGCACCATCGGCGTGTACGCCCCGCAGCAGACTGTCGAACGGGTCCATGACATCGACGATAGATCGCCGACGACCGGGCCTGGACGATCGGACATGCGCCGCGTACGACAGCACATGTACCGAACGCGACCGTTCGAGTTGGCTTGTGGTCATGACGACAGACGCGGGTTCGATCCTCGTGATGGCCGGGACCGGTAAGACCGGTCGTCGGCTGGTGCGGACGCTGCGGGCGGCGGGTCAGCGGGTCCGGCCCGCCTCCCGCTCGGGTGAGGTGCGGTTCGACTGGTCGCGGCAGGCGACCTGGGGCCCGGCCCTGGAAGGAGTCTCGGCGGTCTACCTGCTGGCTCCGGAGGACCCCGCGCTGGCAGCCGGCTTCGTGGCGCAGGCGGTCGACTCGGGTGTCGGCCGTTTCGTGGCGCTGTCCGGTCGCGGGATCGACCGGGTCGGTGACGTCTCCCCGGGCATGGTCGCCGCGGAGGACGCGGTGCGGAGGTCCGGCGTGGCGTGGACGATCATCCGGCCGAACAACTTCAGTCAGAACTTCAGCGAGGACCTGTTTCGCCAACCGCTGCTCGACGGTCGGCTGGCCCTACCGATCGGTGAAACCCCGGAACCGTTCGTCGACGCCCAGGACATCGCCGACGTGGCCGCGACGCTGCTGACGTCACCCGGTCACCACGAACAGGTGTACGACCTGTCCGGTCCGCGCGCGCTCACCTTCGCCGAGGCGGTGGCGACGATCGCCACGGCGTCCGGACGTTCGATGCGCTACGTGGAACTCACCCCGGAGCAGTACCATGCCGAGCTACTCACCGAGGGTTATCCGGCGGAGACCGCCACCGCGCTGAACGCCCTGTTCGCCGGGATGCGGGCGGGACATCTCGCCGAGCCGACCGACGGGGTGCGTCGGGTTCTCGGACGGGACCCGCTCGACTTCGACACCTACGCCGCCCGGGCCGCGGCGGCCGGAGCCTGGTCGTAGCCGCGGGAGCGCCGGCGGCGTAACGGGTGATCTGCCCGCATACTCCGAGCACCCCGACGTACCGTGAGATCGTGCCGACCAGAGACGTACTCACCAAGGCTGACCTGGCCGAACTGCGCCGCTCGGCGCTCGGGACGGCCGACCCGCTCGGTGTCGCCGCCGATGTCGCCCGGGCGGCGGAGCAGGGCCGGCTGGAGGATCCGGACGACGCCGGAGACGCCCTGACCCTGGCCGCCGAGATCGCCGAGAGCCGGGCCAGACCCGAGGCCGCCCTGCGGTACGCGGAGCAGGCGCTGGCGGCGTACCCGTCCGGGGATGATCCTCGGGCCGGGTTCGCGCGGGCGCTGCGGGCTCGGGCCCTGTTCCGGGCCGGCGGTCGCGACGACGAGGCGATGGCGGAGTTGACCGCGCTGCGCCCGTTGCTGCTCGTGCGGCCCGACGCCCCCGTCTACGTGAGTGCCGCGTTGGACGCGGGTGGTCGTTCGGCGACCGCCGAGACGTGGCTGAGCGAGGCGGTCGACGCCCTGCTCGACGAACGCGCGAGCGCCGCGTCCGGACCGGCCAGCACCACGATCGACCCGGTGGTCGATCTCGGTCCGCCGGACGCGCCGGGTGTCGCCTTCTTCCTGTTGCAACAGCGGCATCGGGTACGCCGGGATCTCAACCTGCCGCACGACCGGCAGGACGACCTGGCGGACCGGCTGGAGACCCAGCTCGTGCGCCGGGCCGGCGAGCGCAGGGGCGGCGATTCGGATCTGCTCTTCTGGCCGCGGGCCGAGTTCGATCGGCTGCTCGCCGAGCACGCCGCCCTGGCCGAGGTGTACGGGCCGGACTGGGACGCGCACCGGGGCCGGCTGGAGACGGAGTTGGTCCGGCTCAGGGGTGCCGGTCGGGCCGGACTGGGCGTGTTCCGCGCCACCGTGGACGGGTTGACCGCGTTCGCCGGTCGGTCCGACGGCGACCCCGCCGACGCGACGGTCCGGGCCGGCTACGCGGCCGAGGTGTCGGCGCGACCCAGCGCGCGGATCCCCTGGCCCCCGGAGCGCAACGACACCTGCTGGTGCGGCTCGGGCCTGAAGTACAAGAAGGACTGTCTGCCGCGCTCCCGGTAGCCGACGACAACGTGTTCGGCACGGTGGGGGCATCGGTGCCATCCCGACTACGACATAATCTTGTCCGTGGTCGGGTCAGCTGTGCGAGATGTCTGATGGGGGCCTGGTCCGCACGCCGGGTGGCGGCGTCCGCCGTCGCGGCGCTGCTCACGGCGCTCTGCGTCCCCCTGGTGGTGCAGACGGCACGTACGCGGCACGATCCGGCCGCGGCCCTGGCGCGGGTGCCGACTCCGGCGGTGAGCGTGGACCCGCGGCACTTCGCGGTCACCTGGGCCGCGAGCGCCGATCGGCAGGGCGCCGGGCCGGCCGAGCGCAGTTACCGGCTCGTCGTGCGCACCAGCGTCGGTGGGGACGCGCTGCGGATCCGGCTGACCAACGCCTTCGGGGAGCACCCGGTCACCTTCGCCAGCGCGTACGCGGGGTTGCAGCGGCAGGGCGCCGAGCTGGTCCAGGGCAGCAACCGGCCGCTGACGTTCGGCGGGCAGGCCTCGGTCACCGTGCCGGCCGGCGAGATGGTCCTCAGCGACCCGCTGCCCGGCGAGTTGGCCGCTGAGAGCGATCTCGTCGTCAGCCTCCACGTCACCGGTGCGGTGGGCATGAGGAGTGGGCATCCCCTGGCCCTGCAGACCTCGTACGCGGCAGCGGGTGATCACGCCGCGGAGGAGGCGGCGACCAACTGGACCGACACGCTGAACTCCTGGTACTGGTTGGATGCCGTCAGCGTGCGGACGTCCACGGCGATCAGCTCGGTGGTCACCCTCGGCGACTCCATCACCGACGGGTTCGCCCTCGGCACGAACACGAACGGGCGGTGGCCCGACCATCTGTCCCGGCGACTGCAGGCCGCGCCCGACAGCCCGGTGAAGGGGGTGGCCAACGAGGGCATCTCCGGCAACAAGGTGCTCGCCGGCGGGGCCGGACCGGCCGCGCTGCGCCGGTTCGACCGCGACGTGCTCTCCCACCCCGGGGTCGACACGGTCTTCGTGCACGAGGGCATCAACGACATCAAGGCGCACACCGGCGTCACGGTGGACGCCCTGACCGCCGGCTACCGGCAGTTGGTCGACCGGGCGCACGCGGCGGGCCGGTGCGTCGTCGGCGCCACGGTCATGCCCTACCAGGGCTGGCCCGAGTACGACGCCGCCGGTGAGGCCGTGCGCCAGGGCGTCAACGACTGGATCAGGCACAGCGGCGTGTTCGACGCCGTTGTCGACTTCGACCGGGTCACCCGCAGTCCGGACGACCCGCGGGCGCTCCTGCCGCTCTTCGACAGCGGCGATCACCTGCACCCGAACGACCGGGGCATGCGGGCGATGGCGGACGCCGTCGACCTGGCCGCACTGCGCTGCGACCGCTGAACCGATACTGCGGCGCGAGCGCCGAACCGCTACCGTCCATCTCTGGACGACTGACGTCCACCCGATGCCTCCGGAGGAGACGCCGATGTTCGAGGAGTTCATGGGCCTCCCCGCCCACCCTCTGGTGCTGCACGCCGCTGTCGTGTTCGTACCGCTGCTGGCCCTCCTGACGGTCGGCTACGCGCTCGTCGCGCCCATCCGGCCGCACACCCGTTGGGTGCTGGGGCTGCTCGCCGTGGGTGCGCCGGTCGCCGCCCTGCTGGCGAAGCTCTCCGGGGACGCCTTCTTCGAGCGCATGCGTGCCGCCAACCGGATCACCCCCGAGTTCCTCCCGAAGATCGAGGCGCACCAGGAGTTCGGCGACATCACGTTCTGGGCGACCCTTCTGTTGGCGATCGTGGCGCTGGCGCTGGTCCGTTTCGTCCCGCCGCGGGCCGCCGAGGCGAGCGCCACCGACGATGGGCGGCCCGGTCGGGCGCTGACCGTGGCGTTGCAGGTGCTGTCGGTGGTGGCCGCCGGCATCGTCGTGTACTACGTGGTCCGCACCGGTGACTCCGGCGCGAAGGCGGTCTGGGAGGGTCAGTGACCCCTCAGGCGCCCTCGTCGCGTACTCGCCAGGACACCGCGACGAGCCAGCCGGAGATGAGCACCGCTCCGACGGCGAAGCGGATGCTCGCACTCCCCTCGCTCCAGGGCAGGGCGGTGAGCACGAACGCGACGGCGCCACTGGCCGCGCTGTAGAGCGCCCATTCCCGGTGCCCCTGGCCGGCGAAGCGTCGGGCGAGCAGCAGCCCGGCCGCGATGAGCGACAGGAACGCCGCCGCGCCGCACACCGTGTGCAGGATGCTTCCCGTGCTGGCCTGCTCGGGCAGCCCGCTCGGGGCGCCGGGCGGCCAGCCGAGCGCGGGATCGGGGACGAAGACTCCCCCGCCGACCATCGCCACCCCGTAGACGCCAACCAGCACCGGCACCACCGTCGCGGCCCGACCCGGACGCAGCGCCCGCCACAGGCCCACCGCGAAGGCGACGGCCAGCATGCCGGTGCCCGCGAACGCGATGAACTGCAGCCAGCCGAGGTCACCGAGGGTGAGTGCGCTCACCGCGTGTCGGCGCAGATCGAACCCGGATCGGGTGAACGCCTGCCCGAACGACAGGGCGGGGAAGAGGACGCCGGCGACGGTGCCGCAGGCCAGCAGGAGGCGGGTTCGACGCAGGTGGGTCTCGGCAACTGTGGTCCGGGACGTCATGGGCGTGCCTCTCGGGTCGGCGTCACGTGTCACTGTCACGACGAACGAGGCGGGCCCGGATCGACACCGCGACGCGGAACTGTGGTGCGGTCCGGCCGGGGCCGGGCCGCACCACCGCGTCGACCGTCAGCCGGCGTGGTACGCCCGGATGATGGTCTGGTCGATGCCGCTACCGCCGTTCGCGGCGGCCTTCACCCGCAGTGAGACAGCCTGCCCGGCGGTGGTCTTCGGCAGGGCGACCCGGTAGCCGTCGCCGCTGGCGGTGACCCGGGCCGACGCCCAGGTGGCACCGTCGTTCGTCGAGGTCCAGACCTGGAACGACGTCACCCTCTGCGGCTTGACACCGTGCGCCTGCCGAACGGTCAACTCGGCAGTTGCGTCGACCGGGTGGTTGTTGTGGTCCATCGGCAGGGCGTAGTCGACCGCGAGCAGCGGCAACGCCACGCTCCCGGTCCCGTCCGGTCCGGCGGACCGGAACGTCCACGAGGTGTTGACCCTGGTCGAGATCGGCAGGATCAGGCTCGTGTCGATGTCGAGGGTCACCCGGTAGTCGGCCATCGACTGCGGGACGCTGAAGTCGCCGAACGGGCCGGACCGCTCGTCGGCGAGCTTGCCGTCGCGGTACAGCGACAGCCTGCGCTTCACGCCGATCGCCTCGCCGTACAGGCAGTCGGCCCGCTGGTGCTTGTCGGTCAGCGACACCAGGTCGATGTGCAGGTTGCCCCGGGTCCGCGACGGCGGGGTGGCGCAGCTCCAGCCGGCGCCGGCCGGGTCGTCGTACCACCCGGAGTGCAGGGGCTGGCGGGCCCAGATCTTGGTCTGTTGACTGCCTGGCTGGTAGCTGCGGGGTGCCTCGTCCGCCACCAGCCCGCCGTAGGCGCCCTGGTCGGCCCAGAGGATGTCGGGCGAGAGGTAGTCGGTCCGGTACGGGGGCAGGTCTCCCTCGTGGGTCTGGGTCACCGCCACCCCGTCGCGGGTCATGCCGGTACGGACCAGTTGGGTGAACATCTCCGGCGAGTCCGTCTGGTGGAACCGTTCGTCGATCCGCGCCAGCTTGGCCTGCTCGGCCCTGGTCACCCGGTACGCCGGGTCGGCCGGCACGCCGCCCGGGTACTCGTGCACCAGGTTGTAGCGGTACGGCTTGGCGGTGCCGGCCGGCGAGTTCAGGTTGACGGCCGCCCAGGTGCGCCGGGATCCGACGGTGGGCTTCGGCAGCGCGGTGGTGCGGACGGCGGTCGCGGTCCCGTACCCGCTGATCTGGTGCCACCAGGACAGGCCGTTCGCCGCGGTCTGCACGTTGGTGAGGTCGGTCCGGGTGGGCGTGGTGGCGACTCCGTCCACGGTGGCCGTGACCGGCTTGGCGCGCGCCGGGTCGAGCGTCACGCTCCGGGTGCCGGTGACGTTCAGGTCGGCCTCGCCGTTGAGCGTCGTCTCCAGCACGTCGCTGTCGACGTAGTAGGCGACCGAGGCGCCGAGCACCGAGTACCGGCCAGCCGGTACCCGCAGCGTGAAGTCCTCTCCGGGCGTACCGCCCGCCCCGCCGGAGTAGATCAGCGGGTCGGCGAGGTTGGTGACCGCGAGGTTGATCCAGCTCTCCGCGCCGTCCTTCAGACCGGGCAGCGGCTTCGTGTGGATCGTCAGGTCGTAGCTGGGCTGTTCCACGTAGAAGCTCACCGGCGTGGTCGCGACCACCGCGCGGCCGGCGGTGCGGGCGGTGACGGTGGCCAGGTAGAAGCCCGGTCGGGCGGCCAGCGCCGCGCGGTTGATCCGCAGGGTCGTCGCGGCGGTGCTGCCGCGCCTGACCGTCACCCGGTTCGTGGACAACGACGCCGCGCCGCGCGGCACCCGCTGACCGTCGTGGTTGACGATCGCCACGTCGAGGTCGAGGACCGTCGTCGCCGGGGTGGCCGCGCCGGTCCAGCTCAGCTTCGCCTCGCTGGTCCCGGACTGCGGGTACGCGAACGTGCCGAGGTTGACCACCGGCTGGTTGCTGGTCGGGCCGCCCAGGGCCCGGGCCGCGTTGAGCCGGCCGGCTCCGACGGCGTACGCGTCGACGTCGGTCAGCGGGTCGGCGGCACCGACGAGTGCGGCCTTGAGCTGCGTACCGGTCCAGTCCGGGTGCCGCTGGGCGAGCAGCGCGGCGGCGCCCGCCACGTGCGGGGTGGCCATCGAGGTGCCGGAGAGGCCCTCGTAGTACCTGTCGATCGGATCCTGCAGGTTGGTGCCGGCGGCCCGCGCGGCGACGATGTCGACACCGGGCGCGACAAGCTCGGGCTTGGCCACGTGGCTGGTGACGAGCGGCCCGCGGCTGGAGAAGTCGGCGAGCTTGTCGTCGCGGTCCACGGCGCCGACGGTCAGGGCGCTGGCGGCGGAGCCGGGCGAGGAGATGGCCCCGCCGCTGTTGCCGGCGGCGATGACGAACAGCGCACCGGTCTGCTTGCTCAGAGCGTCGACGGCGAGCGACAGCGGGTCGTTGCCGTCGTCCGGGTCGCTGCCACCGAGGCTCATGTTGATGACGTCGGCTCGGGCGGCGGCCCACTCCATGCCGGCGATGATCCCGGAGTCCGCGCCGGAGCCGTGGTCGTCGAGGACCTTGCCGATCACCAGCTTGGCGTCGGGTGCGACACCGCGACGCTGGCCCTGTGCGGCCGCGCCGGTGCCGGCGATGGTCGAGGCGACGTGCGTACCGTGGCCGTTGTGGTCGACGGCGTCACCGCCCTCGGCGGTGAAGTCGGACCGGTCGGCGACCCGGCCGACCAGGTCCGGGTGGGTGAAGTCGGCACCGGTGTCGAGCACCGCGACCCGGACGCCGGCGCCGGTGTAGCCGGACTTCCAGGCCTGCGGTGCGGCGATCTGGCTGAGGTTGCGGTCGAGGTCACCGCGTGGTCCGCCGCCGGTCAGCGCGGTGGCGCGGACCTTGCGGTCGAGCCAGACCTTCTTCGCGCCGGCGGTCAGCGAGTTGGTCGCCAGCTTCGCGGTGGCCGGGCTCTTCTTGGGTACGCGGCCGGCCACCGCGCCGATGCTGGGCAACGGCAGGACGGCACCGAGCGCGGCGACCCGGGCGGAGGCGGTGGCGGGTTGCACGATGAGCGGCAGCTCGGCGGAGTTGTCGTCGTCGTACCCGTCGGCGATCAGCGTGGTGACGTCGAAGAGGTCGGGATCGAGGACCGGGCCGATCTGGGACGCGACGCGGGCGGGGATGATGTGCAGGTGGCCGTCGGGACCACAGGTCTGGCGGATCACCGCGTTCTCGTCGGCCGGCCGGACCGTGGCCTGCGGGCATCCCGAGCCGGTGCTGCGGACGGTCACCACGTCGCCGGTCAGCAGGGTGACGGTGTGGGTCTTGCCGTCGGCCGAGGTGGCGGGTGCGCCGGTCCGGCCGATGCCGCCGGGTCCAGCGGTGGCGGTGCCCGGTAGGGCGGTCAGTGTCGTGGCCGTGACGGCGACGGCCAACAGCCACCGTGTTTTCCTGAGCATGCTGCTCCTCGTCTAATGTGGACGAAAGCGCCTCTTCGGGCGACTTCCCGCAAGATCATATGCATGAGTACGTGATCTTCCGAGGTCTTCGACGACAGGTTTTTCCGCTGGTGTGGCCCGGGTTTCCGCAGCGTGTCACCGCCCGACCCGATTCGATGACGTTTCGATTGCCGCTCGCCTCGTCCGGAACGGCACCTGGCGAATAGAGGGCACATCCCTGCCCGAAGGCATCGACGGGACCCGGGCCCCGCCCTAGCATGGCGACGAATGGATCTTCGAGATAGGCCCCTGCCGAGACCCGGCGACCAGCCCAACCGAAGGGAGACGCGCGTGCGTCGACCCCGCCATCTGGCACTCCTGAGCGTCGGTGTTTCCGGCGCCCTGGTCCTGACCGCCGCCCCGGCCGCGACCGCGGCCCCGCCCACGACCGCGACGCCCACCGGCATCGTGGTCAGTGACGGCACGACCCAACCGGTGTTCTCGCTCGCCGACGCGATCGAGGAGCGGGTGTTCGTGCAGACCCCGGTCGACACCGACCACGACGGTCGACCCGACCGGGTGGCGATCGACATCTCCCGCCCCCGGGAGACCGCCACGCAGGGTTTCAAGGTGCCTGTCATCTTCGAGCACAGCCCGTACCGCAAGGGCACCTGGGGTGACGTGCCGTACCCGAGCGTGCTGGTCGACGACCTGCCGCAGAACGGGCGGACCGACCGGGCCGGGCGCCTGGGGCTCGACGCCGGCGCCCAGCGGGCCCAGGCGAAGGCCAACCTGCCCGGCTCACTTGACGACTACTACGTGCCCCGCGGGTACGCGGTGGTGCTCGGCCAGAGCGTCGGCACCGGCGACTCCGACGGCTGCCCGACCAGCGGCGACCAGGCCGAGACGCTCGGCACCAAGGCGGTCATCGACTGGCTCAACGGCCGGGCCAAGGGGTACGACGCGAACGGCGCCCCGATCACCGCCGGCTGGACCACCGGTGCGGTCGGCATGACAGGTGTCTCCTACAACGGAACGCTGCCCAACCAGGTGGCCACCACCGGGGTCAAGGGACTCCGGACCATCGTGCCGGTCTCCGCGATCAGCAGCTGGTACGACTACTACCGGGCCAACGGTCTGGTCGTCGCCCCCGGCACGTTCCAGGGCGAGGACCTCGACATCCTCGCCCAGTACACCGCCGGGCAGGCACGGGCCGAGGGGCCGTGCGCCGACGAACTCGCCACCATCACCGCCGAGCAGGACCGGGTCACCGGCGACTACTCGGACTTCTGGCGCGACCGCGACTACCTCGACGCCCGAAACGTCAGGGCGAGCGTCTTCGTCGTGCACGGCCTCAACGACTGGAACGTGAAGACCGAGCACTTCGCCGGCTGGTGGGACCAGCTCGCCAAGCGCGACGTCCCCCGCAAGATCTGGCTGCACCAGGGCGGCCACGGCGGCCCGGGCAGCAGCGCGTCGGTGACCCTGCCGGGCGGTCAGACGTGGACCTACAAGCAGACCGAGAACCGCTGGTTCGACTTCTGGCTGTGGAACGTGCGCAACGGCATCATGGACGAGCCGACCGCGGTGCTCCAGCGTGAGGACCGGGCCTACACCACGTACGCCAACTGGCCCGACCCGGCCGCTCGGGAGGTCGGCCTGCGCCTCGCGGCCACCGATGCCACCGCGCCGGGCGCGCTCACCACGGGCAAGCCACCGAAGGCAAAGGTCGAGCAGAGCTTCGTCGACGAGGGCCGGACGATCCACCCGGACACCCTGGTCGCCAACCCGGACGCGGCGAGCGCCAACCGACTCGCCTACCGCTCGCCCGAGCTGACGCAGAACGTGCGCATCTCTGGACGTCCGGAGATGCGGTTGCGAATGGCGATCGACAACAAGCCGGACGCGAACCTCACCGCGTACCTGGTCGACTACGGCCCCGCCGGATCGACCGCCGCGCCGACCGTGGTGACCCGGGGCTGGATGGACCCCCAGAACCGCAGGAGCGCCGCACGCTCCGAGCCGGTCAAGCAGGGCAAGCTGTACGACTACCGGTGGACCATGGAGCCGAAGGACTACGTCTTCCCCGCCGGGCACCGGATCGGCGTGGTCGTCTTCTCCAGCGACCAGGAGTACACCCTGCTGCCGTTGGGTGGCACCGAACTGCGGGTCGCACCGAACGACAGTGAGCTGCGGCTTCCGGTGGTCGGCGGGCGGGGCGTCCTCGGCTTCTGAGCATCTGGTGGGGCAGTCCGGGCGGGGCAGCCCGCCGAGTTCGGGCTGTCCCACCGGCACATTCCTGATCCACTCGGCTTTCATGAATCTGGGGTATCCCCGGCACCCGGACACCGCGGCTTTCAGGAACCCGAGTCGATCAGCGCGGTTCGGCCGCCGTGTCCGGATCACTGGACCCAGCCGGGTGGATGTTTTGTCAGGTTTCGTGGCGACTGTCGGGTGGTCGGAGCCACCCCGGCGGCGGAATCGTGGGCCGGGCCGGGTCGTTATACCTGGCAGACCACCGCAACAGTCCGGGTCGTGGTGTGCGGGCCCCACCGGGAACGCCGCCCAGATCCTCCGGCCGGAGGCAGCCGCCCGGAACACCCGCCAGGCCGCCCCGGTTGCACACCCCCGAGCGACCGAGCAGCACAATGGCCGGGCACGGCAGTCGCCGGGAACACCTGGCAGGCCGCCCCGGTTACATCCCCCGCACGGTCGAGCAGCACCACCGGCCGACCCCGGGAAGGTGGAATGACCCGCCACCGCGAACCGTTACACCCTGTCCCGACGCCGACCCCCTCGGGCGGGTCACCGGGCAGGAACCCCTCGAACTTCCCCCGCACGACCACGCGCCCCCCGGTGCGTTGTGCGGGCACCCCCGATGCAGAGGAGCACGCCATCATGCGTACCGATCTGATCCGCAAGACCGCTCTGACCGCCGCCGGCCTCGCCTTCACCGGAGGCGCCATCGCCGGACCCGTCACCACCGCCTACGCCGCGTCCGACGCCAAGCCCGCCACGCAGACCCAGACCGACCGCAAGCCCAACGGCGAGCGGGAACTGGGCGTGCGCTACGAGGCACAGCCGAACTTCTACTACTGCGGCCCCGCCGCCACCCGCAACGCCCTGAGCGTGCAGGGCAAGAACATCAACGTCGACGACATGGCCAAGGAGATGGGCACCACCGAAGCCGGCACCAACAGCATCAACGACATCACCCCGGTCCTGAACAAGGAAACCGGCAAGACCGACGCCTACCACAGCGTGGAGATCAGCAGCCCGGATGCCGACGCCAAGCAGACCGACACGCTGCGCGCCGACATCGTCAAGACGATCGACAACGGTCGGGCCGTGGTCGCCAACATCGCCGGCACCAGCACCGACACCACCGGAACGACGCACTCCTACGAGGGCGGGCACTACATCAGCGTCGTCGGCTACCGCGACAACGGCACCACCGTCACCATCGCCGACTCCGCCGACCCGAACACCGCCTCCTACCAGATCAGCGTCGAGCACCTCGCCGACTGGATCGCCACCCGCGGCTACGCCACCAGCTGACACCCACACACACCGAAGGGCCGGACCCCACCACGGGGCCCGGCCCTTCGGCGTCGTCATTTCCACCAACTGCGGCACGTATTGACAAGTTTCGACACACGGGTGAGGCTTGGACAACCGGTGAGAGCGCTCTCTCAATCACGGCTCCGCCGGTCACCACCAGTCTGGTCAGGGCAATCTCCGCTGTCTTCGGCGGGGGCACCGGAGCTACCCCTGACCCGTCCCCCGACAGGAGTCACGAGATGGACAGGGCCGCACCCCTCTCCGGCACCCACCGCCGACTGCGCCTCGCCACGGCGATCGGCGCCCTGCTGGTGCTACTCGGCACGTACGTCGTCGCCACCACCGCACGGGCCGACGCCGCCCCGGTCGCCAACGCCATCCGGGTGTCCGAGTTCCCCGCCGACTGCACCTACAGCCACCGACTGCCGGACGACCCGATCATCTTCCCCGGGCTGCCCGGGGCCTCGCACATGCACAGCTTCTTCGGCAGCACGGTGACGAACGCCCACACCACACTGCCCGACCTGGTCAACTCCCAGAGCACCTGCAATCCGCGGGTGGACGTCTCGTCCTACTGGGTGCCGACCCTCTACCGCGACAACGTCCCGGTGGAGCCGGCGATCGCCACGTTCTACTACCTGGGTGAGGGCGTACGCGCCGACGTGGTCGCCAACACCCAGCCGTTCCCGCTCGGGCTGCGACTCGTCGCCGGCAACGCGAAGGCCGCCGGGCCGAACGACAGCATCGCGCGCTGGTCGTGCCTGCACGCGGGACAGGTGCCGCCGTCGAAGGACTTCGTCACCTGCCCGGCGGGCACGATGCTCGAGTCGTACCTGGACTTCCCCCAGTGCTGGAACGGCCGGGACCTGGACTCGCCGGACCACAAGAGCCACCTGGCGTACCCGGTGAACCAGGCATGCCCGAGCACCCACCCGGTGCACGTGCCGAAGTTGCGGCAGGTGCTGCGGTACCCCGTCAACGGCGACCCGTCGCGGTTCCGGCTGGCCTCCGGGCCGGGCTACACCATGCACGGCGACTTCTTCAACGCCTGGCCGGTGGCGGAGATGGCCCGGCGGGTCCAGGACTGCATCCGGCCGGTCATCAAGTGCGGTCACGACGGCCGACCGATCTGATTCGTACCCGAGGGCGGGCCCGGTCACGCCGGGCCCGCCACCCCAGGCGCAAAGGGGCCCGGATGCGGATCGCCAGACCGACCGCGCTGCTCGCCGCGATGCTGCTCGCCGCCGGTTGCACCACCGGGCCACGGGATGCCGCCGGCACCACCGGGCCCCCGACGACCGCGCCGGCCGCGACCGCGGTGCCAACACCCAGGGGTACGACGGACACGTTCAGCCCCACCGACATCGCCTGGCTCCAACTGACGGTGGCGATGAACGAACGCGTACTGCCGGTGCTGGACACGGTGTCGAGCCGGGCCACCGACCCGGCGTGGCGAACGTTCGCCGCTCGGCTCGGCCGGGCGCACCTGGCCGACCTGAGCACGGCGCGACGGCTGCTCGCCGACTCCGGCGCACCGGCGACCAACCCGCACGAGGGCCACGACATGCCGGGCATGGTCACCGACGAGGAGTTGGCCGCGTTACGGTCGGCCACCGGTGTCGCCCTGCAGCGGTTGGCCGGCCAGCACGTCCGGGCGCACCTGGAGCAGGCGGTCCGGGTCGCCACCGCCGAGCAACGCGGAGGGGCCAATCCCGCGACCACCGCGTTGGCCACGGAGGTGATCCGGACTGGCAGCACCGGGCTCACCCGACTGGATCGGTGGGACCGGCCGCCGGCGGCGTGACCACCGTCCGTGCGCGGACCACGGCAGTCAACCGCTTCAACCGGTCGCCGTCGTTCCCGCCGACCTGCCCGACCGCCCCGCTCAGCCCTCCGCCAGCAGCCGGGCGATGGTCGCCGGCTCCGCCAGGTGCGGGAAGTGACTGCCGGGCAACACGGTCACCATGATCCCCGGCAGGACACCGGTCAACCAGGTCAGATACCGCGGCGGTGGCTCGGACGAGGTCACCCAGCGGTAGGGGACCCTCCGTTCGCCGATGGACCGCAGGTCGCGCTGCCGTTCCGCGGCGATCCCCTCGTCGGACCCGCGCAGGATCTCACCCCAGTAGCCCAGCAGCAGGTCCGGCCGGGGATCGGTCGCGGTTTGCACGATCTCGCGCGCCTCGGCCGGCAACCCCTCGATGCCCATTCCGGCCAGCATGGCGTCCCACACCCGCCGCCAGTCCGGGCCGCGCAGGGTGGGCTCGGCCTGGCGTACGGCCACACCGAACGGACCGGGCAGCAGGATCTGGTCCAGATTCACCACGCCGCGCACCGGGTGGCGGGCCGCGTACGCCGTGGCGACCACCGCGCCGACCGAGTGTCCCACCACGATCGGCTGGTCGATGCCCGCCTCGGTGACCTGCTCGTGCACGACGTCGGCCACCTCGGCCATCCCGTAGGACGCCCGCCGGGGTGCGTCGCCGTGCCCGGGCAGGTCGAGGGTGAGCACCTGCCGGGCGGGATCGATCACCGCGAGCTCGCGCCGAACCGGGTCCCACTGTCGCCGGTCGAACGTGAGGCCGTGCAGCAGCACCAACGGTGGGCGCTTTTCGTCGTCACTCATTGCCGTGCCCCTCCTGAGCCTCGGTCACCCGCAGCGAGTCGATGGTGAGGTCGAGGACCGCCTCCAGGTGGTCGATCTTGCCGGTGGAGAGCAGCAGCAGGACACCGCCCTGGATGCCGGCCAGCAGTGCCGCGGCGGCGCGGTCGGCGTCCACCCGCGCGGCCATGTCCCCGGTCGACTGCATGTGTCGGATGCCCTCGGTGATCGCCGCCTGCCAGCGCCACATGAGCCCGGTGACGATCGCCTGGGCGGCCGGTGCGCGTCGGCCGGTCTGACCGAGCAGACCGTTGAGCGGGCACTTCACGCCCTGTGCGAGGTAGCGCTCGATGAGCCGGTCGCGCCACGCCGACCAGGCCGGCCAGGACGTGAGGTTGCTCAGCATCGGCTCCTGGTCGAGGAGCACCTGGTCGGCTTCGTGCTGGGCCACCGCGAGCAGCAGCTCCTCCTTGCCGTCGGGGAAGTAGTGGAAGAGCTGACCCTTGCTGGTGCCGGTGTGGGCCATCACGTCCTCGAGGCGTACCTCGTCGACCCCGCGTTCGCGGATCTCGGCGGCGGCGCCGGCGACGATCCGCGCCCGGGTGGCCTCGCCCTTGCGGGTCAACGCCCGTGTCATGCGACCTCCGTCACCGCTTCCTGGCCCGTACCTGCTGGTCCGACCCTAGCCCGAACTCTGGACTTGCAGGTCCATTTTTGGCGAGCAAAGGTCGGCAACGCGGTCCGCTCCGGGCCGACACCACGATCGGGAGGGCACCACCATGAACCACTACTACCTGCTCGGGCGGTCCGGTCTGCGGGTGAGCCGACTGGCGCTGGGCACCATGAACTTCGGCGTCGACGGGTTCCACGCCGCGTACGGCAAGACCGAGGAGGAGGCGGAGCCGATCTTCCGCCAGTACCTGGAGGCGGGCGGGAACTTCATCGACACGGCGGACTTCTACACCGCCGGGGAGAGCGAGAGGATGCTCGGCCGCCTGATCGACAGTGCCGGTGTCCGTGAACGGCTCGTGCTCACCAGCAAGTTCACCAACACCGTCGACCCAAGCGACCCGAACGCCAGCGGCAACGGCCGCAAGCACATCGTGCGGGCGGTGGAGGCGTCGCTGAGCCGGCTCGGCACCGACTACATCGACCTGTACCTGCTGCACACCTGGGACCGGATCACCCCGGTCGAGGAGGTCGTGCACACCCTCGACGACCTGGTACGCGCCGGCAAGATCCGGTACGCCGGGCTGTCCGACGTGCCGGCCTGGTACGCGGCCCGCGCCCAGAGCTACGCCGAGGCGCACGGCCTGGCCCCGATGATCAATCTGCAGCTCCCGTACTCCCTGGTCAGTCGGGGCATCGAGGCGGAGTACGTGTCGATGGCCCAGACCGTGGGCATGGGGCTCACCGCGTGGAGCCCGATCGCCGGAGGCCTGCTCAGCGGAAAGTACCGGCGTACCGGCGACGGCCTGAGCGGGACCGGTCGGTTGACCAACCCCGACGCCGCGGGCCGGGAGATCAGCCCCGGCGACTGGCAGGTCATCGAGGCTCTGGAGGACGTGGCGGCCGACCTGGGCCGCACCATGGCCCAGGTCGCGATCAACTGGGTGGCCACCCAGCCCGCCGTCGCCTCGGTCATCATCGGGGCGAGCAGCGCCGAGCAGGTTCGCAGCAACTTCGAGGCGCTCCGGTTCGAGATCCCGGCCGACGCGCGTCGCCGGATCGAGGAGGCCAGCGCACCGAAGCTCGATGCGCCCTACGTGATGTTCACCCCGCAGTACCAGTCCTGGGTGGTCAGCCCCGGGCTCGGCATCGGCGACAAGCCGGCCGGCTACGCGCCTCCGGTGTTCAACGGCGCCGCCGCCCAGCCCTCGACGTGAGGCGATCCGGGACCGCCGCCCGCCGACCAGCGAGGACGGCGACGCCGGCACGGGCTCCGATCGCGGAGCCCGTGCCGGCGGTCACGGCCGGCTCTGTTCGGGCAGTTGGTTGCCGTAGTAGGCACCCGCGCCGTGCTTGCGGGTGAAGTGGCGGTCCAACAACCACTGTGGCGCGGCCGCCGCCGGGTTCAGCGAGAGCGTCTTCATGGCCATCTCCGCGACCGCCTCGCAGACGATCGCGTTCTCCACCGACTTGAGCGGGTTCGCCGCCCAGGTGAAGGGGCCGTGGTTGGCGGCGAGCGCGACGGGGTTGGCCAGCGCCTCGGCCTCTCCCCCGATCAGCTCGATGATCGCCAGGGCGGTGTTGAACTCGTAGTCCTGGGCGCACTCGTCGGCCGTCAGGTCCCGGGTGACCCGGATCGGGCCGGCGAAGGTGTCGGCGTGCGTGGTGCCGAGCACCGGCACGTCCCGCCCGGCTTGGGCGAAGGCGACGGCGTTCGTCGAGTGGGTGTGGGTCACCCCGCCGATGGACGGCCAGCGCAGGTAGAACGCACGGTGGGTCTCGCTGTCGACGGAGGGCCTCAGCTCACCGGCGACGACCTGCCCGGTCTCCAGATCCACCGGGACGAGGAGGTCGGCCGTGAGGTCCTGGTATGCCACGCCGGAGGGCTTGATCACGTAGATGCCGGCCTCTCGGTCGACCCCGCTCACGTTGCCCCACGTCAGCGCGGCCAGACCGGCCTCGGAGATGAGACGGTTCGCGGCGAGGACTGCGGCACGCAAGTCGGTTGATCCGGCCGTACTCATTGCTGGTGTCGCCTTTCGGGGTGGGGATGGGATCCGTCGCAGCGCGACCCTTCGATGCGGTAGCGCGGCAGGTTAGCGCTAACATCTCGTGCGGTCAATAGCGGGTACGCCTGGCCGGATGAAGATGACGCGCCCACACGAGGCACGACACGGGCGCAGTTTAGACGCCGGCGCGGCAGCGCGCGGCCCACGTCCCGCATGGTCGTCGGCGGCGCGGGGCGGGGTCCGGTGCCGGCCGAGGGGGTGCGCCCGGGTGACCGGGCGCACCCGATCGGCTATTGCGGCGGCGCGAAGACGACCCGGGAGCGCAGTTGCCGGAAGCCGGTCCGTTCCAGTTCCGCGAGCACCGCCACCCGGTGGGCGTCCACGTCGGCGATGACCTCGCGGGCACCGCCGGCGGCCAGCACCCGGACCGCCTCGGCCAGCAGCTCGGGCCGGGCCGCCTCGTCGAGGAGGCCGAGATAGGCGAGCAGCGGGTAGCAGGCGTCCCCGAACGTTCCGGCCAGCCCGACCGGCTGCCCGGCCTCCAGCGCGACGCGCCATTTCTCGGCGGCGTCTCCCAGCCAGGCCAGCGGGTCGGTGGCCAGGTCCACTCCGCCGACCGCCCGGGCGATCTCGGCACCGGTCAGCACGTCCGGCTCGGCGATCCTGGCGACCAGGACGTTGATCTCCGCCAGGTCGGTGGGGGCCCGGAAGTCGTAGCGGCCGGAGGACGCCGGCAGCGGTGTGCCCGTCCAGGAGCACCGGAGCCGCTCCCCCCGCTCGACCAGCCCGGCGAGCCGGGCGGCCTCCATCGGCGCCCGCACCACGGCCAGCACCTCCGGTCGACGCCGCCAGTGCGCCGGCAGTGCGGCGTAGTAGCGGCCGGGGCCGCCCAGCGCCTCGTGGGCGGCGTGCAACAACTCGGCGCCCACCTCCGGCTCGGCGTCCAGATCGAACCGGTCCAGCCAGGGGGCGCCGACCGCGCCCGGTGGGCGGAGCCAGGCGGCCCGGCCCACCACCCGGCCGGCGCGCAGGGCTACCCAGGTGGTCTCGGGCCGGTAGCCGCCGCCGGCGACCCCGTCGGCGTACGCGACCTGGCGCAGTTGGGGCAGCGGATCGGGCATGGAGTCGAACAGGTCTTCCTCGCCCGCGACGAGCGGACGAATGAGCAGGTCAGTCATGGATCGTGGTCCTCCGGGTGGCGAGCGCCCCGGGTCAGGCCCGCGCGGACGCCGGAGCGCGGAGGGGGCGCAGAACATCGGACATTGTTCTGACCTCCTTCCAGCTCGACGGCGTGCCACGAAACCATACGCGCGGCGGTCGACGGCGGGCAACAGGTGTCCGCCGTCGGGTTGGTCTCGGACGGCGGCGGGTGCCGGACCACGGTCAGGTCGTCACCCGCCCGCCCTCATCCGGCGACCGGAGAGTCGTCGCGGTCGTGGCGGACACCGCCGCGCCCGGGGCGGACCGCCGCCACCTCGTCCGTTCCGCCCGCCTCGGCGGTACGCCGGATCATGCGTGCCGTCACCGCCCGTTAGGAGCGTGGGTAGACGGGGAGCAGCCACTGCCGAGCCCGGGTCAGTGGGCCGAGGTTGAGCCCCAGTTCGTCAAGCACCTCGAGGTGCCCTTGTTGTTCTGGGTGTGCAGGCCGGGATACCTGTTCGCCGAGCCGGACCACCACCCAACCCCGGGCGACTCGTCCGCCGGGCCTGCGCCCTGATCGCCGACCACCACGCCGAGGCGCTGACCGTCGGTGATGTCGCCGAGGCGCTGCGGGTGAGCGTACGAACGCTGCAGGACTGCTTCCGCCGGGAGTTGCGGACCACCCCGACGGCGTACCTGCGTTCCTGTCGCCTCGACGCGGCGCAGCGATCGCTGCGGGCGGCCGAGCCGGGGGTCTCGGTGACGACAGTCGCGCTGCGGCACGGGTTCGTGCACCTCGGCCGGTTCGCGACCGAGCATCGGAGCCGGTTCGGTGAGTCGCCGGCGGAGACCCTCCGTCGCTGACCGGGATGCCGGACATTCAGCCCGCCAGCCCGACACTTCGCTGACGCGGGCGGCCCGGTTCGGGCCGTGTGGGACAGCATTGCCGCCGAAACTGTCATCCGGGCGCGTCTGGCGAGTCTCCTGAGGTGAGGCGTTGGCGGGATTCCCGCCAACGGAGCGTCGAGCAGCGATGTGACCACACGGAGGAGTCGAGACGATGCGCGCAACCGGCCCGGGTGAAGCGGATACCCCGAAGGGCCCCCGGGGTGTCCACGCGGAGCCCCGACGCCTAAGCCTCCCGATCGGCGTGTGGCGTCTGCGGTGGCCCCTCGCCGTGGCCGTCGTGGTCGCCGTACTGGTGACCGGGGTGATCGTCGTGGTGCAACCGACCGGGCCGGTGCCCGTCCCCGCCGCGACGCGGGCGGTCGACGCGTCGCCGTCGACGAGCCCGGAGGCCAGCCCACCCACCGCGACCACGCCTGCCCCCACGACGAGCCCGACGGCGACGACCCCGACCCCGCGGAGCACGCCGACGGCGACGCCCACGGCCCGGCGTCCGGTCGCCCCGGCGGCGGCCGCCGTGACCTCGACGCGCAAGGGCGTCGGGGTGTGGACCTTCGACGGGGTCGGCCCGGCGCTGGCCAACTCCGGGGCGAGTTGGTTCTACACCTGGGACGTCGCACACCCGGGCGTCACCAGCCCGAGGAACGCCGAGTTCGTCCCGATGATCTGGGGGGCGAGGAGCGTCACCGCCGGCAACCTGCAGAAGGCCCGGCAGAACGGCCGCCACCTGCTCGGGTTCAACGAACCGGACCTGAAGGGTCAGGCCGAGATGACCGTGGAGCAGGCGTTGGAGCTGTGGCCGCAGCTGGAGGCGACCGGCCTGCCGCTGGGCAGCCCTGCGGTGGCCTGGGGCGGTGACCGGCCGGGCGAGTGGCTCGACCGCTTCATGGCCGGGGCGAAGCAGCGCGGTCACCGGGTCGACTTCATCGCCCTGCACTGGTACGGCGGCGACTTCACCACCGCCAACGCGGTCAACCAACTCCGGTCGTACCTCCAGGCGGTGCACGACCGCTACGGGCTGCCGATCTGGCTCACCGAGTTCGCCCTGATCGACTTCTCCAACGGCGTGCGCTTTCCGACCCAGGCACAGCAGGCCGATTTCCTCACCGCGGCGACCCGGATGCTGGGCGGCCTGTCCTGGCTGCACCGGTACGCGTGGTTCGGTCTGCCCGCCACCGACAAGGACCAGTCCGGGCTCTTCCGTGCCGGCGGCGAGGCGACCGCTGTGGGCCGCGCCTACCAGGCCGCGCGCTGAACCGGATCCACGTGGTCTCGCCAGGAGTGCCGCGGCTCGTACCCCAGCACCCGGCGTGCCTTGTCGATGCTGAGCAGGGTCTCGTGCTCGCCCAACTCCTTACGGACCTCGACGCCCGGGTGGACCTCGGCCAGCAGGCTGGCGCTGGACCTGCTCATGACGGTGTCGGCGTTGGCGATGATGAACACGTCGGCGCCGGGCCGGTCGTGGGCGAGCGCACGCTCGACCGCCTGCGCCCCGTCGCGGGCGTCGAGGTAGCCCCACAGGTTCCACCGCCGCGCCTGAGGGTCGGCGTCGAACGACGGGAACGGCGCGTAGTCCTCGACGTCCATCACGTTGGAGAAGCGCAGACCCACCATGACCAGCTCCGGGTCCCACCGGCAGAAGTGCCGGGCCATCTCCTCCTCGAGGACCTTGTTCAACGAGTACGTCGACTCGGGCCGCGGCGCGTACTCCTCGTCCACTGGCGCGTACGGCGGCGGGGTGTCGAACGGCAGCCCGAGCACCGTCTCGCTCGACGCCCACACCACCCGTTTGATCCCGGCCGCCCGTGCCGCGGCGAAGACGTTGTACGTGGCGGCGGAGTTGTTCGCGAACGTCGTCGCGTTCGACCTCAGCCCCGGAGCCGGGACCGCCGCCAGGTGCACGATCGCGTCGACCCCGCCGGCGTGCTCGTCGGCGCCCCCGGTGAACGCCTCCACCACCTGGCCGTAGTCGGTCAGGTCGACCAGGAGGAACTCGCCGTCCACGTCGCGCGGATCACGGCCACCGGCGCGGTCCAGCGCCAGCACGTCGACGCCCACGGCGCGCAGGTGGGCGACCACGGCCCGCCCGAGCTTGCCGGTGGCACCGGTGACGACGACACGCCTGGGCGGTGCGGAGTTGCTCATCACCACATCCTCGCCCAAAGCGACCGCAGGCCCGCGCGCGGCCCTAACCGCCGGGGGTGACGAGCCCGCTCTCGTACGCCAGGACCACCAACTGCGTACGGTCTCGGACGCCGAGTTTGGTGATGATGCGTACGAGCCACCGGGTGGGCGCACATCCGCTGCACGAGGTACTCCCTGCGGTGTACCTGCCGGTCCGCGCGTGCTCGGGCCCCGCGGGTGCGTAACGTGCAGGGGTAAACGCTGACGCGACGAGGAGACTGCATGTCCAAGCCACCGCTTCCCGAGGCCGCGATCGCCATGCTCCGCAAGCCGAACCCGGCCGTCATGACCACGCTTCGCAACGGTGGTCAGCCGGTGTCCGCCGCGACCTGGTACCTGTGGGAGGACGGCCGGATCCTGGTGAACCTGGACGAGAGCCGCCGCCGGTTGGACCACATCCGCAACGACCCGCGGGTGTCCCTGACCGTGCTCGACGAGGCCGGCTGGTACACCCACGTCAGCGTCGTCGGGCACGTCGCCGAGCTGCGTGCCGACGAGGGCCTGGCGGACATCGACCGGTTGTCCCAGCACTACACGGGCAACGCGTACCCGCGGCGGGAGCGCGCCCGGGTCAGTGCCCTGATCGAGATCGACAGGTGGCACGGTTGGGGCGCACAGAAGGACAACGACCAGGTCGGCTGACGCCGCCGGTCAGGGGGTCAGGCTGGCGGCGGGCCGGGTGCCGGCGCGGGTCACCAGGTAGCCGAAGGCCGCCGCGGTGAAGAACATGACGATGCCGTAGACGGCGCCCGGGATCGCCATCTGGGTGCTGTCGAGCAGCGCCGGGCTGAGCGCGATCGTGATGGCCAGGGTGCTGTTGTGGATGCCGATCTCGAACCCGGCGGCGGTCGCGGCACTCCGGTCCACCCCGGAGAGCCGCGGCACGCCGTACCCGATGGCGAGGCTCAGCAGGTTGAACGCGAGCACGGCCAGGCCGACGGAGACGAAGTAGTCGGCGATGTTGTCCCGCTCACCGAGGACGGCTCCGGCGATGACGGCGACGAGCACGACGACGGAGAGGATCCGGATCGGCCGGTTCAGCCGCTCGGCGGCGTGCGGCACCCGGGCGCGGATCAGCATGCCGATCGCGACCGGGACGAGCACGATGGCGAAGACCTGCGCCACCTTGTCGAACTGCAGTCCGATGCTCCTGCCGCCGGGCAGGAAGTACGCCGCCGACAGGTTGACCAGGATCGGCAGGGTGACCACGGCGAGCACCGAGTTGATGGCGGTCAGGGTGATGTTCAGGGCGACGTGTCCGCCGAACAGGTGGCTGTAGAGGTTGGCGGTCGTGCCGCCCGGTGAGGCGGCCAGCAGCATCATGCCGACGGCCAACTCCGGTGCCAGGTCGAACGCGAGGACCAGGCCGAAGCAGAGCACCGGCAGCACCAGCACCTGGCACACCAGCGCGATGACGGCGGCTCGTGGGTGCTGGGCCACCCGGCGGAAGTCCGCGACGGTCAGGCCGAGACCCAGACCGAGCATGATGATGCCGAGGGCGACGGGCAGGCCGATCAGGGTCAGGGCGGAGTCCATGGCACAACATCGTTACCAGTCGGTAACGCGTTAACAATCCCCCGTGTGGCCGGTCGACTCTTGACCGTGGAGTGTGGTCGGCTTAACTTCATCAATCAGATAAGTGTCTTTACTAATTGTGCGCCAACCGTCGTGGGAGTGTGCCGATGCGACAATTCCGCCACCGCCGTCTCACCGCCGTCGTCGCCCTGGCGACCCTGCTGGTCACGGCCACCCCGCCCACCGCCGCCAGCGCCGGCGACCACCAGCAGCGCCGCTCCGGCTACCACCGGGTCGGCTACTTCACCCAGTGGGGCATCTACGGCCGCGCCTTCCCGGTCAAGAAGCTCGACACCTCCGGGGCGGCGAGCCGCCTCACCCACGTCAACTACGCCTTCGGCAACGTCAGCGAGGACGGCCGCTGCTACCTCGACGGTGGGCCGGGCGAGGGCGACGCCTGGGCCGACTACCAGCGGCCCGTTCCGGCGGAGGAGAGCGTCGACGGTGTCGCGGACGCCCCGGGCCAGGCCCTCAACGGCAACTTCGGCCAACTCGCCAAGCTGAAGGCCAAGCACCCCAAGCTCAAGGTGCTGATCTCGCTGGGCGGCTGGAGCTGGTCGACGTACTTCTCCAACGCCGCCCGCACCGACGCCTCCCGCAGGGCGTTCGTCGCGTCCTGCGTCGACCTCTACCTCAGGGGCAACCTGCCGGGTGCCCCGGGCGCCGCCGCCGGTGTCTTCGACGGTGTCGACCTCGACTGGGAGTGGCCCAACTGGGAGGGTGAGCCCGGCAACGTCATCCGCCCGGAGGACCGGGAGAACTTCACCAAGCTGCTCGCCGAGTTCCGCCGGCAGCTCGACGCGTACGGGCGCACGACCCGGGCACACCACCCGCTGACCGCCTTCCTACCGGCCAACCCGGCCACCATGGACGCCGGCTACGAGGGCCGCAAGATCTTCAAGTACCTGGACTTCGCCACCGTGCAGGGGTACGACTTCCACGGCGGCTGGGACGCGGTGACCAACCAGCAGTCGGCGCTGCGCGTACCGGCGGGCTCGCCGGACAACCCGGACTTCTCCGCCGAGGTGGCCATCGACGGCTGGATCGCCCGTGGCGCGCCACGCGACAAGCTCGTCCTCGGCATCCCCTACTACGGTCGCGGCTGGACCGGCGTCACCGGCGGCGGCAACGGCCTCTTCCAGCCGGCCGCCGGGCCCGCGCCGGCGACCTTCGAGGCCGGGTACGAGGACTACAAGAAGCTCAGGACCCTGGCCGGCAACGGCTACGCCGTGCACCGCGACCTGCGCACCGGGCACGCCTGGTTGTTCGACGGTACGACGTTCTGGACGTACGACGATCCGGCGGTCGTGTTGCAGAAGACGCTCTACATCCGCCGCGCCGGCCTGGCCGGCGCGATGATCTGGTCACTCGACGGCGACGACGACAACGCCACGCTGACCAAGACGATCGGTCTGGGCCTGACCACCCGGTAGCCGTGCGCACTCGCCTTGATCAGGTGATGAGACACAGGTGTCAGGAGCGTTCCCGACCTCCTTTTTCATCACCTGATCAAGGCAGCCGCTCCTGCACGGGGGTGACCGCGCGCACCGCCGCCTCGATGAGGGCGGTCACCTGGTCCATGTCCCGCGCCTGGCGGACGTCCACATCGGCCGTCCAGCCGTCGGGCCGGGCAAGCCGCACCGTCACGTCCTCACGGCGGTGGATGAGCCAGCTGGCGATCGTCTGCACCAGCACCATCGCGGCCCCCGCGTCGTCGACCGCCACCGTCAGCGAGTCCGTGCCGCCGGCCGGCGTCGCACCGGCCGGTGTCGAGGTCACCCCGTCGCGCAGCCGGTCCTCGGCGCGCAGCCAGGACGCCAGAGAGCGCCGAGCATCGGCGGACGGCAGATCCGAATGAACCGAAAGCGTGATCATCTCTGGCACGGGCTGCTCCTCCCAGACGACGAGCCCACTCCGTCATCCTGCCACTCCGCGTCGGAACCGGCACGCGGTGTAGTGAGCAATGTCGATCACCCTTGACCGTCGTGTCGGCCGGTTCATAGGCTCCGGCCACTGCGAGGCTGTTCCCGAGAAGGGAAACACGACACATGCCCCCATCGATGCGCCAGTTCTGGACGGTTCCCCCGAAGCGGCTGGCGAGTGCCGCCACGATCGCGCTCCTGCTCGGCCTGACTCCCCTGCTCGGCGGCACGCCGGCCGCGAGCGCCGCGCGACCCGCACCGTGCGTCGACGACCCGACCGCACGCCTGAGCACGGTGCCCGCCCCGGAGTCCGCGTTCGGCTTCCCGCTCGGCGTGGGTCAGGAGCGGGTCGTCACCAACGAGGAGGTCCGGACCTATCTCGGGGCGGTGGACAGCGCCTCGGACCGGGTCGTCACCGGAGTGCTGGCCACCAGCGTGGCCGGGCAACCCCTGCCGTACGCGGTGGTGTCCAACGAGCGCCACGTGCGACCCGCCGCGCTGCGCCGGATCGCCGACGACGTACGGGACCTGCGTGATCCCCGTCGGACCAGCGCGCGGACGGCCGCCCGGACGGCGAAGGACAGCCCGGCCATCGTCTGGGTCACCGCGAACGTGCACGGCGGCGAGAAGAGCGGCACCGACGCGGCCCTCAAGACGCTGTACGAGTTGGCGGCGGGCCTGTCCTGCGAGGTCGCCCGGCGCAACGACAACCTGGTCACCGTCATCGTTCCCACCCAGAACCCGGACGGCCGCGACGCGAACCGGCGGCAGAACGAGTTCGGCTTCGACCTGAACCGGGACTGGTTCGCCCGCACCCAGCAGGAGACCGACGGCAAACTCGAACTGCTGCGCCGCTATCCGCCGCAGGTCTTCGTCGACGCCCACGAGATGGGTGGCCGACAGTATTTCTTCCCGCCCAACGCCGACCCGATCCACCACGAGATCGCCGGCGAGGCGGTGGACTGGATCAACCGGATCGGCGAGGCCAACAAGGCCGGCTTCGGCTACAACGGCGCCTGCGACGAGACGGTCACCACCGAGTGCTACTTCAACTTCGACACGTACGACATGTTCTTCATGGGTTACGGCGACACCGTGCCGACCACCGGCTTCGGCGCGGCCGGAATGACGTACGAGAAGGGCAGTGCGTCGGCGGTCGCCGACCGGGTCCAGCAACAGTTCCACACCCAGTGGTCGACGTTGGGTTGGGCCGCCGCGAACAAGCGCGAGGTGCTCGACGGCTACTTCGACATCTGGACCGACGCGCTCGCCCAGGGCCGGGCGGGCACCCTCGAACCGAACGAGGTCGTGCAGCCCACCAACGAGGTCCAGTTCCCGGTGCCCGACCTCACGATCCGCTCGTACTTCCTCCTGCCGGACCGGCAGCTCGCCGACGTCCGCCAGCTCGTCGAGCGGCTGCGCCGGATGGACGTCGAGGTGTACGAGGTGCAGCAACCGACCCGGGTGCCGACCGCGCGGGTCTTCGGCGGCCGGAGCGCCACAAACGTGACAGTGCCCAGGGGCGCGTACTGGATTCCGATGGACCAGCCGCAGAAGCACTGGATCCAGGCCGTCATGGGCGAGGATCCGTACACGCCGTTCCCCTACTTCTACGACGTGTCGTCCTGGAGCAACCCGCTGCTGATGGGTGTCTCCACCATCTACACCGGCGACGACGTCCGGCCGAAGGCCCAGCTCGTCCGTGCGATCTCCGGCGGCCGGACCGCCCCGGCCTGGCCGTGGGGCTCCTACACGTACCCACTCGACTCGGCCGCCGCCGCGGAGCTGACGTTCGGCCTGCTCGGTCGCGGCGTCCCGCTCGTGCGGGACCTGACGACGGGCCGGGTCGCGCTCCCGGCGGCCACGCTGAGCCGTACGGTCGACGAGCTGGCCGAATCCTTCGGGGTGACCCTCACTCCGGGCGGACGCCCCACCGGCACCCCGCTCACCCGGCCCGACGTGGGGCTGTTCCAGGGCACCGGCATCTCCACCACGTCCGGCTCACACGGCGAGGCCCGCTACGTGCTCGGCAAGCGGTGGGGGCTCGGCCTCACCCCGGTCACCACTGCCGACATCAACGACAACACCGAGGCGTTCACCGGTCGTACCGTGCTGCTGGTGCCGGACGGCAGCAGCGCGACCGGCGGTCTGACCGCCGCCGGCCAGGCCAACCTGCGTGCCTGGATCGCCCAGGGCCACACCTACGTCGGGCTGCGCAACGAGGGCACCCGGCTGGCCCGCGCCGCCGGCCTCACCTCCACCACCGAGAAGACCAAACCGGCCGACTACCTGGTGATCGGCTCGCACCTGCGGGTCGACGTGGACACCGCCAGCCCGGTCGCCCTGGGTCGCCCGGCGGAGGACTTCGAGTTCAACAACAGCGACCCGATCCTCAACCCGAGCACCACCGGCACGAACGTGCTCAGCTACCCGACGGGCGACACGTTCTGGGCCAACGGCTACACCGTCGGCGCGGACACCCTGAGCGGGACGGCGGCCGTCGTCGACGAGCCGACCGGTGCCGGTCGGGCGGTGCTGTTCGCGTTCAACCCGCTCTTCCGGGCGTACAACGAGAACGGCCTGCACCTGGTGGCCAACGCGCTGCTCTACCCGTCGGGCGCCCCGGCCGCCCGACGCACGGCGGGCATCGACCCGGCGCGCGCCGACGCCGCCGCCACACCGGCGGCGGCGGACCTGGGCGGCGGCTGGCGACCGATCACCATCGAGGTGGCGGCGACCGACCTGCCGCGCGCCCGGGCCCTCGTCGAACGCTTCACCACCGACGCGCGGACGTCCGCGAAGGGCGACTCGGCGTACGTCGTGATCCCGAACCCGCAGGGACTCCAGGTCGACGAACACCCGTTCACGGCCGATCTGGTACGCGCGCTACGCGACGCGCGAGTGCCGCTGCGGTCGGTGGTCGGCTGACGAACCGGGCATCATCCACTCGGCTTTCTGGAAGTCGGGGTGTCGGCGGCCCTTGGACACCCCGACTTTCAGAAAGGCGACCGGTCCTACGGCGTGGCCACCTGCAGCAGCACCAGCGCACGGCCGGTGGAGAGATAGCCGCGACCGGGTGGACCGGTGAGGTACTGGTCGGGTTCGAGGGTGATGTTGTGGGCCACCGCCGCCGACCGGTTGCCCGGGCCCAGCACGAGACGTGCCCCGGTCATCGTGACCGCGTTGACCAGGCGGGTCAGCGGGCTGGGAAAGCCGGTCAGCAGCGGCGCGGCGTCGGCGGTGACGACCAGGGCACGCTGCCCCCGAGCCGCAGGGCTGCTGATGTCGTCCAGCAGCGTGGGGCTGCTCGCGAAGCCCTGTTCGCTGGGGAGCACGGTGATCCGGTCGACGTCGTCGACGACCACCGCGTACGGCTCGTCGCCGAACGCTGCGGCGGCCTCGCGCAGGTCGCTGTCCCGGAACGTGACACCGGTGAGCATCCGAAGCCCGGCGTCGTCCGGGAGCAGCTTCGGCAACGGGGACTGGGGCGAGGCGACAGCGAGTACGCCGATCCCCCGCCGCCGCAGCGCGTGCACCACGGTGGCCGCCGCTGTCGTACGGCCCGTCCGGCCGGCACCGGAGATCAGCAACAGGTGCGAGTCGGCCTGGAACAGGTCGATGCCGACGGTGGTGTGGTCGGACCCACCGATGCCCAGCGGTATCCAGGTGGACGGCGCCCCGGTGTCGGCGCTCGACCCGAGTGCGGCCAGGTCGATGCGCGCGGGCAGGGCTGGGAACCGCCGAGGCAGCAGGTGCGCGGCTGTGTCCTGCGGCTCGACGGCGTCGACTCTCGTCGGTAGGCACACCTGCACATGCCGGCCGCTGCCGGCGTCGATGGCCCGCCCCGGCAGGACGGGCGGGCTGGCCATGCCGGTCTGCAACTGCATCCGGCGGGTCTCCTCCTTGGGAAACGGCAGGAGCAGCCGCCGGTTGTAGAGGGTCGGCAGCCGGTGGTTGAGCATGTCCAGGCCACCGAGCGGCACGACGTGCACGCCGAGTGGAGCGCCCGCGGTGATGACGCCGCGCAGGGTGGCGAGCAGTGTCGTCTCGACGAAGGCGGGGTCGCTGTGATCCTCGAAGTGTTCCCACCCGTCGACCACGACCACGATGTGCGGTCGGGGGCCGTCCGGCGGAGGCACCGTCGTGGCACGGCGTTGGACCTCCTGGTCCAGCCAGGTGACCAGGCGACGGATCCGGTCCGGCTCCGCTGCCGAGAAGACCCCGCCGCAGTGCGGTGACGCCTCGTACTCGGTCAGGCCCGCCGGGTGCCGTTCCAGCACGTAGAGGTGGGCCTGGTCGGGTCGGAAGCGGGCGACCAGACCGGTGATCAGGGTGCGGGCGAACGTCGTCCGACCGGACTGCGGGCCACCGGCGACGAGCAGTCGGTCGACTCCGGCGAGGTCGAGGAAGTCCGCCGGCTGTGCCTGCCGGGCCGGGTCGTCGGCCAGACCGAAGGGTACGGCGGTCTCCGGCGCGGCGGCGGTCCACCGGGCCGGCAGTTCGTCCGCCGTCAGGGTGGCCGGCAGCGGGGGCAGAATCGGCCGGAAG
This sequence comes from Micromonospora sp. NPDC048898, assembly GCF_043198035.1. Lineage (NCBI taxonomy): Bacteria > Bacillati > Actinomycetota > Actinomycetes > Micromonosporales > Micromonosporaceae > Micromonospora > Micromonospora sp. NPDC048898. The sequence continues at coordinate 303,971 of NZ_JBICUF010000002.1, forward strand.
GGCGCGGGTAGCCCGGACCGGGCCGCGGCGTCCTCGATCGCGGCGATGGTGCGGTCCTGGTCGGTGGGTCCCGCTGCGACCGGCGCCGACGCGGTGGGTCGGGGGGTGCCGAGGTCCGTCGGGCCCAGGACGCGGACGACCGCCGGGGCGGCTCCACCCGTCGGCGGAGGATCGCCGAGGTAGCCCGACTGGAACGGTTGCGGGACCCGGGTCTCCGCGGTGGTGCACAGGATCATGCCGCGGCCCCGCAACGCGCCCGGGATGGTGGCGGCGTCGGGGACTCCGAGCACCTCGGTGCTGTCGGCGGGCTCGTTCTGCCGAAGGCTGATCCGCAGCGACACGTTGTTCTTCAACTCGGGTGAGAGCTTGCCCTGCAACGACTGCGTGGCCAGCACGAGGTGCATGCCCAACGAGCGCCCCTTCGCGGCGACGTTGACCAGCTCCTTGACGAAGTCGGGTGCGGCGTCCAGCACCCGGCCGAACTCGTCGAAGATCATCACCAGGCGGGGCAGCGGCGGCAGGTCCGCCCCCGCCAGGCACCTCTGCCAGTACCTGTCGATCTCCCCGTCGTACCGGGCCAGCAGGGACTCCCGGCGGCTGACCTCGGCCCGGATCGAGGCGAGCACCCGGGCCGCCGCCGCGTCGTCGAACACGTCGGCGGCAGTCTCACCGGTGGAGCGGATGAGCGCGACGACGTGCGGGCAGCGTTCGAAGGGCAGGAAGGCACTGCCACCCTTGAAGTCGACGAGCACCAGGTTGAGCTCGTCCGGCCGATTGGCCAGCAGCAGGGACGTGACAAGGGTCTGCAGCAGGATGCTCTTACCGGCACCCGTCGCACCGCCCAACATGGTGTGCGGTCCCTGGCCGGCGAGATCGACGTACACCGGGCCGGTGGCGTCCGCGCCGAGCACGACGCGGGTCCGCGGGCCCCGCCCCCGCTCCCAGAGCGCGCGTACGTCGTCGCCGGTGGGCGCGCCGAGATCCAGGAGGTCGAGCAGGCGCACCGCCCCCGGGATGGCGTTCTGGGCCGCGCCGAGTGTCGCCCGGTCGCGCATCGGCGCCAACGCCCGCGCCAGCCGCTCGGCGGTCGTCGCGTCGAGCCGGTCGACCCAGACCGTCGTCGCCGGGCCGTCCGGACTGCGGGTGAGCTGCGCCGAGTCGCCCGCCGTCTCGATCAGACCCCGGCACTCGTTCATGCTGTGCCGGTCGGCGCAGATGAGGTAGACCCCGACCGCCGGACCGTCCCGCAGCACCTCGTCCATGCCGGACAGGTCCCGCAGCGCCAACGCGCCGTCGAGGACGACGACCACGTCCTCGAACTGCTGCGGGCCGCGTTCGGCACGCCGCGACGCGATGAGGGTACGCAGCTCCCGAACCCGGTCGGCCCGGGTGGCGGTGGTGTTGCCGATCCGGCACGGAAACGACGCCGTCTCGCCCGCGTCGACGTGCGGCAGCCAGCGCGCCCAGGCCAGACGGCCCACCGGGTCGGCGCTGAGCAGCACCATCCGCAGGTCGTCGGGGCCGCGCAGGGTGGCCAACTGGAGCAGCAGCCACCGCAGGACGGCGTGCACCTGCTCGTCGTCACCTGTCACACCCAGCACACCGACGGTACGCAGGTCCACGGTGACCGGGACGGCCGACAGCTTCGGAGGCTGGAAATCCGGCCAGGGCTCACCGCGTACCGTGACCGATGCCGGCTCGTCGGCGACGCCGACGCGCAGCGCCAGTGCGTGCGGTGCGGCCGCCCGACGTGTCCACAGATCGGCGCGGGCACCCCGGGCGATGTCGATGATCTCGGCCCGGCTCGGGGCGAGCGCCCGGCGTGCCTGCTGCTCCGCGGTGACCTGGGTGGCGATGGTCGCCTCGACGACCTTGCGCGCCGCGGTGAACTCGGCCTCGCGCTCGGCATCCTGCTTCTTCTGTGCGGACTGGTGTAGCAGCATCCCCCCGATGGAGACCGCCGCACCGAGCAACAGGATGGGTGACTGGGTGAGCAGAGCGGCCCCCACCGAGCCCGCGGCACCCAACAGGTAGGCGGCCACCACGGGACCCCTGGTCACGCTCGGCTGGAACGGCAGGGTCACTTCGGCGGTGGGGACCACCGGGGCGCGGCCGAAGGCGCGGTCGAAGTCGAGTCGACAGTCCGGGGCTCGGACGAGTCGCCGCGCCCCGGCCGGCACCGGGGTCCACCGCAGCTCGTTCGCGCCGATCTGGAGCACGGTGGTCGGCGAGACGGCGGTCCGCTCGGCGATCCGCACACCGTCGACGTACGTGCCGTTGCTCGATCCGCCGTCGGTGACCGTGGCCGTGCCGTCCGGTGCCACGTCCAGCCGCGCGTGCGTGTCCCGGGAGACGTCCGTGTCCCGCAGTGGCAGCGCCGCCGCGGAACGGCGAGCTATCGGGTGGGCGCCGGCGCGCAGCGCGACGGCCAGGCCGGCGTCCGGGCCGTCCACCACCTCCAGCACACCCATCGCGCCAGCCGTGGCCAGGCGACCGACCGGCCCGGGCCCGCCCACGCTGATCACCGAGCCGCGGAGCAGCGGACTGTCGCCCAGGCTCGCGGCCGGGTCCAACGCGACGGCCCCGACGAAGCAGCGACGACCGCCCACGGAGGCGGGCAGCGCCGCGAGCACAGACCGCACGCTGCTGCTGGGTGCGGCGATCACCTCGACGTCGTGCGCGCTCCCGGTGCCGGGCTCCCACACGGTCAACCGCAGGATCATGACTGTGCCCTCAGCGGTCCGAGTCGTACGTCCACAGCCACAGCCCGGAGTAGCCGCCGAGTGCGACGGTGCCGGCGGAACTGATTGCCACCACCGACTCCGGCACCCCCTGACTGGGGACGACTCCTGGCTTGTACAGGTGCGCGGTGCGGCCGGTCGTGGTGTGCCAGATCCGGATGTCGCCCGCCGACGCAGCCACGAACAGGTCTCCCGGGCCGAAGGCGGTGGAACCGAAAGTGCCACTCGAGTCACCGACCAGGGTGGTCACGACCTGGTTGGAGCCGGGCGTGCGGAGCAACACCTTCGAGTCGGACGTGGTCTGCGCCCAAGGCGTGAGGGGCGCGCCCACCTGGGAGGTCTGGCGACCGCTGGCCGTCTCCCAGGCGCGTAGACCCCCCCGGTAGCTGAAGGCGACGAGCAGTTTCCCGTCTTGGTCGAAGCGGAGCTCGTCGAAGTCGATCGGCTCGGGCTCCGGATCGATGGGCAGATCGACGCGCGCGTCCGTGGACGACAGTCGCCACATCATCACCCGCAACCCGCCGAGGACGGCGATGCTGTCACCCTGTGGCGAGAACACCACGTAGTCGACGCTGCCGTAGTCGCCGAACTTGAGATCGGCCGTGTGCTGCCGGCTGGCGACGTCCCAGAGCTTGACCACGCCGTCGCGCCCGCCGCTGGCGAGCGTCTTGCCGTCCGGGCTGAAGCTGAGCACCTCGATACCCCTGGTATGCCCGGGCACGGTCGCCATCGCCGTGCGGTCGGCGACATTCCAGAAGGTGATACTCGACGTCTCGTCTTCGGCGCTGACGAGTGTGGTGCCGTCCGGGCTGAGCGCCAGCGTGCTGACCCGGTCGCCGTCGAGCTCCACCATCGCCGACCGACTCTGCCGTACGAGGACGTGACCGGCCACGACGAGGACGACCAGCAACACAGCGGACAGCACCGGAATCGGCCACCGACGGCCGAGCGGCAGGAAGGCTCGGGTGGACCCGCCCGGCGTCTCGTCGGTCGGACCGGCGATGCGGACCTGACCGGGAGCTGTGGCATTCAGCTCGTCCACCAGGACCGAAGGCTCGGCATCGAGGTCGCCGACGATCCAGACCGCGCCGCTGTCGTTGTGTTCGCGCAACACCCCGCGGGCTTTCCAGCGGTTGATCGTGGCCGCCGGCGCATCCGTCGTCAGCTCGATGCCGAGCCTGGCGCGCGTGGCCGACCTGCCGGCACCAGGCCCCACGGTGACGGCGGCGACGTGCTCCCAGAGCAGATGCGTCGGTTGCCCACGGCGGAAGTGCATCCGCATCGAGCGGTTGGTCAGCTGGACCCAGCCGTGCGGCGGGCTGACGATGCTCACCACCAGCCCGGCCCCCACCAGCAGCGGGAGGAGGATCGCGGGGAACAGCGTCCAGTCGGGGCGGCCGGTCATCAACAGCAGGCTGGCGAGCAGGCCGGCCACCCACAGGACGAGGCCCACGACGACGAACCGGGTGGCGATGTTGACGATGACTGTCTTCTTCGGCACCTCGGCGAGGAAGTTGACCGCCGGCTGCTCGGTCGATGGCGTGTCTGGCGCGACCGGGCGTTGCCGAGGAGGCGTGGGCCCAGCCGGCTGCACGGTGGTGGCATGCCGTTCCCAGGATTCGCCCTCCGGCTCGGGGGCGAGGCGGGCAGGGCCGGGTTGGTCGTGCTCCCCGACCGCGGCGGCCGGGCTGTCGCGCCGGCCGGGCACGCCCGCGCTGACCGGGGCGTCAAGAAGGTCACGGGCCTGCTCGAGGGTGAGCCGTTGGGCCACGTCCCGGGTGAGCAGGCCGGCGATCACCGTGGCCAGCGGCTCGCCGCAGCGGATGGCCGGCAGGTCGTCGTAGAGGACCGCGTGCAGGATGGCCGCGGTGGAGGCCCCCTCGAACGGCAGCTCACCGGTCACGGCCTGGGCGAGGGTCACACCCACCGACCACAGGTCGGCCGCCGGCGTGGGGTCGTTGCCGTGGAACAGCTCCGGTGCGAGGTAGCCCGTCGAGCCCATCATCCCCTGGCGGGTCAGGCGGGTGTCCCCCGCCGCGTGCGCGATGCCGAAGTCGAGCAGTTTCACCTCGTCACCGGGGAGCACCATGATGTTGCCGGGTTTGACGTCGCGGTGCACCACACCTACCGAGTGCGCGGCGGCCAGTGCGCCGAGCACACGGATGCCGATGGCCACCACCCGATCCGGCGACAACGCCCCCTCCCGGTCGAGGAGATCGGCGAGCGTCGGAGCCTCCACCAACTCCGTCACGATGTAGACGGCCTCGTCGTCGCCGTTGGCCGGGACCACGTCGTGGATCGCCACGACCGCCGGGTGGTTGATGCGCCCCGCGCTGCGCGCCTCGCGTAGCGCCCGCTCGGCGAACCGCAGACGCTCCTCGGCGGGAAGCCCGAGGGGAACGCGGACCTCCTTGACCGCGACGGTGCGTCCCATCAGCTCGTCGGTCGCCCGCCAGACCACCCCCATGCCGCCCCGGCCGAGGACACTCTCCAACCGGTAACGTCCCGCGATGAGCTGGTGCGGCGACTGGGGATTGGGCACCTTCGCGCTCCTTGCCATCGGGCATTACAGTCGGTGCGAACCATACTCCGGCGGATCGTTCGGCGGTGTCCATCCACATAGGAGTTGATCGACGTCTACTGCCTGTCGTGGGCCGGCGGTGGGCTGGGTTCGACCGGGAAACGCGCGACTTTCAGGGGGACGGGCGATGGCGACCGGGTTCGGCTTCGACCGGGACGCGGTCCTTCAGGCCGTGCGGCAGCTGACGGATGTGCGCTCCGGTCTCGAGTCCGCCCGGCAGCAGACCGGTCAGCTACCCAAGACCGGCTCCTACGACATCGACCTGGCGCTCGACGAGTTCACCGAGGCCGCGATCGAGCACCAGACCGATCTGCTGGCCGCGGTGGCGGCCGTCGCGGACCGGCTCGACGGCGTGGTCACGGGCCACGCCCAACTGGACAGCGCACTGGCCAACGAGCTACCGACCAACCAACACGCAAAGGGGAAGCGCGATGAGTGACGTCAGCGTCGGTTACGAGGGCCTCCAGTCGGCGGCCCGCACCCTGACCGCGGGGCAGGAGGAGATGACCCAGAAGTTGAACGCCCTGAAGTCGATGATCGACCAACTGGTCAACAGCGAGTTCCGTACCCAGCTGGCCTCGGGTCGCTTCCAGGAGTCCTACCAGCAGTGGACCACCGGCGCGCAGAACATGATCGGCGGGCTGGAGGGCATGTCCACGTTCCTGGTCGGCGTCGTCCGCGAGCACCAGGACCTGGACGCCAGGCTGGCCGGGGGCATCAACGGCTGATCGCCGACCGACGTGGAACAGTGGCGGGTCCTCGACATCTACGACGGCGATCCGACCCCCGGTGAGCCGGCCTCGATCCGTGCGATGGCGGCCGATTTCCGACGCGGGGGCGGGGAGGCCGACGAGCACGGCACGCGACTGCGCGCCATCGCGGCGGACAGCGGCGCGCTGGCCCTACGGGGCGACTTCGCCGCGACCGTCGAGCAGGAACTCGCGCCGCTGCCCAGTGAGGCGAAGGCCCTGGCGGACGCCTGTATGGCCTGTGCCCGAGCCCTTTCCTCGTTCGCGGACGAGTTGGAGCGGGTCCAGCGGCAGTCCCGCACGGCGCTGCAGAGGGGGATGGCGGCCGACAACCAGTACCGCAGCCTGCTCGATCAGTTCTGCGCACTGACCCGTCGGCGTCGCTACGGGTCGGGGATCTGGCGCGGTCTCACCGAGTTCGACGCGTCAGGAGAACGTGAACCGGTTTACTCAATGGCCAGCTTCGTCGGCCGGTCGGCCCGGCTGTGCGAGGCGGAACGCCAGGAGGCTCGGGCCTCTGCTCTGCAGGCCAAGGGCCTCTACCAGGAGGCCGCAAACAGGTGTGCCACGGCGATTCGGGCCGCCACACTGACCTCGACGCGACCGAACACCGCACGAAGGTCACCGCCAGACACCGGAGCGTCGTCTAGCACGACCACCGGACGCATCGCCGGACCTGCCGGCAAGAAAGCGCAACTACCCCCACACCCGCGCCACAATCTGGAAAGAGTCCACCAGGGCAGCCGCACGAAGGCGGCCAACACCGTCGTCCTACCCAGCGCGGACGTCACCAAGGACATCGACGACATCAACAGTGGTCGGGCGACCTGGGATGCCGGCCGCCAGCGCTACGTGGTGAACGGACGTACCTACGTCCCCAAGGATGGGAGAATGGTTCCCGAGTCTGGGCCTGGCCTGGAGGCGTTGGACTATCAGGAGTACGAGGCGCTCAAGGCCTACATCAAGTTTGACGGCGACCTCGATGCGGCCGAGGCCGAGCTGTCCAGGGACCCCTCCAACACGCCGGCGCACCGGGCCCGCGCGCTGGAGGTCTTCCGCCATCACAGCAAATACCAGGAGTGAGTGGTGGTCTGTCAGATCCAGTTCGAAAAGGAGATACCCGCTGCCACGCTGCGGCAGTTTCTCCAGGGCAGCTACTGCATCGCGCCGGCAGGGGTCTACGTCGGACGGATCGTGCACGCGCTCGAACCGATCGCTGGCGAGCCCGACCTGACCGTTGTGCGGCCGTCGGGCGGGGCCGACGACTGACGATCGGCAAGCGCCGTTGGACGGACATCGGCCCCGCACGCCGCCCGTCGTCGACGCACACCGATCTCACGGCCGGATCGGGGATCTCCCGACGCGCTACGCGTCCTCGTCGTCGCCCCGGCCGCCACGGTGTCGACGCACCGTGCCGACAGCCAGCAGGGTGACGACCGCAGCGGTCAGTTGGAGTGCGGCGCCCAGCAGGTCGACCAGGCTGGAGATGGCGTCAGCGTGCGGCACAAGATCCATGAACTGCCTCCGGGTTCGTGCCCACCGTCCGCTTCCTGCGGAAGGCCCTCCCCCGGGCCCGAGCGGTCAGCCGCCAGAGCACCACCGCCATTGTGACACTCCCGCCCCACCGAAAAACAAGCCTCCAAGCAATCGACTGACGTCATACGTTACAACTTGACGAACGGCATGTTATCGCTCACAGTCGATGTCGAGGCGGCCGGCGTTCGCGGCTCGCGGGAGAGCTCCCGCTGGTCGGCCTCGGCGTCACGGCGTCCGGCCGGGCATCCGGGCGTCGCATCAGGACTCGACAGCGGCCGCCGGCGACGCGCGGCGGACGACGCATGTCCGCGCTCCGTACTGCCGCCGAGTCCCCCGTCCCCGCACAGAGGAAGCGCCGATGAGATCAAGGATCGCACTGCTGGCCGCCGCGCTCGCGACGGCCCTGGCGACGATGACGGCCGTGGTCACGGCCGCCACCCCGGCGTCGGCCGCGACGCTCACCCAGGTGACCAACTTCGGCACCAACCCGACGAACCTCCAGATGCACCTGTACGTGCCGGACCGGGTCGCGGCCCAGCCAGCCCTCTTGCTCGCGTTGCACTACTGCACCGGCAGTGGCCCGGCCGTGCACTCCGGTTTCGGGCTCAGCACCCTCGCCGACCGCTACGGCTTCATCGTGATCTACCCGTCGGTGACCCGCAGCAGCAAGTGTTGGGATGTCTCCTCCCCGCAGGCGCTGCGGCGCGACGGCGGCAGCGACCCGATCGGCCTCAAGTCCATGGTCGACTACGTCCGGGGCCGCTACCCGGTCGATGCGAACCGGATCGCCGTGGGTGGCTTCTCCTCCGGGGCCATGATGACGAACGTCATGGTCGGCCTCTACCCGGACCTGTTCAGTGCCGGGTTCAGCTCGTCCGGGGTGCCGTTCGGCTGCTTCGCCACGACCAACGGCGCCGAGTGGAACAGCGAGTGCTCCGGCGGGCGCATCGTCCGGACCCCGCAACAGTGGGGTGACCTGGTGCGCAACGCCTATCCCGGCTACACCGGCAAACGTCCCCGGGTCCAGATCTGGCACGGCACCACGGACACCACGCTGAGCTACGTCAACTTCGGCGAGCAGGTCAAGCAGTGGACAAACGTCCAGGGCGTGTCCCAGACCCCCAGCTACACCGACTCCCCGCAGGCCAGCGCCACCCGTACCCGGTACGGAGGCACCGGTGGCACGGCGCCCGTCGAGGCCATCAGCTTCCAGGGGTACGGCCACTCCATCCCGTTCGACGCCGCGCAGGCCATCCGGTTCCTCGGCTTCGACACCACGAGCCCCACCACGCCGCCGCCGAACCCGACCACTCCGCCACCGGGCGGCACGGCGGGGCCGCTGCGCAACGCCAACGCCGGTCGGTGCCTGGACGTCCCGTCGCGGTCGCAGACCAACGGCACCCAGGTCGCGTTGTGGGACTGCAACGGCGGCACCAACCAGCAGTGGACGCCGACCGCCGCCAAACAACTCCAGGTGTACGGCACGAAGTGCCTGGACGCCGAGCGCCAGGGCACCACGGCGGGCACCCGGGCGATCATCTGGGACTGCACCGGCGGCACCAACCAGCAGTGGAACGTCAACAGCGACGGCACCGTCACCGGCGTGCAGTCCGGCCTGTGCCTCGCACCGAACGCCGGTGGCACCGCCAACAGCACCCCGGTCGTTCTCGCGACCTGTAACGGCGCGACCAGCCAACGGTGGACCCGAAGCTGAGTCCGTACCGGCGCTGTTCGGTTCGAGCCACGCCTGTGGCCCGGCTCGGGACCCTTCCCGAGCCGGGCCACCCGGCTCTCGGCGGCCCGCCGGCTCCCGTGCCCAGGTCGACTCGGCTTTCATGATGTCGGGTGTCCCCGACACCCGGACACCGCGATTCCCGTGCACCCGAGTCGATCACGGGACGGCTGAGCGAGGCGTCACGAGCCCGAGGTCACCGGCCGCCGTGGTGGTGCGGCACTGTCGCGGACGATGAGCTCGGTGGCGAGCTCGACCCGGGGGCTCTCGGTCCTCTCGCCGCTGGCGAGGCGCAACACGGTCCGGGCGGCCAGCATGCCCATCTCGGCCAGGGGTTGACGCACGGTGGTCAGCGGCGGCGAGCACCACCGGACCTCCGGCAGGTCGTCGAAGCCGACCACGCTGATGTCGTCGGGCACCCGCAGGCCACGTTTGCGGACCGCCTCGTAGACGCCGAGTGCCATCTGGTCGCTGGAGGCGAAGATGGCGGTGGGCGGGTCGGGCAGGGCCAGGAGCTGGGTGCCCGCGCTGAACCCGGCCTCGTGGTAGAAGTTGCCGGGGCGGATGAGGCTGTCGTCGAGGGGGATGTCGGCGGCACCGAGCGCGGCCCGGTAGCCGTCCATCCGGGCCCGGCTGCACATCAGGTGCGGTGGGCCGGCGATGAAGCCGATGCGGCGGTGCCCGAGGCTGATCAGGTACTGGTTGGCGCTCAGGCTGCCCGCCCAGTTGGTGGCGCCGATGGTGGGTGACTCCTGCGGGTCGACGCCGGCGGGGTCGATGATGACCACCGGCAGGTGCAGGCGGCGCAGTTCGGCCTGCAACGGCGGGTTCACCATCGAGGTCACGAAGATGATGCCCTCGGTGGAGCGCGTACGCATGTTGTCGAGCCACTGCTTGGCCGAGGAGATGCGCCAGTGGATGGCCGAGACGACGGTGCCGACGCCGCTGCTCTGGCCGACGTCCTCAACCCCGCGGATGATCTCCACGGCCCACGGGCTGTCCAGGTCGTTGAAGACCAGGTCGATGAGCGCGGCGTCGGTGCGTCGGGCCGGTGACCGGCGGCGGTAGCCGTGCCGGTTGAGCAGCGCCTCGACACGTTCCCGGGTGTCCGGGGCGACGTCGGAGCGTCCGTTGATGACCCGGGAGACCGTGGGCACGGAGACACCGGCCAGTCGCGCGATCATCGCGATGGTGACGTTTCGGCCGGTCTCCGCGCCCACGGTCGCTCCTTCGTCTGCCTGGAAGCTTCAGGTCTGCTCGCGGTGGTGGGGTGTCACCCCTTGACGCTGCCGGTCAGGCCGCCGATGAGCTGGCGTTCGGCCACGGCGTAGAAGCCGAGGGCCGGGATCATGGACAGCACGACGTAGGCGAGCACCCGTGCGGTGTCGTCGGCGTACTGGCCCTGGAAGGCCTGGACCCCGACGGGGAGCGTCCACCAGCTCTGGTCGCTGAAGACGACGAGCGGCAGCATGAAGTTGTTCCAGCTGGTCACGATCGCCAGCACCGAGACGGTGGCCAGGGCGGGACGGGCCATCGGCAGCAGGACCCGCCAGAAGAACCCGAAGGAACTGCAGCCGTCCAGGACGGCGGCCTCCTCCACCTCGGCCGGGATGGTACGGAAGAACTGGCGCAGGATGATGATGGTGATCGGCAGCCCGAAGGCGGCCTGGGGCAGGATGACGCCGAGCGGGTTGTCCAGCAGACCCATGGCGCGCAGCAGCACGAACAGCGGCAGGATGGCCACCGCGAACGGGAACATCAGACCGATCGCGAAGAGGGTCACCAGGAACTCGCGGCCCCGGAACGCGTAGCGTGCGAAGACGAACGCGGCCATCGCCGCCGCGCCGACGACGATGAGGGTGCTGGTGACGGCGATCAGCACGCTGTTGCCGAGCTGTCGCCAGAACAACCCGTTGGCGAGGATGTCGACGTAGTTGCCCACCCAGGGGTCGGGCCAGCCCAGCGGGTTGGTGGACAGTTGACCGTTGTCCTTGAAGCCGCCGAGCACCCCGAACCAGACCGGCACGACGATCAGCGCGCCGACGGCCACGCAGATCAGGTGCAGCACGAGGCTGCGGGTCCGCTGGGCGCGACTGGTCCTGGCGGTCATCGCTGGCCTCCCTGGTTGGTGATCGCGCCCTCGGTGTCCCGACGCAGGACCACGCGCTGGTAGAACAGGGCGAAGACGAGGCTCAGCAGGAACATGATGATGCTGATCGCACTGGCGTAGCCGACTTCGAAGCGGCGGAAACCGTACTCGTACATCGTCACGGCCATGGTCTCCGAGGAGTGGATCGGGCCACCGCCGGTGAGCACCCAGACCATGTCGAACAGCTGGATGGTGCCGATGACCGACAGGAACACGCTAATCCGGATCGTCGGGCCCAGCAGGGGCAGGGTGACGTGCCGGAACGCCTGCCAGGCGGATGCGCCGTCGGTGACCGCGGCCTCGGAGAGCTCCTTGGGAATGCCCTGGCGGGCCGCCAGGAAGAGCATCATGTAGAGGCCGAAGTACTTCCAGGACACCACCAGGAAGACGGCGAACAGCACGGTGTCCGGGTCGGCGAAGACGGCACCGGCATCCGCGCCCAGCCACCCGGAGAGCGCCTCGCCCAGACCCCGGTTGGGCGAGAACACCAGGGTGAACAGGACTGCCGTGGTGACCTCGGACAGCACGTACGGGGCGAAGAAGATCAGCCGGTAGACGGCGCGGCCCCGCAGGGGCTGGTTGAGCAACATGGCCAGGGCCAGCGCGGCGGGCAGTTGGACGGCCAGCGACAGCAGCACCAGCACGAACCCACGCCACAGGTCCCCCCGGAAGGTGGGGTCGTTGAAGGCGCGCGTGTAGTTGTCCAGCCCGACGAAGTTCTCCGGCAGCCCGAAGCCGTTCCACTTGTAGAGGCTGGCGTAGCTGGCCACCAGGATCGGGGCGATGACCAGCAGCAGGAACAACGCCAGGGCTGGTGTGAGGAAGACAGCGAGGACGCCGCCGCGGCCCGGCCGGGGCTGGCGGCCGCGCTGACGCGCGGTGCCCGGCCCCGGTGCCGGCGGGTCCGTCGCCGTGTCGCCGTGCCTGGTGTCCGACACGGTCGATGGCGTGGTCATGCCTACTCCACTGGGGTTTTGCGGCCGGCTACGAATGGGTGGGAGAGCACTGTCAGACGCTCTTCGCCACCTGCGTGATGTCCTTGACGATCTGCGCGGGCGACTTGTTGCCGGCGATGAGCTCGGCCACGCTGTCGTTGATCTGCGAACCGAGCGCGGGCGCGTACGCCTGGTCGAGGTAGAGCTGGAAGCCGGTGTAGCTGGCGAGCGTCTCCGCGACGGTCTTGGCGTTGGGGTCGGTGATGGCCGACGCGGCTTCCTTCACGGTCGGCAGCACCGCTCCGGTCTTCGTGGCCGTGCGCTGGTTGTCGGGGCTGAGCAGGAACTTCAGGAAGTCGACGGTGGCGCCTGGCGCGTTCTTGCCGATGGCGAAGCCATTGCCGCCGCCGAACACCTCGGTGGCGGTGCCCTTTCCGCCCTCGACGGAGGGGAAGGGGAAGAAGCCGAGCTTGTCGCCGATGCCCTTCTTGCTGGTGGAGCTCGTCGCCTGCGTCGCCGGTGCCCACTGCCCCATGAGCTCCATGGCGGCACCACCGTTGCCCATGGTGGCGGCCTGCCCGTCGGGCGAGCTGTACGAGGCGCCGAGGAACCCCTTCTGGAACGGCTGGAGGTCGACGAGTTCCTTGAGCCGGTCGCCGGCGGCGACGAGGTCCGGGCTGTCGAAGTTCTTGTCCGTGACGGCCTTGCCCAGCGCGTCCTTGCCGCCGATGCGCATCGCAAGGTAGGACCAGTAGAAGTGGGCCGGCCACTTGTCCTTGCCGGCCAGGGCGATCGGGGTGATGCCCGCACCCTTGAGCTTGCGCACCGCGTCGAGCAGACCCGTCCAGGTGGTGGGTGCGGCGGTGATGCCGGCGCGGGTGAAGAGGTCCTTGTTGTACCAGAAACCGACCATACCGATGTCGAACGGAACGCCGTAGATCTTGCCGTCGATCGTGTACGGCTCCATGGCGGCGGGCAGCAACCCCCCGATCCACGGCTTCACGTCGTCGGTGAGGTCCTTGACCAGGCCCGCGTCGACCTGCTGCTTGAGCACGCCGCCGCCCCAGGACTGGAAGAGGTCCGGCGGGTCGCCGGCCTGGGTGACGGTGGTGAGCTTGGCCTTGAACGCCTCGTTCTCCAGGGGCTGGATGTCGAAGGTGACGTTGGTGTGTGCCGCCTTGTACTCGTTCGCCATCGCCGCCCACACGGGCAGCAGCGGGTCGGTGTTCTGGATGTGCCACCAGTTGATGGTCTGTGGCGCGTTCGGGTCGCTGGACTTGTCGTCACCGCTACAGGCGCTCAACAGGTATGCGCCGGCGCCGGCACCGGCGAGGCCGAGCAGCGTTCGGCGGGAAAGGTGCGCTGTCATGATCCATCCCTTCGGGGACTCACGGGGGTGCTCGGACGCCGGTCGAGCCGGCAGGGGGAACATGGATCTCCGGAACTTTCAATGCTTCGCCGGTATTACCGGTCGATGGCCGGCACGCTACGAGCTGTTGCCGCGACGGTCAAGACCTCTGTCCTATTGCGAAAAGACCGGCTAGCGTAGTCAGGACTTCCAGTGATCCTGGACCGCAAGTTTCCGGAAGTTCCAGACAGTCCCCCAGAGGAGCTCTCGTGTCGACCGACATCGCTGACGTGGTGACCGCTGCCCGGTCGATCCGCAATCCCGTCCTCGCCGGCTTCCATCCGGATCCGTCGATCCTGCGCGTCGACGACGACTACTACCTGGCCACCTCGACCTTCGAGTGGTATCCGGGCGTGCGTGTGCACCATTCGCGTGATCTCGTGAACTGGCGCACGCTGGGCGGGATCATCACCGACCGCCGCCTGCTCGACCTGCGCGGCTGCGGCGACTCCAACGGCGTGTGGGCGCCCGACCTGACGTACCACGACGGCCAGTTCCACCTCGTCTACAGCGACGTGGCCAGCTTCGCCAGCGGCTACTGGGATCCACAGAACTTCCTGGTCACCGCCGAGGACATCGCCGGCCCCTGGTCGGATCCGGTGAAGCTGCACGGGCGCGGCTTCGACGCCGCCCTGTTCCACGACGACGACGGCACCACCTGGCTGCTGAGCATGAGCGCCGACTGGCGACCCGGCCGGGACCGCTTCGGCGGCATCGAGATCCAACAGTACGACCGCGCCGCGCGCCGCCTGGTCGGCCGACCCCGCATCCTGTTCACCGGCAGCCCGGTCGGCCTCACCGAGGGTCCGCACCTGTACCGCCACGACGGTTGGTACTGGCTGATCACCGCCGAGGGCGGCACCAGTTGGGAGCACCAGGTCACCGTGGCGCGCTCCCGGGAGCTGTTCGGGCCGTACGAGGTCGACCCGGACGGCCCGCTGCTCAGCTCCGTCGGCCGACCCGACCTGCGGTTGCAGAAGGCCGGGCACGGCAGCCTGGTTCGTACCCAGGGCGGCGAGTGGTATCTGGCCCACCTGGTGGCTCGCCCCTACTCGCCGCTGGGCAGTTGCGTGCTCGGTCGGGAGACCGCGATCCAGCGGGTCGAGTGGCCGTCGGATGGCTGGCCCCGCATCGCCGGAGGGGTGCCGGCGGACGAGGTCGTCGCACCGGACCTGCCCCCGCACCCGTGGCCGGCGGAGCCGGACACCGACCACTTCGACGCCCCCGAGCTGGGTCTGTGCTGGTCGACGCTGCGCCGGCCGGCCACCGACGACTGGATCGATCTGCGGTCCCGGCCGTCGCACCTGCGCGTGCACGGCGGGCAGTCACCGGTCGGCCGACAGGCCCCCAGCCTGGTCGCGCGACGCGTCGAGGCGACGCACTGCTCCCTGGAGACCGTGGTGGAGTTCGACCCGGTCGACCACCGTCAGCTCGCTGGGATCACCGCGTACTACAACACCCTCAACTGGCACCACCTCTACCTGACCCGCGCCGACGACGGGCGGACGGTGCTGGAGTTGCTCAGCTCCGACAACGGGCGGCGCACCCCGTACCCCGAACTGACCGTCGATGCCAGCGGGGTCGCGCGGGTGGGTCTGCGGGCGGTGTTCGACGGGCCGGTGGTGCGCTTCGAGTACGACCTCGGCGCGGGTTGGCAGCGGCTGCCGGTCGACCTGGACGCGACGATCCTGTCCGACGAGCACGCCGCGCTGATCATCGACGGGGAGCCGGCGGCGTGGGGCTTCACCGGGGCGTTCGTCGGCCTGTGGGTGCAGGATCTGGGTGGCGACGGGGTGTACGCCGACTTCGACCGGGCCACCTATCGGGAGCACTGACCATGCGGACGCCGCCCGGCGGGTGCCGTCCGGTCACCGGCCGGTAGCCGCCGGGAGGGCGCGCTGTTTACCGACGAGGAGAAGGTGGCCATCGGCTCCAGCAACTACCGGGCGAGGAGGATACCGCCGTGGCCACTTCTGAGACCGTCTACCGGGCTGTCGCCGAGCACGATCTTGGTTCCGGTCCGACTGTGCGAGCCGGCCGATCCTCGACCAGATCGTTGCGTTAGGTGGAACGGCTGTTCGTCAACCGGCGTTGCCTCGCCGATCATGGAGTTGTGGTGGGCAACAGAACGCCCGTAAACCCCCAAGCTCGGCACCACAACTCCATGATCGCCAAGCCGGCACACCCCGCTGCGCGACTAGGGCCTGTGTCAAAGCCCTCGGTCGAGCCGAGGCGGAGTCCAGGCGGCGATCCGGCAAGGCGGAGATTCGTCCGGATACCGGTGTTGTATCCGGACCAATCTCCAACGCGGCCGGTCGTCGTCTGGGCCCGCCGCAGGCCGGCCAGGGGCTTTGACACAGGCCCTAACAGGGCTCGTAGATCAAACGCGTCGAGAGGCGAGTCGGGAACGGATTGCCAGTGCGGGGCGTGGTCCGGGAGCATCCCTGGATGGACGTCGTCGCCCAGTGGGTCAGAATCAGTTGGATCAAGCAGTCCCGGGGAGACGCCCAGGACAACCGCCGGAACGCCCTGCCCGTAGCGTTCGCGCTCCCGGAGGGGCAGGCCACGCTCACGCACGAAGTCGCGATGGACGAGCGTGACGGGTTCGAGCCCCACAGCACCGTTCACCATGCGGAGCCCTCCGGTGACACGGTCCGACTCCGCCGTGCGGACGGGGAACTGTGGGTAGACCTCATCCCGGCACCCTCGGGTAGACCCTTGCGCCGTCGCCGCCGAGGGGCGGTGCGAGTCCCCCGAGGTGAGTGGTTGCGCTGGCAGGTCAACTACCGGTTCGCCGCCCGCTACAGCGCGAACTGGCACTACCGTCTCGACACGCTGAACATCGCGTACGGCTCGGTTCCTCCCGACATCTTCCTCGCCGAGCCGACCAACGTCATCGACGAGCGCATGCACCTGCGCTGACCCTGGTTGGACCATACGGCCCGTCCGTCTCGGAAGGGCGACGCCGGGTCAACGCGGCTGAAGTCCACACCAGAGGCGGAGCCGGAGCTACAGAGTGCGGCCAGGTACTCGTCTCGCTGGGGCAGCGCGCCGGCGCTGACCAGGATGCTCCGCAGGTGCGCAACCGTGCGGACGGGCACCGCGAGCCGGTCCAGCGTCTACCGTCCGGCCGTCAAGGCTCGGCCGAGGGCCTTGCGCATCATCGTGTTCATGAGATCGCGGTTGATCCCGCGTCGTCCACGATTGACTGTTGATCGACGTAGCACTATTTGTTAATAATGTTTCCTGATGCTCGCGGTGCCCACCGGGGCCGATCGCCGCGCCGGGCACCGACCGGCCGGCGGCACGCCGCCCCTTCCCCGAGGAACACCATGGTGCGCAAGAGAACAGCCGCCTACGTCATGGGCACCCTGCTGACCGGCGTCGCGGCGGTCGGCTACGGCCTGCCGTCGGCCAGCGCCGCGACCGCCGGCCCGATCACCGGTCTCGGCGGCAGGTGCGTCGACGTCGCCGGGGCCAACCCGGCGAACGGCACGCCGGTCCAGCTCTACGACTGCAACGGCAGCGCGGCCCAGACGTGGACGGTCGGCAACACCGACACCTCGATCCGCGCGCTCGGCAAGTGCCTGGACGTCACCGCCGCGTCGACCGCCAACGGCGCCAAGGTCCAGCTGTACGACTGCAACAACACCGGCGCGCAGAAGTGGACGGCCAGCAACGGCGCACTTGTCAACACCGCCTCGGGCAAGTGCCTCGACGTGACCGACCGGAGCACCGCCAACGGCGCCCGGTTGCAGATCTGGACCTGCGGGGGCACCACCAACCAGCAGTGGACGCTGCCCGGCGGGGGCACACCCGGCCCGACGCCGACCGCCACCGTCCCGGCCGGCACCAACCTCGACGACCCGGCGAAGAAGGACGTCGCCATGCAGCTCGTCTCGGCCGCGGAGAACTCCTCGCTCGACTGGCGCGCGCAGTTCTCCTACATCGAGGACATCGGCGACGGGCGCGGTTACACCGCCGGCATCATCGGCTTCTGCTCCGGCACGGGCGACATGCTCGAACTGGTCGAGGCGTACACGCGCACCAAGCCGGGCAACGTGCTGGCCGGATACCTGCCGGCGCTGCGCGCCGTCAACGGCACCTCCTCGCACGCGGGTCTGGACCCCAACTTCCCCCGCGACTGGCGGGCCGCGGCCACCGACTCGGTGTTCCGCGCCGCGCAGGAGGCCGAGCGGGACCGGGTCTACTTCAACCCATCGGTACGCGACGGCAAGAACGACCAGGTTCGGGCGCTCGGTCAGTTCGCCTACTACGACGCGGCGGTCATGCACGGGTACGAGGGCATGCGCCAGATCCGCAACCGCGCCCTCGCCCGCGCGAAGCCCCCAGCCCAGGGTGGCGACGAGCGGACCTGGCTCAACGCGTTCCTCGACGAGCGGGTCATCGAGATGAAGAAGGAGGAGGCCCACTCGGACACGTCCCGCGTCGACACCGCCCAGCGGGTGTTCCTCAACAACGGCAACTTCACCCTGAACACGCCGTTGGTGTTCGCCGTCTACGGCGAACAGTTCCGCATCGGATAGACGAGTAGACGCTCAGGGTGCCGCCTCGCGGCACCCTGAGCCGTCCCTGGGCGCGACCTTGCCTTGACGCTGACGACAAGGTTTAGCCTGGTCCGCGACGGGCTGGTCGAGGAGGTCTGATGCTGATCGGCGAGCTGGCGGAACGGGCCGGCACGAGCACCCGGACGTTGCGCTACTACGAGGCCCACGGGTTGGTACGTCCGCAGCGCTCGGCCAACGGCTACCGCGTCTACGACGAGGCGGAGCTGCGGGTCGTCCAGGAGATCCGCGCGCTGCTCGACGTCGGCTTCGGCCTCGACGACGTCCGTCCGTTCGTCGCCTGCCTGCGGGCGGGAAACACGTCGGGCGACGTCTGCCCCGATTCCGTGCTGGTGCTGCGACGCAAGCTCGCCGAGGTCGACGACTACCTCGGTCGGCTCACAGCGGTCCGTCAGCAGTTGCACACCCAGCTCACCCACGCCATCACGCACCGGGAGGAAACATGCCCCAGGAGACGACAGTCGGCTCCCTGACCACCGTCACCGATGCCACGTTCGCCGAGCTGGTGCTCGCCAGCGCCCGGCCCGTCGTGGTCGACTTCTGGGCCGAGTGGTGCCCGCCATGCAAAATGATCGAGAAGAGCCTCGTCGAGCTGGCCGGGGAGTTCGGCGACCGGATGGTCATCGCCAAGCTCAATTCCGACGACAACCCGCAGGCCACGCGACGCTACCGGGTCATGTCCCTGCCGACACTGCTGGTGTTCCGTCGGGGTGAGGTCGTCGGTTCGGTCGTCGGGTCCAGGCCGAAACTGCACCTGCGGCAGAGCCTGACCACGCACGCCGGGCTGTGACCGATCGAGACGCATATCCATCACTGGCACAATTGTCGACATGGTCGACTGGTACGTCCGAGGTGAGGCGGGTAATGGCGTCATCCGGATCTCGGAGCCGCACGTCAACGAACTCCTGTCGGCGAACCTCTGGTGGTTGCGCGGCAACGATCGTGACATCGTGGTCGACGCCGGGCTCGGTGTCGTCGCCCTGCGGGAGGCGATCCCGGCCATGTTCGAGCGTGATCCGATGGTCCTGCTCACCCACGCGCACCTGGATCATGTCGGTGGGGCTGCTGAGTTCGCCGACCGGGCCGCCCATTCCGCCGAAGCGGGGCTCCTGGCGGCGGGCGTGCCGGCGAGCCTGTACGGGGCGGAACTCTACGACAAACTCGGCATCGACGCGGCGGGACAATCCGTCCCGGAGCTGATGCTCGACACGTTGCCCGAGCCCGACTACGACCCGGCCTCCTACCGCGTCGAACCCGTCACCCTGCACCGCGTGCTCGACGATGGCGACCGCGTCGACCTGGGCGGGCGGACACTGACCGTGCTGCACCTTCCCGGCCACACACCGGGCAGCATCGCCCTGTTGGACGAGGTCAGCGGTGCCCTGTACTCCGGCGACGTCGTCTACGAGGGCTATCTGATCGACGATCTGCCGAACTCCGACGTGGCCGCCTACCGACGAAGCATGGAGTTCCTCGCCGACCTCGACGTGTCCGTCGTGCATCCCGGCCACGGGCCCAGCTTCGACCGGGCACGCCTTCGCCAGTTGGCCGAGGCCTACCTGCGCAGGAGCGCCTAGGGCGAGTCGCGGACCGGCCCTGGGGTGCTCACCGGCGCGGTGACCCGCGCCGGTGAACCCTACTTCGCGGCGCGTCGGCGCGGCGACCAGCGACTCAGCTCTCGACCCAGCCGTGCGATCTGGCGTGGTCGACGAGAGCCTGCCGGATCGAGGAGACCTGGGCCGCGGTCAGTGTCGGCACCCGCCCGATCAGCAACTCGGTCACCTCGTAGGTGAACTCGCGCGGTGACAGGACGTCGCACATCCCGTCGTCGTCACCGGTCTGCCCGGTCCGCGTCGGCGCGGCGTCCGGAACACGTTCCGGACGGGGAACCGCGACCGGATCGACGACCCGAAGCGTGGCCACCTTCAGGCCACGGTCGCCGGCCTCGACCTCGTACTCGACACGCATGCCGGGATGCACGAGATGCCGCAGCTCACCGAAATCGTTGGCGTGGACGAAGATGTCCTCGCCGCCCTTCGACGGCGCGATGAAGCCGTAGCCACGCGTCTCGTCGAACCTGATGACCTTACCTGCCGCCCACACAGACACCACCCACTCCACCAACTCAACGCTGTCCACACATTGCCCGCCAACGGTAGCGGATTCCGCTCACCGATGCGGGGACGGCCGGTCCACCGGCAATCGGGGCAACCGGCACCGGCACACCGAGAGAACCGCTCGCACCCGCCCTGGCGGGCAATCGTGGCCCGATCGGAGGTGTCGGATGCATAGACGGCCACTGGTGCGCCCGGCGCCGTGGCTGGCATCCTGTTCGCACCATCGCCGGGCAGGTGTGGGAGGTCGTCGTGTCGATCGAGGATCGAGCGGAGAAGCCGAAGCTTCCGCCGCGCTGGTTCATCCGGACAGCCTGGTCCGTACACCGGGGTCTCTATCGGGTCTTCCGCGGCCGGGTCGGGCTCTGGCGGCCCCGCCCGGACCGTTGGGGCACGCTACGGCTGACCACCACGGGTCGCCGCAGCGGCCAGCAGCGCGGTGTCATCGTCGCGTACCTGGAGGATGGGCCGAACCTGTTCACGTTGGCGATGAACGGCTGGGGCGAGGGTGAGCCCGCCTGGTGGCTCAACCTACAGGCACATCCGGACGCGGCAGTCGACCTGGTGGACGGGCAGCGGCAGATCCATGGACGCGCCGCGACCGGCGACGAACGGGCACGCCTGTGGGCCCGCTGGCGTGAGGTCGACACGAAGCTCGACGCCTTCGCGGCGCTGCGTTCGTCCGAGACCGCTGTGGTGGTTCTCGAACCCCGCTCCGGTGCCGAGGGCGTTGCCGATTACCGGCAGCCCGACGCCTGACGCGGGGTTCCGCGCCCCCACACCGTCGCTCGGCCACGCGTCCAGCGACAACACAGCCACGCGGCGCGGTGACTTGACCTCAAGCTCGGGTGAGGTCCTAGCCTCCACTATCGGAGGTAGGGCATGAGTATGGAATTTACCGCGTGGACGTCTCTGCACCACGCGATGAACGCGAAGGAAAAACGACCGCTGTCCCGTGTCACCCTGAAACGTATCGTGGGGTTCGCGCGGCCGCACCGGACCCTGATCGTCAGGTTCCTGCTGTTGAGCGTGCTGACGGCGGTCCTCACCGTGGCGGCACCGGTCCTCGCCGGGCGGGTGGTGGAGGCGATCGTCGACGGCGCCGACAGCGGCGTCGTCATCCGGTTGGCGGTGTTGATCGCCGTGATCGCCCTGGCCGAAGCCGGCCTGGGTCTGGTGACGCGGTTCCTGTCCGCCAGCATCGGTGAGGGGCTCATCGTCGCGCTGCGGACGGCCGTCTTCGACCACGTCCAACGCATGCCGGTGGCGTTCTTCACCCGGACGCGCACCGGTGCGCTGGTCAGCCGCCTGAACAACGACGTGATCGGCGCGCAGCGGGCCTTCAGCGACACCCTGTCCGGGGTGGTCGGCAACACTGTCACCCTGGCGCTGACGCTTGCGGTGATGCTCAGCTTCTCGTGGCAGATCACGGTGCTGGCGCTCGTGCTGCTACCCGTCTTCGTCCTCCCGGCGCGTCGGATGGGTTCGAAGCTCGCCCAGTTGCAGCGTGAGGCGGCCGAGCACAACGCGGCCATGAGCACACGGATGACCGAACGTTTCTCCGCGCCCGGCGCGACCCTGGTCAAGCTGTACGGGCGGCCGGCCGAGGAGTCGGCCGAGTTCGCGGCACGGGCGCGTCGGGTGCGGGACATCGGCATCCGTGCCGCGATGCTCCAGTGGGTCTTCATCACCGCGCTCACCGTCGTCGGCTCGCTGGCGCTGGCCCTGGTCTACGGGCTGGGTGGTCTCTACGCCCTCCGGGGCAGCCTCGACGCCGGGACCGTGGTCGCCCTCGCTCTGCTGCTGTCGCGCCTCTACGCGCCGTTGACCTCGCTGGCCAGCGCTCGGGTGGAGGTGATGAGCGCGCTGGTGAGCTTCGAGCGGGTGTTCGAGGTCCTCGATCTCAAGCCGCTGATCCTCGACCGGCCCGACGCGCGCCCGCTGCCCGACGGGCCGGTCGCGGTGGAGTTCGACAGGGTGCGGTTCGGCTACCCCTCGGCGGACAAGGTGTCGCTCGCATCCCTGGAGGACGTGGTGAAGCTCGATGCCCGCGGCGGCGAGGAGGTGCTGCACGGGGTGTCGTTCCGCGCCGAGGCGGGGCAGATGGTCGCCCTCGTCGGCTCCTCGGGGGCGGGCAAGTCGACGATCGCGCAGCTCGTCCCCCGCCTGTACGACGTCGAGGACGGCGCGGTGACGCTCGCCGACGTCGACGTACGCGACCTGTCGGCCGAGTCGATCCGGACGGCGCTGGGCGTGGTCACCCAGGACGGGCATCTCTTCCACGAGAGCATCCGCGCCAACCTGGCGTTCGCTCGACCGGACGCCACCGAGGACGAGATGTGGGAGGTGCTCCGGCGGGCCCGCCTCGACGACCTGATCCGCTCACTTCCCGACGGGCTCGACACCGTCGTCGGTGAACGCGGGTACCGGCTGTCGGGCGGGGAACGGCAACGGCTCACCATCGCGCGGCTGCTGCTGGCCCGTCCGCGCGTGGTCATCCTCGACGAGGCCACCGCGCATCTCGACTCCACCTCCGAGGCTGCGGTTCAGGAGGCCCTCGCCGAAGCCCTGACCGGCCGGACGAGTGTGGTCATCGCGCACCGGCTCTCCACCATCCGTGCGGCAGACCAGATCCTCGTCGTCGAAGACGGCCGGATCGTCGAACGTGGACGACACAACGACCTGCTCGCCGCCGGTGGGCGGTATCAGGAGCTGTACCGTACCCAGTTCGACCAGGACCAGCCGACGGTCCAGGAGCAACGCGTCGCCATCTGAGGCCGCCGCAGCGGGCGCCTGCTGCACGACGCGGGCCGCCGCCCACCCCGGGGAATCCCCGAGGCGGGCGGCGGCAGCGGACGGTCAGTCGTTGTCGTTGTCGTCGTCGTCCTTGTCCTCGGCGTCGTCGTTGTCGTCGGCGTCGTTGTTGTCGTCGGCGTCGTTGTCGGCGTCGTTGTCGTCATCGGCGTCGACCGGCTCCTGCTCGGCCTTGACCACCGAGCCGTTGTCCCGGTCGACGTCCACCTCGTGCTCGGTGTCGCCCGCGACGATCTCGACGCTCCACACCGGCTGTCCGTTCTCCTGCTCGGCCTCGACCTCGACGATCTGGCCGCCACCGGCCTTGGCGAGCGCGATCTCACCGGCGCGCTTCTCGTCGACCGCGCCGCCCGCCGGAGCGGTGCCGGTGGACGGCGTACCGCTCGACGGCGTACCCGATCCGGTGCCGGCCGACGGCGTACCGCTGCTCGTCGCCGGAGCGGCGCTGCCCTCCGGCGCGTCCGTGGCCGTCGGTGCGACGGTGGCCGCGGCGAGTGCCGTGCCGCTGGTACGCCTGTCGTTCGCCGCGTCGACGCCGAGCGCGACCCCGGCCACCGCCAGCACCGCCGACCCGCCGACCGTCGCCAGAAGCAGGTTGGTGCGCTTCATCGTGGTGTCCACCTTTCCTCGGATGTCAACTCCTGGGCTGTCGACTCTGAGGATCCGCTGAACGGGGATAGCACCGCGCTGTCCGAACGCTAAGGCCGGGTTAAGCCAGCGACCCTGCGGCCGGGCCCTCGGCCTGGGCTGGTCAGAGCGCCATCTTCATGAAGACGTCCGCGCGGGCGTACGGCGGCAGCGGGATCTGATCCGGAC
This sequence comes from Micromonospora sp. NPDC048898, assembly GCF_043198035.1. Classification (NCBI taxonomy): domain Bacteria; kingdom Bacillati; phylum Actinomycetota; class Actinomycetes; order Micromonosporales; family Micromonosporaceae; genus Micromonospora; species Micromonospora sp. NPDC048898. The sequence goes on from NZ_JBICUF010000002.1 coordinate 328,132, forward strand.
TCACGTGCTGGAAACCGGTGGCCTCGTAGAGGTGCACGGCGTTCGCGAGCCGGGTGTTGCTGCCCAGGAACAGGGTGGTCGCGCCGAGTTGGCGGGCGCGCTCGATCGCCGCCTCGATGAGCTGGCGGCCGAGGCCCTTGCCGCGCGCCGCCGGGGCCACCGTCATCTTCGACAGTTCGAAGACGTCGTCCGAGCTGCGGACCAGGGCGACACAGCCGATGATCTCCGCGCCGTCGCGGACGATCAGCACGTCGCCACCCGGGTCGACGATGGCGGTGAACGGGTCGTTGAGCGTCTTGCGGTCCGACTCCTCGATGGTGAAGAAGTGGGAGATCCATTCTTCGTTCAGCGTCCGGAAGGCCTCGGCCTCCGCGGCGGTCGTCATGGACGTGATGGTCAGCGTGCTCGGCTTCATGGTTGTATTCTCGGCCACCGCCATTCAAACGTCCAATATCTTGTTCGGGGTCATCGGTATCCTTGAGGTATGGAACCCGAGTTGCGCCACCTGCGCTACTTCGTCGCGGTCGCCGAGGAGCTCCACTTCGGCCGGGCCGCGGTGCGGCTGCGGATGGCCCAGCCGCCGCTGTCGCAGCAGATCCGCCAGCTTGAGGCGATGATCGGCACGCCGCTGTTCGTGCGTACCTCCCGGTCGGTGGCGCTGACGCCCGCGGGCGAGGCGTACCTGGACCGGTGCCGGCGGGTGCTGGCCACCGTGGCCGACGACGTGCACGAGGCGGGTCGGATCGGGCGCGGGGAGCAGGGGCGCTTCGACATCGGTTTCGTCAGTTCGGCGATCCAACTCGGGCTGGCCGGGCCGATCCGTCGGTTCCGCGAGCGCCATCCGGCCGTCCACCTGCGCCTGCACGAGGCGTACACGGCGCACATCGTCGACCGGTTGTTGAACGGCGAGGTCGATCTCGGCGTGGTTCGGGACGCGGACGACCACGAAGACCTGGTCGGCACCACGTTCGCCACCGAGTCCTTCGTCGCCGTCCTGCCGGCCGATCATCCGCACGCGGGACACCTCGCGATCGACGCCGCGGTGCTGCGCGACGACCCGTTCGTCTTCTTCCCCCGGGTGGCCGGCGAGCGGGCCTACCAGCGCAATCTCCGGCCGTGCCTGGAAGCCGGCTACACACCGAACATCGTCCAGGAAGCCACCAGCTGGGCCACGGTGGCGCACCTCGTCGCGGCCGGCCTCGGGGTGACGATCGCCCCGGCGAGCATCTCCGCGGTGGTGCCCGCCTCGGTGGGAGTGCTGCCGTTGACCGGCACCGAGGCCACCACCGAGGTGCAGATCCTGCGCCGCCGACAGGACGACCGGATCACCGCGACGGGCTTCGAGGCCGCGGGTCAGGCTCCCTGAGCCGCCCGGTGTGGCAGCACTCTGACCTGCCCGGTGCGGCAGCGGCTCTGACCTGCCCGGTGTGCGCCACCAGCCGTACCGGCACGGTCAGCCGCGCCGGTTGAGCTCCGCCTCGAGCCGCTGGACGAGCGTCTTGCGGTCCTTGCCGGCGTGCTCGTTGCGCAGCGCGGTCCTGAGCTGGCGGGTGTCGAGGCCACGGACCAGCTTGGCCGCCTCGGCGACCGACATCTCCGACATCCGCCCGGCAGTGGTGGCATCTCGCCGCGCTCGCTTGGCCGGCCCGGTGTTGGCGACGTACTGCCTGCCGGACCGGGACGCTTCGCGCTTCTTGGTGTCGGTCGCGCGCTTCTGGCTGTCCGACATCTCGTCCCACGCCTTCTTGGGCAGGTAACGACTCGTCGTGTCGCCCTTGCGGGCGCGGGTGTCGCCCTCCTTCGTCTGCCACTTCTCGTTGCCCCAGCGCTGGAGCGACTTCTGCCGCTCGTCCTTTTCGCCCAGGAATCCCCCGCCGCGCTTCTTGTACTCCTGAGTGACCAGCTGTGACTTGCGTGCCGACCACTGCCCCGGCCGACCGCCCTTGTCGGAAGCCTTGATCTCTTCCTTGATCTGCTCTCTGAGCTCGGGTTTCGTATACCGCGCCATGGCTGGCAGCTACCCGACGCCGCAGCGCCTATGCCTCCGGCCGCGACGTCGCAGCGCCTATGCCTCCCGCTGCGACGCCGCAGCGCCTATGCCTCCCGCTGCGACGTCGGTGGGCCGAGCCGCAGCAGCACCCGCGCCCCGCCCATCGGGCCGGTGTGCAACTCCAGGCGACCGCCGCCGGCCTGCGCGGCGCGTCGGGCGATGTCCAGGCCGAGGCCCGTCGACCCGGCCGCGCTGGCGCCCCGCCGGACCGCCCCGACCGGCATCCCCGGCCCCTCGTCGGCGACGGTGAGGACCACCTCCCCCGCGTCGCGGCCGAGGTGGACGGCGAACGGCGTCCCGTCCGGGGTGTGCGCGAAGACGTTGCCGAGCAGGGCGTCCACGGCCGCCGTCAGGTCGTCGGCGGGCACACCCACCGGCAGCGGGCCGGGAACCAGGTCGAGGGTGACGGCCCGGCCGGTGTCCTCGGCCAGCACCGACCAGAACGCGACCCGGTCGGCGACGATCGCCGCCGCGTCCGAGGCGGCCGGCCGTGCCGTCGGTGAGTGACGCCACCGGGCCTGCCGGATCAGCCCGGTGACCGCGCGTTCGAGACCGTCGGCCGCGGCGGTGATCCGGGTGGCGTCCTCCGGGTCGCGCAACGACTCCGCCTCCAGCCGCAACGCCGTCAACGGGGTACGCAACCGGTGCGACAGGTCGGCGACCTGTTCGCGTTCCTGCACCAGGAGCACCTGGATGCGGGTGGCGAGGTGGTTGAGCGCACCGGCCACCTCGCGCAGCTCGGCCGGGCCGGCCGGGGTGACCCGGGCGTCCAGCTCGGCGTTGGCCAGCCGGTGCGACACGGCGGAGAGGTCGCTGATCGGCCGGACCAGAGTGCGGGCCAGCCGGTCGGCGACCAACAGACCGATCAGCACCAGCAGCACACCGAGCAGGGCCAGCACCAACCAGGCCCGGGTGACCCCGGCGGTCAACTCGTCACGCGGCACCACGATCCGGATCACCCCGGTCCCGTCCGCCCGACCCTGCACGGCGATGACCACCTCCCGGCCGGCCGCCGACTCCCCGGTGAGGCTCTGCCCGCGCGCGGCCAGGGCCACCGCCGGCGTACGGGGGGTCTGCGCGCCGAGCACCGACCCGTCCGGCAGGAAGACGCTCACCGGTCGCCCGGATTCCGCGGCGAGTTGCTCGACGGTGAGCCGGATCGTCGCCCCGTCGGCGGTGCCGACCACCGGCACCAGGCTCTGCGCGTCGGCGGTGGCCGCGACGGTGGCCCGGTCCTCCGCGACGGTGCGGACCAGCAGCGCCAGCGGCACCAGGAAGGCGATGAGGGTGAGCACGCTGACCGCGGCGACGAGCAGCGCGAGCCGGACCCTCACGGCTGCGCCGCCGGTGCCTCGAGACGCACACCGACCCCGCGCACGGTGTGCAGGTAGCGCGGCTGTTGGGCGTTCTCCCCCAGCTTGCGGCGCAGCCAGGACAGGTGCACGTCGACGGTCTTGTCGGCGCCGCCGTACGGGATCTGCCAGACCTCGGTGAGCAGCTCCCGTTTGGTCACCACCTGGCCCGGGCGGCCGGCCAGGTGGTGCAGCAGGTCGAACTCGCGCGGCGTCAACTCGACAGCCGTCCCGTCCAGGGTGACCTGCCGGGACCGCGGGTCGACGCGCAGCCCGCCCACGACGAGCGACGGGTCCTGCCCGTCCGCGCCGGCCGGGCCCCGCCGGAGCACCGCCCGTGCGCGGGCGTCGAGCTGCGCGGCGGTGAACGGCTTGACCAGGTAGTCGTCGGCACCCGCGTCGAGCACCCGGACGATCTCCGCCTCGTCGTCGCGGGCGGTGGCCACGATGACCGGCACCGAGCTGACCGCGCGCAGCATCCGCAGCAACTCGCGGCCGTCCAGGTCGGGCAGGCCCAGGTCGAGCACGACGAGGTCGGGCCGGTCCTCCAGGGCGTCGCGGAGACCGGCCATCGCGGTCGAGGCGGCGGCCACCGCGTGCCCGCGTTCCCGCAACGCCCGGATCAGCGGCGTACGGATCGTCAGGTCGTCCTCGATGAGCAGTAGACGCGGCACACCTGGCAGGCTAGCGGCTCACCGCCTAGGACCACGCGATCTCGCCGTGCCGGTCGACGAAGCGGCCCGAGCCGTGTCCCGGCCCTTCGGTGGCGAGGGTGACGCGGCAGCGAAGAGGCCATGCGGGCGATCATCGATGCCGGGCTGGGAGAGCAGCGGCCGGAGGCGCTCGCGCGGGACCACGGCCGCCAGTACGGCCGATGCCCGTCGTGGGGCGGCCAACGCTCTACGCGGACTACAACGGCTGGCCGCTCGACCGCCAGCCGATCTTCAGCCCGCAGCCGATTCCCCGGTCCGTCCGGAATCGGCTGCGGGCGGAATTGGCGATGGGTGCCCGGGGCCAGCGATAGACCACGGTCCCAGTGACGGCGGGGGCTTGTGCCTGTCGAGCATGTCCTTGAGCCAAGCGTCAAGTTCGGCGTATCGAATCGCATCCCATCTGTCGGACAAATCCATCTCGTCTTCCGCCAAGGTTCTGACATCGAGGAGCGCTTCGCGGATCATCCAGAGCGGGATAGTGCATCGGTTGGTGCTGAAAACCGCCCGGCCGGAGCCCAGCGCGAAGACGACCTGAAATGGAAACTCGGTCACTCGATGGTGATCCATCTCGCGGAGGCAGCTGGCGATGGGTACCCATACCGTTTCGGCGTGATGCCCTTCAAGCTTGATAGGGAAGTCGGGGCCATCCGTGCCTTCCATCATGAACTTGGGCCACGGCCGGCCGATGAAGCCAAAGGAAGCCCCGCGTAGCTGCACTGCGCCGTATCCCTCGTTGATGATCGTGGCCGCCAGGACGCCGACCTCACGCCCGCTCTTCAGCTTTCGATGGGCGGTGTGGACGTAGGCCCTCACACGCGCGCCACCCCGTCGGTAGGTCAGCACCGACACCAGCAGGCTCGCTCCCGCCACAACGAGGGCTCCGATTGACAGCACGACCGCCAGGGATCCACCGTTCGCCATGGAGACAGCCTGGCAGGCCAGCACCACTGGCGACACGCTCGATCGGCCGGCTTGACGGCATGGCTCGTGGGTCCGGTCGGCGATGCGTCTGCTGCCCGAGCGCGGACTGGTCGTGACGTTCACCGGTCGAGGGTTCACAGGTGCCGACAACACCCTGGATCGGGGATAGTCGGGGCATGAGCCGTCGTTCGGTCCTCGTCGCCGCCGGGTGGGTGGCCACGGTCGCCGTGGCCACCCTGATCGGGCTGGGTGCGATCCGGTTAGTCGGGGAGAGCATCACCGGCACTCCGGGCGGAGTACGCAGCGAGGCGGAGATCGAACGGGCGCTCGCCTCGCCGGAGCCGGTGTCCACCGGCACGACGGGCACCGCCGCACCCAGGCCGGGCACGACGAGCCCTGCGCCGAGCGCCAACTCCGGGGCCCGTCGCGGGTTTGCCACCGACGGCGGCACGGCCGTGGCCGAGTGCGGCCCCGACGGTGTACGCCTCGTCTCCTGGGCGCCCGCCCAGGGCTACCGGGTCCGGGACGTGGACCGGGGCCCGGACGACGACGTCGAGGTCACGTTCGCGGGGCCGACCCGCGAGTACGAGTTGAAGGTGCGCTGCATCGGCTCGGAACCGGTGGCCGTCGCCGACGACTGAGCTGGATGTACACGTGAGGGTTTCTACGCCTACCACCGAGGCGCAGTAGGCCGTGACTGCGTCCGACTGCCCGCCCTGAAGGGACCTGTCCCGGGACCGCTCCCCTGCTCGATGCCGCTTCGGGCTGCCGAAGGCGTGCCCGGACCTGGGTCCGGGCACGGCGCCGCCTCTTAACCCAGGGGCGGACAGCCCGATCCACGACGGATCTCATCGCCATCGGGATCGGCGTGCGCGACGACGCACCTTGCGTTGACCGCTGGCGGGCCGCCGAACGGAATCAGTCTCCGTACCAGTGGAGCATCAAGCCAGGCTCGTCGCGCCACCTCGCCAGCAATGCCCGTAGCGCCGCCACCAGCCCGCGTTCCATGTCGTCATCTGCCGTCGCCTCGAGACGGTCGACTTCGACGTCGAGCTGCGGCAGATCCTCACGACTGAGTACGCCATCTGACCATGGGTCCAGCTGTCCCAAGATCGGCAGTCGGTTACCCCCGGCCGCGTTCATCAACGGCAGTAGCTCCTCGACGGGCACGTCGAGCAGCAAGCCGCATTCCTCCGCATTGGCCCACTCTTCGGCGTCAGCACGGTGGCGTTCACGCCGCTGCGTCCGGGTAGCACGACGCAGGCTCTTCGGACGCGGCTGCGGGGGGCGCAGCGCCAACAGCAGACCCACCTCGGCGACGGTACGGCATCACTTTCACTGAGCCTGTCCTACATCTGCGACTGGCCCACGGACATGGTGGAGAAGGGGTCAGCGGCACAACAGAAGGTCGGACCCCCGCACCTGATCGGGGATCGGTGGCCGGACCTGCCTGTTCCTCAAGGTGGAGCCGTGGCCATGGACGACGGACCCGTAACGCCAGCGCTAGTCATCTGGACTGCGCAACGGGCGATCACCCAGCATCACGAGTCACCGAGCCGCCGCGCGCAGTGCCGGGACAACGGGTGCGAGATGTTGACTTGGGCGCGGGACACACTCAAGACGCACCGCGGGTGATCGAGCGGGAGTTGCCCCGGTCAGTGTGGGTACCGATGCTGGCCCGGCAGACCGTCGCGCAGCACCAGGCGCACGGATCGTGCCGGCGCTGCCGGCCGGACGGGTGCACGGAGCTGCGGTGGGCCAGCGACCGGTTGAAGACCAGCCGGCCGCCGGGGCCGACGCCGCGCGGGGCCGCACCATGATCAGGTGATGAGAAGTAGTTGTCAGGAGGCCATCTGAACTACTGGGCATCACATGATCGAGGGGAGTCCGCCCCCACCGCCCGGTCGAGGGTGGGGGCGGACCCGGGTGGTGGTTCAGCTGGTGTACGCCTCGACCTCCCAGAGCGAATGGCCGTAGCCGGTGCCCCGGGCGGTGCCGTGGATCCGCAGGTAGCGACCGTTGGCGCCGAGCCCGGTGTGCTCGTCCACGCCACCGTCGGCCCCGGTCACCGTCTTCGCGGTGGTCCAGGTGGTGCCGTCGTTCGAGGTCTGGATCTGGTACGCGCTGCTGTAGGCCGCCTCCCAGCTCAGTTTGACCCGTCCGATCGCGGTGGGGCTGCCGAGGTCCACCCGGATCCACTGCGGGTCGGAGAACGTGCTCGACCAGCGGGTGGTGAGGCTGCCGTCGACCGCCTGGGCACCGGACACGTCGGCGCCCTCGGTGCTGGACGTCGACGTGGGTTTGTTCAGCAGCAGGTTGCCGCCGGTCGGGCCGCCCGTGCTGCCGTACACCTCGAACTCGAACAGCGAGTAGCCCCAGGCGGTGCCCCGGGTGGTGCCCAGCAGGCGGATGTAGCGGCCGGAGCCGGTCAGCCCGGTCAGGTCGTCCACGCCGCCGTCGCCGCCGGTTACCGTCCGGATCGTGGTGAAGGTGACACCGTCCGGTGAGGTCTGGATCTGGTACCCGCTGCCGTACGCCGCCTCCCAGGTCAGCTTGACCCGGTTGATGGCGTACGAGGCACCCAGGTCCACGTCGATCCACTGCGGGTCACCGAATGCGCTGCCCCAGCGGGTGCCGGTCGCGCCGTCGAACGCGTTCGCCGCGGTGTACGCGCCCTCGAAACTGGACGCGCGGGCCGGTTTGCCGCGAGCCAGGTTGGCACCCGGCTCGGGGTCCGGGCCGGGTTCTCCGGGGCTGCCGGAGAGGGTGAACTCGTCGATGTCGAAGTACGGGCCGGTGCCCTTGAAGACCAGGAACAGGGTCCGGGTGCCGGTGGGGGCGGCGACCCCGCCGGTGACCGTGGCGAAGGTGGCGTACCCGCCGGTGGGCACGACGGTGGCCGAGCCGACCAGCGGGCCGGTGGGTGAGTCGACCCGCAGTTCGAGGGTGCCGCCCCCGCCGGCCGGTGCGCCGACCCGGGCGCTGAACGACTGGACGCCGGTCAGGTTGTACGGGCGGAACGAGATCCAGTCGTTGTTGTCGACGTAGCCGACCGCCGCGCCGCCGTGTCCGGCCGCCCCGGCGACGATCTGGACGCCGGACGAGTCACCGAAGTGCTCGGCCTGCCGTACCCGGGGTTGCAGCACCGCCTGGGTGTGCGTGGTCAGCGCCGGTTGGCCGCCGCCGCCCAGGTCGGTGTACTCGGCGTCGATGATGCCGAAGATGTTCGCCGCGGTGTCGTGCTCACCGTCGGCCGAGGTCTGGATGACCCCCGTGCAGCCCTGCGCGCTGCCGAGTTGGTGGCCGTGCGAGTCGTGGCCGAGCACGTAGTTCACCTTGACCCGGGCGCAGTTGATCGCACCGTCCTGGGCATCGGTGACTGTCACGCTGAACGGCACCGCGTCCCCGAAGCTGAAGGTCTGCCCGTTCAACGGCGTGTTCACGGTGACGACCGGGGCACTGTTGCCGACGGTGACGACGAGGCTCGCGGTGGCCGTCTTGCCGGTGCTGTCCCGGACCGTGAGCGTGGGGCTGCGGGTCCCGTTCGTGGTGTACGTGAAGCTCGGGTTCGCGGCTGTCGAGTCGGTGGTGCCGTTGTTGTCGAAGTCCCAGGCGTAGGTGAACGGGTCACCGTCCGGGTCGAGGGTGCCGGCCGAGGAGAAGGCCACGGTCAGCGGCGCGGTGCCGCTGGTCGGGGTGGCGGACACCTTGGCGACGGGCGCTCGGCCCTCGCGGGCGTACTCGATGCGGTAGAGCGCCGAGTTGGCGTCGCCGTTGAACCAGCCGGTGCCGTAGTCGAGGACGTAGAGCGCGCCGTCCGGCCCGAACTCCAGGTCCATGACCTGGGTGCCGGTCCACGGGAACGGGTTGATCTTCAGTGGTTGGCCGGACGCGTCGAGCTTGATGTTCTTGATCCAGCGACGGCCGAACTCACCGGCGAAGTAGGTCCCGTCGTAGTACTCGGGGAACGCCACGGGCGAGGTGTTGTTCGGGTCGTACCGGTAGACCGGGCCGCCCATCGGCGACAGGCCGCCGCCGGTGAACTCCGGGGGCGAGCCGGAGCCACCGTACGGCAACCAGGCCGGGATGGCCGGCGGCAGTTGGGCGATGCCTGAGTTGTTCGGCGAGTTGTTGACCGGCCCGTCCGCGCAGTTGAACTTCGCCCCGGACGGCCCGGACGGGAAGGTGTAGTCGTTGTACGCGTCGTTGCGGGCGGTGCAGTACGGCCAGCCGTAGAAGCCGGGCCGGTCGATGCGGGCGAACTCCACGTTGCCCGCGGGCCCCCGGTTCGGGTCGGCGGTGCCCGCGTCGGGGCCGTAGTCACCGAGGTAGACGACGCCGGTGGCCTTGTCCACGCTCATCCGGAACGGGTTGCGGAAGCCCATCGCGTAGACCTCCGGTCGGGTCCGCGCGGTGCCCGGGGCGAACATGTTGCCGGCCGGAATGGTGTAGCCGCCGGCCGCGCTCGGCTTGATCCGCAGCACCTTGCCGCGCAGGTCGTTGCTGTTGGCCGAGGTGCGCTGCGCGTCGAACGCCGGGTTGCGCCCGGCCCGCTCGTCGATCGGGGTGAAGCCGGCCGAGTCGAACGGGTTGGTGTCGTCACCGGTGGACAGGTAGAGGTTGCCGGCCGCGTCGAAGTCCATGTCACCGCCGACGTGGCAGCACATGCCCCGGCTGGTCGGCACGTTGAGGATCAGCGTCTCGCTGGCCAGGTTGATGGTGTTGTCCGCGTTCACGGTGAACCGGGCCAGCCGGTTGACGCCGTCCCAGACGGCGAAGTCGGCCGGGGTGCCGGTGGCCGGCGCACCGCCGCCGGGGGTGCTCAGTGGCGGGGCGAAGTAGGCGTACACCCAGCGGTTGGTGGCGAAGTTCGGATCGGCCTTGATGCCCTGTAGGCCCTCCTCGTCTCCGGTGTAGACCGGCAGGGTGGCGGCGACCTTGGTGTTGCCGGCGGCGTCGGTGTGTCGGATCACGCCGTCGCGGGAGGTGTGCAGCACACCCCGGTCGGGCAGGACGGTGAGGCTCATCGGTTCACCGGTCTCGGCCGCGCCCCTGGCCAGCTCCACCTGTTGGAAGCTGCTGGTGACGGTGGGGCCGCAGTCGGCGTCGACCGCCCCGGCGGCGGTCTGGATGCCGCCGAGCAGGTGTTGCCGGAAGGCCGCCTCGGTGTACGACGCGTCGGTGTGCCCCAGGCCCGTGTACCAGGCTCGACCGCCGGAGTAGTTCTGGCACCAGGAGATCGGGTGGTCGGCACCCATGCTCCCGCCGGTGTAGGTGCTCTCGTCCAGCGTGGCCAGCACGTGCGCGGTGCCCCGGGGGTTGGTGCGGTAGTTGTACAGCTCGTCGAACCGGCTCCACCGCTGTGGCAGCGTCGCGGTGGACGGGTGCACCTGGTCGGCGACCTTGACGGTGGCGGTCTGCTCGGCCGGGTGCGCGGCGAAGTACGCCCCGACCAGCCCGCCGTACCAGGGCCAGTCGTACTCGGTGTCCGAGGCGGCGTGCACGCCTACGTAGCCGCCCCCGCCGGTGATGTAGCGCTCGAACGCGGCCTGCTGGGCGGCGTTGAGCACGTCGCCGGTGGTGGACAGCCAGATGACCGCGGCGAACCGGTCCAGGTTGGCGTCGGTGAACTGGGCGGCGTCCTCGGTGGCCTCGACGGTGAAGCCGTTGGCGGCACCGAGTTGCTGGATGGCGGCGATGCCCGGGGTGATGGACCCGTGCCGGAAGCCGGCGGTCTTGCTGAACACCAGCACGGTGAACGGCGCGGCGCTGGCCGCGGGTGGCACGGCGACGATGCCGCCGGCCACGAGGATCGCGCTCAGCGCGACGCCGAACCACGATCTCAGGGATCTGCGCACGGTTGTCCTTTCGCGGTGCGAGGACGGCGTGCGCCGATCACGCCTGGTGGTGGAGTGAGGTATGTGCATGCATCGTTGCGGCCGGATCCCGGCGCGTCAAGCACTCTTCCACCATCCGTGAGAGCGTTATCTCCGCAGGTCAGGCGCGACTGCCCGAAGCAAGATCAGATAACCGTTTTCCGGCCCGCGGGCGGGGCCCCGCCGCGCTCGGGGCCCCTCCCGACGGCCAGTCGCCGGACGTCAGCGCGAGTAGTACTCGACGACGAGTTGCTCGTCGCAGACGACCGGGACCTCCGAGCGCTGCGGCAGCCGGGTCAGCCGCGCCGTCAGGCCCGACAGGCTGACCTCGAGGTAGGGGGCCGGACGTTCCGAGGCGTGCGCGCCCGCCGCCGCGACGACGAACGGCGCCTTGCCCCGGCTGCGTTCCGCCACGGCGATGACGTCGCCGGGCCGCAGCCGCGCGGACGGACGGTCCACGCGTCGGCCGTTCACTGTGACGTGCTGGTGGGTGACCACCTGACGGGCCTGGTAGATGGTGCGGGCGAACCCGGCGCGCAGCACCAGCGCGTCCAACCGGCTCTCCAACTCGACGATCAACTCCTCGCCGGTCTTGCCCGAGCGGCGCACCGCCCGGTCGAACGCGCGCCGAAGCTGCCCCTCGTGCAGGTCGTACTGCGCCTTGAGGCGCTGCTTCTCCAGCAGTCGGACCTTGTAGTCGCTGGTGGTGCGTCGAGCCCGGCCGTGCTGGCCGGGCGGGAACGGTCGGCGTTCGAAGTAGCGCACGCACTTCGGGGTCAGCGCGATGCCCAGAGCGCGGGAACGCCTGACCTTGGGACGGGTCTGATTCATCAGTCACCTCTCTAGTAAGGTAAGGCTAACCTTATTAGGAGATGATCGCCGTGAGCAACCCCTCGACCAGCACGGACACCACCGACGACGCGGGCGTCCGACTCCGCTCGATGCTCGCCGCCGCCGACTCCCTCACCCTGCGCATCCCCGGGATCGAGGCGTACGTCGCCGGACGACACGTGGTGACCGGCGACGGGCGGCTGCGGATCGACCTACCGGCCGGCTGCCACCTGACCCACCACCTCGCGCAGCAGCGGGAGACAGTGGCGATGGTCGAGGTGACCGACCTGGCGCCCACCCCGGTCCGCAACCGGGTCCGCGGGCGCGGCACGCTCACCGGCTGGCTGGCGGCCGAGACCGTCCCGACCGACAGTGATCAGGAGCTGGTGACGATCCTCGACCTCGCCACCGCCGAACTGACCGCCGACGGCCGCACCACCTCCGTCGACCCGGACGCCTTCGTGGCCGCCCGGCCCGACCCACTGGCCGCCGCCGAGGCCGACCTGCTGTGTCACCTCGACCACCATCACCCGCAGACCGTCGACCGACTGTGCCGGCTCCTACCTGCCCACCACCTGCAGGGTGTCCGCCAGGTCCGACCGGTCCGCCTGGACCGGCACGGCGTCGTGCTCCGGCTGGAGTTGGCCCGGGGCGACCGGGACGTCCGGCTGCGGTTCGGGGCGCCGGTGTGGCATCCCGACCAACTCGGCGACCAGATCGAGGCGCTGCTCCGTCAGGCGCACGGCTGCCGAAGCCGACGTCCTCGCTGACTGACCGGCACTGATCAGGGCGATTAGGGAAGGCTCGCCTATGCAAAATATCCCCGAAAGAACCACCTGATAGGGAGTTGTCCCGTCGAAGCCGGGTACTGAGCTTGCCAGGCACACCGACGGAAGCGAGATCGCTGATGACCGACATGCTGGAGATGCCGCGGGTACACGAGTGCACCGTCACCGACTGCGGCTACAACCACGATGGCTGCCACGCGTTCGCCATCACCATCGGGCAGCAGAACGCCAACTGCGCGACGTTCATCGACACCTCGACCAAGGGCGGACTGGACCGCGTCATCGCCCAGGTCGGCGCCTGCAAGCGCAGCGACTGCCAACACAACGCCGAGTTGGAGTGCCACGCACCGTCCATTCGGGTGGGCCCGGGGCAGGACATCGCCGACTGCCAGACGTACCAACCGCGCTGAGCCCGGCGCGGGCACCGGTGGGGACGGCCGTCCGGGCCGCCCCCACCGCGCGTCAGCGACCGCCCGCGACCAGTTCGGCGATCATCCCCTCGCAGCTGCGGACGACGACCTGGGCCCCGCGCCGCTGCGCCAGCGGGAGCAGGGGGTCCTCGGCCCGGTCCCGCCACCGCCACTGCGCGTCGGCGGCAACCTCCCAGAGTCGCTGCACCGTCGCCTCGTGCTCCACGCCCAGTCGGGCCGCGAGGCCCACCCCGTTGCCCCCGACGAGCCGCTGCGCCTCGGCGGCCAACTCCGTGTCGAAGCCGAGCCGGGTGCTGCGCAGCGCGACAAGCAGGCGTAGCTCCCGGAACTCGTGCGCACCCGCGAGGATCCGCTCGATGGCGCCGGCCAGCTCCGCGGACCCCCGGGTGGGCTCGGCCCGCAGCAACGTCTCGACCGCGGCCAGCGCGGACCGGGCCTTGAGGGCGTCGGCGCGGTCGATGAAACAGCGGGTCACCGACTCGCGCAGCTCGGTGAGACCGCTGCGCCGAATGAGCTCGGCGGAGAGTTTCACCCGGCTGTCGAACCCGCTGCGTACCAGTGTGGTCGCCAGCCGGACGCCGAAGACGCCGAACCGGTCGAGCAGTGCGGCGCGCACCTCGGTTTCCAGCCGTACCGGCAGCTCACCGTGCAGGAAGCGGTCGGCGGAGAGCAGGTGGGCGTCCAACTCCGCCCTGGGCACCTGGGCGATGGCCGCGAGCGCGGCGAAGTCCGACTCGCCGAGCATCCGGCCGGCCAGGCCGAGCATCCCGCTGCACGCCACCACGTTCACGCTGAGCGCGCCGACCCGTGGATCGCGGTAGTGCCGACGAGCGAGCTGACGGGCGGTGAGCAGGCCGTCGATCCGACCTCCGCCGATCTCGTCCGCCCGGGACAGCACCATGATCACGTTGACCGGGGCGGTCTGCCCGACCACGCTGTCCCGGCCGGACTCCAGCACCCGCAGATCACTGTCGCGCGCGTCGCGGGTCAGATACAACACCGCGTCCGCGTCCCGTAACACCCGCTCCAACACCGGCGCCCGCCCCTGCTCGACGCCACCGGTGACCGCCGGGGTGTCGATGAGCGTGACCTGCCGCAGCGCCCGCGTCGGCCACCGCACCACGATGTCGCGCACGTCCCCCGCGCCCCAGCCGAGATCCACCCGCAGGCCGGTCGCCGACTTGACCACCGTCAACTCCTGCGGCGGCTGACCGGCCGGATAGGCGGTCGCGCGGGGCTCGGCGCCGTCCTCGTACCAGGTGAACGCCCCGTCCGCCCTCTCGACCGGCGCGACCTCCTCCCCCATCAGCGCGTTGAGCACCGTCGACTTGCCCGATCGCCACGGGCCGGCAACCGCGATCCGCAGCGGTTGCTCCAGACGGGCGACCTGGTGTCGCAACTGCCCGACGGCCCGGGGGTTGTCCTGGTAGAGGTCGATGGCCTGGTGCAGCAACCCCCAGGCCGCCTCGTCGAGGCGCTGCCCCACCGTCATGCCTGCGGCTCCAACCGCAGCGGGGCGGAACGCGTGCCCGTCAACTGCTGGGCCTGCTCGTGGAGTGCGGCCAACCGGGTCATCTTCAGCCGGATCTCGCGCTGCCGCTGCTCGCGCAGCGAGGCATCGGTGTCGGCCTCCTGCTTGGCGCTGCGGAACGACTGGACGATCGCCTCCTGAAGCTCCTCGGTCAGGCCCGTGAAGTGGTCCCGCAGCATCCGCTGCACCTGCCGGGCGGCGTCGCGGCAGTCGCGGATCATCCGGACGAAGAAGTCGTCGACGTGTCGCTGGATGGCCGTCTTGACTGTCGCCTGCCGGCGACGGAGCAACTGCTTGCTCTCGTCCCGGATGCTCTTGCCGCCGAACAGCGCCCCGATCCCCACCGAGACCGGGTTGATCATCGGCATGCCGGCCAGGGTGGTCGCCAGACCGAACATCAGCATCCCGCCGTAGGAGCCCTTCATGCCGGTGAACAGCTTCTGGCTCGCGGTGAACCGGTCGATCGTCGGCATCTGCAACTCGGGCAGCCGCTCCCCGAGGTCGTCCGGCATCGTCATCGACCAGGGCGGCAACACGTCGTAGCCGTACCTGTTGAAGTTGGCGGCCACCCGGCGGGCGATCCAGTCGCAGCGCTGGACCAGCCACTCGTGGTTGGCCTCCGCGGCCTCCACCAGGCTCCGCTCCAGCCAGTCCTGGAAGGTGTCCCAGGCGACGAGCGGATCGGCCGTGTCGAACGCCTCGTCGACCGTCCGCAGGATCTGTCGGGTCCGGTCGCGCAGGTCGTACTCGATGTCGGACAGCAGGTCGCCGATCTCGTCGCTCAGGGTGTTCTGCCAGCGGGTGGAGCACCGGCGCAGCTCGTCGACCTCACGCTGTGCGACGTGCAGCCGGGAGATCGGCCCGGACTGCTCCTCGGCCTCCTGGGTCGCCAGCTCGGCGCGCAGCGGCGCGGCCAACTGCTCCACCACCGTCCGAGCCACCGTCTGCACCGAGGCCCTGGCCAGGTGGTCGGCCTTGCCGGCCAGGTCCCGCTGTAGTCGGGCGATCAGCACGGGAAAGCCGGACTCGGCGTTGAGGCCCCGGTCGTCGGCCCCGGCGGCGCGCAGACGCAACGTCGCCGAGACCGGGATCAGCGTCGCCGGGATGCCGGCTTCGGCCAGGTGCTGCCGGTTGCGCTCGGCGACCGCGCGCCAGTCCGCCACCAGATCGGTCTTGCTCTGCACCACGACCACGTTGTGGTGCGAGCGCACGACGTGCAGCAGCATGTTGAGTTCGGCGACCGACAGGTCCCGGGTGGAGTCGGAGACCAGCAGCACGGTGTCGGCGCGGGCGGGAGCGGCGACCGAGGCGGCGCCACCGATGCCGGCGACCTCGTCGGTGCCGGGAGTGTCCACCAGCACCAACCCGGCGCCGAGCAGGGCGCGGGGCACCCCGATCTCGACGTACGCGGGACCGCCGCCCGGCTGTCGTCCGACCATGCCGGCCACGCTCTGGGCGACCTGGTCGAGCGCCACCGGGGTCCGCTCGACGGCCACCGCGAGCGCGGTGCCGGCGGGCCCGCCGCGGGCGGGTGGCGCCTGCGCGACCGCGGCGGACGGGGCCTCGGCATGCTGCACCACCGTCGGTAGGACTGTCGTACGGCCGTCGCCGACCGGGCAGGCCGGGGCGTTGATGATCGCGTTGATCAACTGGCTCTTGCCCTGGTTCGGTTCACCGATGACCAGGACGCGCAGCGTCGGGTCCAGCAGTTGGGCACGCTTCTGTCGGACCGTCTGGAGCAGGTCGCCACGACCGTGTGCACTGCACGTGCGGGCGATGTCGTCCAGTACGTCCAACCAGATCCCGGCCATCACCGCACCAAGTGTGCGGATTTCGGCTCAATTATCAAGAGGTTCCGGAACTGGAACCGGAGAGGGCCGGATCGCCCGAGACGATCCGACCCTCCGCTCCGACCGGAGAACCGGGTCAGAGCAGGCCGCCGGTGAGACCCAGCAGCCCGTGATCGGACGAGGCGTGCGAGTCGCCGCCGAGCACACCATCGGTGGCCCCGCCGGTCACGTCACCGACCGTGTCGGTGACACCGGGGAGGAGGCTGTCCACCTGGTGCGTCACGCCGCCCACCGTCGACTGCACGTCGAGCGGCGGGACCACACCGCCGACGACACCGTCGCCGTGCCCGAGGCCCAGCCCACCAAGGGTGTCGTCGACACCGAGGGAGCTGACGACCCCGCCGATCTGGCCGTGGGCGCCGGGGAGGACGCCACCGACCAGGTCGCCGCCGATCAGGTTCGGGTCGGTGCCGCCGAGCAGACCGCTCGCGTCACCGACGGTGCCGGTGACGTCGCCGATCACCGGGTCCGCGATCGCGTCCACCGGCTGCACCACGTCGGCGTCGAGGGTGTATGCCACATCCGAGACGCCGGCGAAGTCGGTGTCCAGGCCGGACGGGCCGACGCCCAGGCCGATCCCCGGCAGCACGGTGACCCCGGCGGCCGCCGTCGACGAGTCCACCGCGATGGCGCCGAGCACGCCCGCCTTGATGTCCACGCCGGTGGGGGAACTCGTCACGCTGATCTGCTGCGCCACGCTCTGCAACTGACCCACCACATCTGTGGCGTCGGTGAGCAGCGGGTCCAGCCCGAGCTGCCCGACCGGCGAGGCCAACGGCGCGAGGCCCGCCCCCGGCGCGTAGTCGACGACCAGCGGCACGACGTCCTGCACGTCCGCCGCGGTGATGTCGGTGAGCCCCGCGCCCCGCAGCGCGCCCTCGGGGTCGAGGTCGAAGGCCGACCGCGCGTCCGGGTTCGTCAGCAGGTCGAGCACGAAGTCGTGGAGGGTCTGGTGCGAGTCCATGTGCCGGGTTCTCCTCGGATGTGGCGTCGGCGGGTGTCGTACGTCGACAGTGACGCTATGGCCGGGGGCGCACCCCGGGCATCGGGGCTCAGCCCGCATCCGGCCCGGTTGAACTAGGGACTCCGCCACCTCGTACGTTAGGGGGACAGGGGGAAACCGTCCCGGCGAGATTAGGGTCCCGACCAGGGGCTGATCTCTGGTACGAACGTAGGAGCCCGCGGGGTTCGCCGGGGGTGGGTCGTCGAGAGCACCGACACCATCGCCACCGACCGGCCAACTCACGGGGGGAGAAGAGACGATGGCGTACGTCCTGGGGATAGACATCGGGAGCACCAACACCGCCGCCGCGGTCGCACGGCGAAACGGCGCGGGGTGGACCCGCCCCGAGGCGGTCCCGCTGCACGTCGACTCCCCTGTCGTACCGTCGGTGCTGTGCCTGTCCGAGGACGGCTCGCTGCACGTCGGCGAGCCCGCGACCGACGACGGCAGCCGCACCACCCGGGACTTCGTCCACCGGATCGGTGACGACGTGCCGCTGCTGCTGGGTGGCGAGGCGTGCACACCGCAGACGCTGACCGCGGAGCTCGCGGCGTGGGTGGTGGACCGGGTGCACGCCCTGGAGGGCGGCCCGGCCGAGGCCGTCGTGCTGAGCCACCCGGCGGGGTGGCGCCCCTACCGGCGAGAGGTGCTGCACCGGGCCCTGTCGGCGTTCGGCCTGCGGCACGTGACCTTGCTGCCGCGCACGGTCACGGTGGCCGAGAGCCACGCCGCCCGCGGGTTCGCGGGCACCACTGCCGTCGTCTACGCCCTGGGGGGCAACAGCTTCGAGGCTGCCCTGGTGCGTCTCACCGCCCACGGCACGTACGAGACGTTCGGCACGCCCCAGGGTCTCGACTCGGTTGGCGGCGCCGACTTCGACGAGGCCCTGGCCGGGCACACCCGTGCGGTGCTGGCCCGGGAGTTGGCCAGCACCGCCCGTCGCGGCACCCAGGCCGCGCTGCGCGGGCTGCGTGCGGAGTGTGACCGGGTCAAGCGGGTGCTGACCGTCGACCTGGCGACCGACGTGGTGTTGGCCCTGCCGGGCGGCCCGGCACGGATCCCGGTGACCCGGGCGCAGTTCGAGCACATGATCCGCCCGCTGGTGCAGGCCACCGTCGACCTGCTGCTGCGGGCCGTGCGGAGCGCCGACCTGACGCCGGCGCAGCTCGACGGCGTCCTGCTGGCGGGAGGTTCGACCCGCGTTCCGCTCGTCACCGAGCTGA
The DNA here is from genome assembly GCF_043198035.1 of Micromonospora sp. NPDC048898. Taxonomy (NCBI): domain Bacteria; kingdom Bacillati; phylum Actinomycetota; class Actinomycetes; order Micromonosporales; family Micromonosporaceae; genus Micromonospora; species Micromonospora sp. NPDC048898. The sequence goes on from NZ_JBICUF010000002.1 coordinate 346,701, forward strand.
TCAGCGCGGCCCTCCCGGTGCCGGTCGAGGTCGAACCGGACTCGCAACTGACCGCCGCCGCCGGTGCGGCACTGGCCGCCGTCCAGGTGGTGTCGCCGCGTCCGCGCCCGCCGGCACCGGTCCGCGACCCGGTACGCAGTGCCGGTCGGGCCACCATCCCGGCACCGCACCGCCCCCACCACGACACCGTCCCGGGCGATCCGCCACCGCGGCCACCGGTCCGGGTCCTCCCACTGGATCTGCCGAAACCGTCCCGCCTGGCGCTGGCCCGCGGCCGGGGACGCGAAGGATGACCCCAATGATCATGAACGACATCGCCGCACCTGGGCTGACCCTGGACAAGGGGCCACAGGCCCTGCTGGACAGGGTCACGCAGGACCCGACCGGCCCACTGGCCGTCGGCATCGCCGGCCCCGGCGGTCACGGAAAGACCGCACTGCTCACCGAGCTGGCGCGGATCCACAAGCGGGCCGGGAGCACCGTCCACACGGCCGCCCCGGAGGCCGGCGCACCTGTCGACCCCGACGCGCTGGTGCTCGTCGACGACGCGCACCTGCTCGACGACGCACGCATCGAGGTGCTCCTGGGTCTGCTCGCCACCCGCCGGCACCGCCTGGTGGTCGCCCATCGCCCGTGGCCCCGGTCGGCGGCGCTCAGCGAGCTTGTCGACGCCCTCCGACGGGACGGGCAGGCCGTGCTCCTCACGCCGTTCACCCGGGAGCAGACCGCCAGCTACCTCGCCGCCGCGCCGGAGCTGGACCGCCGCGCCGACCTGGTCGACTTCGTCCACACGCAGACCGCCGGCGTCCCCCGGGACGTCGAACGGCTGGTCCGCGGTCTGGCCGGCGGGGAGCCCCAGACCGGCACGGTGGTCCACCCGCCCCGGTCCGTCCTCGGGGAGTTCGGTCCGGACCTGGACGTGCAGCCCACCGCCGTCCGGCGGCTGCTGCTCGCCGTCGCGGCCGGCGGGGCGCTGCCGGCGAGCATGCTCACGGCGCTCCTGGGCGGGGACCCGGCGGCGGTGGACGAGGTGATCGCGACGACCCGGGCGGCCGGACTGCTCGGCGCCGACGGCCGGCTCGCGCCGATCGTCCGACGGGCCGTCACGACACTCAGCCCCACCACCGACCGGAGCGCGGTCTGGCGCCGGCTCACCGAGTTGCAGCTCGCGCGGGGCGGCGCGGTGCTGCCGCTGGTCCGTTCCCTGCTCGCGGTCGGCGCGCTCGGCGACTGCCCGGCCCCGACACTGGCCGCCGCGGCGGGTGAGGCCCTGACCGACGAGCCGGCGTTCGCCGCCGAACTGTTCGCCGCCGCCACCGCGGCCGGGCAGCCGGCCAGCGCCCGACAGGCGCTCGCCGCCGCGCTCGCCGGCAACCTCGACGACGCCCTGCGGCTGGCGGACCGACTGCTGGCCACCGCCGCACCGCCCGACCGCTCCGCGGCGGCGGTGGTGGCCGCGACCGCCCTGGCGCACCGTGGGCACATCGGCCGCAGCGTGGAGCTGTACCGGTGGTCGGGCACCGCCTCGGCGCTGGCCTTCGCCATCGTCGGCGGGCTCGCCACCGGAAACCCGGACGCCGCCGCCGGCTCGCCGGCCGGCGACCCGGCGGGCGAACCGCCGACCCTGCACGCCAGCGCCGCCCGACTGATGGCCGACGGGGTACGCGAGAGCGTGAACGGCCCGCCGACCGCCGCCCTCTCCACCCTCGTGCAGGCCGCCGCACTACTCGAACCGGACGGCCGGGCGGCCCTGCTACCGGACAGCCCGGCGGCGCTCGCCGCGCTGACGGCGGTGCACTGCGGTGAGCTGGAGATCGCCGAGCAGGTGCTGCACCGGGCCCTGGCCGCCGGTGTCGGTGGCCCGCTGCTGGCTCGCCGGCACCGGCTGTTGCAGGCCTGGATCCTGATGGTGCGGGGCGAGACGCGCGCCGCGACCGAGCACCTCGCCGCGGTGACGCTCGACGGGCGGCAGTTGGAGTCACGCGACCTGCTCTTCGCCGCCGCGATCCGGATGGGCGTGGGCCGCCGCAACAGCGACATCGGCGCACTCAAGCGTGGCTGGGGGCAGGCGCTGGAGGCGGTGGTCCGGCACCCCGTCGACCTGTTCACGCTCCTGCCGCTGGGTGAGCTGGCCATCGCCGGCGCGCGCCTCGGTGACCTGGCCCGCCTCGAACCGTACCTGCGGGAGGCACGGGCCCTGCTCGGCCGGCTCGACAACCCACCACTGTGGAGTGTGCCGCTGCACTGGAGTGGCCTGCACGCCGCGATCCTCACCGGCGCGCCGGACGTCGCCGACGACCACGTGGCGGCTCTGCTGGCCGCGGCCGACCACAGCCGGTACGCCGCAGTGGTCGCCGCCGCCGCGGAGTGCTGGGTGGAGGTGCTCCGGGGCGTCGTCGACCCGGCCCGGGTGGAGGCCGCCGCCCGCGCGCTGCACGACACCGGGCTGCGCTGGGACGGTGCGCGACTCGCCGGCCAGGCCGCCATCCGCACCGCGGACCGGCGGGCCATGACCAGCCTGCTGGAGTGCGCCCGGGCGTTGCAGGGGCGACCGCCCGGCGGCCACGGGGAGCAGGCACCGACGAGCACCGAGAGCACCGCCCGGGCCGCCGGCCCCACCCAGCAGGGGCTCAGCGACCGGGAGTACGAGGTTGCCGAGCTGGTCCTGGCCGGGCTGACCTACCGGGAGATCGGCGACCGACTCTTCATCTCGGCCAAGACCGTCGAGCACCACGTGGCACGGATGCGCAACCGGCTGAACTGCGCCAACCGCGCCGAACTGCTGGCCCTGCTGCGCACCATCGTCGCCGACCGGGCCAGCGACACGGCCGGGCAGCCGTGGCCGCAGCGGGCGACGCGATGAGGGGCCCACGCCGCGGACGTTCCCGCACCGAGCGGAGCGGGGCGTGACGCGAGACGAGGTCCGGCTGCTGCGGACCAGGCTTGTCGTACTGGCCGCAGTGCTTGTCACGCTCTGGTCGTACGCGGCCTACCTGACCAGCCAGGACGCCATCGACCTGCTGCGCGTGCGGGCTCTGGCGGACACGCTGGGCCAGCCCATCGACCGGCTGATCCTGAGCCTGCAGACCGAGCGCCGGGCCAGTGCCGAGACGATCGCCGGGGCCGGGCCGACGGCGACCCCCCTGGGCGGGGCACGCGAGGGCACCGACCGGGCCGCCGCCGAGCTCCGCGAGTTCACCGAGGGCCACGACATCCGGCTGCTCAGCGCGGGTGAGGTGCGCGACCGGGCCGACGAGTTGGTCCGCCGGCTCGACGGCCTGAGCACGATCCGGTCCCAGCTGGACGCCGGGCAACTCGACCGGGCCGCGGCGGTCGACGGGTACGACCAGGTCATCGACGTCGCCTTCCGGGTGTACGGCCCGGAGTGGGGCACGTACGAGAGCGCGCTGGCCGCCGACACCCGTGCGGTGATCGCGCTGGCCCGCGCACGGGAGTTGCTGGCGCGGGAGGACACCCTGGTCAGCGCGGCCCTGACGGCGGGGCGGCTCGGTGTCGACGATCGACGCCGACTGACCGCGTTCGTCGACAACCAGCGATTCGCGCGCGCCGAGGCGGCGGCGGGGCTGCCCGCCGACGGCCCCGGTGCGCACCAGCGGATCGCCACCGGTCCCGAGTTCGCGGGGCTGATCGCCCTGGAGGACCGGCTGTTGCGGGCGGACAGCGCCAACGCCCTGGCCGGGATCACCATCGCGGGCTGGCGGGCCGCCGCGGACACCGCCCTCGGCGCACTACAGGCACTCGTGACGAGCACCGCCCGCAGCAGCGTCGAGCGGGCCACGCCGGGTGCCGCGGTGATCGTCGCGCGTACCGGCGCGGTGGTGGGGCTGGGCCTCATCGTCGTGCTCGTGCTCCTGTTGAGCTGGGTGCGCACCGTCGGACGGCTGGCCGACGAGCTGACCCGGCCGGTCGTGCAACCGCCGGCCCCGACTCCGGACGTCGTGGCACCGCCCACCGGCCCCGACCGGGAGTTGTTCCTGCGGGTCACCCGACGCAACCAGGTCCTGCTGCGCGACCAGCTCAATCTGCTGGACGGGATGCAGCGCCGGGAGCGGTCCGCCGAGGAGAGCACCGAGCTGTTCCAACTCGACCACCTGACCACCCGGGTCCGCCGCAACGTGGAGAAACTGATCGCCCTGGCCGGCGCGACGCCCGCCCGCCGCTGGCGGCGCTCGGTGCCGCTGCTGGACGTCGCACGCGGTGCCGTCGCCGAGGTGCCGGATTACCACCGGGTCCTGATCGCGCCGCACTGGCCGTGGTCGCTCGCGGGCCCGGCCGTCACGGATGTCGTCCACCTGCTGGCGGAGCTGATCGAGAACGCCCTCGCCTTCTCGCCGGCGGACACCAGCGTCCGGGTCAGCGGCGAGCACGGACCGCAGGGGTGCGCCGTCCTGGTCGTCGACGACGGACCCGGCCTGGACGCCACGGCACTGGCCGACGCCAACCACCTGCTCGGCAGCCCGCCGGCCACCCCACCGACGGGCCCCACCGGGTTGTACACCGTCGCCGTGCTGGCCGACCGTTGTGGGGCGCACGTCTCGCTGCGTCCCAGCCGGCGCGGTGGGACGGCGGCGATCGTGCTCCTGCCGGCCCGACTTGTCACAGTCGGCGACGCCGCCCGGGGCTCGTCCACCGCGCCAACCGCGACCCCGTACCCGCCGGCGCACAACGGCACCGGCCCACCCGAGTCGAACGGCGACGGCGCGCTGCCGACGCGGGTCCGCCAGAGCGGACCCACCGGCCCCGAACACCGCAGGGCCAGCCTCGACACTGTCGAGATGCCGGTCGCCAGAACAGCGAGGAGACACCCATGACCCCTGCAGTGGTCACCGACGACGGCCTGACCGGTGCACTGGACCGCCTGGTCGACCGAGTGCCCGGCGCGGAGTTCGCCGTCGTGCTCTCCCCGGACGGGCTGGCGCTCGGCGGCTCCCGGCGGGTGGAGGGCAAGCTGGCCGAGCAGATCTCCGGCGTGGTCGCCAGTCTGATCGCGTTGGGGCTGGCCGCCACCCGCACCTGCGACGCGGGCGGTCTGCGTCAGGTCGTGGTGCAGATGGCGCGGACGTTCCTGTTCGTCGCCACCATCCCGAACGGGACCGTCCTCACCGTGCGGATCGCCGGTGACGACGTCAAGGTCGGCGACATGGCGTACGAGGTGGCGCTCTTCGTGGGGCAGGCCGAGCGGCACCTGCCGATCACACTGGGGCCGGCCTCCTCGGCGACGATCGGGGACAAGGGTGCACAGCAGCGGCACCGCTGACGAGGCGTGGTACGACGACGACGCGGGCCCGGTCGCCCGGCCGTACACGATGACCGGCGGGCGCACCTCGCCCGCGCACGGTCAGTTCGACCTGATCTCACTTGTCGTCGCCCGGCGGGCCGGCACGCCGTCCACACCGCTCTTCCCCGAACAGGCGCGGATCGTCGAGCTGTGTCACCATCCGGTGTCGGTCGCGGAGGTCGGCGCCGAGTTGGACCTCCCACTGGGGACCGTCCGGGTGCTGCTCGGCGACCTGCTCGCGGCCGGGCTGATCGAGACGCACGACCCGCCGGTGTTGTCGGAGCTGCCGACCGAGGATCTGCTCGAGGCGATACTCGTCGGGCTCCGCGACCTGTGAACTGGCGGCTGCCCCGCGCGACCGGGACGGGTCGCGGGCGGGCATCCGGCGACGAACCGAAGGGGAGACAGGCAGTGCCGGCAACACCACCCCAGCCACGCCGTACCGTGGCGATCATCCTGCTGGACCGGCTGGTGGCCCTCGCCACGGCTGCCCGGCGGGTGCTCACCGGTCGGGACGACGCCTCGCGGGCCACCTGGCTGGCCGTGATCGCGGTGCTCGGGGTGCTGGTCGTGACGGCCGTCCTCGTCGCCGGGGTGCTGCGTACGCCGCAGAAGCTGACACCTGTGACGCTCGACCCGCCGCTCTCGGTCGACCAGGAGGGCACACCCCCGCCCGGCACTCCCCGGGCGCAGGCGCGACCGGCGGCCACCAGCCCGGCGGTGCCCGCTCCCCCGCCGACCGCCTCGGCCACCGCGGTCGCACCGACCGTCGGGGCGTCGACCAGGCCCGCGCCAACCGGTTCGACCGCGACGGTCACGCCGGCCGCCCTGGTCGCCGACTTCGCCATCGAGGACAACGCGCTGCTCAGTTATGGCGCCGCGGTGACGATCAGCAACCCCGGGTCGGCACCGGCACCACAGTGGACGCTGGTGGTCACCCTGCCCCGGGAGTCGCTGCGCGTCAGTGCGGTGGAGGGCGCACGGGCCACCCGCGACGGCGCGGTGTGGACGTTCGTGCCGGACGGCACGGCGGGCCAGGTGCCGGGCAGCGCGTCGGTCCGGGTGACGTTCCGGGTCGACGGCGCGCCCACCGGTGCCACCCCCGAGGCGTGCACCATCGACGGGGCCGCCTGCACCGGCCTGCCGAACTGACAGTCGGTGCACGGGTGGGGGCGGTCCACCCGAAGGTCGGCCCGCCCCTACCGGACGTCGGGGGGCTACTGCTGGTTGAGGCGCAGCGCGAGGTCGATGACCAGGTATTTCACGGCGAAACCACCGGTCAGCTGAGCCGTGCCGGTGAGCGGGTCGACCTGGTACACCTGGCTGGGGAAGCCGCCGTTGAGGACGGCGTAGGCGTTGTTGCCCACCGCTCGCCCGTCGCGCAGGGTGCTGTGGATGTCGAAGCCGGCCCGTGGGTTGGCGGCCACGCCCAGGCTGCCGGTGGCGACGAGTTGGCCAGCGTTGGCCGGGGACTGCAGCGCGACCTGGTCGAGGTTGGTATCGATGTCGAACAACGTGGTCGCGGTGCTCGGATCGAGGTCGACGTTCGTGTAGGCCGCCGCGGTCAGCCCGGGGGCGGCGGCGACCGCGGGCGGGTAGGTGAGGGTGCTGTCGGCGAGGGTGACACCGCCGACGTTGACGTTGTGCCGCAGGTTCTGACCCACGTCGCTGATGATGCGCAGGCGATCGGCGGCCGGGTTGAAGTCGACGCCGAAGAACGACCCGCTGAGGGGGATGGTCAGCTGGCTGACCTTCGTGGCGACGGCGTTGTTGGTGGACAGGGTGAAGATGCCACCGCTGTTGCCGACGCCGTAGAGCTGACCGTCCTGGACCCGGTAGTCGATGCCCACGAGGTTCTCGGTGCCGGGCAGGTCCACCGTGCCGATCACGCAGGCCAACCCCGGTCGGTTGGCGGCGAACTTCAGGAGTTGCTGGTCCTCGGTCAGACCGACCGCCACCCGACCGTTACGGCCGCCGGCGTTGAGCAGGTCCCACAGGATGGTGCAGGAGTTGGCGTCCAACGACGCCAGAACGGGGGACGAGGTACGCACCGACAGGGCGCTGTCCGGCCGGGCCGCGGCGCCCGTCGATGTCGCCAGCATTCCGATGACGACGGCCGTGCCGGTCAGGAGCAGTCCTCGATGGATGATGCGATGCATGGGAAGGCCTTCCTTGCGCGAGGTACGGGGAATGCCCGGCAGTGGCATCGAGAGAGGGCGTCCCGCTCGGTCCATTCGGAACGTTTGCCCAGCTCAGAGGCTATATGGCCGCCGCGAAAGTTACTGTCGGATCACGTACCATCCGAATCGTCCTCAACGGCGCGACGGGGTGCGGTCCCCCGTCTCGGTCACGACCTGCCGTTCCCGCAGGGCAGGCAGCGCCGGCGCGAGTGCGACAAGCATGGCCAGACCGGCGACGGGAAGCAGGTCGAGGGTGACCACCGGCAGGACGATGCCGACGACGAGCAGCGGCACGCTCCACCACGGCAGCCGCCGTTTCGCGGCGAGCATGCCCGCCAGGACGACCAGGCCGAGGAAGAAGAACTGGGGTACGACGTCGTAGAAGGCGATCTCGACGCCGGGGATGTCCTTGAAGTCCGCGCTGAGCGCCGACATCTCCGCCCGGTCCGCGGCCAGCAGACCCTCCACGATGTCGGCGCCGAACTGCACCATCGTCGCGGCGAGCCCCACCATCGTGAGGGTCGTCACGCCGGTGCGCCAGGGGCTGCGGGGCAGGAGGCCCGACAGCGCGAGCACACCCGGGACGAAGCACACCATGCCGGCGAGGGCGACCAGGTGCGCGGCCTGCCAGTCGAGCCCCGGGCCGTACACGCCGTCGGCTCGTGCCCACAGGCGTACCAGGCCGTAGGCGGCGATCCCGACAGGTCCGGCGAGGACGTACAGCGCGGCGCGTTTCATGCCGATCATCATCTGGTCCGCGGCGCCCCGCCGGCTCCGGGAAGATCCCTCGCCCGGCCCCCGACTTCCGTCTCAGGTTTTCCACCGAGCCGACCCCCGGTCGGGGTCGCAGAGCGTCTCAGGCGCGCCAGATCACCTGGGCGGCGGCCAACGCCGCCTCCTGGTACGGCGTCCGCGGTGAGTCGCCGGCGACGACCTCCACCGGCCACTTCTGTTGCAGCGTCACCCAGAGCGTCGACATGACGCCCGAGTACGTCGAGAGCTCGTCCGCGCCCTCGGTCACCCGCAGCACGTACGTCCACGCCGCCGCGTCCGGTGCGCCGTCCAGTGGTGTCCGCCAGGCGCGGTGCAGGCTGCGTCCGTGGCGGCGTGGGGCGTCGGCGGCCAGGAGCGTGTCGGCCGGAGCCGGGTTGGGCGCGTCCGGGGGGCCGTCCGGGCTGAACCGGTACGCCAGTGGCGGCACCTCCGCGATGACCGGCACGTCGGCCAGGTCGGGGCCGTCGGGCTCACCGACGAAGGTGCGCAGGAGTGCCAGTTCCGCGCTGGTGGTCCCGACGCCGTAGTACGCGAGGCTGAGCAGGAGGGTGGCGTCGGCCAGGTCGAACTCACCTGCGGCGTACTGCTCCCGCACGGTGCCGAGGACATCGTCGGGAAGCCGGCCCGCGAGCCTCCGGCACACCTCGGCGACCGTCGCGTACGTCTGCGTATCCATGGTGTTCATTTCTTCTTGTAGTCGCCGAGCTCGGTCCGCGTGACGTTGCCCTGGTCGTCCTGGACCACCCTAATGATCTTGTTGCCCTTCGGACCCTCCCAGGTCCAACTGCCGTCGCCGCCGACGTCCGGATTACTGTAACGGGGCGGGTTGCCCATCGGGATTCCCTGCGGGGCGGGGTTCGGTGCCGGCGGGTTGCTGATGACGCCCGGGTCGGTCTTGTCCGGCGGGAAGGCGGTGCGGATCTCGCCGTCGGCGAGCACCGTCGTCTTGACCTGCACCCCGTCGACGACGCCGACGTAGTCGTAGGCCCACGCCGGGTTGCCGTCCGCGTCCTTGGTCGGGTATGGCCCCTTGTTCGGCGGCCCCTGCTGCGTCACCTGGTGCGCGGCGTCGAGGATCTTGGCCTCGTCCCAGCTCGTCGGGAACTCCGTCTTGTTGGAGAAGCCGGTGCCCGCGAGGTGGCCGCCCTGTCGACCACCGTCGCCCTCGATGATGTGCTTCCGCGACGCGTCGCTGTGGTGGATGCCGCCCGCCGTCGGCGGCGTGGTCGGCGCGGGAGGTGGGGTCGGCCTCGCCGGCCTGGTGTTGCCGGGCCCCTGGCCGACCCCGGGTGGATGGCCCTGCTGCGCCGCCTGGCCGGTGGCCTGCTGGGCACTGGCGATGCCCTTGCCGGCGTTGATGCCGCCGTAGCTCTTCGGGGGTTTGCCGGCGCCGCCACCGCCACCCGTGCCGCCGCTGCCGCCGCCGGGTTTTCCGGGCTTCGCCATGGACGCCTTATCCGTTCAGGATGCGGGTGAGGTTGGTCAGGCTGGTGATCAACGCGCCGACGTACATGAGGATGCGCCCGGCCCACTTGACGACGGCGGCCGTGATCTGGGCGGCGATGACCGGGATCGTGACGACGAAGATGGCCTCGACCGCCCAGACGATCACGCGTGCCACCAGGTCGGCGATGAGGTCGCGCACGATGTCGCGGGTGAAGGCCACCAGGTTGCCGGCACCCTCGGTGGCCGCGGCCATCGCGGCGGAGACCGCACCGAGCCCGCCGAGGGCCTCCACGTTGTGGTCCATCAGGCCGTGGTAGGCCAGCGCGGCCTGCCCATACCACTCGGGCAGGTCGGCGTCGAGGTGCGCCCGCAGGTCGTTGGCCATACTGTGCAGCTCGGCGGCCATGTTGTTCCAGGTGGCGGCGTGCGCGGCGACCACGTCGGGCATGCCGGTGAGCTGGTCGAGCATCTCCCGCAGCGGCTCGAAGTATTCCATCGCCCAGCCCAGGCCGTTGGCGAGCAGCGCGCTGAACGGATCCAGCACCGTCACCGCCGCGTCGAGCCCGAACGCGGCACCCGCGAGCAGATCGTCGACCCAGCCCGCACTCCTGATGGCGTCGACCAGACCCTCGACGCTGTCGGCCAGGGAGGCGCCCGTCCAGACCTCTCGCGTGGAGGTGACGTCGGCGACAAGTGACAGGTCGGTCATGAAGTCAGTTGGCTTTCCACGCCGCTCATCAGCGCGGCGTTGTCGCCGTCGACCGTGTCATAGCCGTCGGCGGTCTGGCGCAGCCCCGAGGCGGAAAGCGTCAGATTCTCCTCGACAGCGGCGAACAGCTCGTCCTGCCGCGCGTGCTTGTCCGCCAGGACTCCGGAGATCCAGCCACACAGCAACCCGTACGCCGAGTCGTCCTGGGTGATGTGGGCGCTGGCCGCCCGCACCGCCGCGAAGCGCCCCGCCAGCGCCTCGATGTTGCGCGCGTGGGCACGGATCTCGTCCGCGTCGACCGCGAACCCGTCGTTCACCAGAATCACCGCCAGCCTCGGTGGCCGTCAGCGCGCCGCGCCACACCGCCCATGATCATCAATGGCGGAGTGTAACAAGCACTCACCTTCGGCGTGGCCCCACGGCGGCGACCGCACCCGCGCTGGTGTTGGCGGGCTGGTGGCTGGCGCTGTCGCACATCCTCGCCGGGGTCGCCCTCTGCGTGACGATCATCGGGATCCCGTTTGGCATCGCCAACGTCAAGCTCGTGCCGGCGGCGCTCTGGCCACTCGGTCGGGAGGTCGTCGACGCGCCCTGAGCTCGGAAAACGGGGGCACCCGGCCCCCTGCCACTTCTAACATATAGCGCACTGGGGGGCTTGCGGCAAGACCCGGTTCGTGCCGCAAAATCGTCGGCCGAGACCAGATTCTGCCGAAATGGAAGTCCGCATTTGAATTCCCTGCCTTCCTCCGTGTTCGACCTCCCCGGTCATCTCGCCCCCAAGGCCGACCCGACGCTCATCGCCCGCGACGAGCAGCACTTCGCGACGATGGCGGAAAGCCTCGACCACCTGAACGCCGAGCTGTCCGAGCGCCTGGCCGCCGAGCGCCTGGCGCCCGGCGGCAAGGGCCGGCAGGCGATGGACCGGGACGAGGAGATCCGCCGGCTGACCGGCCGCCTGCGGGCGCTGAGTCGCTACGGCCTGGACCTGTGTCTCGGCCACGTGGTCGGCACCGACGACCCCGAGCCCGTGTACGTGGGACGTCGCGGCCTCACCGACAGCGAAGGCCGGCGGCTGCTGCTCGACTGGCGCTCTCCCGCCGCCGAGCCCTTCTTCGGCGCGACCCACGCCAACCCGATGGGCCTGGCGAGCCGTCGCCGGTACCGGTGGACGCGCGGCCGGATCAGCGACTACTGGGACGAGGTCTTCACCCCGGACGGGTTCGTGGGGCACGCCGTCGCGCTCGACGACCAGTCGGCGTTCATCGCCAGCCTGGGCAGCGCCCGGTCGAACCGGATGCGGGACGTGCTCGGCACGATCCAGGCCGACCAGGACGCCATCATCCGCGCGGGGTCGGCCGGCGCGCTCGTCGTCGACGGTGGCCCGGGCACCGGAAAGACAGTCGTCGCGCTGCACCGCACCGCCTACCTGCTGTACTCCGATCCTCGGCTGGGTCAGCGCCGGGGCGGGGTGCTCTTCGTCGGGCCGCACCAGCCCTACCTGGCCTACGTCGCCGACGTGCTGCCCAGCCTCGGCGAGGAGGACGTGCAGACCTGCACCCTGCGGGACCTGGTCGGGGAGGGGGCCGCCGCGACCGTCGAAGAAGACCCGGACGTGGCCCGGCTGAAGTCCTCCGCGGACCTGGTCCGGGCGATCGACGCGGCGGTCCGATTCTACGAGGACCCACCGGTCAAGCCGATGACGATCACGACCGACGAGGGTGACATCTGGCTGGGCGCCGACGACTGGGCCGACGCGTTCCAGGCACCGGGGCCGGGCACCCCGCACAACGAGGCGCGCGACGAGATCTGGGCGGAGTTGCTCACGATCCTCGTCGACAGGTACGACGGCGACGAGCCGGACGACGTACTGCGGCGATCGCTGCTGCGCAACCGGGAGCTGCGCACCGCGTTCAACCGCGCCTGGCCGTTGCTCGACCCGGCCGACCTGGTGGGCGACCTGTGGTCGGTGCCCGCGTACCTGCGCACCTGCGCGCCCTGGCTCAGCCCGGAGGAGGTCCGGACGCTGCAACGCGACGACGCCCGGGCCTGGACCGTGTCCGACCTGCCGCTGCTGGACGCGGCCCGGCGGCGCCTCGGCGACGCCTCGGCGCGGCCGCGACGGCACGACCCCGCCGCCGCCGTGGAACGCGAGCACCGGGCCCGGGTCCTCGACGAACTGCTCGCCGCCGACGCCTACGACGACGGTGAGGGCCTGCTGACGATGCTGCGCCAGCCGGACCTGCGGGACGCCCTGGTCGACGATTCCGCGGTGCCCGCCGCCGACCCGGACCTGCTCGCCGGCCCGTTCGCGCACATCGTGGTGGACGAGGCCCAGGAGCTGACCGACGCCGAGTGGCAGATGTTGCTGGCCCGGTGCCCGTCGCGCAGTTTCACCATCGTCGGGGACCGGGCCCAGGCCCGACACGGGTTCACCGAGTCGTGGCAGGAGCGCCTGGAACGGATCGGGCTCGACCGGATCACCCTGGCCTCGCTGAGCATCAACTACCGGACCCCGGAGGAGGTCATGGCGGAGGCCGAACCGGTCATCCGGGCGGTGCTCCCGGACGCCAACGTGCCGACCTCCATCCGTGCCACCGGACTCCCCGTCGTGCACGGATCGGCCGCCGAGTTGGGCGCGATCCTCGACGCCTGGCTCGCCGAGCACACCGACGGGACCGCCTGCGTGATCGGCGACCCGGCGTTCCCGCCGACGCCCCGCGTCCGATCGCTGAGCCCGGAGCAGGCCAAGGGCCTCGAGTTCGACCTGGTCGTCCTCATCGACCCGGAGGCGTTCGGCACGGGCATCGAGGGGGCGGTGGACCGCTACGTCGCGATGACCCGGGCGACCCAGCAACTCGTCATCCTGACGAGGCGCTGAGCCGCCCGGACCACAGCTGTCAGTTGCCCAGCGTGACGTGCAGGATCTTCTCGTTGCTGTTGTTCGGGGTGCTGTCCTTGTCACCGACGGTGGTGGTGGTCAGCCACAGGCCGCCGTCGGGGGCCGGCTCCACCGTCCGCAACCGGCCGTAGGTGCCGTTGAAGTACGTCTGGACGTTCGTCAGACTGCTGCCGCTGATCACCGCGCGGTACATGCGGGCACCCCGCGCACAGGCCACGTAGAGCGCGTCCCGCACGATCGCGATGCCGGAGCAGGACCCCTCCGCGGTCGGGTAGGTGCGTGCCGGCGCGATGAACCCGGCGGTGCCGCAGGTGCCGCTGGTGCCCTCACACGCCGGCCAGCCGTAGTTGCCGCCCTTCGTGATCAGGTTGGTCTCATCCATGATCGAGTTGCCGAACTCCTGCTCCCAGAGCCGGCCCTGCGAGTCGAACGCCAGCCCCTGCGGGTTGCGGTGGCCGTAGCTCCACACGTAGTTGCCGAACGGGTTGTCCGAGGGAACGGTGCCGTCGGCGTTGAGGCGCAGGATCTTGCCTTCGAGGGCCGACCGGTCCTGCGCGTGGTTGCCGTTCTGCGCGTCGCCCGTGCTGGCGTACAGCTTGCCGTCCGGACCGAACCGCAGCCGGCCGCCGTCGTGGTACTTGTTGCGCCGGATGCCGCTGATGAGCACCTGCTCGCTGGAGGTGTTGAGGCGACCGTTCTCCAACTTGATCCGCACGATCCGGTTGTCGCTGGGAGAGGTGTGCATGATGTACAGCCAGCGGTCACTGGTGAAGTTCGCCGAGACGGCGAGCCCGAGCAGGCCACCCTCACCGTCGGTGCTCTGCACGTTCGGGACGGTGCCCAGGTTGGTCTTGGCCCCCGTGCTGGGGTTGAGCTGGATGATGTCGTGCGCGTCGCGGCGGTTGTAGAGGACGCTGCCGTCGGGCAACGTCGCCAGCCCCCACGGGATGTCGGTGTCGGTGGTGACCTGGCGCACCGCGCACACCGGGTTGCCGCAGCCCGCGCCGGTGGTCACCGTCGCCGTGGCGCTGCGCGACGAGACGTTGTCCTGCGCGTCCCGGGCCACCACGTAGTACTGGTACGCGGTGCTCGCCGCCAGCCCGCTGTCGGTGTGGGTGGTCGCCGGCGGAGCACCGGTGACCGTGCCGACCTTCACCCCGCCACGGAAGATGTCGTACGCCCGGACGCCGATGTTGTCGGTCGACGCGGTCCAGCGCAGGGTCACCGTGGTGCCCGACGCGGTGCCGGTGAGCTGTTGCGGCGCGGTCGGCGCCTGGGTGTCGGCCTGACACTGCGGGGGCGTGATCGACACGGTGCTGCTCGCCTGGGACACGTTGCCGGCGGCGTCCCGGGCGTTGACGTACAGGCCCCAGGTCGCCCCGGCGACCACCGTGAGGCTTGTGGACAGCGTCGAGCCGCTCACCGACGTCATCAACTGGCCGTCGTGGTAGATGTCGTAGAAGGCGACCGCGACGTTGTCCGTCGAGGCGTTCCACGCGAAGGTCACGGAGTTGCACGTCAGGCCGCTGACCCGCGCGCTGCTCGGAGCCGTGGGCGGCTGGCTGTCACTGCTGCCCAGCGCCGTCGTCCAGCGCTGGTTGGCCTGGCCGTTGCAGGTCCAGAGACCCACCAGGGTGCTGTTGGCGGTGGCGCCGCCGTTGACGTCCAGGCACAGGCCGGACTGGACACCGACGATGGTCCCGTTGGTGTTGATCCGCCAGCGCTGGTTGGCGCCACCGCTGCAGGTGTTGATCTGCAACGTGGCCGGCGCGGTGGTGTCCTGACCGACCACGTCCAGGCACATCGTCTCGTCGTAGACCCGCAGCTCGCCGGCCGAGGTGAGGGTCCAGGCCTGGTTGGCCTGACCGTTGCAGTCGTAGATATTGATGCCGGCACCAGCGGTCCGGACGTTGCCGACGACGTCCAGGCAGCGGCCCGACGCGGCGCTGACCACCGTCGAGGTGGCCGCGGCCGATGCCGGTACGCCGACCGCGACGGTCAGCAGCGTCGCCGCCGCCATCGCCGCCGGCAGCAGTCGCCATCGTGAGTGACGTGGGTGGGACCGCGCGATGGCTGACATCCGTCCTCCAGGATCGGGGCGTCGACCGGACCGACCCGGTCGGACTGTGAACATCGACTATCCAAGATGGGCTGCCGGCGCATGTCAAACGATGTCACTCGATCAGCGACAAAATCCCAGATCGATGCCATTTCCGAAAGAAGGCGGTCCTATTCCCCGCCCTGCAACGACTCCCGGACGTGTCTGCGGGCGTGGTGGATCCGGGACTTCAGCGTGCCGACCGGAATGCCCAGTTGCCCGGCGATCTCCTGGTAGTCGAGCTGACACAGGTCGCGCAGCACGAGTGCCGTCACCAACTCCGGCCGGTGGGCCTCCAACCTGTCCAATGCGTCGAGCAGGTCGAGACGCGACCCGGCGATGACGCTTGTCGTGCGGGGATCGGCCACCTCGACGGGCAGCAGGGCGCTCGGCCGCTCGGCCGCCCGTCGCCGCAGCGCCCGGTAGGTCTGCCGCGCGCAGTTGGCGACCACGGTGTGCAACCAGGTCGTGAAGAGCGACCGACCCTCGAATCGCTCGATGTGCCTGGCCACCTGCATCAACGCGTCCTGCGCCGCCTCCTCCGCGTCCTGCCGGCAGGGCAGGAACCGCCCGCACTGCTCCAGCACCCGCGGACCGATGGCCACCAGCAACTCGTCACGTGCCGCGCTGTCACCGGCCGCTGCCCGGCGCGCTAGTTCCTCGATCGACGACCCGTCCAATGTCGGCGCTCCCCCGTTCCCTGTGCGACACCGCGGCTGCGGCTGCCGGATAATACGGCCGTGTCCATCCCGCCACAGGTCGGCCGGTACCGCGTCGCACGACCCGTCGGCGCCGGTGCGTTCGCCACCGTGTGGCTGGCGTACGACGACGAGTTGCAGGCCCCGGTGGCGGTGAAGGTGCTCGCCGAGAACTGGTCGCAGCGGGCCGACATCCGGGCGCGGTTCCGCCAGGAGGCGCGGTTCATGCGCCAGGTCGACTCCGACCACCTGGTCCGTGTGCTGGACATCGGCGAGCTGCCCGACGGCCGGCCGTACCTGGTGATGACGTACGCCGGTGGCGGCACGCTCGCCGAGCGGCTGGCCGACGGTCCGCTGCCGGTGCCCGAGGCGCTGCGGATCGCCGCCGACATCGCCAGGGCGGTGGCCGTCCTGCACGACAAGGGTGTGTTGCACCGCGACCTCAAGCCCTCCAACGTCCTCTTCGACACCCCGGCCGCCGGAGGCCGGGTGCTCGTCGCCGACCTGGGGCTGGCCAAGGCACTCGCGCACGCCTCCGGGTTCACCCTGGTCGCCGGCACACCCGGCTACATGGCACCCGAGCAGCTCGTCCCGGGCGGCGCGCTGGACGCGCGTGCCGACGTCTACGCGATCGGCGCCCTCACCCACCACATGGTGACCGGGCTGCCGCCGGGGCAGGCGGCGGAGACAGCGGCCCGGGTGCCCGCGGCCGTCGAGCGTGTCGTCCGTCGGGCCCTGCAGCGCGAACCCGGCCGCCGCTGGCCGAGCGCGGCCGCGTACGCCTCCGCGTTGGAGGGTCTGCTCGACGCACGGACGGCTCCGGCCCGGCGGTCGCCGCAGCGCGCCCGCCGGGCCCTCACCACCGTCGGCGCGGCGGCCACGACGCTGGTCCTGGCCGGTTCGTCCGCCGCCTCCGCCACGCCACCGGGCTGGACACGGGTGCGCGACGGGACCGGCACCGTCTCCGTCGCCGTGCCCGACGACTGGGCCCGGCAACTGCGCGACGGCGGCTGGAAACCGGGCGTGCTCGGCCCGCCCGGCGCACACTACCCGGGCCTGGTCGTCGGGCCCGACCTCACCGAGTGGTCCACCGCGAACAGCCCCACACCCGGCGTGTTCGTCGGGGTGAGCCGGACCCGCACCGGCGCGACGGTCCCGCCCACCCTGACCGGCCACAACCGGTGCACCCGCGCCGCCGACCGCACGATCACGGTCGGCAGCCTCAGCGGGAGCGTCCGGCGCTGGACGCGGTGCGCCACCACCACGACGTCCTTCAGCGAGGTCATCCTGACCTCACCCAACGGCACCCTCGACGTCTACGTCCAGGTCAGACAGAGCGGGGGCCCGGATCGCACCGACGAGATCCTCGGCACGCTGCGCGTGCAGGGCAACCCGCCCGCGTCGTAGCGGTTAGTACCGTTCCCAGTTGCCGCTGCCGTCGGCCTTGCGCCACCGCCGGGTCTCGGTGCCGCCGTCGAGCGTGCGGACGGTGGCCTCCACGTTCTGGCCCACCAACCGGTACGAGACGAACGTCATGACCTGGTCGCCCCCGGAACTGGGCTGGTCTCCCCTGATGACCGGCCACGCGTAGCGCCCCCGGCCGTTGTCGGAGAGCTGCACGGGCACGAGGGCCTGCCGTCGCGCGGCGTTCGGGTTGCCCAGTTCGACGAGGACGAGCGCGTCCTCGGTCGACGGCGCGTTCGCCGGCTCCTCGACGATGAACTCGCCGTACACCGGCTGCGCGCCGCCCGGCAGGATCCGGCACGGCACGTCGAACCCGTTCGACCCGTTGCGGTACACCACGCTGTCGTCGGACTCGCCACAGAAGCCCAGCTTGCGGATCACCGCGTTGGGCCAGTCGGTCTGCCGGATCTCGCTCACCTGGTTGGCGGGCCCGGCGGCGCCGGAGACCGGAGCAGCCGGGGTGGCGCTGCCGGCGGTCGGCGTACCCGGGCCGGAGCTGGCGGTCGTCGGGGCGCTCGGTGCCGACTGGGTGGCGCCGCCGGCGGGCCCCGCGTCACCACCGACCCGGTCGACCGATGGGGTGCAGCCGGCGCCGACCGCGGCGGTGAGTGCCACACCGGCGAGCAGTTTGCCGTGCATGGGCAGTCCTTTCCTCTGCGGGATCTGTCACCACCTGGGATGCCCCGACACGGGCGCTGGTTCACGCATCGCACGTGGATCTTTCCACCGTGGGTGCGCACGCCCCTCCTCCTCAGTCGGTCCACTCCTTGGCGAGCAGTTCGTAGGAGCTGACCCGGTCGGTGTGGGCGTGGGTGATCGTGGTGACCAGCAGCTCGTCGGCGGCGGTGACGTCGCGCAGGGTGCGCAGCCGCTCGGCGACCGTGCCGGGTGCCCCGACGAACTGGGTGTCCACCCGGTCGGCGACGAACTGGCGATCATCCTCGTTCCAGGGCAGCGCGGCGGCCTGCTCCGGGCTGGGGAACGGCATCGCGCCCTCGCCGCTGCGGATGCTGCGCACCCACGGCCCGTACGGTGCGGCCAGCCGTCGGGCCGCGTCGTCGGTCTCGGCCACGACCACGTCGGCGGAGACCACCACGTACGGTTCGGCGAGCGTCGCCGAGGGTTGGAACGCGGCCCGGTACGCGGCGACCGCGTCGAGCACCGAGGAGGGGCTGACGTGGTAGTTGGCGGCGAAGGGCAGGCCCAGCGCGCCCGCCAGTTGGGCGCTCTCCCCGCCACTGCTGCCCAGCAACCACACCTGCGGGTCGGTGCCCTCCCCCGGCACGGCGTGCGCGTCCAGGCCGTCGGCGTCTGTGTAGTCGCCGCGCAGCAGGGCCAGCACGTCGGCCACCTGCTCGGCGAAGGGTGGCGGCTGCGCGCCCGGCTGGTGCAGCAGGGCCGTGCTCAGGGCGAAGCGCGGTGAGGTGAGCACCTGGGCGTACGAGAACGGCGGCGGGATGAGCAGTCCGTCGACCACCCGGGCCGCCACCGGCGGCGGGGCCGGCGCGGCGACCGCCTGGGCCGCCTCGATCCGCCGCTGACCGGAGCGGCCCAGCCCGAGGTCGATGCGGCCCGGGTACAGGGCGGCGAGGGTGCCGAACTCCTCGACCACCGACAGGGCGGTGCGGTGCCCGGCCTGGACGGCCCCGGAGCCGACGCGCAGCACACTGGTGGCCGCGGCGACCTGCCCGATCAGGACGGCCGGAGCGGAGCTGGCGACGCCGGCGGCGAGGTGGTGCTCGGCCAGCCAGTAGCGGTGGTAGCCGGACTGCTCGGCCCGCCGAGCCAGGTCGACGGTGTTGTGCAGGGCGTCGCTGACGGTGGCGCCGGCGGGCACCGGGGACAGGTCGAGGATGGACAGTGGAGTGGACGGCATGCTGGTCCCCGTTTCTGGTCAGGCCGCCGCGGCGGCGGTCGCCGGCGGTGCGAAGGGGCGGCTCGGGATCTCCCGACGCAGCACCGGGGCCACCTCGGCCTGGAACAGCTCCAGGCTCTCCCGGTGCTGCTTGTCGGTCAGCCCGTCGTGGTCGGCCTGGAGGTAGATGACCTCGTGGCCGAACTGCTCGTGGTAGCGCAGCACCTTGTCGGCGAGCTGCTGCGGGCTGCCGACCAGGATCGAGCTGCGCCCGATGGCGTCCTCCAGGGTCGCGAAGACCGGCTGGACGCCCAGTCGCCGGAATGCGGCCACCCGGGCGGCGAAGATCGGCCGGTACCGCTCGACCGCCTCCTGCGACGTGCGGGCCACGTAGAAACCGGCGGTGCCCGCGCCGACGAGCGCGTCGGCCGGATCGTGCCCGTAGTGGACCCACCGTTCCCGGTAGTGACGGATGAGTTCGGCGTACGGCTCGATCGGGTTGGTGACGTTGGCCGAGAAGATCGGGTCGCCGTACCGGGCGGCGAGGTCGACCGAGTCTCTGCTGGTGGCGCTGCCGTGCCAGACGCGGATGGGCTGTTGCAGCGGGCGGGGCCAGGTCTCGGCGTCGGTCAGCGGCGGCCGGTAGGTACCGGACCAGGTGACCCGGTCCTCCCGCCAGAGCCGGCGGAACAGCTCGTAGCCCTCCCGGTTGCGGTCCCACTGGTCCTCGGCGGTGACGTGGAACAGTTGTGCCTGCGCGGCACCGTTGCCCTTGCCGATGATCAGTTCGAGTCGGCCGCCGCTGAGGTGGTCGAGGGTGGCGTAGTCCTCGTAGGCGCGCACCGGGTCGAGCAGGCTGAGCGTGGTGACCGCCGTGAACAGCCGGATGGTGGAGGTACGGGCCGCGATGTGGCTCAGCACCACAGGTGGTGAGGACGAGATGAACGGGCGCTCGTGGCGTTCACCGACGCCGTACCCGTCGAAGCCGAGATCCTCCGCGAGGACCGCCGTGTCGACCACGTCCCGGAACCGGTCGGTGGTGCTCCTGCGCTGACCGGTGACCGGGTCGGGCAGGTGGGTGATCAGGGTGATCAGCAGGAACTTCACGCCGGAACCGTCACTTTCGGCTGGAGGGTCGGGCGACCGGGCGGGCGGGGCCGAGACCGAGGTGGTCGCGCAGGGTGGTGCCGGTGTACTCGGTGCGGAAGACGCCGCGCTCCTGCAACAGCGGCACGACCTGGTCGACGAACTCGTCGAGCCCGCCGGGGGTCAGGTGCGGCACCAGGATGAACCCGTCGGCGGCGTCCGACTGCACGAAGTGGTTCATCCGTTCGGCGACCTGCCGCGCGGTGCCGACGAAGGACTGCCGGCCGGTGACCTCGATGATCAGATCGCGGATGCCGAGTCCCTTCTCCTCGGCCAGGGCCCGCCACCGCCGCGCGGTGTCGACCGGGTCGGGATACATGCCCGTCCGGCCCCGGCTGATCGCGTCGCCGGAGACGTCCGGGTCCTCGGCGGGCAGTGGGCCCTCCGGGTCGTACCCGGACAGGTCCCGGTTCCAGAGTTGTTCCAGCAGCAGGATCGCGGTCTGTGGGCTGACCTGCTGGCGGCGGATGTGGTGCGCGCGTTCCTGCGCCTCGGCGTCGGTGTCGCCGAGCACGAATGTGACACCGGGGATGATCAACAGGTCCTCGGGTTGACGGCCGTAGAAGGCAAGCCGGGACTTCACGTCCCGGTAGAAGTCCTGGCCGTCCTCCAGGGTGCCGTGCCGGGAGAAGATCGCGTCGGCGCTGGACGCGGCGAACTCGCGCCCGTCCGGCGAGTCGCCGGCCTGCAGGATCACCGGGTGCACCTGCGGGCTGCGGGGCACCGTGAAGTGCCCCGCGATGTCGAACTGGTCGCCGTGGTGGGCGAACGCGCCGGAACCGGGGTCGGTGACGAAGCGGCCACCGTCGCGGTCGCCCACGATCGCCTCCGCCGGCCACGACTCCCACAACTCCCGCGCGGTACGCACGAACTCGGCGGCCCGGTCGTAGCGCAGCGAGCGGTCCAGGTAGCCGCCCCGGCGGAAGTTCTCCCCGGTGAACGCGTCGGAGGTGGTGACCACGTTCCAGGCCGCCCGCCCGCCGGAGAGGTGGTCGAGGCTGGCCAACTGCCGGGCCAACTCGTACGGCTCGCGGAAGGTGACGTTGAGCGTGCCGGCCAGACCCAGGTGCGTGGTGACCGCCGCGAGGGCGGCGAGCACCGTCAACGTGTCCGGGCGGCCGACCACGTCCAGGTCGTGGATGCGGCCCCGCTGCTCGCGCAGACGCAGTCCCTCGGCGAGGAAGAGGAAGTCGAACTTCCCCCGTTCCGCCGTGCGGGCCAGGTGGACGAAGGAGGAGAAGTCGATCTGACTACCGGAGGCCGGGTCGCTCCACACGGTGGTGTTGTTCACGCCGGGGAAGTGGGCGGCCAGGACGATCTGCTTGGGCATGAGGGTCTCCAGTGCTCAGGCGGTCGCCACGGCGGCGTACCGGCTGACCGGTCGGTGCAGGCCGAGCAGGTCGCGCAGCGTCCCGGTCGGATAGCCGGCGCGGAACAGGCCCCGATCCCGCAGTGCGGGCACCAGCGCCCGGGTGATCGCGACCAGGTCGTCGGGGAGCACGGCCGGCCGCAGCCGGAAACCGTCCACTCCGGCGCGGTGCCAGGCGACGATCAGATCGGCCAACTGCCCCGGGGTGCCGGCGAAGATGGCCGCGTCGGACGTGAACGGCGCACCGTGCAACTCGTCGAGACGCGCCCTGCGCTGGCCGGCCGACGCCGGCGAGTCGTCGAGCAGGACGACCACGTCGGCGAGGATGCGCAGCGGGGCGTCGGTCCGGCCGACGGTCTCCTCGGCCGCCCGTACCTCCGCCACGATCGCGGCGGCGTGCCCGGGGTCGGTCGGGGTGACGAAGACGACGTCGGCGTGCCGGGCGGCGAACGCGTACGGCACCGACGAGTGGGCCAGCGCGGCGACGACCGGTTGCCCCTGCGGCGACCGGGGCACGATGGAGGGCCCCTTGACGGAGAACCACCGGCCGGTGAAGTCGACGTAGTGCAGCCGCTCGCGGTCGACGAAGCGACCGGTCGGCACATCCCGGATCACGGCGTCGTCCTGCCAACTGTCCCAGAGCCGGCGGATCACCTCCACCGCGTCGCCGGCCTCGGCGATGAGGTCGCCGACGAGGCGTACGACCTCCGGCTCGTCGAGCCGGGCCGGGTTCAGCGGCGGGACGTCGCGGCGGCCGAAGTGCCCGGCCTCGGCCCTACGGGCGGAGATCCGGGGCCGCCAACCGGCCCGCCCGCCGCTGACGTGGTCGAGCGTGGCGATCGCCGTGGAGACGTGGAACGGCTCGGTGTGGGTGGTGCTGGTGGTCGGGATCAGCCCGATGTGCCGGGTCAGCGGGGCGAGTCGGGCGGCGATCTGCACCGCGTCGAGTCGTCCCCGGAGCTGGTCGGTGCGGTCGTCCGGGCCGTCCGGCCCGGACGTCTGGAGGTCGAGGCTGTCCTCGATGGTGAGCAGGTCCAGTGTGCCGCGTTCGGCCTCGCCCGCGAGGGCGTTCCAGTAGCGGGCGGTCAGTGGCGCGGTCGCCTCGGCGCGCGAGAGCCGCCAGGCGGCGGGGTGCCAGCCGAGACCGTCGAGCGCCACGGCCAGGTGCAGGCTCTTGTCGGTCATGGGTGTTCCTCCTACGGTCGGCCGGCGGTGACCAGCGTGGGCAGCGCGTCCAGCAGGGACCGGGTGTAGTCGTGTCGGGGGTAGCTGAAGACGTCGCCGACCGGGCCCCGCTCGACCACCGCGCCGTCGTGCATGACGAGCACCCGGTCACTGAGGTGGTGCACCACACCCAGGTCGTGGGAGATGAAGAGCAGGGCGGTGCCGTCGGTGGCCCGCAGGTCGGCCAGCAGGTCGAGCACCTGTGCCTGCACGGAGACGTCGAGGGCGGAGACCGGCTCGTCGCAGACGAGCAGGGTCGGCCGGGGGGCGATCGCGCGGGCGATGGCGACCCGCTGCCGTTGGCCGCCGGAGAGCTGCCGGGGGTGCCGGTCGACCAGGTCCGCGCCGAGACCGACCCGACGCAGCAGGTCGACGACGTGCTCACGCCGATCCGAGCGGCTGACGTCGGGGTCGAGGTTCTCCGCGACGACCCGTCCGACCGTGTAGCGGGGGTCGAAGGAACTCAGCGGGTCCTGGGAGATCAGTTGCAACCGGCGCCGCAGCGGGCGGCGGGCCCGCTCCCGCACGCCGGCCCACGCGGTGCCCTCGAAGGTGACGGCGCCCGCGTCGGCGTCGAGCAGACCGGCGACGATCCGGGCGACCGTGCTCTTGCCGGAACCGGACTCCCCCACCAGGCCGAGCGTCTCGCCCCGCGCGATGGAGAAGGAGACGTCCCGCACCACGGTGTGCCCGCCGTAGGTCTTGGTCAGCCCGTCCGCGTCGAGCACTGTGTCGTCGGCGCGGACCTCGGGCCGGGCGGGCAGGGCCGTCCGCACGTCCCCGGCCCGCGACACCCCGAGCCGGCGCCCCCGCGACGTCGCCGAGGGCACCGCCGCCAGCAACTGCCGGGTGTACGGGTGCGCGGGAGCCCGCAGCAGCGTGCCGGTGGGACCCTGCTCGACGATCCGACCGTCGCGCAACACCAGGACCCGGTCGGCGATCTGGGCGACGACCGCCAGGTCATGGCTGATCAGCAGCAGACTCACCCCGGCGGCCCGCCGCTCGGCGAGCAACCGCAGGATCTGCGCCTGCACGGTGACGTCCAGTGCGGTGGTGGGCTCGTCGGCGATGAGCAGGGCCGGCTCCCCCGCGATCGCCGAGGCGATCAGGGCCCGCTGGCGCAACCCTCCGGAGAGCTGGTGCGGATACTGCCGGGCGCGGCGCTCCGGCTCCGGCAGGTGCACCTCGTCGAGCAGGTGGGCGACCCGACCAGCCCGTTCCCGGCGGCCGACGATGCCGTGGGTGGCGAGCACCTCGCCGATCTCGGCACCCACCGTCCGCAGTGGGTCGAGGGAGACCAGCGCGTCCTGGAGGACCAGCCCGGCGAGCCGGCCACGCACCCGCCGCCAGTCCCGGGGCCGGTGCCCCCGTACGTCCTGGTCGGCCAGCTCCAGCCGGGCGGCGCGGACCTGCGCGCCCGGCCCGGCGAGCCCGACCAGGGTACGAGCGGTGACGCTCTTGCCGGAGCCGGACTCCCCGACGACCGCCACGCACTCGCCGCGCTCGACGGTGAAGCTGATCCCCCGCACCGCGGCCACCCGGCCGGTGGGGGTGTCGAAGTCGACGTGCAGGTCCTCGACCGTGACCAGGGGGGCCATCAGCGCCGCCGCCCGTCGAAGCGGGCCTGCCAGTGGCGGCCGACGACGGTCAGCGACACCACTGTGGCGGTGACCGCCAGGCCGGGCAGGATGCTGATCCACCAGGCCACCTGGAGGTAGTTGCGTCCCTCGGAGAGCATCGCTCCCCACTCCGGCGACGGTGGTTGCGGGCCCATGCCGAGGAAGCTGAGCCCGGCGGCGGCCAGGACCGCCTCGCCGAGCCCGATCACCGCGAGCACCGGCACCGGGCCGACCACGTTGGGCAGCACGTGCCGCAGCACCAGCCGGGGCCGGGACTGGCCGAAGGTGACGGCCTGTTCGACGTAGCCGGAACGGCGGACGACGAGCGTCTGACCGCGGACCACCCGGGCGTGGTGCGGCAGGGTGGCGATGCCGATGGCGACGATCAGGCTGACGGTGCCGGGGCCGGCGATGGCGATGAACAACAGCGCCAGCAGCAGCATCGGAAACGCCGACAGCGCGTCGAGCGTACGGCTGAGCGCCTCGTCGGCGACCCGGTGCGCGAGGCCGGCGAGCAGGCCGAGCAGCACGCCACCGGTCACCGCGAGCGCGGTGGCGGCCACTCCGATGGTGAGGGAGTGCCCGGCACCGTGCACCACCCGGGTCCAGACGTCGCGGCCGAGGTGGTCGGTGCCGAGCCAGTGCGCCGCGCTCGGCGGGGAGAGCACGGCCAGCGGGTCCGCGGCGAGGGGGTCGCCGGGGGCCAGCACCGCCGGCCCGGCCGCGGCGACGACAAGCAGGAGCAGGTACGCCCCGGCGACGAGCAGGCCGGGTCGCGGTCGGGGTCGTCGGCGTACGGCCGGACGGGCCGGGTCGGCGAGGGTCAGCGCCGCCGCGTCGGTGAGCGGCGGGCCCAGGGTGACGGTCATCGGGTCAGCTCCTTCGCAGACGCGGGTCGACGAGCAGGTACGCCAGGTCGGCGGCGGTGTTGACCACCACGTAGACGGCAGCCGAGAGGGTGACGACGGCCAGCACCACAGGCATGTCCCCGCTGGTGACCGCGCTGAGGGTGACCTGGCCGAGACCTGGCCGCCCGAAGACCTGTTCGACGATCACGGCACCGCCGAGCAGGATGCCGAAGAGCCAACCGGCCAGGGTGACCGCCGGCAGGAGAGCGTGGCGCAGTGCGTGGCGCAGCAACACCGTGCGCTCGCGTACACCCCGGGACCGGGCGGTGAGCACGAAGGGCTCGTCGAGGGCCCGGTCGATCCCGTCGCGGAGCACCTGCGCGAGCACCCCGGCGATGGGCAGCGCCAGGGTGACGGCGGGCAGCACCAACGCGGTGACCCCCTGGTCGCCGGAGACCGGAAACAGCCCGAACCGGAACGACAGCACACTGAGCAGCACGAGCCCGATCAGGAACGACGGGGTGGAGACCAGCAGCAACTCGGTGCCGGAGCTGACCCGGCGCAGCCAGGGTCGCCGGTCCCCGGCCGTGGCGACCGCGATCAGCAGGGCGAGCAGCACCCCGAGCCCGGCGGCGGCGACCGCGAGGGTGAGGGTGGGGGCGAGTTGTTCGCCGATCACCTCGGCGACCGGGCGTTGCAGCAGGTAGGAGCGGCCCAGGTCGCCCTCGCCGAGCCGGCGGAGGTAGTCGGCGTACTGGACGAGGGCCGGTCGGTCCAGACCCCACTCGGCGACGATCTCGGCACGGATCTGCGGGGTGTCCGCACCGTCGCCGACGATGTTGTCCACGGTGTCACCGGGCGCGGCCAGCAGCGCCAGGTAGGCGGCGGTGGCGGCGACCCAGAGAACGACCAGGCCGGCACCGAGCCGGCGGGCCACGGCATGCACGGGTGGGCGGCTCATGTCACTTGCCGATCCACAGGTCGTAGGCGCTCGCCGGCACCCCGGCGGTGGGCTCGAAGCGCACCCCGCCGACGGCGGTGCTGGCGGCGATCTGGTCGGCCGGCGCGTACAGCGGAAGCGCCACGGCCCGCTCGGCGACGACCTGTTGCTGCACGTCCGCGTAGATGCTGGCGCGCTTCGTCGGGTCGGCGGCGGCCTGACCGGCCTCCAGCAGCCTGTCGATGCGCGGGTCGTTGAGCTGGGTGCGGTTGATGCCGCCCTTGGAGTGCAGCAGCAGGTTGAGCGCGGCACCGGCGTCGGTGTCGGCGCGGGAGTTGTCGAAGACCTCGTACTCGTTGCGCTGGAACGCCTCCGTGGCCGTGCCCTGGTCGACGAGCGAGACCTTCAGGTCGATGCCGGCGCTCTGCTTGACGGCGGCCTGCACGGCCTGGGCCAGGACGTCGCGGCGGTCCCGGACGAAGGGTGCGGCCTGCACGAGCCGTACGGTGAGCCGCCGGCCGTCCTTCACCCGGTAGCCGTCGGCGTCCCGGGTGGCCCAGCCGGCCTGGTCGAGCAGGGTGTTGGCCCTGCCCGCGTCGCCGCCGTAACCGCCTTCGAGGCGCTTGTCGTAGAGCGGGCTGGACGGGCTGATCACGCTCCAGGCGCGGGTGGCGGTGTCGCGGTAGACGGACCTCAAGACGGTGTCGACGTCGACGGCCTCCCGGAACGCCTGCCGGACCCGCAGGTCGTCGAAGGGCGGACGGGAGGTGTTGAAGTAGTAGGAGTACGCCGAGCCGGAGTTGAGCTCGCGGTCCAGGCGCAGCGCCCGGTTGCCGGTGACCAGCGGCTGATCGGTCGCGGGCACCCCCTCGATGAGCTGCACCTGGCTCGACGTGAGGGCACCGACCCGCACCGCCGACTCCTTGAGGAACCGGTAGGTGATCCCGTCCAGGTAGGCCGGGCCGGTGTGCGTCGCGGTGGGCGGCGCCCAGTCGTAGCCGGGGTTACGCCGATAGCGCAGCTCCTGACCGGGGACGTAGCGGTCCAGCACGAACGGCCCGGTGCCGGCCACGTCGGTGCCACCGGCCTTGAGGTTCTTCGCCTGCCGCAGCGACGTCGGGGACACCTGCGCGCCCTGCGGGGAGGCGAGGAAGTCGAGGATGAGCACGTCCGGCGCGGTGAGGACGAGCCGTACGGTGCGCGGGTCGACGGTCTCGACGGCCTTGAGGTTGCGCAGTTGGACGGCCGCGACGCCCGGGGCGTACCCGGGTTCGCGGAGTTTGTCGACGTTGGCCTTGACGGCGGCCGAGTCGAAGGGGGTGCCGTCGGTGAAGGTGACCCGGTCACGCAGCGTCAGGGTGTAGGACAGACCGTCCGGTGCGACCTGCCAGCCGGTCGCCAGCCACGGCACCAGCTTGCCCTGCTTGTCGTAGGTGAGCAGGGACTCGAAGGTGTTCCAGACCAGCAGGCGGGCCTTGGCCTGCGCGTACTGGTGCGGGTTGAGGGTGATCGGCTCGGTCTCCACGGCCCAGGTCAGGGTGCCGCCGGAGCGGGGCTGGCCGGCCGCCGAGGCGGCCGGGGTGGTGCCGGTGGAGCAGCCGGCGACGACGGCCAACAGTGGGGCGAGCGCGGCGGCGGCCAGGGTACGCAGACGGTACGCGGGCATGCGGAGATCTCCTGTCCAGGCAGGCGGAAGCGGGTGTGCCGACACCTGACCCGGCGCGTGGGCGCGGGTCGGTGACGGTGTCGGCGCGGTGGCGGCGCGGCGGTGCGCCTCACCCCGGCGGGCCGGTGCGGCGGGGCCGGGTTACGGGCGAGGGTGCCGGGTCAGGCCAGACAGGAACTCGACCACACCCGACCGAAGTCGATGTGACCGCGGATCGTCAACCGCAGCTCGCTGGACATGAGCCGAGTCCACCTTCCGGGCGGCGGTGGTGTCAACGAATCCGCCGATGGATGTCGGCTATCGCACGCGTGGACGTCGATCCGTTGACGGATATCCTACTAGGGCTATAGGGTTTACAGGATTGCTGCCGCGGTCGGCGGACACCGCTCCGGCTCAGTCCAGGTCGAGCAGGATCTTCCCGGCCACCCGGCGCTCCCGCAGCGCGTCGACCGCCTCCTCGAGACGCTGCCACGAGCCGCGCCAACCGATCGGCGCTCGCAGGGCTCCACGCGCCACCAGGTCCGCGAGCAGACCCAGATCCGACCCCGGGGCGGTGGCGTCGCCGAAGGAACGCAGCGTCCGTGCCGCGCCCGGTGCGAACGTGGAGTTCACCGGAAGGACGGCCGGCTCGCCGGAGGCCCAGCCGATGCTGTGCAGCACTCCGCCCGGGGCCAACAGACCCCAGGCGGCCACCAGGTGGGCGCCACCGACCGTCTCCAGCACCACGTCGACCGGGTCGGTGATCGCGTCGAGACCAACCACGACCTCGTCGGCGCCGAGATCCGCCAGCCCCGCGCCACGAGCCGGCGAGCCGACCACCGCGACCACGTACGCGCCGCCGCGCCGGGCGAGTTGGACGGCGACCCGACCCACACCCCCGGACGCACCCGTGACCAGCACCCGACGACCGAGAAGCGGCCCCGACGTCCGCAGTGTGCGCAGGGCGGTGAGGCCGACGGTGGGCAGCACGGCCATCTCGGCCAGGTCGACGGCTGCGGGCACCACCGCCACACTGTCCACGTCGAACACCGCGAGGCCGGCCCAGGCGCCCGGGCCGAACGCGACCACCTGGTCACCCTCGCGCGGGCCGGACCCGTCGACGCCGCCGCCCACCACGTGACCCGCGGCGTCGTGCCCGAGCACGGCCCCGGCCGGCCAGACGTCGAGGTGACGGATCTCGCCGGCGTTGACGCCGACGTGTCGCACCTCGACGAGAACCTGCCCCGGACCTGGAGTGGGATCGGGCAGGTCCGTCACCCGGAACCCCGCGCGGGTATCCGGGGCGGCGACTATCGCTTGCACGGCATCCTCCTCCGTGTGGACTGGGCATGCTGCGTGTGGACTGGGCATGCTCCGTGTGGACTGGGGCGTGCGAGCGCCCGGTCAGGCGGCGGAACGACGGGCCGCCGCACTCTGGTCGCCGGCCAGCCCGGCGTAGCGGCCCCGGTGGTACAGCAGGGGCGAGCCGACGTCGGCGTGCCGGAGCACCTCCGGCTCGGCCAGCACGACGGCGTGATCGCCGACGGTCACCCGGTCGACGACCCGGCAGAGCAGCCAGGCCAGGGTGTCGTCCAGGATCGGCACCGCCTCCGGGCCGGCCTGCCAGCGGGTGGGAGCGGCGAACCGGTCGATGCCGCTCGTCGCGAAGGTCCGGGCAAGCTCCTGCTGGTGGTGGGCGAGCAGGTGCACCGCCACGTGCCGGGCACGGGCGACCGCGGGCCAGCTCGACGAACCGAGGTTCAGGCAGAACGAGACGATCGGCGGCGCCAGCGACACCGAGGTGAACGAGGTGGCGGTGAAGCCGACCGCGGGCGAGCCGGGCGCGGTGACCACCGTGACGGTGCTGGCCTGGTGGCGCAGCAGCGCCCGCAGCGCGTCGCTGTCGGCGTCGACCGGGGCGTCGGTGGACTGGGGCATGACGATCCTCCCGAGGGGTTGGTACGCGGAGGGCTACGAACGGCCGGCGGAATCGCCCGCCGGCAGCTCGTACGGGATCTGCTCGCCGGCTTCGACGGCGACCGGCAGCCGGTTCTCCGCCGGGGGCAGCGGGCAGGTCGCGAAGTCGGTGTACGCGCACGGCAGATTGGTGGCCCGGTTGAAGTCGAGGGTCACCCGACCCTGCTCGTCCGGTGTGCCGACGGCCAGGGACCGGTTGGCCGGATATGTCGTCACACCGGAGGTGGTGTCGATGAAGAGCACCGACAGACTCCCGGGGGCCGTGCCGTTGAAAGCGGTCAGGCGCAGCGGCACCCCGTCGACGGCGAACTCGACCTGGCCGGGGGCGTCGTAGACGTGCGTGAGCCCTTCCACCGCCGCGCCGACGGTGGTCGGGCGAGGGCTGTCGAAGGGTACGAAGCGCCCGCTCAGGACCCACCGCTGGTCGGGCGGATAGGTGGGGGTGCCCCGGTAGCCGAGGCGCAGCGAGTGCTCCGGTCGCCGGGGACGGAGGATGTCGTGCCCGCCCCGGCGGGCCACCTCCAGCACCCCACCGTCGATGCCCACGGTGACGCCGGCACGCTCGGCGATCGGCCCGAACTCGTGCCGACCGTGGACCTGCCGGCCGTCGATCACGAGCAACTCGCCGTCGTCGAGAGCCACCACCGGCCCGTCGTCGCCGGTGTGCCACTCCCCCGGCACGTCGGGGAACCGCTGCGGCACCGAGGTCAGCCAGTGCAGACCGGTGACGGCGAGGATGCCGTGCGGGTCGGCCCGAACCTCCTCGTGGCGTCGGTGCCACTCCCACCAGGCCACCTCGAAGTCGAGCCGGGGGTCCACCGCTGTCGCTGAAACGGTGTCGTTGGTCATGGCAGGGTCCTCCTCGACGAGATGCGCCGCCGCGGGCGCGGGGTGCGGGGGTCGCGACCGTGCGTCGGCGACGGGAAAGGGGGCCGGCGAGGGCTGGGCGGCCCGGTCAGGCCGCGCTGGGAGCGCCGGGACAGAGCTGCGCGGCGACGCGCATCAGGTCGACGACCCGGCGGGAGGTGAGCAACCGAACCGGCGGCATGTCCTCGATTTTCCTACCGGTGAAGTAGGAATTCAAGCCCCCGGACCGAGCGAGACGCCCGTCACCCCTGCTGTCTAGCGTCGACAGTGGACAGCATCGGGGTACGCTCCCGGTCGTACTGCCGGTGGTGATCTCCCGCCGACGACCTCTCGACAGGAGCCTGGCATGGCCGGTCCGGACGCCGAACTCGCCGCGACGCTTCAGCCGGACGTGCCACACGCGGCCCGGATCTGGAACTACTGGATGGGCGGCAAGGACAACTTCCCGTCCGACCGTGCGGCCGGTGACGCCGTCGCCGAGGTCTACCCGGAGATCGTCCTCATGGCGCAGCAGTCGCGTGTGTTCCTGGTACGCGCCGTGCGTCACCTCGCGGCCGAGGCCGGCATCCGGCAGTTCCTGGACATCGGCACCGGCCTGCCCACCATGCAGAACACGCACGCGGTCGCCCAGAGCGTCGCGCCCGAGTCGCGGATCGTCTACGTGGACAACGACCCGATGGTGCTGGTGCACGCGCGGGCGCTGCTGGCCAACACGACCTCGGAGGGCGTCACCACCTACGTCCCGGCCGACTACCACGACCCGGAGCAGATCCTCGCCGAGGCGGCGAAGACACTCGACTTCGACAAGCCCGTCGCCGTGATGTACATGGGTGTGCTGGGCTACGAGCCCGACCTGGCAGTGGTGCGCTCCATCGTCGGGCGGACGATGGACGCGATGCCCTCCGGCTCGTACCTGGTGCTCTGGGACGGCACCAACACCAGCCCGGCGGTGGTCTCCGGCGCGCAGCGGCTGGCACGAAGCGGCGGAGTGCCGTACATCCTGCGCAGCCCGGAGGAGTTGGAGAGCTGCTTCGACGGGCTGACGATGGTGCAGCCGGGCCTGGTGCCGATCCCCCGGTGGCGACCGGAAGATCCCGACGCGGTCGGGATCGACGCCTACGGCGCCGTGGCGCGCAAGCCCTGACCGACCGGACACCGCCCCGCCGCCGCACTGACCGCGACGGCGGGGCGGACGTCACTCACGCGTCACACGTCAGCATCAACCCGTCGGGCACCGCACTGGCCGACACGACAAGGCCGAGCCTCGCCACACCGTCCGGCGCCAGGGTCCCGTTGTACGTGGCGTTGCGGACCGAGACGTCGGCACCTGTCGTCTCGATCACCCCACCCCAGACCGTCTCGACCCGCTCGTCTCCGGTCCACCGCCACGAGACGCGCCACCGGTCCACCGGCTGGCTTCCGATGTTGCGCACAACGACCGTGACGACGTAACCGCTGCCCCAGTGGGCGTCGATCGTGGCCGTCGCACGGCACGACGTCAGCGAGGCGGTCCGGGCCGACGCGAGAATGAACGGATCCCGCTTGCCGTTGGGGTCGGTGAACCGGTACCAGTACTCGGTGTTGGGCGTCAGCCGGTCGATGGTCACCGAGCCGGTGCGCTCCGGCCCGGAGACGGCCGTCGCCACAGGTGCCCGCCACTGCTGGGCGTCCTCGCGGCTGGCGAAGAGGCTGATGGTCATCGGCGGGTCGTAGCCGCAGGGCGGGGGGAAGAATATCGAGTACGAGATGGTCACGCTCGTGGTGGTGACAGCGGCGACACGGGCGCTGATCGGCAGCGCCGGCGGACAGGCGATCGTGGGCGTGACGATCGGGGTGGGCGTGGGCGCCGCAGTGCGCGTGGGCGTGGCTATCGGCGTGGGCGTGGGTACCGCAGTGGGTGACGACGTGGCCGACGGTGTCGGCGCTGGCGTCGCCTCGGCGACGGCGGTCCCGGCCCAGGCGGCCAGCGCCATGGTCGTGACGGCGAGGAACGTGCGAAGCATCGGTGCCTCCGTGGTCTAGCAGGCACCGAGGACCGAGGTGGTGGCCGGTGCCGCGCTCGGGTGCCCGGTCACCGACGAGGACTGCCCGGCACGGGTGACGTGACCACCGCGTGCGCCCTGCGGACCGGAGTGGGTGTGGTGCGCGCTGGCTCCCGAGCACGACCGACCACAGCATCGCAGTCGACGAGCATCGATGCAAGCGCCCACCGGCACGTCGGTCTACGACATCAGGTGATCGAGTTGTAGACGGGCACCCAGCCCAGGCTCTGACCGGTGGAGGAGAACACCTCGATCTTGCGAACCACCGCACCCGGCGTGGTGGCGGCGACGCTGTTGCCGACTCCGATCCCGCCGACGGCGATGAGCTTGCCGTCGGTACGGATCTGCCCGGCGCCACTGCGCCGGATGATCACCGTGTCCGCCGGTGCCTGGTAGGGAACTGCCGCTTCCACGGCGTTCCACGCCAGCGTGACGTCGACCGAGGCGGTGTCCACGAAGACGGCGGGATGCGAGGGGTGCGCCTGACGCAGGTGGTTGCCCACCACGACGGCCTTCGTGGAGCCCTGGTGCACGGCGACGCAGCTGACGGCCCGGCTCGCGTTCGGATTCTCCACCCGGTTGCCGACCACCGTGACGTCCCGGGCGGACAGAACGTTGATGTGGCCGACACAGTTGGTCGCCACGTTGCCGGTGATGGAGACGCCCACGGCCTGCCCCGACCGGGGCAGGGAACCACGGGCGCTGCCGTCGACCTCGATGCCGCGCAGTTGGCAGCCCGACACGGTGTTGTCGGCGACCACCAGGTTCGTCACCTGCTGCGTGTAGACGCCGGCCTGGCCACACTCGGTGATGGTGTTGCCGGAGATGACGGTGCGGTCGGCGCCGAACCAGACGTTGATGCCGTCGTAGTACTTGGACTCGGCCCGCCAGACACCGCCTTAGTCCTCGGCTTCCTGCGACGACAGCCAGTCCATCGCCACGTGGTTGTTGGTGATCCGCACGTCGTGGCCGTTGCTGGCGATGCCGAACCCGGGACAGCAGCATGTTCGCTGCCGAGCAACCGGCGCCCTCCGCCAGGATGCGCCGACCGGCGAACCGGTCCCGGTCGGCGCGGCGTGGGCTCGTCAGGTGATGACGGGGCTGCGGCGTTCGAGCAGGACGACGTCACGCCAACGGTCGTGGTGGCGGCCGACCCGCTCGCGTACGCCGATCACGCGGAACCCGGCCCGCTGGTGCAGCGTGAGGCTGGCGGTGTTCTCCGGGAAGATCCCGGACTGGATGGTCCAGATGCCGGCCGCCTCGGTGGAGGTGATCAGTGCGTCCAGCAGCAGGCGGGCGACGCCACGACCCTGGGCGGCCGGGTCCACGTAGACGGAGTGCTCGACCACGCCGGCGTAGACCGCGCGGGTCGAGGTCGGCGAGACGGCGATCCAGCCGACGATGCCGCCGTCGTGGTCGACGGCCACGAAGCGGTGCCCGGTCAACCGTGCCGCGTCGAAGGCCGCCCAGGTGGGAGCGGTGACCTCGAAGCTGGCGTTGCCGGCGTCAAGACCCACCTGGTAGATCGCCAGAACCCGGTCGGCGTCGGCGTAGGTCATGGGTCGCACGGTGATGTCAACCATCAGCACTGTCCCTCCGAGAGATCAGAGCCCGCCCACACCCGCGCCGATCTTGCAGTTACGGTCGCCGAAACGCGGGGAAACGTGCTTTGTGCGGGGACAGAAAGTGCAAGATCGCGGCGGGTGGGGTTCTCAGCGGCGCCCAGCATAGACGGCTCGGTCGCCCAGCTCCTCCTCGATGCGGAGGAGCTGGTTGTACTTTGCCGTGCGATCGGAGCGCGACAGCGAACCGGTCTTGATCTGGCCGCAGCCGACGCCCACGGCCAGGTCGGCGATTGTGGTGTCCTCGGTCTCGCCGGAACGGTGTGACAGCACCACCCGGTAGCCCGCCTTGTGGGCGGCGTCCACAGTGGCGAGGGTCTCGGTGAGCGTGCCGATCTGGTTGACCTTGACCAGGATCGCGTTGGCGTAACCGCCCTCGATCCCGTCGCGCAACCGGTCGACGTCGGTACAGAAGACGTCGTCGCCGACCAACTGCACCCGCTCCCCCGCCAACGCGGTCAACCGCTTCCAGCCGGCGAAGTCGTCCTCGGCCATCGGGTCCTCGATCGAGCTGATCGGGTATCGGGCGACGAGGTCCACCAGGTAGTCGATGTGCTCCTCGACGGTGCGCTGACGCCCCTCCCCGACGTAGTCGTAGAGGCCGCCCCGGAAGAACTCCGAGCTGGCCGGGTCGAGGCAGATCGTCAGGTCGGTGCCGGGCTCGTACCCGGCGTCCTCAATGGCGCGCAGCACGAAACGCAGCGCCTCGTCGGCGTCGGTGAAGGTCGGCGCGAAGCCGCCCTCGTCACCGACGTTGGTGCTGTGCCCGGCCGCCGCCAGGGACATCCGGAGGGTGTGGAAGACCTCCGAGCCCATCCGGACCGCCTCGGCGAACGTCTGCGCCCCGACCGGGGCGATCATGAACTCCTGGAAGTCGAGCGGGTTGTCGGCGTGTGCGCCGCCGTTGATGATGTTCATCATCGGCACCGGCAGCAGGCGGGCCCCGACACCACCGACATAGCGGTAGAGCGGCTGCCGGTGCGCCGACGCCGCCGCCTTGGCCGCCGCCAGGGACACCGCGAGGATCGCGTTGGCGCCCAGTCGACTCTTGTCCTTCGAACCGTCGAGAGCGATCATCGTCTCGTCGATCAGCGCCTGGTCCTCCGCGTCGAGCCCGAGCACCGCGTCGGCGATCGCACCGTTCACCGCGGCGACCGCCGTCGTGACACCCCTGCCGTGGAAACGCGTGTGGTCCCCGTCGCGCAGCTCGACCGCCTCGTTCGCCCCCGTCGACGCCCCGGACGGCACGGCGGCCCGGCCGGTCGACCCGTCGGTGAGCACCACGTCGGCCTCCACGGTCGGGTTGCCCCGGCTGTCGAGGATCTGCCGACCGCGTACCCGGCTGATTGCCGTCATCACACACTCCCTGCTCACGACGCCTTTTCGCAGCCAGACTGGCAGGAAACGGCGGCCGTGACACCGCGACGATGGACACGTTGACCCGTACCCCAGGGTGCGGGTTTAGGGTCGCGGGATGCAGGTGGGTGAGCTGGCACGACGGACCGGGACCACGGTCCGGGCGCTGCGCTACTACGAGTCGGCCGGGCTGGTCGTGCCCCGGAGGCTGGGCAACGGCTACCGGGAGTACGACCCGATCGCGGTGCGGCTGGTGGCCCAGATCCGCGAGTTGATGGCGCTCGGCCTCACCGTGGAGGAGACCCGCCCGTTCGTCGAGTCGATCGCCGGTGGCGCCGACGAGGCCGACGTGTGCGCGGCGGCGGTGGCCACGTACCGCAGCACCATCACCAACCTTCAGGAGCGGATCGGTCGGTTGACCGCCCAGCGGGAGGCCCTGGACGCGCGACTCGACGCGGCCGCGACCCGGGTCGTGCCCGGCGGTGAGACGGTCGGTGCCGACCCCGCCACGCTGGTCGGGACCAGCCTGCCACCCCTGTCCTTCTACGGCACCGACGGCCGCCCGGTCGATCTCGGCGCGCTCGGTGCCGGGCGCACCGTCGTCTTCGTGTACCCCCTGACCGGGCGGCCGGGTGTCGACCTGCCCAACGGGCTGCTGGAGGTCCACGGCGCCCGGGGCAGCACCGAGCAGGCCGCCTGGTTCCGCGATCACCACGCGGAGCTCCGCGCGGCCGGCGCGGCCCGGGTGTACGGCCTGTCCGCGCAGTCGACCGGGTACCAGCGGGAACTCGCGCACCGGCTGCGGTTGCCCTACCCCCTGATCCCCGACCCGCGGCTGACCCTGGCCGACGCGCTGCGGCTGCCCACCCGCACCGCCGGCGACATGACGCTCTACGAACGGTTGACGCTGATCATCGCCGACGGCGAGGTCGAACACGTCTTCCACCCGATTCCGGACCCGGCGTCGCACCCGCTGCACGTGATGCGGTGGCTCACCAAGCGACGCCAGGCCCCCGGCTCGGTCGCCGCCTAGAAGTCGTCGTCGAAGGCGACGGTGCCGGCCACCCCGACCTGGTACGCCGAGACGCGCCGCTCGAAGAAGTTGGACAGCTCCTGCACGTCCTGCAACTCCATGAAGGCGAACGGGTTGCTCGACCCGTAGTGCGGGGCGAGGCCGAGCTGGGCCAGGCGACGGTCGGCCACGTGCTGGAGGTACTCCCGCATGTCGGTCAACGTCAGACCGGGCACCCCCTGGCCCACCAGGTCCTCGGCGAACTGCACCTCACACTCGACGGCCTCGGTGAGCATCCGCCGGACCTGGTCGGCGAGGTCGTCGTCGAACAGGTCGGGTTCCTCCGCGCGGGCGGTGTCGACGACGTCGAACGCGAACGCCATGTGCATGGACTCGTCGCGGAACACCCAGTTGGTGCCGGAGGCGAGGCCGTGCAGCAGGCCGCGGGAGCGCAGGAAGTAGACGTACGCGAACGCGCCGTAGAAGAACAGCCCCTCGATGCAGGCGGCGAAACAGATCAGGTTGAGCAGGAACGTCCGCCGGTCGTCGCGGGTCCGCAGCTCCCGCAGGTTGTTCAGCGAGTCGATCCAGCGGAAGCAGAACTCGGCCTTACGGCGGATCGAGGGGATGTTCTCGATGGCCGCGAAGGCGGCGAACCGCTCGGTCTCGTCCGGCACGTACGTGTCGAGCAGGTTCAGGTAGAACTGGACGTGCACGGCCTCCTCGAACAACTGCCGGGACAGGTAGAGGCGACCCTCCGGGCTGTTGACGTGCTGGTAGAGGTTGAGCACCAGGTTGTTGGCGACGATCGTGTCACCGGTGGCGAAGAACGCCACCAGCCGGCTGACCAGGTGCCGCTCGGCCGGCGACAGCTTGTCCAGGTCGGCGAGGTCGGCGTGCAGGTCGACCTCCTCCACCGTCCAGGTGTTGCGGATCGCGTCGCGGAACCTGTCGAAGAAGTGCGGGTAGCGCATCGGGCGGAGGGTGAGGTCCATCCCGGGGTCGAGCAGCATGTGCGTGGTCCTCGTGTCGGTGGTGCTCGTGTCGGTGGTGCCGGCGTCGGTGGTGCTCGTGTCGGCGGGGGTCACTGGCA
Organism: Micromonospora sp. NPDC048898; assembly: GCF_043198035.1. Classification (NCBI taxonomy): domain Bacteria; kingdom Bacillati; phylum Actinomycetota; class Actinomycetes; order Micromonosporales; family Micromonosporaceae; genus Micromonospora; species Micromonospora sp. NPDC048898. The sequence goes on from NZ_JBICUF010000002.1 coordinate 384,883, forward strand.
GGCCTCGCACGACTCGGGGTTCTCCAGCGAGCAGGCCAGCGCCTGCGCGTCGGCCGCCACCGGGGCGACGACCGCGACGGTGGCCTGCTGGATCCGCGTGGCGGGGCGCGAGCGCAGGTAGTACGTGGACTTCAGCCCAGCCTTCCAGGCGTACAGGTACATCGACGAGAGCTTGCCGATGGTCGGCGCGGCCAGGAACAGGTTCAGCGACTGGGACTGGTCGACGAACGGGGCGCGGGCGGCGGCCAGGTCGACAAGCGCCCGCTGCGGCAGCTCCCACGCGGTACGGAACAACTCCCGGACGCCGGCCGGCAACTCCGCGATGTCCTGCACCGACCCCTCCGCCCGCTTGATCGCCGAGCGGATCCGGTCGGTCCACAGGCCGCGGGCCTTCAGCTCGCGGACCAGGGCGGTGTTGACCTGGAGGAACTCCCCCGACAGGGTCTCGCGCTTGAACAGGTTGGACACCTGCGGCTCGATGCACTCGTAGCACCCGGCGATCGAGGCGATGGTCGCGGTCGGGGCGACCGCCACCAGCAGCGAGTTACGCAGCCCGTCCGCCGCGACCCGTTCCCGCAGGGCGGCCCAGCGCGCGGTCTGCGTACCCTCGACACCCCACAGGTCGGGTTGGAGCTGGCCCCGCGCGGCCCGGGTCTGCGCGTACGCCGGGTGTGCGCCGAAGCGACGCGCCAGGTCGGCGGAGGTCTCCAGCGCGGTCAGGTACAGCTCCTCGCTGATCCGGGTGGACAACTCCCGCGCGCCCGGGGAGTCGAACGGCAGCCGCAGCGCGAAGAAGACGTCCTGCAGGCCCATCAGCCCCAGCCCGACCGGCCGCCAGCGGGGGTTGCTCGCCGCCGCCTGCTCGGTGGGGTAGTAGTTGATGTCGATGACCCGGTCGAGGAAGGTCACCGCGGTACGAACCGTGGCGCGCAGCCGATCCCAGTCGATGCCGCCGTCGGTGAGGTGCGCGGCGAGGTTCACCGAGCCGAGGTTGCACACGGCGGTCTCGGCGTCACTGGACACCTCGATGATCTCGGTGCACAGGTTGGACAGGTGCACCACGTTGCCGTCCTCGGCGGTCTGGTTGCACAGCCGGTTCGCGGCGTCCTTGAAGGTCATCCACCCGTTGCCGGTCTGGGCGAGGGTCCGCATCATCTTGCCGTACAGCTCCCGTGCCGGGACCTGCCGCACGTGGCGACCCTGCGCCTCGGCCTGCCGGTACGCGGCGTCGAACCGTTCCCCCCACAGGTCGGGCAGTTCGGGCACCTCGTGCGGGTCGAACAGCGACCACATCTCGTCGGCCTCGACCCGGCGCATGAACTCGTCCGGGACCCAGTTGGCCAGGTTCAGGTTGTGGGTGCGGCGGGCGTCCTCGCCGGTGTTGTCCCGCAGTTGCAGGAACTCCTCGACGTCCGGGTGCCACGGCTCCAGGTACACGCAGGCCGCGCCCTTGCGTCGGCCACCCTGGTTGACCGCGGCGACGCTCGCGTCCAGCGTGCGCAGCCACGGCACGATCCCGTTGGACTGCCCGTTGGTGCCGCGGATCAGCGCGCCCCGGGACCGCACCCGGGAGTACGCGATGCCGATGCCGCCGGCGAACTTGGACAGGTTGGCGACCTGGGCGTACCGCTGGTAGATCGAGTCCAACTCGTCACGCGGAGAGTCGACCAGATAGCAGGAGGACATCTGGGTGTGCCGGGTGCCGGAGTTGAACAACGTCGGTGAGCTGGGCAGATAGGCCAGGCTGGACATCAGCCGGTAGAAGCCGACCGCCTCGTCCGGCGTCTGGGACAGCCCGCAGGCCACCCGCAGCAGCCAGTACTGCGGGGTCTCCAGCACCAGCCGGCTGGTGGGGTGGCGCAGCAGGTACCTGTCGTACACCGTGCGGAGGCCGAAGTACTCGAACCTCCGGTCGCCGTCGGTGTCGATGGCGTCGTCGAGCATCGCGGCGTGGGCGGCGACGAACGCGGCGGTGTCGTTCCCGATCAGGCCCTCGGCGTGACCGACCCGGATCGCCGCGCTGAACGAGGTGACGCCCTGCCGGCGCACCTCCTTGTCGACGTAGCCGGCCAGCAGCCGGGCCGCGAGGCGGGAGTACTGCGGTTCCTCACCGATCATCTCGGCTGCGGTCTGGATGGACAGCCGGTCCAGTTCGGCAGTGCTCGCGCCGTCGTACAGGCCGCTGATCGTGCGGGTGGCGACGCGCATCGGGTCGACGTCGGTCAGGTCGTCGGCCCACCGCTCGACCGCCCGGACGATCTTGTTGACGTCCACGGACTCGGTGCTGCCGTTGCGTTTGCGGACCTGCATCGGCGTTCGCCGCAGGACCGCGTCGCCGCTTGCCGGGACTACCTCGGTGACTGTCACCACTCACTCCTCGCGAGTTCGAGACCTGAGGGCCTTCGGACGCGTGGAGACAGACACCAGCGGACGCCACGCCGGGCAGGCGCGGGTCAGGTGGCGTCGGCCGTCCCACGCGGCCTCGGACCGCCGCCCACCCGGGTGCGGGTGCACGGCGCGCTGGCAGGTCTTCGGACTCGCGGGCACGACCGGGTCGCCGGTCTCCTACTGGCCGTCGCTTCCCAGACCGATTGGTGGCCCAGTGCTCATGACGGCTGTCGTTCCCACTCACCGCTGCGGGACAGTCCCGGATTTCCACCGGGTTCCCTCTTGCCTCGACCGCTCGGGATGAACGGCCGAACCAGCTGCGCTCGACACCATATATAGGGACGCTGCGGTTGTCACACCCCACATGTCGGTCCCGGGCGTGTCGACGCCGTGACTGGTGATGGTCGTCACCGGCTCGCACGGACCCAACCGGCGCGCGGCAGCCACGCCCGCGCGGACGCCATCATCGAGCAGGTGCCGCCATACGGAAAGGTGTGATGTATCAAGTCTCCAGACGTAAGGATCCCTATTTATTTCCGACCGTCAATGCCAGGATCTGAAGTGGACATCCAATCTTCCGGGAGCACTGTCCACTCCTCGCGCCAATATCCCAATCCCGCCGGCCGCACCTCAACAGTCCGGGAACGACGACGATTCGTCGCGCCGCAGAGTGTCTACCAGCGCCACGAATGTTGTCACCGCCGCTGCCGAGGCCGCGGGCCGGGTGCGGCGACCGGGGGGACAGCGCGCTGACGCATTCACATCGGGACCGAAACATTGGATGTCTTGGATTCCTGGGTGATCGACGTCGTTGACGTGCTGGATTGGCCCTCCGTATACTCGCAGAGATCATCTGATCTTTAGCCTAGCCGGGCGAGGAGCGCATGCCGCAGATCACTGCCGTCACCATCGAGGACGTCCGCTTCCCCACCTCCCTGACCGCTGACGGCTCCGACGCCATGAACAAGGACGGCGACTACTCGGCGGCCTACGTCGTCCTGCACACCGACGGCGTCGACAGCACGGGCGCGCCACTCGCGGGCCACGGTCTGACCTTCACCATCGGTCGCGGCAACGACATCGTCGTCGCGGCGGCGGTCCATCAGGCACAGCGCCTCGTCGGCGTGGACGTCGCGACGATGGCCGCGGACATGGGCGCGGTCTACCGCCTGCTCACCTCCGACTCCCAACTGCGCTGGCTCGGCCCGGAGAAGGGCGTCGTCCACCTGTCGCTGGCCGCCGTGCTGAACGCGTCGTGGGACCTGGTCGCCCGGGTCGCCGACAAGCCGCTGTGGCGGCTGCTCGTCGACATGTCCCCCGAGCAGCTCGTCGACATCGCGGACCTGCGCTACCTGTCCGACGCGCTGACCCGGGACGAGGCACTGGCCATCCTGCGCGCCAAGGAGAGCACCAAGGCCGCCCGTCTCGCCGAGCTCGACCGGACCGGCTACCCCGCCTACACCACCTCGGCCGGCTGGCTCGGCTACGGCGACGACAAGCTGCGCCGGCTGTGCCAGGAGGCGGTCGACACCGGCTACGGCTACGTCAAGCTCAAGGTGGGCGCCAACCTCGACGACGACATCCGCCGCTGCGGCATCGCCCGGGAGATCCTCGGCCCGGACCGCAATCTGATGATCGACGCCAACCAGGTGTGGGACGTCGGTCAGGCCATCGAGTGGGTCAAGGCCCTGGCGCGGTTCCAGCCACTGTGGATCGAGGAGCCGACCAGCCCCGACGACATCCTGGGCCACGCCGCCGTCCGTCGCGCGGTCGCCCCCATCGGTGTCGCCACCGGCGAGCACTGCCACAACCGGGTGATGTTCAAACAGCTGTTCCAGGCCGGGGCGATCGACTTCTGCCAACTGGACACCGGCAGGTTGGCCAGCATCAACGAGATCGTCGCCGTGTTGCTGCTCGCCGCGAAGTTCGACATCCCGGTGTGCCCCCACGCCGGCGGTGTCGGCCTGTGCGAGATGGTCCAGCACGTGTCGGTGCTCGACTACGTCGCGATCTCGGGTGACCTCACCAACCGGGTCACCGAGTTCGTCGACCACCTGCACGAGCACTTCACCGACCCGTGCGTCATCCGGGACACCGGCACGGGCAGCGGTTACGTCCTGCCCCACCAGCCCGGCTACTCCACCCGGATGCGCCCCGAGTCGGTCGAGCTCTACCGGTTCCCCGACGGCAACTACTGGACGGCGGCAGACCCGACTACCGTGTCATCTCCGGAGCCGTACGTGATCGCGGGTGGGGCGGCCACCCCCGCCGGCCGGTAGGGGGTGTCATGTCGCGCACCGACGAGGTGGTGAACGGCATCAAGCGGATGATCCTCGAAGGGCGCTTCAAACCCGGGGACCGCCTGCCCATCGAGAAGGATCTCGCCGAGTCGCTCGGCGTCTCGCGGGGCTCACTGCGCGAGGGGATGTCGGCCCTGTCGATCCTCGGCATCGTCAACATCCGGCAGGGTGACGGCACCTACGTCACCAACCTCGACGCGCCGCAACTGCTGGCCCCGATGGGCTTCGTGGTGGATTTCCAGGGCCAGGGCGACACGCGGCACATCCACATCGTCCGACGACTGCTGGAGTGCGAGGCCGCCCGCCTGGCGGCGACCAGGATCACCGACGAGGCCCTCGCCCAGGCGGCGGAGCTGCTCGACGAGGCGGCCCGGATCGCCGGACGATCTCCGCAGGAGCACGAACGGATCATGGAGATCGACATCGCGTTCCACCGGATCATCGCGGTGCACGCCGACAATCCGGTGCTCGTCGGCCTGATCGAGGCGTTCGCCGGGCGCACTCTGCGCGGGCGGCTCTGGCGGAGTCTGCACGAGGAGGGCGCGGACCGGCGTACCCACGACGAGCACGTCGCGATCCTCAAGGCCCTCGTCGCACGCGACCCGGAGCGCGCGCGGATCCGCATGGCCAACCACCTGATCGGGGTGGAGGAGTCGCTGCACGGGCAACCCGACGACGCCGACGCCACCATCGAGCCGGCGCGGTTCTGAGCACCCGCCCCGGCGGCCGGCGGCGTGCGCACCCGTCGCCGGGCCGGGGCTGCGGTGCGAGTCACCGATCGACGCGCGCGTCACCGCCAGGGTGCGTTTCGGAGGTGCTGGCCGCCCAGCACCTCCGAAACGCTCCCCCTACTCCCGATCCGCGCCGGTGCTGCCGGTCATCGCCGCGACCAGGTCGTCGGTGGTGACCTCGTCCGCACGAAGCCGGGCGGCCCGACGGCCGAGCCGCAGCACCTCGACCCGGTCGGCGATCTCCAGCACCTGCGGCATGTTGTGACTCACCAGCACCACCGACATGCCGGCATCGCGGGCGCGCCGGACGACGTCGAGCACCCGCCCGGTCTGCACGACACCGAGCGCCGCGGTGGGCTCGTCGAGAATGACCACGCTCGTCGCCCAGATGATGGCGCGGGCCACCGCGACGCACTGGCGCTGCCCACCGGACAGCATCGCGATCGGGGTGGTGACCCGGGGGATCCGCACACCCAACTGGTCCAGGGCCGCGGCGGCGCCCTGCCGCATGGCGCGCTTGTCGAGCAACCCCAGCCGGCCGAGCGGCCCGGAGCGCAGGATCTCCCGACCGAGGTACAGGTTGGCGGCCACGCTGAGGTCGTCGGCGACGGCGAGATCCTGGTAGACGGTCTCCACCCCCGCACGCCGGGCGTCGACAGGCGTGGAGAACTGGACCGTACGACCACCCACCCGGATCTCGCCCTCGTCGGGCGGGTGGACACCGGACAGCGTCTTGATCAGGGTGCTCTTTCCGGCGCCGTTGTCGCCGATCAGCGCCACGACCTCACCCCGATGGACCGTGAAGTCGGCACCCCGCAACGCCTCGACGTGCCCGAACCGCTTGACGATGCCCCGGGCTTCGAGGACCGGCGCTTCGTCGGCGGTCGGCTGCCTGTCGCTGTCGGCGGTGGCCGTCGGGGTCGCGCCCATCACTGCACCGGAGGGTTGGCGCAACTCGGCTCGAGCACCGCCTTGATCTCCGCGGAGTCGATGTTCTCCTTGGTGACGAACGTGACGCCGGTGTCCGCCGACGCCAGCGGCGCCTTGTCCCGCAGGTGCTTGACCATCTTGTCGACGCCGAAGTAGCCCATCTTGAACGGGTTCTGCACGACCAGCGCGGAGATCTGGCCGCTGCGCACCCCGGCGATCTCGTCCGGGGCGGCGTCCCACCCGATGATGACCACCTTGCCGGACTTGCCGGCCGCCTGGATGGCCTGCGCGGCACCGAGCACGCTCGGTTCGTTGGCGGCGAAGACGCCGGCCAGGTTGGGGTTGGCCGTGAGGATGTTCTCGGTGACGCGTCGTGCCTCGTTGACGTCACTGCGGCTGGGCTGCTGGCCGACCAGCTTCAGGTTCGGATACTGGGCGAGGCCAGCCTTGAAACCGTCCACCCGCTCGGTGTTGGTCTGCGACCCGGGCTGGAACTCGACGAGCGCCACCTGGTGGTTGCCGGGGCCGAGCTCGGTGGCGAGCAGCTTCGCCGCCTCGGTGGCCGACGCGCGGTTGTCGGTGGCGAACAGCGGCACGTTCGACGGCTGCGGGCTGGTGCCAGAGTCGATCATCGCGACCGGGATGTTCGCGGCGAGCGCCTTGTCGGTGGCGGGCGCCAGCGCACTGGAGTCGGTGGCCGCGTAGACGATGCCGTCGACCTTCTTGGTGACGAAGTTCTGGATGAGGTTGACCTGGCCCTCGACATCGGTCTCGGCGGTCACCCCGTCCCACTGGACGGTGACGTCCCCCGCGCGCTGCGCGGCGCACTCCGCGCCCGCCTTCACGGTGTTCCAGTAGTCGGCACCGACGGCCTTCGGCACGACGGCGAGCTTCAACGGACCGCTCGCCGCCTTCGTCGCGCCGTCGCCGCCGTCGCGGACCTCGACCCCGCCGCAGGCACTGAGCAGCGCGGTCGCCGCGGCCGCGGCCAGAACGGCCTGTACGCGGAGAACGGGCCGTCGTGCCCGCCGGCTGGTGGTGGTGTGCGCCATGGTGTGTGTCCTTCCTCGTTCGGACTCTCGGAATGGCATGTCAACCCCGTGATTCCAGCCGCCGGCGGCGGTACTGGTCGAAGTAGACGGCGGCCCAGATGATCAGGCCGACGATCACCTGCTGGTAGTGGATGCTGATGTCGAGCAGGACGGCGCCGTTACGCACCAGGGCGATGAGGAAGGCGCCGATGATGGTGCCGACGATCCGGCCCTGACCACCGAACAGGCTGGCACCGCCGATGACCGCGGCGGCGATGACGTCGAGCTCCAGCGAGATCCCGTAGTTCGGCTGGCCGGAGTTGACCCGGGACGCGGCGATCATGCCGCCCAGCCCGACCAGCACACCGGCCAGCACGTACACCCCGGTCAGGTGACGCCCCACCCGGATGCCGGAGCGGCGGGCCGCCTCCAGGTTGGAACCCATCGCGTAGGTGTACTGACCGAAGCGGGTCTGCGAGAGCAGGAAGGCGACCCCGACCGCGACGAGGACGGTGATCAGCACGGCGAACGGGATGCCGAGGATCTCCCCGTTGCCGAGCAGCTGGAAGGAGCGGGGCAGACCGTAGACGCCGACCGCGCCGGTGATGATGAAGACCAGGCCCCGACCCACGGACATCGTGCCCAGCGTCGCGATGAACGGAGGGATCCGGGCGACGGTGACCAGCAGCCCGTTCAGCAGACCGGCCAACGCGCCGACGCCGATCGCGACAGCCGTCGCCGCCCACACCGAGAAGCCGAGGTCGCGGACGACCATCGCTCCCACGACGCCGGCGAGCGCGGCGACCGACCCCACGGACAGGTCGATGCCCTTCGTGATGATGACCATCGTCTGCGCCGTGGCGATGATGGCGATCACCGCGGTCTGCGCCCCGATGTTGAAGAGGTTGTCAGCCGTCAGAAAGTACGGGCTGGCGAAGGTCAACGCGATAAACAGGACGACGAGCGCCGTCGCCGCGGTCAACTCGGAAACGGCGTGGGAGATCCGTTCGCGGAACCAGTCGCTGAGTTCGCCGCGCTGCGTGCCGGCGGATGCCTCGACGGTGCTCATCGTCGGATCTGACCTCCCAAGCGTGGCCCCGGCGCGGCGACGGGGAACCCCCGGCGCGCCAGGAACCTCTCAGCCACCCAGCCTGCCCGGCGGGGAGCGCGGCCGCTTGCCCGCGCCACCCGTCGGGATAGGTCGGATGTTTCCCTCGATCAGGCGTTACCTTGCCAGCATTGACGCATGTTGCCAAGGTCTTACGGCCATGTTGTCGTCGTTACCTGATCCGGTGGCGGCATACGTCCGATCAAACGGGCATTCCCCCACAGCCCATTGACAGGGGCCGAGCTGAGACACGTCCGTCCACGAGGCGTCAGGGGGTCTCCAGCCGGTACGCCCGGCGGGCGGTCCGTTGCCAGATCGCCGCCCGTTCGTCGTCGCCCAGCGGGCCCAGCAGCTCGGTGAGTGCCTCGACCCAGCGCGCGTACGAGGAGGCGAGCAGACTCACGGGCCAGTCCGAGCCGAACATCAGCCGCTCCGGGCCGAACACGTCGAGTGCGTGCTCGACGGCGGGCCGAAGGTCCGCCGTCGTCCACGAGGGGCCGTCCACCTCGGTCACCAGACCGGAGAGCTTCGCCGTCGTGTTGGGCTCGGCGGCGAGCGCCCGCAGGTCGCGGGGCCAGTCGCCGAGGCCGGCGCGCCCGAGCGAGGGCTTGCCGAGGTGGTCCAGGACGAACCGCATCCGGGGCAGGTCACGGACGAGCCGGGTGGCCGCCGGTAGTTGGTGGTCGCGCACCAGCAGGTCGAACGCCAGGCCGGCGGCGCCCACCGCGGCGATGCCGCGCCGGATGTCCGGGCGGTCGAGGTACGCCGGGTCGGGCTCGGACTGGACGAGGTCGCGAATGCCGACCAGTCGCTCGCCGCCGCGCGCCGCCTGGAGCCGGGCGAGACGGTCACCGACGTTGTCGGCGGTGAGGTCGACCCAACCGACGACCCCGGCGATGAGGGGGTCGTCGGCCGCGATGCCCAGCAGCTCGGGCGTCTCCGTCCGGACGGGGACGGACTGCACCACGACGGTCTGGGTGACTCCCGCGGCGCGGGCCAGCGGGGCGAGGTCGAGTGGGGTGAAGTCGTGGTCGATCGCGGCCATGGTGTGCGGATCAATCCAGGGCTGCGGGTGCCGGGCCCGGACCCAGAGATGATGGTGCGCGTCGACGATGCCCTGGCCTTGCACAGCCTCGTTCGTCGTCATCGGACATGCCCTGACGTGCTCACGTACTCTCCACCCCGCCCGTTCATTGGTCAGATGTCCGGGTCGGCTCGGCGTAACGGAGCCGATCCGGCAGTTCGACCATGCTAGCCGTAACAAGCCGGCAATGGGGCTGCGGAGCGCGTACCTTGGCGCAACCAAGCATCATATCTTTGACATCCAGGTTTGTCGATACTCGCATCATGACGACCTGGCGGCTCCGCGCTCGCAGCCGGGTTGACCGCCTGCGGCGGCACCGAATACCGTCGACCCACTATCTGCGGCGACGCGAGGGAAGCCGGTGTGAATCCGGCGCGGTCGCGCCACTGTAAGCGGTCCCAGTGCCACCGGGGCCGCGAGCCAGGACGCTCGGTCGTCCGCAGCCTTGCGATGGGGACGCGTCATCCCCGGGGAGGTTCGTGTCAGATGTCTACTTCCACGTCGAGCCAGCCGTTGGTGCATCCCGCTGGCGACACTCGTCTGCTGTGGACGGTCCTGGCGACCGTCGTGACGCTCAGCCTGCTGGCCTACCTCGTCGCCTTCGATCAGGGAGCCGTCTCGCGTAGCGGGATGTACCTGCACGAACTGATGCACGACGGCCGGCACCTGCTGGGTGTCCCGTGCCACTGAAGTCCGCCACCGCTCCCCCGTTCCGCACCGTCCTCGTCCGTGGGCTGCTCGCCGGCCTGATCGCCGGCCTGCTCGCCGGGGCGTTCGCCTACGTCGCCGGCGAACCGCGCGTCGAGGCGGCCATCGCCATCGAGGAGGCGGCGACACACGCCGAGCCCGCGACCGGCGGGCACGACCACGAGGATGCCCTGGTCAGCCGGACCGGCCAGCGCGGGGGCCTGTTCCTGGCCACCGGCCTGTTCGGCGCCGCGATGGGTGGCCTGCTGGCCACCGCGTACGTGCTGCTGTCCCGCCGTCGGCGCAGCTACGACGACGGCCGGTCGGGCCTGCTGCTGGCCGGCGCGGCGCTGCTCGGCGCGGTGATCGTGCCGTTCTTGAAGTATCCGGCGAACCCGCCGGCCGTCGGCGACCCGGCCACCATCAACCAGCGCACCGTCACCTACCTGCTGATGGTGGTGCTCGGCCTGGTGGCGGTGTGGGCCGGCACCCTCGGCTACCGGGCGGTCGGCGACCAGGCGCCCGCGTGGCAGCGCGCCGCCGCGGCCGCTGGCGGGTTCCTGCTGGTCAGCGTGGTGTCCTACGTGGTGATGCCCTCCTTCCAGGAGGTCCCGGCCGACTTCCCGGCGACCCTGCTGTGGGACTTCCGGCTGGCCTCGCTCGGCACCCAGGTGGTGCTCTGGGCCGGGATCGGCCTGCTGTTCGCGGCCCTGATGCACCACGACCAGCGTCGCCGGGCCGCCACCGCACTGCCGGGCACGTGACCGGCACCAGCCTCCGGCTGGTCGCCCACGGTCACACCGCCGCCCTGCGCCGGGCCCGCTTCGGCGGGGCCGACGACGGCCTGGACGAGGGCGGTTTGCGTGCCGCCCTCGCCCGGGCCGGCGCCGACCGGCGCGGGCACGTCGGCGCCGACGAGGTCTGCCTGTCCAGTCCGGCGGCGGCGGCCACCCAGACCGCGTCCGCCCTCGGCCTGCGGCCCACCATCGAGGCGGCGTTGGCCGACTGCGACTACGGCGACTGGACCGGGCGGGCCTTCGAGGAGATCGCCGGTGACCATCCGCAGGCGCTGCACGAGTGGCTGTCCACACCGGATCGCGCACCCCACGGGGGCGAGTCCGTCGCGGCACTACGGCACCGGGTCGGTCGCTGGTTGGACGGGCAGCGCGCACGTGGGGGGCGGATCATCGCGGTCACCCACCCGCTGGTGATCCGGGTCGCGGTGGTCCACGCCCTCGACCTGCCGCTCGGGACGTACCGACAGGTGGACGTGGAGCCGTTGGCCATCGTCCGGCTCACCAGCCAGGGCACCCGCTGGCAGCTACGACTGGGCGCGGCGCGAACGGACTGAGCCGACGCGCACGGCTGCGGCGGAGGGCCGTCGACGCGTACGGTGCCGACCGCGCGGCCGTTACCGCTTGGTCGCCCCGTTTTCCAGGACGTCGCGGTGTCCGAGCCGGTGCGACGCACCGACACCTCAGGAAGCCGAGTCGATCGCAGCACGCCAGAACCTGGCGCGGGTGACCGATACTTCCGGCTGCTTTCCGGATCACGTCAGGTGTCGATGCGTCGACGGACGTGAACGACCCACCGCGGCGCCCGGCTTCCCCGGCCCCTGGAGCACCGGGTCGAGCCCTGCAGGCGTGCGTTGCGGTGTTCCGGAGGACTACCGGAACTTGTTGACGCCTCGGAAATCTCGCTGCAATACTCCGATCCATCGAGGTCAATGCGATCGACTCCGGTCCGGCCTCCCCACCCACCCACACCTGTCCGGACCGTGCCGCCCGCGTTCCAGAGCCCGTCCGGCCCGCGAGAAGGGGCATCAGATGAGCAAGGTCTCCCCCGGCACGGCCCTGCGATCGAGGCGGTTGCGCGCGGCGCTGGCCGCCCTCACCACCGCCGCCGCGATGTGCGGCGTCGTCCTCGCCGCCACCTCGGCCCCGTCGAGCGCCGCCGTCTGCAACGGCTACGTCGGCCTCACCTTCGACGACGGCCCCACCGGCAGCACCAGCGCACTGCTCAACGTGCTGCGCGCCAACGGCGTACGGGCCACGATGTTCAACGTCGGGCAGAACGTCCAGAACAACCGGGCCGCGGCGCAGGCGCAGGTGTCGGCCGGCATGTGGGTCGCCAACCACAGCTGGAACCACGCCCACATGACCTCGATGAACCAGTCGCAGATGCAGTCCGACCTGTCCCAGACCAACTCGGCGATCCAGTCGGCCACCGGCGTCCGGCCGCAGTTGTTCCGGCCACCGTACGGGGAGACCAACTCCACCCTCCAGTCCGTCGCGTCGTCGCTCGGCCTGCGCCAGGTGATCTGGGACGTGGACTCACAGGACTGGAACGGCGCGAGCGTCAGCCAGATCGTGGCCAACGCGAGCCGCCTCCAGGCCGGTCAGGTCATCCTCATGCACGACGGCATCCAGAACACCCGCGACGCCATCGGGCAGATCATGGCCAACCTCACGAGCCGCAACCTGTGCCCCGGCATGATCTCGGCGTCCACGGGCCGCGCGGTCGCTCCGGACGGCACGACCCCGCCGCCCACCACCGGCACCCCGCCGCCGGGCACGGGGACTCCGCCGCCGGGCAACGGCGGCTGCACCGCGACGCCGACGACCACGAACGTCTGGGGCGACAGGTACAACACGTCGGTGACGGTCAGCGGCGCCAGCACGTGGACCGTGGTCGTGGCCCTCACCGCGCCGCAGCGGGTCTCCACCATCTGGAACGGCTCCGCCACGTGGGACAGCAGCGGCACCGTCATGACCGTACTGTCCAACGGCAGCGGCAACACCTTCGGCTTCACCACGATGACCAACGGCAACAGCGGCGCCCGTCCGCAGATCCGCTCCTGCGCCACGGGCTGACCGCCCGCGGGCGATGCGGTGTCGGCGGGTGTCCCGGCGCGCTCCGGGCGCCCGCCGATTGTGTCGGTGGTGGCCGTTAGCGTGTGGGCACTGTCGCCGCGCCGGCCCGCTCAGGCCGGTCGCTGACCCCCTCGGAGGCCCCCATGTCCCAGGAGACGACCTACCTCGAACTGTCCGAAGTGGATGGTGCGCACAAGTTCTACGAGGTCATCGTCGACAACGCCACACTGACCGTGCGGTACGGCCGGATCGGCGACCAGGGGCAGGTCAAGGCCAGCGCCTACCCGGACAACGCCCGGGCCCGAGCGGCCGCGGCGAAGAAGATCGGGGAGAAGGTCCGTAAGGGATACTCTCCGGCGGTGCCGGGGGTCCGCCAGAAGCGCACCGTCTCCCGGCGGCAGATCGTCAGCACCCGCTCCACCGCCCACACCGCCCCGGTGCTCTGGCGCTACGACTCCGGTGCCCCCGCCTTCGGCATCTTCGTCGACGGGCAGCACTGCATGGTCGGCAACGAACACGGCGTGATCACCACGCTCGACCACGACGCCCGGGTGCGCGGCCAGGTCCGCCTTCCGGACGGGGTGAAGTGCATCGTCGCCGACGACGCCTGGGTCTACGCGGGCTGCGACGACGGCAACGTCTACGACCTCTCCGGCAAGATGCCCCGGGTGGCGTACGCGATCGCCCCGGAAATCGACATCTACTGGCTGGACATCCACGACGGCGTCCTGGGCGTGTCGGATGCCGACGGCGGGATCACCGCCGTCGACCACGAGGACGAGTTCCTGTGGCGTCGACCCGGGCGCGGGCGCTCGGCCTGGATGGTGCGGTGCGACGACGACGCCGTCTACCAAGGTCATTCGACTGGTGTGACCGGCTACGAGTGGCGCACCGGCCGCGAGTTGTGGCACACCAGCACCGGCTCGGTGCTCTTCGGCTGGCAGGAGCACGGCAGCGTCTTCGCCGGCACCAGCACCCGCGAGGTGGTGCGGCTGTCCAAGGCCGGCCGATTCGAACGCAGCTACCGGTGCGACGCCCCGGTGTTCTCCTGCGCCACGGCCGAGGGCGGCCGCTACGTCTTCGCCGGTGACAGCCAGTCCTCGATCTACTGCTTCGACGCGGCGGGCACCCGCCTGTGGAAGCTCGGCACCGGCTGCGGCTCGGCATACTCCATGCAGTACCACGACGACCGGCTCTACGTCGTCACCACCGCCGGCCACCTGGCCTGCATCGACGCGAGCGAGCCGGCGATCCGGGCGGCCCAGGCCGGCGACGTGCCCGAGGTCCGCGACGTCAAGGCCCCCCGCCAGGCGCCACGGCCGGTCGAGCCGACGATCGTCGAGGTGACGAGCGACTCGGGTGCGGGCGTGGTGGTGCAGTGCCTGGACGACCGGGGCCGGCTGCGGGTCCAGGTGCTCTCCGACGGCTACCGGCGCGACTGGAGCGTGCAGTTTCCCAAGGGGATCCGCGAGCCGGGCGCCCGCTATCTGGTGACCGAGGTCCGCGAGTCCAGCCGTGGTGGGTTCTACCGGGCGTTCGGCGACATCCGCCGCCTGCGCTGAGCCGCCGATCGCCGCGGCTGTGGCAGGGCGGGCGGCATCGACGGGGCACCTGTCGGGTTCGCCGGTGTCATAGGGTGCCGGCATGGCCCACCCCGTCCGAGCCGACGGCGAGGCCGACCAGGCCTGGTGGGCCGCCCCGCCCACCCGGCGGGTCAGTCACCTGCCGGCCGTCGACCCCGAGGTGCTGCGGGTGGCACTCGACCCGTTGCCGCCAGCGGCGCCGGCGGTCGTGCACTACCGGCCCACGGCTGTCGATTCGCTGGGCGACCTCGTGGCCGACGTGCTCGACCAACTGGACACCGCGGCGCGCGCGATGTTCCCCGGTTGGCTGCCCGACGCGGCCCGCCTGGAGACCGAGGGCACGCTCGGGTCGGCGGCGGTGCGCGCCCTCGCGGCCCGTGCCGCCGCCCGCTCCCCGCACTTCGGTCCGTTTCTCGCCGACCTCGCCGAGCGCGCGCTGCGCGGTCCGCGTCAGCCCGCCGCCCGGTCCCGCTTCGCCCCGGGGGTACGCGCCGCCGGGCTCGCCCGGGTGATCGCCGAGGCGTACGACCGGGAGGGTTGCGTCCTCGTCATCGCCCTGCCCGACCTGGGCGAGGATGCCGAGCGGACGCTCGTGGCCGCCGCCGAGTGGCTCGTGCGGCACGGTGGTTGCACGGTGTGGCTGGCCGGCGGGCCCCTGCGTCACGCCGACCGGGTGCGGTCGGTGCCGATCCAGCTGCCGGCGCGGTTCACCAACCTGGCCGGCGCGACCGACCCGGCCACGGCCACGGCCACGGCCACGGCCGCAGAGCATGCCCCGACGGTGTTGGCCTGGCCACCGATCGCGGGCCTGCCACGCGGCGACAGCGCGGCCGAGCAGGCACTGGAACGCGCGCTCGCACCACACGACTGGGCGCGGGGACGGCGGTGGAACCACACCTACGAGTGGCACCTGCTGGGCACGTCGTACCGGCTGGATCTCTTTTGGCCCGTCGAGGGTCTTGCGGTCGAGGTGGACGGCCCGGAGCATCGTGGGCGAATCGCTTTCGCCAACGATCGGCGGAGGGACGTGCAGTTGCAACTCCTCGGGCTGGACGTGCTCCGCTTCACCAACGAGCAGGTGCTCACCGACGCGCCGGCGGTGGTCGACGGGATCCGTCGGCTGCTGGCCCGGCGACGCGCGGGCGGCACGCACCCCCACGGAGATGAGAGATCATGACCAGCCCGGCGGATGTCCCGCACCTGACGCCGAACCAGATCAACGCCCTCGTGGTGCTGATGGTGGAGGCGCGCCGACTCACCAACACCGAGCTGAACGAGCTGGCCGGTTTCACGCTCACCGGTAAGGACAACAAGAAGCTCGTCGACCTGGGCCTGGTCGAGACCGACCGGACGACCCGCCCGTTCGCCCACGAGCTGACCGAGGAGGGCTGGCGGGTGGTCCGGCACCTGCACCTCAGCGCGCCGCCGAAGCAGGGCGGCTCGACGACCCGGTCGTTGTTCGTCGTGCTGTCCAACCTGCACCGTTCGCTGGACCGGCTGCGGGTCAGCCACGGCGACTTCTTCAAGCAGACCGACGCCACCGCCTTGGCGACCGGTGCGCCTCGACAGGAAGCACCGGCCACGGCGACCGCGACGGACGTGACCGCGACGGACGTGGAGGCGCTGGTTCGGACGGCGTACCGGGAGCTGGCGACCGCGCCGGGCGCGTGGGTCGGCCTCGCCGACGTGCGGGACCGGCTCGCGGACACCGACCGGGCCTCGTTGGACGCCGTGTTGCGGGCGATGGTCGGCCGGGAGGACGTCCGCATCATCCCGGTGGCGAACACCAAGTCGCTCACCGCACGGGACCGCGCCGCGGCCGTCCGCATCGGGAACGAGGACAACCACGCCCTGGCGATCGGCCTCACGTGATCTCCGACGACCAGCGGGGCGCGCTGGAGGCGGTGAGTCTCAACCCGGCCGTCACCCCGGACGACGTCTGGCGACCCAGCCCGCACAACGTTCCGGAGCTGCACGAGAAGGTGGTCGCGGAGATCCTGCGCGGGGTGGCGCGGGCCCGCACCGACGACACGAGCATGCCGCTCGGCGTGGCCATGCAGGGCCGCGCGGGCGCCGGCAAGACGCACCTGCTCGGGGCGGTCCGCGAACGGATCCAGCGTGAGGGCGGCTACTTCTTCCTGGTCGACATGGTCAGTGGCAAGACGTTCTGGGAGAGCGTCGCCCTGGCCCTGGTGGAGGGGATGGGCCGCGCCCACGTCGGCTGGGGCACCCAACTGAAGACGTTCCTGCGCCGCCTCACCCCCCAGCTCGGCCTGCCGGTGGAGGTCCGCGACGCGGTCGCCGGCGCCACACCGGTGACCCGTGCACAGCTCGACGCCTTCGTCCGGGCACTGCGCGAACGCGATCGGGAGGTCGGGCGGGACGCCCAGGACACCGCTCGGGCGCTCGTCCTGCACGGTGCCGTCGACTTCGAGGCGCAGGACGTGGGGTACGCCCACCTGATCTCCGAACCGGGAGACCCGGCCGCACGGGCGGCGTGGGGGCTGAGCGCCTCCGCCCGCACCCCGCAGCAGATCGTGCAGGACATCTCCCGGCTGATGGCGCTGGCCCTGGACCCCACGGTCATCGCCGTGGACCAGCTCGACACGCTGTTCGCCCAGACCAGCACCTCGATGCTGCAGCACCACGAGGGGCTGGAGGACGGCCAGGCCAAGGTGTTCGGCCCGATCGCCGACGGCCTGCTCAAACTTCGCGACATCACCCGCCGCACGCTCGTCGTCGTCTCCTGTCTGCCGGACACGTGGGTGCTGATGACACGTACGGCGCCCACTCCGGTCGGTGACCGATTCCGTGCGGCGACCCTGCCGGACCGGATCCCCACCCCGCAGATCGGGCACGCGATCGTGGCGAAGCGCCTCGCCGCCGCGTTCGCGGGTCCGCGCTTCGTCCCACCCCACCCCACCTGGCCGATCGCCCCGGACGCCTTCGCCGACGCACCCACCCTGACACCACGCGCCCTGCTGCGTCGGGTGGACCGCCATGTCGCCTGGTGTCGCGACCGCGACGAGGTGGTCGAACTCGACCGGCTCATCGACAGCGCCGACTCGACGCCGACGGCGCCCACCGTGCGCGTCACGCCGGGCGACCCGACGACGGACGAGCGCCGCCTGCGCGAGTTGGACGCACGGTTCGCCGAGCTGGTCGAGACCGTGGACGTGTCGGCCGCCGTCGACCCGGCCCGCGAGGACGAGCACATGCCACCGCTGCTCGCCGCCGGCCTGGCCGCCTGGATCGCCGAGCAGGCGCCGACCGGTGCCACCTACAAGTACGATCCGCCGCCGGGGCGCAAGCCCGCACTGCACGGGCGGCTGATCGAGGTACTCGACGAGGCCACCGAGAACGAGGCGCACTGGTGCTTCCGGGCCATCGCGCACCCCAACGCCATCGCCGTGACCGCCCGGGTCAAGGCCGCGTGCACACTCGCCGGACTGGACCGGGACCTGCCCCAACGGCGGCTGATCCTGCTGCGCAACGGTCCGTGGCCGACCGGGAGGCGTACCACCGAGGTGTTGGCCGGCTTCGACGCGGCCGGCGGGCTCCGGCGCGCGGTGCCGGAGGCGGACCTGCGGGTCTTCGCGGCGCTGCGGGTGATGGCGACCGAGCCGTCCACGGCCTTGCAGGAGTGGCTGGTGGCCCGTCGTCCGGCCAGCGGCACCGAGCTGTTCCGGGCGGTGCTGCCCGGGCCCGAGCGGCCCCGCGACGGCGGGCCGCCGGCACCTCCCGACGACGGGGTGCCCCCGCCGGGCGGCGTCGGGGCTCCGACGGGTGGTGCCGAGGCGGGTTCGACAGGCGGGCCGGCCGCCGACGGGGCCGGTGGCCCGTCGACCGGCCACGCCGCTGTGGCCGTCCCCGCCGACACGGTCGACCTGGTGGCCGACACCGGCGGTCGGAGCATCGGGTTGGGGCGGACGGTCGACGGCGGCCACCCGTTCACGGTGCCCCTGGAGTCGTTGCGCCGGCACACCGTCGTGTTCGCCGGATCCGGTTCGGGCAAGACGGTGCTGATCCGTCGGCTGGTCGAGGAGTGCGCGCGCGAGGGGGTCTCCGCGATCGTGCTCGACCCCAACAACGACCTCGCCCGGCTCGGTGACGCGTGGCCCGCACCGCCGAGCGGCTGGGGTCCCGGCGACGCCGAACGAGCCGCCGACTACCTCGCACACACCGAGGTGGTGGTGTGGACGCCCCGGGTCACCGCCGGCCGGCCGCTGAGTTTCCAACCACTGCCCGACTTCACCTCACTGCGGGACTGGCCCGACGAGTTCGACCAGGCGGTCCGCTCGGCCGTGGAGGCGCTCGCGCCCCGGGCCGGCGTGGACCGGTCGAGCAGGCTCGCCCAGCAGGGCAAGGCCGTCCTCACCGAGGCCCTGCAGGCGTACGCGCGAAGCGGGATGGTGGGCCTGCCCGGCTTCACCGAGTTCCTCACCGACCTGCCCGAGGGGGTCAGCCGGCTGGCCCGTGCCGGCAAGCTCGCCGAGGAGTTGGCCGAGGCGCTCAAGGCGGCGATGGTCACCGACCCGCTCTTCGGTGGGGTCGGTGCGCCGGCCGACCCGGGGCTGCTGCTGACGCCCTCGCCGGGCCGGCGGGCCCGGGTGTCGGTGATCAGCTTCGTCGGCCTCACCTCCGAGCACCAGCGGCAGAGCTTCGTCAACCAGTTGCAGATGGCGCTGTTCGCGTGGATCAAACGGCACCCCGCCGGTGACCGACCACTGGGTGGGCTGTTCGTGATGGACGAGGCGCAGACGCTCGCGCCGTCGACCGGCACCACAGCGTGCACCGCCAGCTCGATCGCGCTCGCCTCCCAGGCCCGCAAGTACGGGCTCGGGTTGGTCTTCGCCACCCAGGCGCCCAAGGGTCTGCACAACCAGATCTCCGGCAACGCGACGACGCAGTTCTTCGGGCTGCTCAACGCGCCCGCGCAGATCGACGCGGCCCGGCAGCTCGCCGAGGCCAAGGGCGGGCGACTCGCGGACATCGGCCTGCTCAACAGCGGCGAGTTCTACGCCGCGGGCGAGGGGTTCTCGTTCGTCAAGGTCCGTACCCCGTTGTGCCTGACCCATCACCCGAAGGCCCCGTTGAGCCCCGAGGAGGTCGTCGCCCGCGCCCGGGGCGCGGTCGCAGGCCACTGACCGCCGCTCGGGCGCGGTCGCAGGCCACTGACCGCCGCTCGGGCGCGGTCCCGGGCCACTGACCGCCGCTCGCGGCGCGGTCCCGGGCCGGCGCTGGCGTCTCGCGAGCCGCCGAGTCAGCGCAGCCGGCGGGCGGCGAACCGGGCCGGCGGGTCGGCGATCACGTCCTGTGCGGCGATCAGCTGGATCTCCCGGGTGCCCGCCGAGAGGGTCGCCTCGAGGATAGCGAAGACGGAGCCGATGGTGCGTTCCAGTGCGGTCGCGGGTGCGCCGGTGGTGCACAGGTGTGCGAGGTACAGCGCCGCGGTGACGTCGCCGCCGCCGTTCGGGTTGATCGGCAGCAGCGGGGTGGTCACCGCCCAGGCGCCCTCGTCCGAGACGGCCACCACCTCCAGCGAGCCCGGTGGCAGGTCGCTGTGCAACACGCTTGTCACCAGGACGTGGCGGGGCCCGGTCGCGCGCACGACGTCGACCGCGTCGAGCACCTCGGCCAGCGAGGTCGTCGTCCGGCCGGCGAGGAAGTCCAACTCGAACTGGTTCGGGGTGATGATGTCCGCGCGCGGCACGACGGTGTCCCGCAGGTACTCCGGAATGCCCGGCCGGACGAACATCCCCCGCCCGACGTCACCCATGACCGGGTCGCAGCAGTACACCGCGGCCGGGTTGGCGGCCTTGACCTGCTCCACCGCGTCCAGGATCACCGCGCCCACGGCCGGGTCGCCCTGGTAGCCGGAGAGCACCGCGTCGGCGCTGCCGAGGACCCCACGGTCCGCGATGCCCGCGATCACCTCGGCCACGTCGGCCGCCGGCAGCATCGGCCCACGCCACGCGCCGTACCCGGTGTGGTTGGAGAAGTGCACGGTCAGGACGGGCCAGACCTCGTGCCCGAGGCGTTGCAGCGGAAAGGCCGCCGCCGAGTTGCCGACGTGACCGTAGGCGACCGACGACTGGATGGACAGGATCTTCACCGGCCCATCATCGCCGCTGTGGTCGGTGCCGCACGCGCGGCCCGCCGAATCTGTCGGGTGGCCCACTCACCGCCCACCCCGACGGCACGCGACGGGCGACCCGGAGATCGTCGTCCGGGCCGCCCGTCCGGTCGTCCGGTCAGCCGCCGAGGCTCGCCGCGGCGGAGGCGATCGACGAGGCGAAGTAACTCACCTGGGTGTAGACGCCCGGGTAGTTGGGTCGGGCGCAGCCGTTGCCCCAGCTGACGATGCCGACCTGGATCCAGGCGTTGCCGGCGTCGCGGCGGAACATCGGGCCACCCGAGTCACCCTGACAGGTGTCCGTGCCGCCGCTGGCGTACCCGGCGCAGATCTCCTCGGCGGGGATGAGGTCGCCGCCGTAGTTGGCGTTGCAGGTGGAGTCGCTGACGAACGGCACGCTCGCCTTCAGCAGGTACCGCTGCTGGCCGCCGCCCTCCCGCGCGGCGCCCCACCCGGCGACGGTGAAGGTGCCGCTGTCGTATGCGGTCGTGGTGGCGATCGGCAGCGTGCTCAGGCCGGTGACCGGGGTGGCCAGCCGGATCAGCGCCCAGTCGCGGCCGGAGCCGTTGTAGCCGGGGGCCCGGTAGACGTAGTTGGACCGGACGGTGATCCGGCTGGACGACCGGAGGTCGACGGTCCCGAGCGTCGCGGTGATGCTGGTGTTGGTGCCGGTCGAGCCCACGCAGTGTGCCGCGGTGAGCACCAGGCGGGGGCTGTACAGAGCCCCGCCGCAACCCATCGAGAGCCGCACCATGAACGGGAACTCACCCTGGGCGGCGCGAGTGCCGCCGACGACGTTCGGCGTCATGGGGTTGTCGGCCGCCGCGGCCGGTGCGGCGAGGGTGAGGCTGGCCGCGGTCAGCGCGGCCAACGCGGTGGCCAACAGGCCGGTGAGGGTACGCCAGCGAGCCATGCATTCCTCCGCATCAGGATGGCACGCCTCGTGAGCGCACCCGATTCGAGATAGCGGTCAGCATATTGAAAGGCGTGCATTCGAAGGTCATCCTCTCTGAGTCGTACCACCGAGGCTATGGATCTCGCGGCGGCGCGTCGCAGAGCGCCGGCCGTCCGGCGCACGAGCGTTGACGACAGGGCCACCACGGCCCTATAACGATGCACAAGCAGTGATGGATGTTGATGCACGCGCCGACTGGGCACGTGACCAGCCCACCGACATCCGTCGATGACGCCGTCCCTCGTCAACGCTCCCCGATGCCCACCGCCCACGCGCTCCGGGCTTGGCTGCACCGCCCGGGGCGACTCGTCCCCGGAGACGGCATGACACGACACGTCCCCATCCGCCCCGCCCTGCCGCTGCTACTCGTCCTCGCCCTGGTCGCCGGCGTCCTCGCCGCGCCAGCCCCGCCGGCGCAGGCCGCACCGGCCAAGACACCGCCACTGACCACCCCCTGGACCAACCAGGCCCTGGCCGGCACGCCGCTGCCGGAGTATCCGCGGCCACAGATGACCCGACCGGACTGGCTCAATCTCAACGGCGAGTGGCAGCTGCGTCAGTCGGCCACCGACGACGCCCCGCAGTTCGGCACCAACCTGCCCGAGCGGGTCAACGTGCCCTTCCCGGTGGAGAGCGCCCTCTCCGGCATCCAGCGAGCCGCCAACGACAACCGCAACTACCTGTTCTACCGGCGCACCGTCACCATCCCGGCGAACTGGTCGGGCCGGCGGACCCTGCTGCACTTCGGCGCCGTCGACTGGCAGAGCACCGTCTGGGTCAACGGTGTCCGGGTCGGCGCACACACCGGCGGTTACGACGCGTTCACCTTCGACGTGACGCCCCAGCTCACCGCCGGGATGAACGAGATCGTCGTCAAGGTCTGGGATCCGACCGACAGCCGACAGAACGGCAGTCTGCCCGCCATCGGCAAGCAGACCAAGACACCCAGCGGGATCTTCTACACCCCCAGCTCGGGCATCTGGCAGACGGTGTGGTTGGAACCGGTGCCCGCCGCCTCCTTCACCAGCGTGGACGTCTACCCGAATCTCGCCACCAACACCCTGCGGGTCCGGGTCTTCACCCGGGGCGAGGTGAGCGGCCACAGCGTGCTCGCCGAGGCCCTGAACGGCAGCACCGTCGTCGGATCGGCGACCGGCGGCTTCACCGACTTCAGCGTGCCGGTGCCCAACGCGCGCCGTTGGTCCCCTGACGACCCGTTCCTCTACCACCTCCGGATCACGCTGCGCAACAGCGGTGGCACCACTGTGGATCGGACGCTGCACTACTTCGGCATGCGGGAGATCACCACGGGCCTGGTCAACGGCGCGCTGCGCCCCAAACTCAACGGCCAGTTCGTGTTCCAGCTCGGCACCCTCGACCAGGGCTTCTGGCCGGACGGGCTGTACACCGCGCCGACCGACGCCGCCCTCGCCTTCGACCTGCAGAAGCACAAGGATCTCGGCTTCAACATGGTGCGCAAGCACATCAAGGTCGAACCACAGCGCTGGTTCTACCACGCGGACCGGCTCGGCCTGCTTGTCTGGCAGGACATCCCGTCGCTGACCGCGCAGGACGTCAACCCGACCGACGCCCAGCAGGCGCAGTTCGAAACCGAGGCGCGTGAGATCGTCGACGAGCATCGCAGCTCACCCGCCGTGATCGCGTACACGCCCTACAACGAGGGCTGGGGCGAACGATCCCTCGCCGACACCCGACGGGTCGCCCAGAACATCAAGAACCAGGATCCGACCCGCCTGGTCAACCCGCACAGCGGGCACAACTGCTGCCAGTCCCTCGGCGACCCCGGCAACGGCGACATCGACGACTGGCACGTCTACCTCGGGCCGGACTCGCCCGTGCCGTCGAGCAGCCGGATCGCCGTGCTCGGCGAGTTCGGCGGCCTGGGTCTGCACACGCCGGGGCACGAGTACAGCCCGAGCGGCGGCTTCTTCGCCTACGAGTGGCAGACCAGCTCCACCGCGCTCACGGACCGCTACGTGGGGTTGGTGCAGGGCAGCCAGAACCTGATGCTGGGCAAGGGGCTGAGCGCCTCGATCTACACCGAGATCACCGACCTGGAGGGGGAGCTGAACGGGTTCGTCACCTACGACCGGCGGGTGGTCAAGATGGACCAGGCACGGGTCCGCACCGCCAACACCGCCCTGATCAACGCGTCGAAGACGATCGGCAGTTCGGCACCGGTCGCCCTACCGGTCGACACCCGCCGGTCGCTGCGGGTGACCACACCCGGCTACACCAACCGTTACCTGCGCCACCGGGACGGCCTGGCCTACACCGACGTGGTCGACGCCGCGAGCCCCAGCCTGCTCAAGGCCGACGCCACGTACACGATCCGGGCCGGCCTGGCCGACGCCGGCTGCTACTCGTTCGAGTCGGTCAACTTTCCCGGGCAGTACCTGCGCCACCAGAACTCCCGGGTCCGCAACTCGCCGGACGACGGCTCGGCGCTCCTGCGCGCCGACGCCACCTGGTGCGCACGTGTCGGGCTGACCGGCACGGGGGTGTCGCTGGAGTCGTACAACTTCCGGGGCAGGTACCTGCGGCACCACAACTCGGAGATCTGGCTCAGCAACGGTGCCGGCGGCGACGCGTACAACACGCCGACGTTGTGGACCGCCGACAGCACCTGGGCCGTCGCCACCCCGTGGGCGCCCTGACCCCGCACGCGGCCGGGTCGTCACGGTAGGACGTCGCGGGGGCGCCAGCCTGGGGTGGCGCGCCCCCGCGACGCGTGGGCGCCGTCGTCGGTACGACCGCACCCGCCGGAGCCGGCGACCGGGCGCCGCGTCACCCGCCGTACCGGAGGTCGTTTTCCGGTCAGGAGGGAGAGCGGGGAGTCGATTCCGCGGTCGACCCTGATCGGTTTCCGCGGCGGCCTGCCCTGATCGACTCGTTGTCGGCGACACCGGGACGGGGCCTGCCGGCCGGGCCGGACCGACGGCAAGGACCGAGCCGCAACTTGCATCCGGCCGATCCGGCCCGTCCATTGCAACACGCAATTATGCCCGCCAATAAATAGATGCCTACCAATCTTGACTTGCGCGGCAGCCCAGCGCACCGTAAAGAGCCTGAGGCAGATGCGCTCCATTATCGGCCCAACTGACGTGGATCGCTGAATGGGGGCGCTGCCGGTTTCCACGCCGCGTTCACCAGGAGGCGTTCCATGCGGCTGAATCCGTTCGCCGGGGTCTATCTCACCGATCCGGCAAGCATCTGGCGGCGTATTCTCGACGACCCCGACGGGGTGCAGTACGCCGAGGATCTGGGCCTGTGGTTGATCAGCCGACACGCCGATGTCCGCCGCGCCCTCGCCGACGCCGCGACGTTCGCCAACGCCCTCACCCTCGCCCCGGTCTACGAGGTGTGCCCGGCGGCGATGAACGTGCTCATGCGGCTCGACGCACCACCCACCACGGCCGCCGCGGACCCACCGGCGCACCCCCGCACCCGCCGGGCCCTCCGGGCGACCTTCGCGAACACCGCCGAGCGCGTCGAGGCCGAGTACGGGGCGATCGTCCGGCGGCGGGTCGACCAGTTGGTGGCCCGGCTCGCCGCCCGCCAGGGCGACCGCGTCGACCTGGTCCCGGAACTCGCCACCGAGCTTCCCCTGCTGGTGGTCCTGGACATCCTCGGGGTGCCCGACGCCGACATCGCGCGGATCCGGAGCTGGGCGGACGGTCAGATCGCCCTGCTCTGGGGTCACCCGGACGAGGCCGAGCAGGTGCGTCTGGCGCAGGGCCTCCTGGACTTCTGGCACTACTGCGAGGAGTTGGTCCGCCAGCGCGTGGACGGTGGGCACCGCGGCGACGACTTCATCGGCCGCGCCCTGGCCTACCGGGACGGCGACGACACGGTGCTGACGGTGCCGGAGGTGGCGAGCCTGGCCTTCAATCTGCTCGTCGCGGGCCACGAAACCACCGCCGGCCTGCTCGCGCACGCGCTCGACCAGGCCCTGTCCAGTCCGCGGCACTGGTCGGCGATCGCCGCGGACCCGGGAGCCGTCCCGGCGTTCGTCGCCGAGACGCTCCGGTTCGCGCCCGCCATCGACGGCTGGCTCCGGGTGACCAGCCGGGACGTCACGCTGGGATCGGTGACGATTCCCGCCGGGGCCCGCTGCCTGCTGTTGATCGGCGCGGCGAACCGCGACCCCGCGGTCTTCACCGACCCGCAGAAGTTCCATCCGCACCGGGCGGATGTGGGGAATCACCTGTCATTCGGCCACGGCCCACATTTCTGCATCGGTGCGGCACTGGCGCGGCTCGAGGCCGAGATCGCCCTCACCAGGCTCGCCGAATCCATTCCCGGCCTACGGCTGGATTCCGAACAACGGCGTTCGTACAAACCCAACGTCGCGTTTCGTTCGCACCACACACTGCTCGCCACAATCGATGTCACCGCGTCCGCCGACGTGCCGGCGACGCAGGCGGGGGCGCCCGCCGAGGCGCGTGTCGCCTGACCGTGGGCGGGCGCGGCCCGCCACCTGCGCACGGACCGGGAACGCGACCGCTCGCGTCGCGGGCCCCACCGGCGCGACTCGGTGCCGGCCACGGTCCGCGGGCATCTTTCGCACGGTGCTCGACATCCGGGTCGGCGAACGTCTTCACACCCATCGCATCCTGGGTTAAGAATTGCCCCCTATGAATGTTCAGCTCATTGCCATGTCCCGATCTGGCGTCCGCTGCTGATTCCCGTAGCCACGAAGGTGAGCGCATGGAGCACACGTCCCCGTCTAGCTCTGCTCACTCTGCGGCCAGTCAGCGGTTCCGCTGGGAGTTGCGCAACTGCCGCGTCGAACGGGGCCTGACCCAACGAGCCCTGGCGGATCTGGTGCGGTTCAGCCGGGAAACTGTCGCGGCGGTCGAGTCGGGTCGCCGGTTCGGCAGTCACGAGTTCGCGCAGCGCTGCGACGACGTGCTCGACACCGGCGGCCGGCTCGCGGCACTGTGGCCGCAGGTGGCGGCCGAGCAGTTGGCGGCCGACGGCCGCCGTGGCCCTCGCGCCTCGGAGCCGGACCCACTGGACCGGCCGGTGCCGCGCCAGCGTGCCCGGCGCAACGCGAGCGACCCGGCAGCCGTGGTGGACGCGATCGACGAGCTGCGGGAACTGATCGGTCAGGTGCTCAACGGGCCGGCCGACCCGGACGACACCCAGCGGCGACACCCGCCGGCCGACCCCCGCGACGACAGGCGCTGACCCCACCCGCCCGGACCTGTCTCGCGGTGTCATCGGCCGCTGACGTTGGGTACAGATGCTGGTACGGGCAGTTTGTACCACGGCCAGGTCTGGCCTACGAGCGCGGCTTCCGGCCGAATGGGACTTGCATTCGGCAACGTGCGGATAGACCGTCATCGACGAGTCGTGGGAGTCAATCTTGGCGTCGAGCACCAGGTCCCACGCGGCCAGACCCTACCCGACCCGCCGACGCGGCTGGAAGATAGCCGGGCGGATGCGCCTCATCGTCGCGGCACCGCTCGTCGCCGTGATCGGCTTCGCCGGTCTCGCACTGACCGAGAGCGCGCGGCAGACCGCACGTGCCAGCGACCTGCGGATCCTCGCACAGGTCGGTGCCGAGGCCGGTGATCTGGCCTACCGGCTGCAACGCGAACGGATCGCCGCCGCCGACCTGCTCACCTATCCCGCACCGGAGCAGCAGGACACCTTCGGCGCGGAGCTGGCCGCCACCGACGACGCCGTCACCCGCTATCGCGCACAGCGGGACCGGCTGTCCGCCGACGCCGACACCAACCGGGCCCTCCTGCGCCGCATCGACGCGGCCCTGGCCAGCCTCGCCCCGCTGCGCACCCAGGTACGCACGGCGGCGCACGCCTCGGTGTCGGCGATGACCTTCAGCTACCGGATCGCCATCGCCGACCTGATCAGCCTGCGGGAGAACGTCTCGCACGGCGTGGTCGACGCCCAACTCGCCGACGGCATCCGGGCCTCGGCGGCGCTGTCGAAGACGGCGGAGGCGATCGGTCAGCAGCAGGTCGCCGTGCTGCGCGCGGTCGCGGGCGGCGAGCTGACCCCCGCCACGCAGCAGGACATCACCGCGGCCCGGACCAGCTACACCGAGTCGAGCCTGTCGTTCCTGGCCCTGTCACCGCCCGAGTGGAGCCTCTGGTGGGAGCAGGCCGGCACCGGCAAGGAGGCGCTCGCGCTGCAACGGATGCAGGACGAGGTGTCGCGGGCCCAGCCGGGGTCGCGACTGCGACTGGAGACCGCCGACTGGGTGTCCACCACACAGGCGCGTGCGGCCCGCCTGGCCGACCTGCGCGCGCGGGTCGACGCCGCGGTCCGCGACGACGTCCGGGCCGCGCACGCCGACCAGCGTCGCCGGGCCGTGGCCGAGGCGGCCGGCGTCCTGCTGGCGCTGGTGCTCACCGCGTTGGTGACCTGGGCCGTCGCCCGACAGATCACCCGGCGGCTGCGTCGCCTCCGGGACGCCGCCAACGCCGTGGCCTTCGAACAGCTGCCCGCCGTGGTGGCCCAGCTCCAGCAGCCGGGCAGCGCCGCCGTCGACCCGGACAGGCTGGCCCGCCAGCAGTCCACCACCGCCCTCGAACCGTCGAGCGACGACGAGATCGGGGAGCTGGGCCAGGCGTTCAGCGCCGTGCACCAGGCCGCCGTGCGGACCGCCGCCGAGCAGGCCGTCATGCGCGCCAACACCGCCGACATCTTCATCCACCTGAGCCGCCGCGAACAGCGACTCGTCGACGCGGTGCTGGCCCAGGTCGACCTGGTCGAGCGGGACGAGACCGACCCCGACCGGCTGCACCAGCTGTACACGCTGGACAACCTGGCCACCCGGATGGGACGGATCAACGCCAGCCTGCTGGTGCTCGGCGGCGTCGGCGTGGGACGCGTACGCCAGCGCGACGTCCCTCTGCAACAGGTGCTCCAGGCGGCGCTGTCCCAGATCGAGCACTACGCGCGGATCCGGCTCGGCATGGTCGACGGGGACGTCGCGGTGGCGGCGAAGACCGTCGACGAGGTCGTGCACCTGCTCGCCGAACTCATGGACAACGCGACGACGTACGCACCGCCCGGCAGCGAGACCTGGGTGAGCGGTCGAAGCCTGGGTGACCGCGTCATCGTCCAGGTCAGCGACGAGGGCATGGGGTTGTCCCCGCAGCGGATGCAGCAGCTCAACGAGATCCTGGCCCACCCGCCGGCCATCGACGTGGCGGCCGTCCGGGCGATGGGGCTGGTCGTCGTGGGTCAGCTCGCGCAGCGGCTGGGCGCCACCGTCCAACTGCGACCCGGTCCCCGACGCGGCACCCTCGCCGAGGCGACGCTGCCGGCGGCGATCATCCGGTCGCTGCCACCGGAGGAGTACCTGCTCGCACCCGGCCGGCTGTCCCGGCGGGCGGCGCGGACGGCCAGCCCACCTCCGCCGTACCAGCCGCGCCCCGAACCCACCGCGGGACGCCCGCCGGCCGAACGCACCCTGCCGGCGGCGCCGGCCGAACGAACCCTGCCGGCGGCGCCGGTGTTCCGACCGACTCCCCCACCCCCGGACCGGGGTGACGCGCCCACCGAGGAGCTGCTCATCTTCGAACAGGTCAACCACTGGTTCCAGGCGGATGTCGCCGACGGCTCCGACGACCGGGAGTGGTCCAGCCCCGCCGACGACGCCTGGCGCACCGCCGCCCAGGCACACGCCCCCGAAGTCGCCACGACCACCACCTCCGGCCTGCCCAAACGGGAGCCGCAACGGCATCTCGTGCCCGGCGGCGTGACCGTGCCCCAGCAGCGACAGCGGTCCGAGTACCGCGACCCGACCCAGGTGGCGACGGCGATGGCCGCGTACGCGCGGGGTGTGGCGAACCGCAGGCGCACCCCGATCAACCTCGGCAACACCTGACGCGACAGGAGACCATGTGAGCGACCAACAGGACCTCGGCTGGCTGTTGGACAACTTCGCCGCCCGCGCGAGCGAGGTCAGCCATGCGATCGCCATCTCCAGTGACGGCCTGATGGTGGCCGCCACCCGCGACCTGCCCCCGGACCGGGCCGACCAGTTGGCCGCCACGGGTAGCGGGCTGGTCAGCCTGCTGCGGGGCGCGGCGGCCTTCTTCGACGCCGGAGCGGTGATCTCCAACGTCACGCAGCTCGAGGGCGGGTTCATGTTCTCGATGGCCTTCAACGACGGCGCCTCGCTGCTGGTGCTCGCCGCACCGGAGTGCGACGTCGGCAAGGTCTCCTACGAGATGACCGAGTTGGCCAACCGGATCGGGGACGCCCTGACCCCCGCGGCCCGGGCGGCACTCGCCCGCAGCCGCTGACCGCCCCGGCGCCCCCACGCCGGAGACCCACTTCCCCTGGAGAAGACATGCCTCACACCACCTTTCGGCGCAGCCATGCCCTGGCCGCCGCCGTGCTCGCGGTCGTCCTGACCGCCAGCACGGCCTGTGGCGACGACGCGCCGGGCACGAGCGCCGGCGGCTCGATAAAGATCGGCCTGCTCGCGTCGCTGTCCGGGACGTACCAGGCGGTCGGTACGGAGATCCGCGACGGCTTCCAGCTCTACCTGGACACCCACGACGGCAAACTCGGCGGCCGGCAGGTCGACCTCGTCATCGCCGACGAGGGCAACGGCGCCCAGACCGCGGTGCCGGCGGCGACCAAACTGCTCAAGCAGGACCGGGTGGCGGCGCTCACCGGCATCGTCGGTGGCGGCTCGGTCGCCGGGGTCACCCCCCTGCTCGACGAGACCAAGGTGCCACTGGTCGGCTCGAACGGGCGACCCGAGCTCAAGGACGTCTCCCGGGTCTGGCACACCTCGTACCTCTCCGACGAGCCCGGGGCGGCGATCGCCCAACACGTCCGCGACAACGTGCAGGGCTCGGTGTACGCGATCGGCCCGGACTACCAGGGCGGCTGGGACGAGCTGCGCGGGTTCACCGACGCGTTCGGCAAGATCGGCGGGAAGCTCGCCAACGCCGACGGCAAGACCACCTTCACCCCGTTCCCGGCCACCACCAACTTCACCCCGTACTTCGCTCGCATCAAGGCCTCCGGCGCGGCGGCCGTCTACACGTTCTACGCCGGCAGCGCCGCCGTCGACTTCGTCAAGCAGTACGCGCAGTCCGAGATCAAGGACGTCCCGTTGTACGCGGCCGGGTTCCTCACCGAGGGCGGCGTGCTCAACGCGCAGGGCGAGGCCGCGCGGGACATCTACTCGGTGCTCAACTACTCCCCCGACCTCGACAACGCGGAGAACCGCGCCTTCGTGGCCGCGTGGAAGGCCAAGCACGACGGGTCGCCGACCACCTACGCGCTCGCCTCGTACGACGCGGCGGCGGTGCTGGACCGGGCGATCGGCGCCGCCGGGAGCAATCCGACTCCGGAGGCCATCAACACGGCCATCGGTCAACTCGGCCAGATCGCCAGCCCGCGCGGCACCTGGCAGTTCTCCGCCAGCACGCACTCCCCGGTGCAGAAGTGGTACCTGCGGCAGGTCCGCCAGGACGGACGCGCGCTGTCCAACACCGTCGTGGGTGACCTCGCGACCGTCGGTCGGTGATCGCGGTGGCGGCCGGCGCGAACCGGATCGACCCGTACCTGATCCCGGCGCTGGACGGGGTCGCCTACGGGCTGCTCGTGTTCGTCGCCGCGTCGGGTCTGGTCTTCTGTTTCGGCGTCGCCAACATCCTCAACCTGGCGCACGGCCTGCTCTACGCGATCGGCGGGTACGCTGCCGCGGCGCTGCTCGACGGTGGCTGGGCCAGCCTGGCGTTGGCGCTGGTGGTCGGCGTGCTGGCCGCCACCGCGGCGGGGGTGCTGTTGGCCGGGTTGCTCACGCCGGTCGCCACCGGTAACCACCTGAGTCAGGCGCTGTTGACGTTCGGTGCGGCGCTGGCCGGCGGCAGCCTGCTCGTCGCCGGCTTCGGGCCGGACGATCCGCAGGTACGGGTGCCCGCCGTCCTGGAGGGATCGGTGGTGCTCGCCGGTCACCGCTACGCCGCGTACCGACTGGTGTTCATCGTCGTCGCCGCGGTGATCGCCGCCGCCCTCTACCTGACGGTGCGGCGCACCCGGGCCGGGATGCTGGTCCGCGCGGCCGTCGACGACCCGGAGATGGTCGCCTGCCTGGGCGTGAGTCCCGCGCGGATCCGCGCCGGCGTGCTCGCCGCCGCCGGCGCGCTGGCCGGAGCGGCCGGGGTCCTGGGCGCGCCGATCATCGGCCCCGGCACGGACACCGCCGACACCGTCCTGCTGCTGTCCCTGGTGGTCGTCGTCCTCGGCGGTCTCGGGTCGATGGGAGGCACCCTGCTGGCGGCGCTCGCGATCGGCGAGATCCAGACACTGGGGGTGGCGCTGCTGCCGTCCGCCGCGCCGTTCCTGCTGTTCGCCGCCATGGCGACGGTGCTCGCCGTGCGGGCCCGTGGCCTGGCCGGCAGGTGGAGGGCGGCATGAGCGGCGAGGTGCTCCGGCCGGCGCGGGGTGGCATCGCGGCGCTCGTCCTGGTCGGCCTGGTCGTGGCGCCCTGGGTGGTCGACGACTACACCACGGCGATCCTCGCCCGGACGTTGGCGCTGGCCCTGGTCGGGGTGAGCGTGGCGCTGCTCACCGGCGTCGCCGGCATGCCCACCCTCGGCCAGACCGCGCCGTACGCGGCGGGCGCCTACGCCTGCGCCGTGGTGGGCAGCCGGATCTCCGACGTCGGGGTCGTGCAGGTCGCCGTCGCGGCGACCGCCGGGGCGGTGCTGGCCGCGCTCACCGTGCCGCTCGTCGTGCACGCCCGGGGGGTGATCGTCCTGATGATCACCCTGGCCATCGGTGAACTCGCCGTCACCGTCCTCGGCCGGTGGCGGTCGGTGACCGGTGGCACGGACGGGCTGGCCGGCATCGCGGCGGTCCGTCCGTTCTGGGGGCTCCCGCCGCTCGCCAGCGACCAGGCGCGCTACCTGTACGCCCTGGTCGTCGTGGCCACGCTTGTCGGGGCGGTGCTGGTGCTGCTGCGGACCCGGGCCGGGCTGCTGCTGCGCGCCGGCCGGGACGACGAGACGCGGCTGCGGGCCAGCGGTCACCGGGTGCCGCTCTACGTCTCCGGCGCGCACGTGGCCGCCGGGGCGATAGCCGGTGCCGCCGGCTCGCTCCTGGTCGTCGCCCAGCAGTACATCTCCCCCGCCGACTTCGGCTTCGACACGTCCGCGCTGCTGCTGCTCGGTGTCGTCATCGGCGGCACCGCCTCGGTCGGCGGCGCCCTGGTGGGCGCGGCGCTTGTCATCGCCGTACGGGACTGGCTGTTCGGGGTGCTGCCCGGCCACGCGCCGCTGGTGCTGGGGGTGCTGTTCGTGGCGACGGTCTACCTGCTGCCCAGCGGCGGCATCCGGGCCCGGGGCCGGTCGCGTCCACCGCGTGCCGCGTCCCGCCAGTCGGAGTCGCCACCCGTCCGTGACCAGGCCACGATCCCGGAGCTACACCGATGACCTGCCTGCTCAGCGCCGAGGATGTCAGCGTGCGGTACGGATCGCTCGCCGCGCTCGCCGGCGTGGACCTCTGCGTCCACGACGGCCAGCGGCACGCACTGATCGGCCCGAACGGAGCCGGCAAGACGACCCTGCTCAACGTGATCGGCGGGTCCACGAGACCGCAGCGCGGCACCGTGCGCCTCGTCGGACGCGACGTCGGTCGGCTCGGGCCGGCGGCCCGGGCCCGACGGGGCATCAACCGCATACACCAACGACCCGCGGTCTTCGCGACGCTCACCGCGACGGAGAACGTCGTGGTGGCCGCGCTGCCGCGGGTCATCCCCGAGCGCAGGTGGTGGCCGGGCGGACGCGGGCGCGACGCGCGACACCGGGCCGGCCGACTGCTGGACCAGATGGGCCTCGCCGACGTCGCGGAGGTGCCCGCCGGGCACCTCGCACACGGGCAACGACGCCAGTTGGAGATCGCCATGGCCCTTGCCGGTCGCCCCCGCCTGCTGCTCCTGGACGAACCGGCGGCCGGGCTGTCCGCCGTCGAGGTCGGCCGGCTGGTCGAGGTGCTCCAGGCACTGCCCCGGGCAGTCGCCCTATTGCTCGTCGAACATCGACTGGACCTGGTGTACGCCCTGTCCGACACGGTGACCGTGCTGCGCGACGGTCGGACGTTGGCCGCCGGGACGCCGGACGAGATCCGTACCTCGCCGCTGGTGCGGCGGGCCTACGCCGACGGGGTGGCCTGATGTTGTCGGTGGATCGGCTGTGCGCCGGTTACGGCGGAGGGATCGTGCTGCACGAGGTCAGCCTGCGGGTGCGCCCGGGCAGCATCCAGGCCGTGGTGGGTCGCAACGGGGCGGGCAAGAGCACACTCGTGCACACGATCGCCGGGCTGGTACGAGCGTCCAGTGGCCGCATCGAGATCGGCGGTGTGCACGTGGCCGGTCGGCAACCACATCGCATCGCCCAGTCCGGTGTCGGTCTCGTGCCGCAGGGCCGACGGGTCTTCTCCCGGCTGACCGTGGCCGAGCACCTGCACCTGGCGGCCGCGCCGTGGCGGGCCGCCGCCCCCGGCGGCGAGGGCTGGACGGTGGCCCGCACCCTCGAACTGCTGCCCAGGTTGGCGGTGCGGCTGCGCCACCGCGGCGGCGAACTCTCCGGCGGTGAGCAGCAGATGCTGGCGATAGCCCGCGCGCTCCTCGGTCAACCCCGGGTGCTGCTGCTCGACGAACCGTGTGAGGGCCTGTCACCCGATCTGGCGGCGCGGGTCCGCGATCTCGTCAACGGTCTCGCCGCCGACGGCCTGACCGTGCTGCTCGTGGAGCAGCAACTCCAGCACGCGATCGAGGTCGCCGACCGGGTGGCGGTGCTGGAGTACGGCCGGGTGGTCTACGACCGGCCGACGGCCGAGGCCCGCGTCGATCCGGCACCACTCGCGGCGATGTTGAGCGTCGCCGCCCCGGCACCCCCGCCCAACCGGGCGGCACCCCGGCTCTGGACCGACACCCCGTAGTCACCCGACTCCGCGCGAGTCACCCGACCCTTCTCGGAGAGGTAGACACCGATGACAACCGCCGCGAGCGATGGCGCGTACACGTTCGACAACGGCGCCCCCGACGCCGTCGCGCAGATGCAGGCGTTGGAGTCCTTCCTGGACCCGATCACGACGCGTCGCCTGGCCAGCCCGGTACTGCGACCGGGTGCGACCTGCTGGGAGGTCGGGGCGGGTGGCGGCTCGATGGCCCGGCGGATCGCCCGCGCGACCGGCGAGAAAGGCCACGTGCTGGCCACCGACATCGACCCCACGCACCTCACGGCGGACGGCAACCTGCACGTACGCCGGCACGACGTGCGCACCGAACCGCCACCCGGGGACGCGTACGACCTGATCCACGCCCGGCTGGTGCTGCTGCACCTCCCCGATCGGCGGCGGGTCCTGCGCACGCTCACCGGCGCGCTCGCGCCCGGCGGGTGGCTGGTGGTCGAGGAGTTCGACTGCACCGCGCCACAGCGGGTGCTGACCGCGCCGACCGACGACGCCGCGAAGCTCTTCGCGCAGGTCATGGACGCCATGATGGGTGTCCTGGAGGACCACGGGGCCGACCTGGGTTGGGCGCAGGACGTGCACACCGAGATGGCCCTCGCCGGGTTGACCGACGTGGACACCATCACCCACTCGCAGAGCTGGGCCGGTGGTTCGACCGGGGCGTCGCTCTACGAGACGAACTCCCGGCAGTTGGAGCCGGACCTGCTGGCGGCGGGGCTGTCGCCCCAGCAACTGAACGCCTTCCGCCGGCTGCTGCGTGACCCCGGGTTCGCCGTCATGTCGTACCACTTCGTCTCCACCCGGGGCCGTGGTCCGCACCGTCGGTAGCCGAGGGCGTCAACCTTGAGCCGCGATCCAGACCGCCGCACGAACCTGTGGCGTGTGTGCAAGGCCGAGATGTGCGTGGGGCCGCCTCGGCGTCATGCCATTTCAGGTTCGGGGGTCAGTGACGGCGCCGAGAAAGAGGATGGCTCCGGTCTGCTGGTCGGAGATGGTGAAGGCGAACGGTCGATCGACGCGAAACACGGTCCGGTTCAGTCGCGCCGAGGTGACCATGGCCCCACCGGTGACGGCGGCCGCCTCTGTGCCGCGCTCGTCCACCCTGATGTAGGTCTTGTGCACGACCTTCTCCAGCGACGTAGCCAGGGGGGACATCGGTCGGAGATCGGCACTGCCTGGCGTGAACGCATTGGACAGGCCAAGCCGCTGGAGCGGACCGTTCAGCTCACCCTTCCACCGTAGTTCGAAGCGTGGCAGGGCGAGTTCGTCGATGGTCTGTTCGGTGAGGCTGTCGACGGCGGCGCGCCACTGGCTGGCGTCGAGCGAGCCGAGCAGGTTGGCCAGTGTGTTCCGCTCGTCGGGCAGCAGCACCTCCATGCCGTACCGACCGTGCTTGCCGTAGGGCAGGCGCAGCATGCGGTACCCGTCGCGTTGGGTGTAGCCGAACGCCTCGTCGTTGAGGTGCATCGTTGCCACGTCGACCTTCCCGCCGTCGGGAAGCGTGAACGGTTGCGGCCTGGTGTCGGCGCGGTCGAACTTCGTCTTCCACTCACCAAGGAAGTAGACGGCGTTGAGTAGAACGAGGACCGCGTCCGGGTCGGGCAGCCCCAGATCGGCGGCGATGCCACGGATGAGCCCGTTGGTGTTCTTTCTAGCCCAGGCGTCGATCGCGTCGGCCGCATCCGGCGAGCTGAGGTCGGCGTGCTCCACAGTGGCGCCGAAGGTGCGACGCACGAACGTCAGGTAGTCCTCCTCAAACGGCTTGCCTCGATCGGCCCAGAGAGCGTCGGCGACCGAGAGCGTGACCTGGTCGGTATCGGCAAGCGTCCGCAGCAGCGCGCCGACTCTCACGTCGCGCGGGTCGTCGAGGTGCAGCGTCCTGGCCATTTCCGTGGCCGTGTCGCCGTCCGTGCCGGCCAGGGCCATCGCCAGCAGCACTGCCACCGACAGCGGCGAGGTGATGGTGTTCTGCTTACCGTCCGCCGCCTCGCCGAACAGGTCGAACCCGAAGGCGTTGACCGCCTGACCCACCGCACGGGCATCGTTGGGATCGAGGTTGGCCACGAGCTTCGCGTCGATGCGTGCTGCGTCGCCCGGCAGCGTCGACCGGCTACAACCTGCCAGCAGGACCGCGCCAGCAAGGAGGACCGCGCTGACCCGGGCAGGCAGGCTCGTGGCGAGGGACATGTACACAACCTCCGCTCATCACTTCGTCACTGTTCGACGCAGGTTGGGTTCCGGCCGGTTCCCGCCGGTACCAATCCCGGACACGCGAGCGCCTCCGGGTGGTTGTCTGGGTCATTTGCGGACCCAGAACCTTGCCATGCCTGCCATGCCGGGCAACTCCACGACGGCGTCGACCCCACCGGCCGGGCTCCCTCCCCAAGAGCCCGGCCGGTCCGCACGTAGGCCAGTCCGGCTCAGCGGGGATTGGTTTCCTGGCGGGCCAGGACAATCAGATCCTCGGGGCAGACCGACAGCGGCGCGGTCGCTCCGTCCAGCCAGACGAGATAGCCCACCGGCGGACCAGATGATCCCCACCTGGCACCGATGATCGTGCCTGAGCGCGTGTCGTTCGGCTGGGTGAGCAGACGCACCCGGGTGCCCGGCGCGTGTCCGTCGTCGGCGACGATGAGCAGCGCGTCGAGGATCTGTCGGGCACCGGCGACGGGCAACCCCGGCACGTACGGCTCGCCGGCGTGACCGACACGCGGCGACATCATCGTGTGGAGAAGCGCGGCTTGCCGGATCGCCTCCTGGCGAACCTGCCAGTCCGTGCTGTGCTCGGCGCCGGCCAGCGCCGCCTCGATGCCCGCCCAGAGCGCCCGGGCCTCCCGGTCGAGCAGGCGGCGGGCCTCGCGGTCGATCTCGGCGCAGGCCGTGTCGAGCGCGGTGTCCTCGCCCAGCTCCGCGATCCAGGCCAGATCCCCCACCTCGGGCAGCAGCCCTGGCGACTCTGTCGCGACCACGATGTACAGCATCGCGAGCAGTTCCACCCGGCCCTCGCCGTGGTAGAGCGCGCCCACTCCACTGCCCGTACGCCCACGGCTGGGCGGGAAGCGCTCGACGAGGTGCTGCGCGCGGCCATGAGGCAGGACCACGGCCCGCCTGGTGTCCGACACCCGCTCCTCGAACGACCGCCGCTCGCGGCGTTCGACGAGCAGCTGACGATGCGGGTCGAACCCGATCGGGTAGATCGTCCGCCCGTACGTGGCGAGGGTTTCGCCGGGCCGTAGACCCACCGACTCGAGGTGGCGGGCGGCCACCGAGTAGGCGACACCGGCCTGGGCGGCGTGTTCCCGGATGGCGCGCTTGCGGGCGCGCCCCGGGGCTGGGGTTCGGCGGGGGGTGGAATCAGACATGACGCCTCCGGTGCAGCCCCACGCACTCCACCGAGCAGGCGGCGTGGCCGGCACGCCGGGAGTCGACACAGCGGCGCGGAGTCGGAGACTCTTGGCCCCAGCATGCGGTCGGGCGTGGGCCACCACATCGGGCACTGGCAGGCGCTCTGCCACCGCCAGCATATCGCGACGTCGACAGTCGGCGCGGCCGTGCAGGCGCCGGCCGGTCGTGCGCGGCGGACGTCGAGTCCGCACTGCGGGCCGGCCGACGCCGAACGGTCACCTCGGCACGCGGAAGCGCAGGTGCGTGACGTGTGGTGATTCGATCACCGCGGTGCGTTCGAGTGCGATGTGCTCGGTGCCGAGGTGGTCGAACAGGCGCGTGCCGGCACCGAGGAACACCGGTACGAGTTGGACGTGGATCTCGTCCACCAGCCCGGCCCGG
Organism: Micromonospora sp. NPDC048898; assembly: GCF_043198035.1. Lineage (NCBI taxonomy): Bacteria > Bacillati > Actinomycetota > Actinomycetes > Micromonosporales > Micromonosporaceae > Micromonospora > Micromonospora sp. NPDC048898. The sequence continues at coordinate 423,471 of NZ_JBICUF010000002.1, forward strand.
ACGAACTCTCGTCCGGTGGTGGGCCCGCCCATGATGAGGACGTTCCGGTCGCCCGCTGCCTGCCGCGCCTGGCGCAGCGCGCTGTGGAGTCCGTCGTCGACGAATGTGAAGACGTCACTCTTCATCGGCAACGGGTCGCGCGACTCGCGAGTGACCACGAAGCACGGCACCGGGAACGGGGTGTCCTGCCACAGGTCCACACCGACGTCGAACGTCCGTTTGCCGACCACCACGGCACCGGTCGTGGCCTGACGCTCCCGTACCTGCGCGGCATCGACCCCGACCGGGGTGAGGCCGTCAGCCGCCACGGCGCGATCCCCGTCAGCCTGGAACAGCCACTCGTGCAGCCGCTCGCCGCCTCTGCCCATCGGTTGTTCGCGGGTGACGTCAGGACCGGCGGCGAAGCCGTCCAACGACACGCTCATGCTCAACACCGTGCGGCCCATCGGGCCCTCCTTCACCCGTAGAGAATCGCCCAACAGAGCGTCACGCTCCGTCCTGCCAGCGGTAGAGGTCGCGCAGCAGGGAAATCTCGGCGCCGTGATGGATCAGCTCCCTGTTGACGTGCAGGACGATGCCCTCCATGGGAAACCGCTCGGGACCCACAGTGGGCGGGTTCTCCAGGTCGACGTCCGAGAGTGCGCGGACCCCCGCGTCCCATCTCCCGTACATCTCGTCGAGCTGTTTCAGCGCCTCGTCGGCGGTCCCCGCGTAGGCGAGTGAGTCGGCCTCCTGGCCGCCGAAGTGCCATTCGACCCGATAGGCCAGGCAGGAGACGATGATGTGCGCCAGCCGCCAGGCAATCGTGGTCACCGGCGCGGGCACCGGGTCAGGGGACGCGGAGTCCATCGTCCATTCCCCCGAACCTGCCGACATCGGCGCGGGCGACGTGCCACGTGGACGGATGCTCCAGCAGCCGCGCACCGGCTCCCAGAAGTACTCCTCATCGGCAAGACCGTCCAGCCGCGGCCGAAGGTTCTTCTGCCAGTGCCGGTCCAGCTGGTCCGCGATCCGCTCACTTCTTGTCACTCCCGCAACCTACGCCGTAGCGCTCGTGCACGGGAACAGCCGGGTCTCCTCGTTGACCTCACCACGACTTGAGGTTCTAGGGTCGCGCTCAGTCGAAGACCCCAGGAGGCACCCGTGGCAACCCAGCGCCTGTCCGACGTCGAACTCGCGACCCAGCCCGCCGCGTACTGGACCGGCGTGGCCTATGAGGCACTCATCGCCTTCACACGGGCCCGGTACGCCGAGTTCGGCTACACCCAGCCCCAGTTCTGGTTGCTCCGCAACCTGTCGGGCAACGACATCTCACCCGACGGTCACGGCATGACCATCGCCGAGCTTGAATCGGCCATGAGCAGCTATCTGAGGTCCGAGGACGATCTGGAGGCCGAGGCCGGCGTTCTGCTGGACCGGGGTTGGCTCACGCGCGACGACCAGCAGCGACTCTGGATCACCGAGGCGGGTGAGGCGGCTCGCCTCACCATCAAGCAGCACGCTCCGGCGATCCGCGCGCGCATCCACCACGGGATCGACGACGCCGACTACGTGACGACCCTGAAGGTGCTCCGGCAGATGATCCAGAACACGGACGGTCCGGCGGCCTGACCCTGGTCCGCGCGCACGCGGCTTGATCGACTTGGTTTTCTTGAAGTCGCGGTGTCGCGGGCGGGTGGATACCGCGTCTTTCGCGAAGTCGAGTCGATCACCGCGCCGGGGCCGGACCCGCCGGGCCGGCACCGCCGGTGTCAGCCGGTGTCGGTGCCGTGTCGGGGCGGTGTCAGCCGACCCGTGCAGGCTGTCCGCATGACAGCTGACCTGGTGATCGAGGCCGAGGGCCTCGTGAAGACGTTCGGGAAGACGAGGGCGCTACAGGGCGTGGACCTCGCGGTTCCCCGCGGGACGGTGCTCGGGGTGCTCGGCCCCAACGGCGCCGGCAAGACCACCGCCGTACGCATCCTCTCCACCCTGCTGGCCCCGGACGGCGGAACCGCCCGGATCGGCGGTTTCGACGTGGTACGGGACGCCGAGCGCGTTCGGCAGAGCATCGGCCTCACCGGCCAGTACGCCTCGGTCGACGAGGACCTGACCGGGCGGCAGAACCTGGAACTGTTCGGCACCCTGCTGGAGCTGGGCCGCACCGGTGCCCGGCGGCGGGCCGCCGAACTGCTCGACTGGTTCGACCTGACCGACGCCGCGAACCGGCCGGCCAAGACCTACTCCGGCGGCATGCGCAGGCGGCTGGACCTGGCCGCCAGCCTCGTCGGCTCCCCCGACGTGATCTTCCTGGACGAGCCGACCACCGGACTCGACCCGGCCAAGCGCGAGGACATGTGGAACGTGGTCCGCTCGCTTGTCGGCAACGGCTCGACGGTGCTGCTCACCACCCAGTACCTGGAGGAGGCCGACGCGCTCGCCGACGCGATCACGGTCATCGACCACGGCCGGGTCATCGCGCACGACACGCCGGACGGGCTCAAGCGGGTGGTCGGCGGGCAGACCCTCGAGGTCCGGCCCTCCGACGCGGCGCAGCTGCCCCGTACCGCGGAGATCCTGACCCAGGTCGGCTCCGGCGCGCAGGCCGACGAGATCCGCAAGGGCGTGCTCGCGGTGCCGGTCACCGACGACGCGGCCCTGACCGAGAGCGTCGCGCGGTTCGCCGCCGCCGGCATCGCGGTCACCGAACTCTCCCTGCACCTGCCGAGCCTCGACGAGGTGTTCTTCACCCTCACCGGGCGTACGGCATCCGACGACGACACCACCCGCCCCACGGAGGTCGCGGCATGAGCACTCTGATCGACACGGCACCCACGAAGAGCCGCGCACTGTCGACAACGGCCCCGAACCCGCGGCCGTTCCGGCTGGTCCGGCACTCGTTGGCGCTCGCCAAGCGCAGCCTGATCAAGACCTGGCGTACGCCCGAGGCACTCATCGACGTCACGTTGCAGCCGGTGCTGTTCCTCATCATCTTCGTGTACGTCTTCGGCGGCGCGGTCGCCGGATCGACCCACGACTACCTGCAGTTCCTGCTGCCCGGCATCCTGGCGCAGACGATCGCCACCGGCGCCATCGCGATCGGCGTCAACCTCAACACCGACATCGCCAAGGGCATCTTCGACAGGTTCCGGTCGTTGCCGATCCCGCGCTCCGCACCGCTCGTCGGCGCGGTTCTCGGCGACGTCGTCCGGTACGTCATCGTCACGGTGTCGACCCTCGCGATCGGCTACGTGCTGGGTTTCCGGATCGAGACCGACCTGTTCCGGGCGATCGCCGGGTGCCTGCTCGCGGTGCTGTTCGCGCTCTGCCTGAGCTGGCTGCCGGTGCTGGTGTCGATGAAGGTGCGCACCGCGGGTGCCGTGCAGGGCGTGATGTTCGCGCTGATCATGCCGTTGAGCTTCGCGTCGAACGTGTTCGTCGGCGCCGACACCCTGCCGGGCTGGATGCAGGCGTTCGTAAACGTCAACCCGATGACCCACCTGGTGGCATCGGTACGCGGACTGTTCCTCGGCACCCCACTGGGCGACCACGTCTGGTGGACGCTCGCCTGGTGCGCCGGCTTCGTGGCGGTGTTCATGCCGCTGGCGTTGCGCGCGTACCGCAAGAAGATCTGACCTACGCGAGCAGGTCGTCCATCAACTCGCGGATCCGGGCGACCGCCGCGGCGGCCGGCCGCTCGCGCCACGCGGCCAGCAACGGCTCACGCTGCTCCTCGGTCCCGAGGATGGCGTTGAGCCGTTCGCCGTTTTCGAAGGGGAAGAACATCTCGATCTGGGTGCCGATCCGCTTCCCGAGTATGGCCAGCTCGCGGGCGGTGTCGACATCACCCCGGTACGCCGCGAGTTCCGCGCCGCCCGACGCCCACGCCCCGATCACCGGCAGGTCCCGCGACGTCAGCGCGTCGTCGCGGGCGAGCGACAGCATCGCGGCCGCCTGGACGGTGACGTCGTTGCCCGACACCCGTCCGGCCTGGGCCACCCGCAGGTAGATGATCGCCGCCGTGGCCCGGAGCATCACGCGCGGCTGCGGCTGCGGCCCCACCCAGCCGGCGAGAACACGCGTCACCTCGTCGGCGTAGGCGAGCGTCTCGTCGTACCGCTCACGCTGCCAGGCGAGGTGCGCCAGGCCGAGCAGCGCCTGCGCGGCGTCGATCTGCTCGGACTGGCCCAGCGCGGCCGTCTCGCCCAGTCGCCGTTCCGCCTCCGCGTCACCGGTGAGGGCGAGTTGCACGTCCAGCCGGACCCGGATCGACCGCGCGTCCTGTGTGGCGCCGACCAACTCCATGTGCTGAACGCTGCGCCGCAGCCACTCGGCCGACCGGGCATCCCCGCTCGGGACCAGGAACTGCCCGACGGCGCCCGCCGCCATCGCCATGCCCCAGTGGTCACCGGCGGCCTCGAAGCGGTGGTACGCCTGCTCGGCGTCACCTATCGACTCCTGCGGCAGGCCGCCGTTCTCCCGTACCGCGGCCCGCGCGAACAGCCCGAGACCCTGCACGTACGGGTCCGGGTGCGCGATCATCTCGGCCGCGGTCTTCATGCTCTGCTCCAGGTCGGACGCGTCGAAGCCGGGCAACGCCGACGCGAGGGCGGTCAGCCGGGACGACACCTCGGCGGGCCGTTCGGCCAGGACCGTTCGCATCGCCCGCCGGGCGAGCACAGCGGACCGCAGATCGGCGCTGATGCCGGCGTTCACGCTGATCACCACGCAGGTCCAGGTGAGTCGGTCGGCGTTGGGCAGTGGTCGGCCGCTGGCCGCCCCCCGCAGGATCGCCGATCGCGGTCGTCGGCTCGGGTCGTCGACGTGCAGCAGCCCGCGCGCCCAGGCGAGGACCTCAAGGTGCAGGCCCCGCACCGACCAGAGGTGGAACAGCGCGGTGGTGACGTCGATCGCGGCGGGCTCGTCGTCCTGTCCCAGGGCCCACCGCAGGCCCGCGACCAGGTTTTCCTGCTCGGCAGCGCAGCGGTGCAGCGCGTCGACCTGGCCGGGGCCGACGAAGCGGCCAACGAGTGCGACGGCCTCCTTCCGCGCCCACCCGACCAGGCCGGTCATGGCCAACTCCCGGGCACCCGCCGCGTCGAGCCGGGCTTCGCCGTACTCGCGGACCGTCTCGAGCATCCGGTAACGCGGCGGACCGTCCCCCTCGACCAGGGTCAACAGCGACTGTTCGACGAGGCTCGCCAGGCCGCGACGCACGTCGGGGGTCTGCGCGACCGCGGCGGCGAGGTCGGCGGTGAACGGTGCGGGGATGACCGCGACCCGTTGCAGCAACTCACGGTCGTCCACGGCGAGCAGTTCCCTGCTCCAGTCGACCAACGCCCACAGGCTCGCGTGCCGCTCCGGCAGGCCGCGTAGGGCGTCGTCGAGCAGCGCGAACCGGTCGGTCAGCCCGGCGAGCACGTCGTCGATCGGCATGTGCCGCAGCCGCGCGGCGGCCAACTCGAGTGCCAGCGGCAGGTTGTCGAGGCGGTGACACAGCGCCAGCACCCGCTCCGCGTCCCAGGTCGGCACCGCACCGCCGGCCCTCGCCCGGGACTCGACGAGCGCGAGCGCGTCAGTGTCCGGCAAGGCGGTCAGCCGGTGCACCAGTTCGCCGGCCAGACCCAACGGGGCCCGGCTCGTGGCGAGCACCGCGACCTCCGGGGACGTCACCGCGACCAGGTCCGCGACGACGGCCGCGACCGCGTCGAGGACGTGCTCGCAGTTGTCCAGCACCACCAGCCCGTCGAGGTCCGGCGCCACGGCGCGCAGCCGCTCCTCGGGGCTGAGCACCCGCCGCTCCAGGCCCAGGTTGGCGCCGGTCGCCGTGGTGTCCGCACCGCCCAGCGCGGCGAGCACCGTGGGCAGCACCTCCTCGGGCGAGCGCAGGCCGGCGAGCTCGATCACGCGCACCGACCGCCCGGCCGCGGCGGCGCGTCTCGCCACCTCGGCGGCGAGCCGGGTCTTGCCCGCGCCACCGGTCGCCACGATCGTCACCACGGGTGTCTCGGCGAGCGCGTCGGCGACGGCGTCGACGTCCCGTTCCCGGCCGACGAGGGCGGTCATCGGCCGACGCCAGGCATCGGGCAACGCGATCCGCAGCGGTTGCCGGGGCGCCGCGGCGACGGGTGGGGCGGTGAGTTCACCACGCAACAGCGCCAGGTGGACCTGTGCGATCACGGGCGACGGGTCGGTGCCGTACCGGTCGGCCAGCTCGGCCCGGAGTCTCTCGACCACCTCCAGCGCCTCCGCCTCGCGGCCCTGGGCGGCGAGCACCCGGACGAGCAGGGCGGCCGACGGCTCGTCCGGGGGCGTACGCGCGACGAGCCGGCTCAGGTCGACCTCGTCGAACGCACCCACGCCGGCGAGTGCCGCCTGCGCGCGCAGCGCCGTGACATCCGCGAACAGTCGGGTGTCCTCGCTGGTGACCAGCTCCGGAACCTCGGGGAACAGGGCACGTGCCTGATCGGCCAGGCCGCGGGCGGCACGGACGTCTCCACAGTGGAACACGGTCCGCGCCTGGTCGACGAGCGCCCGCGCCTCGACCGCGTCGACGGTGACCTCCTCGGCGGGCAGCCGGTAGCCGCCCGGCACCGCGATCACGGGCAGCCCGAGACGACGCACCCGGGACACCAGGGCCTGGACGGCGCCGGTCGCGTCGTCGGGCGGCGTGCCGTCCCACACGGCGTCCACGAGCAGGCTCGTGGAGACCGCCCGCCCCCGCGCATCGACAAAGGCGCGGATCACCGTCGCGAGCCGTTCACCCCGAACGGGACGGCCGTCGACGGCGAGTGGGCCGAGGGTCGTGATCTGCACGGAACCAGCATCCCCCACGCGCGCACGGACCCGACGCCCACCGGTCCGCCAGGCTGGCCACGGCCTTGCGACCGACTTGACAGGCCATCATTCGGTTAGGTTAGCCTAACCTCATGCAGAGCGAGTTGGCGTCGGTCAACGGGGAGCGCAGCCTGTCCGGCGTCGACCTCCATTTGGGCTATCACGGTGTGCCGGTGGTGCACGGTGCCGCGATCAACCTCCGCGCGGGTGCCGTGACCGCACTGGTGGGGCCCAACGGCAGCGGCAAGTCCACCCTGCTGCGGGCACTGGCCCGGCTGCACCCGATCGAGGCCGGAACCGTGCACCTCGCCGACGGCGTCACGGCCGCCAGCCTCGCGGCCCGGGAGTTCGCCCGGCGGGTCACGCTGCTCGCCCAGAGCAGGCCGGTGCCCAACGGGGTCACCGTCCGGGACGTCGTGGGCTACGGCCGCCACCCCTACCGGGGGCGCTGGCGCGCGGAGGACCCGCACGGCCCCGCCGCGATCACCCGCGCCATGGACGTCACAGGCGTCGCGCCGATGGCAGACCGCCCCGTCGACGAACTGTCCGGCGGCGAGTTGCAGCGGGTGTGGTTGGCCACCTGCCTGGCCCAGGACACCCCGGTGCTGCTCCTCGACGAGCCCACCACGTTTCTCGACCTGCGTTACCAGGTGGAGATCCTCGACCTGGTCCGTGACCTCGCGAACGATCACGGCGTCGCCGTCGGCGTCGTGCTGCACGACCTCAACCAGGCAGCCGCCGTCGCGGACGAGGTGGTCCTGTTGCACCAGGGCCGGGTCCGCGCCACCGGCACCCCGGCTGCGGTCTTCACCGAGGACGCCCTCACCGAGACCTACGGGATCCGCATCGAGGTGACCACCGACCCGCTCAGCGGACTGGTCACCACCCGCCCCGTCGGGCGGCACCAGATCCGCGCCCTGGTCTGAACACCCCTGTCCACAGCAGCAGAAAGACCGTCATGACCCGTACCCGTTTCACCGCCCTTCTCGCCGTCGTGGCCGCGCTGACGCTCGGCGCCTGCGGCACCACCGAGACCGCCGCGTCCCCCGAGACCTCCCCCTCGGCGGCCGGCGGCCCGGTCACCCTCACCGACAGCCGGGGCAAGCAGGTCACCCTCAAGGCCCCGGCGACAAAGGTCGTCGGGCTGGAGTGGGGCGAGGTCGAGATGCTCGTCAGCCTGGGCGTCATGCCCGTCGGTGTCGCCGACCCCAAGGGCTACGGCACCTGGGTCACCGCCGCGAAGCTCGACCCGGGCGTCAAGGACGTCGGCACCCGCGGCGAGCCCAGCGTCGACTCGATCGTCGCCCTCCAGCCCGACCTCATCGTGATGGAGGACGACCGGGGCGCCAACCTGATCAGTCAGCTGGAGAAGTACGCCCCCGTCGTGGTCGCCAAGGGCAGTGACGCCACCGACAACCTCGGCCGGATGCGCACCGACCTCACCATGATCGCGAAGGCGGTCGGCAAGACGACCGAGGCACAGAAGCTGCTCACCGACTTCGACGCGGCCATCGCCGACGGCAAGAAGAAGATCGCCGACGCGGGTGCCGCCGGCCGGCCGTTCGCCATCGCCGACGGCTGGAAGGAGGGCAGCACCGTCAGCATCCGGATGTTCGGCAAGGGCGCGCTGGTCTCCCAGATCGGCATCCAACTCGGCCTCACCAACGCCTGGACCGGTAAGACCGACGAGGTGTGGGGCCTGGGCCAGACCGACGTCGAGGGCATGACGGTGCTCAAGGATCCGAACCTGCGCCTCTTCTACAGCGCCTCCGACGGCGACGACGTGTTCGCCAACGGTCTCGCCGGAAACGCCATCTGGAAGTCGCTGCCCTTCGTGCGGCAGGGCAACCTGCACAAGATGCCCAACGGCATCTGGACCTTCGGCGGGCCGTTGTCCGGCAAGCAGTACATCGACGAACTCGTCAAGACGTACGCGGTGTGAGCGTGCTGAGCGCACCCCCACGCCCGGAGCCGGCCACCCGGCCGGCTCCGGGCGGACGCCCGGCCGCGCCCCGCGTCGCCGCCGTCTTCGTCGCCGCGACCCTGCTGCTGCTCGTGGTCGGCGCGGTCCACCTCACCCAGGGCACCTCGACCGTCGGCGCCCTGGACCTGCTGCGGCTCGCCACCGGCACCGACGACGAGGCGGCCCGCGTCCTGCTCGCCGCCCGGCTGCCCCGGATGCTCGCGGGGCTGGCCATCGGCGTCGCGCTCGGGTTCGCCGGCGCCGCGTTGCAGTCGATCGCCCGCAACCCACTCGCCTCCCCCGACACCCTCGCCGTCAACGCCGGCGCGCACCTGGCGATCGTCTCGGTGGCCGCGTTCGGCGTCTCACTGCCCGCGCTGCCCGCCGGCGGTCTCGCCTTCTGCGGCGGGCTGGCCGCCGCCGGTCTGGTGCTGGCGATGTCCTCCGGTGGGCAGGCCGGCACCACCCGACTCATCCTCGCCGGCTCGGCGACCGCGCTGGCGCTCGGGTCGGTGACCACCCTGCTGCTGCTCCTGTTCGAGCAGGCCACCATCGGGCTGTTCGCCTGGGGCAACGGCTCACTGGTGCAGAGCGACCTGACCGCGCTGACCCAACTCGCCCCGGTGATCGTCGGCGCCATCGTCATGCTGGTCCTGCTCGGGCACCGCCTCGACATCCTCGCCCTCGGCGACGACACCGCCACCGTGCTCGGCCTCGACGTGCGGCGTACCCGGCTCACCGTCATGGTGCTGGCCGTGCTGCTGTCCGCCGCGGCCGTCACCCTCACCGGCCCGGTCGGCTTCGTCGGCCTGTGCGCCCCGGTGATCGTCCGACTGCTCGCCCCAGTGGTGCCGGGGGTGCACCGGCACCGCATCCTGCTGCCGTTGTCCGGCATCGCCGGGGTCATCATCGTGCTCGGCTCCGACGTGCTGTTGCGCGCCGTGCTGGGCGGGCAGGCCGGGGTGGACATCCCCACCGGCGTGGTCACCACCCTGTTCGGCGCGGCGATCCTCATCTGGCTGGCACGCCGGCACCGCGACGCCGGCCCCACCCGCCGTCCGCCCGGCGGCCACGCGGCCGTCCGCACCGCCGTCTTCCACCGGGGCGTCGTCGCGGTCACCGCCGTCCTGACCGTCTGCGCCGTGGCGGTCGGCATGCTCGCCGGTGACACCTGGGTGCTGCTCGGCGACGTCGTCAACTGGGTCAACGGCAGCACCGGGCCCGCGTACACCTTTGTGCTGGACCAGCGGTGGCCGCGCGTCGCCGCGGCGGTCCTGGCCGGCGCGGCGCTCGCGGTAGCCGGCACCACCGTGCAGGCGGTCTGCCGCAACCCGCTGGCCGAACCCGGCATCCTCGGCATCACCGCCGGTGCCGGGCTCGGTGCCGTCGCCCTGCTCACCTTCGTGCCGCTGGCCGGGGTGTGGGCCGTCTCCGGCGTCGCCGGGCTCGGCGCGATGCTGGCGTTCGCCCTGGTCTACGGCCTGGCCTGGCGCGGCGGGCTCAGCTCCGACCGGCTGGTGCTGATCGGCTTCGGCGCCTGGCAGGGCGGCATGGCGGTCATCACCTACCTGGTCGTCGCCTTCGACCCGTGGAACACCGGCAAGGCGCTGACCTGGCTGTCCGGCTCCACCTACGGTCGGATGCCCTCCCAGGTGCTGCCGGTGCTGATCGCCCTGTTGGTGCTCACCCCGGCCGTGGTCGCCGCCCGTCGCGAACTCGACCTGCTCACCCTGGACGACGACACCCCCCGGGTGTTGGGCGTCCGGCTGGAACGCACCCGGTTGATCGCGCTCGGCGCGGCGGCGCTGCTCACCTCCACCGCCGTCTCGGCCGTCGGGGTCATCGGCTTCGTCGGCCTGGTCGCCCCGCACGCCGCGCGGGCGCTCGTCGGCGGGCGACACTCCCGGGTACTCCCGGTGGCCGCCCTGCTCGGCGCGGCGCTGGTCAGCATCGCCGACACCCTCGGCCGGACGGTCATCGCGCCGGCCCAGATCCCCGCCGGCCTGGTCACCGCCATGATCGGCGCACCGTACTTCGTCTGGCTGCTGTGGCGCTCCCGCGCCGTGGCGAGCACCACCCGGTAGACGCCGGCCCGAGTCGAGAGAGGCACCATGACCGAGACCCTGCCCATCGCGCCGTACCGCGTGTTCGCCGTCACCGTCCGCGCGGTACGCCGACTCAGCCCGTCCTTCACCCGGGTGACCTTCACCGGGCCGGACCTCGACCGCTTCGCCGACAACGGTGACGACCAGCGGATCAAGCTGGCGCTGCCGCTGCCCGGTGAGCGCGGGGTGGACCTTCCCCAGGGCGCGGACTGGTACGCGACCTGGCGGTCCCTGCCCGAGCACCGACGTCCCCCGATCCGCACCTACACCGTGCGGGCCGTCCGACCGCACCTGGCCGAGGTCGACGTCGACCTGGTGCTGCACGGCGACGGCGGGCCGGCGACGCGCTGGGCGCGGCGGGTGAGCGCGGGCGACCAGATCGCCATCGTCGGGCCGGACTCCGCCTACGACGGTGACCACGGCGGGGCCGAGTTCCGCCCGTCGGCCGGGAGCAGACTGCTGCTGGCCGGGGACGAGACGGCCGTGCCGGCGATCGCCAGCATCTGCGAGCGCCTGCCTCAGGAAGCCCGGGGCGTCGTCCTGCTGGAGGTGCCCGACGCCGACGACGTGCTGCCGTTGGCCGCGCCCCCCGGCGTCGAGGTGCGCTGGCTGCCCCGGGGCGACGACGCCCACGGCAGCCGACTGGTGCCCGCCGTCACCGTGGCGGCGGGGGAACTGCTGGCCCCGGGCGCGACGGCGGCCACCGAGCCGGTCGCGGACGTGGACGTCGACACCGAGATCCTGTGGGAGGTCCCCGACGAGGTGACCGTGACACCGCTGTACGCGTGGCTCGCCGGGGAGGCCGGCGTCATCCGGAACCTGCGCCGACACCTGGTCGCCGAGCGGGGCCTGGACCGGCGCGCGGTGGCCTTCATGGGCTACTGGCGTCTCGGCCGGGCCGACGAGGCCTGAGACCGACGCCGCCTCGGAGGCCGCCGGGCGCCTCCGGGGCCGACAGGTGTACGCGGGGTGCGTCGCGGGCCACGTGGTGCGTACAGTTTCGGGTCGGACTTGGGGCGGGCCGGCTGGATCCGGCACGGGAAACGGGACGAGACACAGACACATGACGGTGGACAACATTACCGAAAACGGTCAGGACGGTATTGACCGCGACCGGCTGGAGGCCTGCCTCGGTGTCTTCGAGGCGTTGGAGGCCCTGCCCTCCGACCACCCGGACGTGGTGCGGGTGCAGCGGGCCACCGCCCGGCTCTACAAGGTGATCAAGCAGAGGCGACGTGAGGAACGGCGGGACGCCATCCTCGCCGCCGACCGCGCGGTGACGGAGGCCACCGCCACCGGCGCCCCGGGGCGGATCGACGACGAGACCCAGGGCATCCCGCTCGCGTCCTCCGCCGCCGGCGAGACGGCGGGCTTCCTGCACAACCCCCGCGGCTGCTACGTGTGCAAGCAGCGCTACCGCGAGGTGGACGCCTTCTACCACCAGCTCTGCCCGTCCTGCGCCGCGCTCAACCGGGAGCGCCGCGACGCCCGTACCGACCTGACCGGCCGGCGCGCACTGCTCACCGGTGGTCGGGCGAAGATCGGCATGTACATCGCGCTGCGGCTGCTGCGCGACGGCGCACACACGACGGTGACCACGCGGTTCCCGCATGACGCGGTGCGCCGGTTCGCCGCCATGCCCGACAGCGGGGACTGGCTGCACCGTCTGCGCATCGTCGGCATCGACCTGCGCGACCCCGCCCAGGTGATCGCCCTCGCCGACGACGTCAGCAGCCAGGGCCCCCTGGACATCCTGATCAACAACGCGGCGCAGACCGTCCGCCGCTCCCCCGGGGCGTACGCGCAGCTCATCGCCGCCGAGGCCGCGGCCCTGCCGGACGGTCCGCTGCCCGAGCTGATCACGTTCGCCAAGTCGGACGGCGAGACCGGCCCGGTGGGCAGCCTGACCGCCGGGCCGCAGTCCACCGCGCTCACCCCGCACGCGCTCACCGCGCTGGCACTCACCAGCGGCTCCGCCTCGCCGGAACGGATCGCCGCGTCCACGGCCATCGACGCCGGTGGTCTCGTGCCCGACCTCGACTCGGTCAACAGCTGGGTCCAGCGGGTGCAGGAGGTCGACCCGGTCGAGCTGCTCGAAGTGCAACTGTGCAACGTCACCGCGCCGTTCGTGCTGGTCAGTCGACTGCGGCCGGCGATGGCCGCCGCGTCGGCCCGCCGCAAGTACGTGGTGAACGTGTCGGCGATGGAGGGCCAGTTCGGCCGCGGCTACAAGGGGCCGGGGCACCCGCACACCAACATGGCCAAGGCCGCACTGAACATGCTGACCCGCACCAGCGCACAGGAGATGCTGACCGACGGCATCCTGATGACGAGCGTCGACACCGGCTGGATCACCGACGAACGCCCCCACCCGACGAAGATGCGACTGGCCGACGAGGGTTTCCACGCCCCGCTGGACCTGGTCGACGGCGCGGCCCGGGTGTACGACCCGATCGTCCGTGGCGAGCTGGGCGAGGACCTGTACGGCTGTTTCCTGAAGGACTACGCGCCCTGCGCCTGGTGAGCACCCGGCACGACGAGTTTCGACGAGGAGAAGACTGATGGCATCTGATCACGAAGCGTGGCCGACCCTGGACGAGCTGCTGCGCGAGGAGGCCGAGCTGGAGCTCGCGGGCCTGTCCGAGACGGACGCGTACGAGCTGGGGCAGCTCGCCGTCGCCGCCGCGAGGGAGCAGCGGCTGCCGGTCTCGGTAGGCGTGTGGCGGGCCGGGCGTCAGCTGTTCCACTGTGGCCTGCCCGGGTCGACGGCGGACAACGACGGGTGGCTGCGTCGCAAGGGGCGGGTGGTGACGCGGTTCGAGCACTCGTCGCTCTACATGGCCCGGTTGTGCCAGGACAAGCAGGTGACGCTGGCCGAGAAGTTCGGTCTGCCGGCCTCCCGCTACGCGGCCGCCGGCGGTGCGGTGCCGTTGCGCGTACGCGGCACCGGCGTGGTGGGCTGGGTCGGTGTCTCCGGGCTTCCGCAGCTGGACGACCACCGGTTCGTCGTCGACATCCTGCGCAAGCTCGCCCGTGCGTAGCGTCGGCCGCTCCCCGGCGGCTATTGGTTGAGGACCAGCAGGCGTGGTGTCACGGTGACGGACCCGGCCACGGCGCTGTCCACGCGAACCGCCGCGTTCGTGGTGGCCACCAGGGTCGAGGCGCTGCGGGCGGTGCCCTTCGCGGCGATCAGCGTCGGCGACGCCGCGTCCCTGGTGCCGGGCTGGCGCACGGTGACCTCCCCGGTGGCCTCGCCGATCGCGGTCAGGGTCAGCAGGGCCGCCCCGATCCGTTCGGCAGGCACGTCGACGAGCTTCCCCGTCGCGCCGATGGCGACGTCCACACCGGATTTCGCGGGGACGGACGTCGGGCCGGGGGTGTGCGGTGGCACCGGGACCGTCAGGCCCGCCACCTCCACCGGCGCCCCCGTACCTGTCACATAGCCGACGAGGTCGGCGCGAAGCTCGGTGCCGGCCTCGTACCGGAGGAAGACCTTCCCCGCGGAGACGGGAACGAACAGGAGGCCGACCCGGGTGCGGTCCGCGCCGGCCGTCGCCGACCAGTAGACGGTCTGCGTGAGTGCGGTCGCCGAGGTGCCGGCCGACACGAAGCCGCCGTGCGTACCGACGTCCGCGGAGACCTGCAGCACGATTGCCGAGACCGGCCCGGCGGTGGCGAGTTGCGGTACGTCGGCGAGCGCGAAGCTGGTCCGCTTCCCCTCCTCCTTCGGCACCAGCCGCACCACCGGGGTCGGCGTCACCGGCACGACCCGGCCGGCGTCGGAGCGCTCCACCGGCTCGAACGCCCCGACGAGGCGTACCAGCAGGTCACCGCCACTGGTGAGGCCGACCTGTAGGGTGCCGTCGGCGGAGCGGCGCGCCACCGCTGTCGCGGACTGCTGCGCCTTCGCCTTCGCGACGTTCAGCACTGTCACCTTGTCCTCCCCCGAGCCGAGGGTGACCTTTCCGGGCCCGGTCGCGGCCAGGATCGACACCTCCACCAGGACGTCGCGGGTGCCGGTGGGCAACTGTGGCATGGGCAGGCTCACCTCGGCGCCACCAGCGGCACCCTCGGCGAGCGCGTCCGACGTGCGGGAGTCGAGCAGCGGCGTCGGCTTCAGCGCGACGAGCCGGGTCGTTCCGGGCAGACGGCGGTCGGCGCCGCCCGTGGAGGTCGTCGAGTTGGCGTCGAGCGCGGAGGCGGTCGGCACCGCCGCCGCGCTGTCCTCGGCGTGGGCATTCGTGGCGAGACGGATGCCCAGCAGCACCCCTGCCGACGCGACGACCCAGGCCAACACCATGATCAGCCAACGGGTGCCCGACGACATCGGCCGTCGCTCACCCTTGGCCACGGTGACCGTGACGCCTCTCGTTCGCCGTACGCGACCAGGCATGGCTCATCCCCCCTGCTTGATTGTCCGGCTGACCCGTTGCACGGCCCATCCGGTCGACAGCGCCACGTCGTCCCATTCTTCGGCAGAACCGGCCCCGCCGTCACTACCTGCCACCGTGACGTCGCAGTCCGGCGCGACCACGGGCCGGATCACGTCCAGCGCCGCCGCCACCGCCCACCTGTGTGCCTCGTCCGCCAGCGTCGGGGTGAGCTGGTCGTCGATGAGCAGCTCGCGGGGTGCGGACCACTGGCGACCGGCCGGCAGCCGTCCCGCGTCCAGGGCCGTCGCGAGGTCCAACCGGGCCCGGGCCAGCGTCGCCCCGCCGGGTCCGGGAAACCGTCCCGTCACGACTGCGACAGGGCACCACCGGGGCAGGCCGAGCAGTCGGCGTACGCGGGCCAGCCTCCGCCAGTCGTCCGGCTCGCCGGGCACCTCGGCGATCGCGGCGAGCCGCAACGGGGCGTCGCGCACCACCGCGACCACCACACCCGTGGCGGTCGGGCAAACCCCGACGCCGTACGCGGGAAGATTCTTCATCGTGCGCCTCCGACGAACACGCCGACCGGCAGCGTCAGGGGGGCCGCCGCGGGCCCCGGCTCCGCCAGAAGGGCCACCTGCACCTGTTCCAGTCCACCTGCCTCGACCAGGTAGCCGCGTCCGGGAAGTCGGCGCAACGGCACCTCACGCGGCAGCCGGATCCGCAGCATCTCGCCGTCGTCCGGCGCGGGCCGGAGCAACAGCCCGGTCCGGGACATGGTGACCGCCCGCTGCCACAGTTGCATGCCACGGAACGCGTCCGGCCGGCCCGCCACGATCACGTGCGCCCCCGCGGACAGGGTCGGCAGCAGCCGGTCCAGGCCCCCTCCGGCGTCGCCCATCGACTCGATCCCGTCGACCAACAGCAGCCCCCGACCCACCGGTGGCCAGCCGGTCAGCTCGGCCACCGAGCCGACCACCTCGTCGGCCGCGCCTCCCGTCCAGGCGGCCGGGTCGGCCGCGACCACCACGATGCTCGCCGCGGGCATGCTCGACCGTGCCGCGGCCGCGATCGTCCGCAGGGCCGTGGTGCGACCGCTGCCCGCCGGACCCGCCACCACCGCGTGCATGCCCGGGCCGAGTGCCAGGGTGGCCACGCTGAGGTCGCGGTAGATCCGCCCCACACCGAGCCGCCAGACCTGGCCGACGACTGTTGACGACGGCAGCACCTCGTCGGCCGGCACCAGCGCCGGCAGCACCGCCACCGCGGGTGCGGGCAGCGCGTCCGGATGCGCGGCGGCGACCCGGGCCACCGCCGCGGTCAAGCCGTCCACCGTGCTCTCCCCGTACCGGCCGATCTGGACCTCGTGCCGGGTCGACAGGTCGATCGCCCGCAACCCGCGCAGGTCGGGCACGTCCCGGACCCGAAGTCCAAGCCCGGTGTACGAGTTGGCGTCCGCCATCCGCAGGCACAGCTTCGTGCCGAGCTGGGCCAGCGCCCGTCCGGGCAGGCCACGCTCGTGAGCGGCCGAGACGAGGAGCCGGATGCCCAGCGGGGGTCCGTCGCGCAGCACCCGCTCCAGCCGCGCGCCCACGTCGGCGAGCCCGGCCCGCTCGGCGCCCTCGACGAGCGCGTCCCAACCGGCGACCACGAGCAGGATCTCCGCTCCCACCGCCCCACTCGCGCGTCGGTGCACGATCTCCGCGTCGACCTGGTCCAACACCCGCGCGAGCCGCTCGTTGTCGTCCACGCCGACCACCGCGCCCACGTGCGGCAGCCCGGCCAGCGCGCCGAGGTCACCCCCGACGCCGGCGAGCACCAGGATCCGCTGTTGCCGCGGGCTGCGGAACCGGGCGAGCCCGAGGCAGGCACTGGCGAGCACCGCGCTCGTCGCCGCCACGTCCGCGCCCAACACCAGGGTGCCGCTCTCGGCTGGCGACCACCACCAGACATCCGCCCGTTGCTCGTCGGGCAGGTCCACCAACCCGAGCGGCACCGCCGGCAGCGCGTCGGCGGGTCCGCCGGCTCCGCTGAGGGTCCACGCCTGGACGTCCGCCGGCAGCGGTGGGGGGCACGGCACCCTCGGCTGGTCGTAGCCACCCAGCACGGCGGCCTCCCGGACCGACCCCGACAACGTCTCAAGATCGGTGGGTACGCTGCCCGACGCTCCCGGCGTCGTCTCGGCCTCCGGCCCACCGACAAGCGCGAACGGCACGGCCTCGATGCGTTCCCTGCGTGCCTGCGTGACGGCCGCGGACACCAACGCCGTCTGCACGCCGATGACCTCCGCCGCGCCGAGCCGGACGTAGGCACGCCCCGGGCGACGTCTGTCGATGTCGGCAGCCTGCCGCGTGCCGATCACGTCCCGGGAGTCGGCGTCGTCCTGCACCCGCAGCGCCACCCGCAGGTTGGTGTTCGCCCGAATCTTGGAATCGACCACGCCCTGCGGTCGCTGGGTGGCCAACAGCAGGTGGATACCCAGGCTGCGGCCGCGCTGCGCGACATCGACGAGGGCGGACAGGAAGCCGGGCAGTTCCACGGCGAGCGTCGCGAACTCGTCGATGACGATGAGCAGCCGCGGCAGCGGCGGGTCCGCCGCCAGCAGGTCGCCCAGGTCGCTGACGCCGGCCTCGCGCAGTCGCCGTTCCCGGTGGCGCAGCTCGGCCCGCAGGCAGCGCAGCGCCCGGGCGGCCAGGTGCTCGTCGAGGTCGGTGACCAGACCGACCGTGTGCGGCAACGCGGCGCACGCGTCGAACGCCCCGCCGCCCTTGAAGTCGACAAGCAGGAACGTGAGCGCGTCCGGAGAGTAGACACACGCCAGCGACGCGACGAGCGTGCGGAGCAGCTCACTCTTGCCGGCGCCGGTCGTGCCCACCACCAGGCCGTGCGGGCCGTCACCGAGCAGGTCCAGGGTCACCGGGCCGCTCTCCGCCACGGCGATTGTCGCCCGCAGGCCGTCGGTGCCGCGCCGCCACCACGCGCCGATCGTCGCGCCGTCCAGCGCCTCGACCGGCCGACCCAGACCCTGCGGGCCCGCCGCCACCGCCCGCAGCAGATCCACCAGCCGTACCCGGGCGGGAAGCAACGCGGCCGCCGCGGCCTGTTCCGGGTCGGTCCACCGGGCCAACGCGCGGGCCGTGCGCTCACACACGTCCTGAGCAGCCTGGACGGCGAGCAGGCCGATCGTGCGCTCGCCGGTCACCGCGTCGGTCAGGTCGGCGGTCCCGTCGTCGCCGATATCGAGGAACGTCTGGCACACCGAGGGCAGTCGGTCGGCGCGCGGGGCGACCACGAGTGCCCGACCGGTCGTCCGCGCGAGCCTTCCCAGCAGCGCCGCGACCCGACCGTTGAGCAGCGCCGCGCCATCCACGATCACCACGACGTGCGGTCCGCCGGCAGTTCCTCGGGGATCGACGGCGGCCGCGAACGGGGCGAGCACCTGATCCGCCGTGGCCGGGTCGGTGGCGACCCGCAGCCCACCGTCGTCGGTGGCCAGGTGCGGCAGCCACTTCAGCCAGTCCCAGGCGCCCAACCGACCGGGCTCGGCGAGCAGGACCAGCGTCAGGTCGGCCGGACCGTGCCGGGTGACCAGGTCCAGCACGGCCGCCGCCACGGTCCGGCAGGCGGCGGTGACCGGGCCCACCGCACCGAAGCCGGATCGGTCGCGCAGGCTGACGAAGACCGGCACGTCCACCAGCCGCGCCCGATCGAGGAGGGCGGCACGCAGCTCGGCCCGCGCGGCCAACTCCTCGGTGCCGCGCCGACCCAGGTCCGGCTGCCACGGCCGCGATCCGACACCGACGCCGACCCGCAACTCGTCGGGGTCGCCGGGGCGTACCTCCCACAGGCAGCGGCCGTTCGCGGCCCGGCGGCTCAGCGCGGCCAGACCGGGGTACGCGGTGCGGGCCGCCGCGGCGACGACGGCCCGCGCGGAGTCCAGGTCGACAGCGAACTGCTCAGCGGCTGCCGCGTTCTCCGCGACGATCCGGCGGGCGTCCTTCTTGGCCCGGTGCTTGGACTCGACCCAGCGGGCCAGCGCCATCATCGGAGTCATCGCGACCATGACGAGGAAGAACGGGCTGAACACGAAGGCCATCACGATGCCGATGGGCAGCGGCGCGATCAACAGGAGCCAGGACAGCGGCGCCGGTACGGACGCCGGGGCAGGGGCCATCGGCAACGGCACGTACGCGGGCGGTTCGCCGGTGGCGACTCGGGGAGTACGGACGAGTGGCTCCCGCCCACCACCGCCACCCGGCGGCCCGGCCCATCGTGACGACATCTCCGGCACCGCCGGCGTCAGCCTGATCGCGGCGTCGTGGAGGCGGAGGAACTCGCCGGCTCGGCTCTCCCCGTCGGCGAGGTCACGTCCGTCCACCCGGATCCCGGTGGCGTGCTCGGTGGCGCTGACGAGGGCACGGCCGTCCGGCCCGACCTCGATCTCCGCCGCCGCCCGGGCCACCGGTCCGCGGGTCAACCCGGTCACCCGGGAGCGCCCGAGCACGAACGTGCCCTGACCCAACGGCACCGCCTGGCCCGCGTCCGGTCCGGCAACCCGGCTCAGCTCCAGCACCTGTGACTCGTCGGCGTACGCCGGCCACGTCCTGCCCGCCGGTGACACGGTCAGCACCGAACCGACCCACAGCGGCGCGTCGGCCAACCTCGTCCGCACCTCGACAGGTGTGCCGTCGACGTCCACTGTCACCGCCCCGGCGGCGGCCTGCGCGGTCACCGATCCGACGATCATGTCGAGGAGTTCCCCCACGGTGGCGTCCGCGGCGGTCGCGCCGAGCGCCACGTCGACCGCACCCCGACGCCTGCCGGTGGTGGCGCTGCTGAGCCGCTGGTCGCGGACGCTCACGGTGAGTGTCATGCCCGGGGTTCGTTGCACGACCCGCCGCCGGTTCCCCGCCCGACGCGCCTTTCGTGTACCCCCCGCAACGCGGTGGACCACGTATCGTGAGCGCGTGGCGGAGAGTGTCGTGTCAGGACCAGCGAGAGCACAACTGCCACCCGCCACCCTGGAGCGGTTCCGCGCCGGCGACCCCAGCGCGCTCGGCGAGGTCTACGACCGATACTCCCGTTCGGTCTGGGCGGTGGCCATGACTGTCACGCACGCCGACCACCTCGCCCAGGAGGCCGTCCAGGAGACGTTCATCCGGGCGTGGAACTCGGCGGCCAGTTACGACCCCGGCCGGGACCTGGGGCCGTGGCTGTTGACGATCGCCCGGTACACGGCGGTGGACCTGCTCCGTCGCGAGCTACGCCCGACCCGTGGTGGCCACGAGGCGGAACAGGACGCGGTGGTGGAGCCGCCCGACCTCGACGGCGCCTGGCTGGCCTGGGCCGTGCAGGAGGCGTTGGGTCAGCTCGCCGACCACGAACGCGAGATCATCCGGCTGTCCTTCTTCGACGACCTCACCCACACCCAGATCTCCGAACGGCTCAACCTGCCGCTCGGTACAGTCAAGTCACGCTCGTACCGGGCGCATCGACGGTTGGCCGAGCTGCTGGCCCACGTTCGCGACTCGCCCCAGGACGATGGGAACCAGTCCGCCCCCCGGCAACGAACACCAGTCGGGGGGGCGCGTGGCGAAGGGAGGGACGACGCATGAGCAGCGAACCGCACGCCGACGCGGGCACCGACGACCAGTTCGTCGATCTGATCGCGGCACGCCTGGACCGGTTCGTGGCACGGCCCCGGGACGAGACCGTGACATCTGCCGAGACCGAGCCGGCCGTTCCTGCCGTGGTGGGCGCCCTCCTCACCGAGTTGCGTGCCGAGACGACCTGGTCCGGCCCTCCGCCGGGGCTGCGCGAGAGCATCCTCGCTCGCGCGCGCGCCCAGCCCGTCGCGGCCGAACTGCCCGCACCGGTCGCGGCCGTGGCGACCGAGCCGACCGCGGCACCAGCGGCCGAGCCCACCGCACCCGTCGCGCCTACCGCACCCGAGCCGACGGCAGCCGAGCCAGTCGCGGCCGGGCCGACCGATGCGGCGCCGGCCATGCCGGAGCCCGACCCGCCCGCGCCCGAAGGGCTGGCGCCGACGCCGGCCGCGTCGCCGGGTCAGCCTGGGCGTGGTGTCAGGCGGTGGCAGCCGGGCCGATGGCGTTCCCGGTTCGGTCGGCTCACCTGGGCGCTTCCCATCGCGGTCGTCGGCGCAGCCGCCTTCACGGCACTGGTCCTCGGCGTCGACAGGTGGCTCGCCCCCGACCCGCCCAGGGCCGAGGTCTTCGTCGCTACGGGCACCGACCTGGCCCCCGGCTCCACCGCCGAGGTGTCCGTGGTGGACACCCCGGCGGGGAGTTCCATAGTCCTCGAACCGAGCGGGTTGCCCGCCGCCGCACCAGGCTCCTACTACGCCGCGTGGCTCAAGGGGCCGCGGGGCAGCGTGCCGATCGGGTCGTTCCACGAGCGGCGCACGGGGGTGCCCATCGAGTTGTGGAGCGGCGTCGACATCGAGGCGTACCCGACCCTGACGGTCACGCTGCAGGCCGAGGGTGCTCCGCCGACCCCGTCGGGGATCGTGGTGATGACGGCGTCGCTGCTGCGTTAGATCAGTGGTTCGCCCAGCTGGGTGGGGCCGACAGCGGCTCCGGCGGCTGCGGCTGCGGCCCCCGCTCGCCGTTGTCCTGCCACTCCTGCAACTCGGTGCGGTAGCTGGCGTAGGCCGAGTCGTAGTCGCTCTCGGCGGCGAGCGCCTGTCGACACGTCTCGGCCCGTTCCCGGCAGGTGCCGGCGAGCTGGGTCAGCTCGGCGGCCACCCGGTCGAGGATGCCCGCCGCCGCGTCCAGCTCGTCGGTCACCATGCCGGTGATCTGGCCACCGGCCATCGCACCCGCGCCCATCGCGGCCCGGGCCGGCTCGATCAGGGTGGCGGTCGTCTGGGCGGCGGTGTCGAGGACGGCGGCCGCAGCCTCGTAGTCATCGGCGGAAGGCATCGCGCACTCTCCTGTCTGGATGTGGTGAAGGGCCGTGGCGCTTCCGCCGCGGCCCCCACACCGATCGTCTGTGGAGCAGGTCAGGCGCGGGTGATCCCGGTGTTCATCACCTCGTCGAGCTGCAGCGCCTGGGAGTTCATCGCCTGGCTGAGCGAGGCGGCCGACTCGCCCGCCGCCCCTGCCACCGCGTTGAACTGGGTGGCGACCTCGTTCAGCTCGCCGCCGAGACGGGCCAGGTCGGCACGGAACGTCTCGAAGATCTCCTGCACCCGTACCGTGGTCTCGCTGACGCGCGCGTCGAGCTCCGTGCCGACCTCCTCGGCCTGGGCCCGGTTGGCCCCGGTCCACTGGACGCCGCCGAAGCTCGCGGTCACCGAGCGGGACTCCTGGCTGACCGCGTGCAGCGCCGACTCGACAGCGGTCTGCGCGCTGCTGATCTGCTCCTGCAGGCCGGCGACGGCGCTGTCGGTGGTCGACAGCACGTTGCCGCCGCAGGCGACCAGGTTGTCGCCGAGGATCTGGTACGCGCTGGCGTGCTCCTGGATCTGGGCGACGTCACCACCGAGAATTCCGACGTTCATGGCTGTTCCCCTTCCCTCATCGGGCTACCAGGCGACGGGTGTCGCCTCGGTCACTTGCATTCGTGGTGGGGCACCGTCCCGGTTCCCTCACTCACCACTGCATCCCGCTGTCGTCGACGGAAAATCCGTCCGGGATGTCCATCGGCTCCGGCACGTCGAACGAGTCCATGTCGAAGTCGTAGTTGTCGAGCGGGAACTCGTACGCGTCCGGGTCGAGCAACTGCTCGTCGAACGCATCCGTGGGCCACTCCACCTCGGGGGCCGCGGTCGCCGCGTCCAGGGCCGACCCGAGCAGCGGCGGGGCACCAGGATCGTCGGCCAACGACGGCGTGAGCTGCTCCCACATGTCGTCCCGACTGTCGAAGCTGACGTCGGTGCCGGTTGGAGCGCCGAGGCCCACCATCGCGTCGTACGCCTGGTCGAAGTGGGACTGCGGTAGTCCCTCCTGGTGCGCGTTCGTGGCCAGGGCCAGCTCGGAGGGCATCGGCAGCGACGCGAGCGGCGGCAACCCGTCGTCGGTGCTCGTCGCCGGTCCGTGCACGCCCTCGGCGTCGCCGGGCCAGCCGAAGTCCTCGCGTACGTCGAACGCCAGCATCGTGCCCGGCGGCGCGGTACGGGCGTTGAGCACGTCGGTCACGGAGACCCCGGCCAGTTCGGCGATGTTGTACAGCGTGGCGACGTCCTCGGTGGGAATCTTCAGGCTGAGCAGCGCCCCGGGGCCGAAGGACACGGCGTCGGGGAAGTCGCTCTGCTCGGCGAGGCGCAGGGTGTCGTTCGTGGCGCGGAACCCGATGGCGCCGATGTACGGGATGTTCGCCGCCAGCAACGTGTCGTTCGTGATCTCGGGCAGCTCGCCGCGCAGCAGTGGGCCGAAGTTCACCTCACTGCCCACGGACGCGACGACACCGTGGTGACCGAGCTGCGCGCTGACCCCTACCGAGGCGCCGACCGTCAGACCGTCCACCGGGCGGGCATCGGAGTCGATCCGCGCGAAGCCGCTGTCCCATCCGAGGTAGACGGACTCGGACCCGTCGTAGAGCCCCTGGACCGACCGCCCCCAGCCGAAGCTGTTGAAGATGTCCTCGGTGGTCCGTGCGCCGCCGTCGAGCACGTGGTTCGGCACGAACGCCAGGTTGTCCGAAGCCGACCAGACGTACGGTGGCGCGTCGACAGGTCCGGGCCCGAACAGCAGCTCGAACGGGTGCGGCTCCGCCGCCGGCAGAGGAGCCAGGTCGAGGAACGGGTCGAGTGGCTCCACGCGCGGCAGCAGTGGCAGGTCGCTCGCCACGTCGGAGCCGTCGCGGGGGGCCGGCGACGCCGGGGCCAGGCCGATCGGAGCACCGTCGGTCAACGTGCCGTTGTTGGCGAGGCCGGCCACCCGGATGCCGTCCGGGCTGTCCAGGCGCGACTGCGGTACGCCGTCGGGGTTGTCGGGGAAGAAGAGGATCGTCGGTGGTCCCGGGCGGTCCTCGGGGACGATCAGAATCCGTCCCGGCACCGACGGGAACCCACCCGGCACGGCGAAGGCGCCGGCGTCCGACGGCACCCGACCGTCGGGTCCGCCGTACACCTCGCCGTCGGGGGTGACGATCTGCGCGCCCGGCGGTACGACGTGGGTGCCACTCGGCAACGGGATGACCCGACCGTCGGGCATCCGCAGCTCGGCACCGCCGCCGGTCCGGGTCGTGAACTGCGCCAGGATCAGGTCGTCGGCGTGACCGCCGAGCAGCGTGTCCGCGCCCGAGCCGCCGGCCAACGTCACAGTGGCCGACGTCAGCGTCTGCGCCGGCAGGTCCACCACGGTCTCCCCGGACGCCGTGGCCTCCCCGGAGGCCACGGCCTCGGCAGACCCCGCAGACCGCGCGGACGCCGGGGCGACAAGCGCTGCCGGGGCGACGAGCGGAGTCACGGCGACCGCTGCGGGGTCGAACGAGTCGACCGCCGGTCGACCAGCAGGATCGGTCGGTTTGAGAGCCTGGATCACCCGGTCGAGCCGCTGCATGACGATGGGCGCGGCCAGTGCCGGGTTCACCCCGTTGAACACGCCCTCCAGCACGATGCCGACGTCGGCCACCCGCTCGGCGACCACCGCGCCGCGCGACGTCCGGTCGGCGAGTTGCGCGGCCTGCGCGACCGCCTGCAGGGCGAGGGCCGGACGCCCGGCGTCGGCCGCCGCGATGGCGCGGGCCAGGTTGCCCACGATCCCGGTGCCGGTGCCCAGCGAGGCGAGTTCGCCCCGGGTCCGGGAATCGAAGTCGAACAGCCGCGCACCCCCGGGGTTCGCCAGGGCCAGGGCGCCGGCGGAGATGACGCCCAGACCGTTGCCGAGTGCGTTGAGCGGGTCGCCCCGGTCGAGCGCCTGCACCAGACCGGCGGTCGGGCCGACCAGCCGGGCCACGTCCCGTACCGAGACCCCCAGCCGCACCAGGTCCCCGGCGAGGCCCTTGTCGATGACGCCGAGGCTGCCGAGCAGTTGGCCTCCGTTGCCGAGGGTGCTGACGGCGGCGCCGAGTCCTGCGTTGATGGCCCCGACGAGGCTGTCGGCCCGGGTCGCCTGGACGATCGACGCGCTGATGTCGAACGCCCGCTTGGCGTTGCGCAGCACCTCCAGGGTGTTGCCGGCGTCGAGCAGGTCACCGGCGACCGCGCTCTGCCCGACCAGGCTGGCCGCGCCGGCGGCGGTGCCCAGCAGGTCCGCTCCGGCGGTGAGCGCCGACAACCCGGCCCCGATCGCCCCCAGCCAGTTGCCGTCGATAGCGTGCGACACCGCCTCGACGGCGTTGACCGCCAACGTGGCGACCCCGAGGACCTGCAGCCCCGGCACGACCAGACTCGCCACCCCCAGAGCGATCTTGCCGATCTGGAAGATCGCCTTGAACGGGTTGTCCTCCCAGGCGTTCACGATGGCCTTGCCGACGTTCTTGATGGTGTCGACGATGCGGGACAGCAGACCCTTCTTCTTTTTCTTCTTCCGGCTGACGTCGGTCAGCACGCCGAGCGGGTCGAAGGTGAAGCGGAACGTGTGCTTGCCCAGGTCCTGCTTGCGGCTGCCGGGGATGCCCCACTGCCGGGCGAGGATCAGGAACTCGGGGTTGCCCTCGATGGCGTCCTTGGCGCGCAGCCGCAGCCGGCCACGGCCGAGCGCCTCGACGACGTTGCCGCCGACGACGGCGGTCAGCTCCCGCTCGGTGAGGGCCGGCGCACCCACCACCGCGAGGGTCCGGAAGGCCGTGACCACCTGCACGATCCGTGCCCGCAACTGCGGCCCGTCCGCCGCACCGCCCAGGTGGCTGAGCGCGCCGACGAACTGGGCCTGGATGCTCGGTGACTGGGCCAGCGTCCGCGGGATCTGGCTGGCCACGAGCGCGAAGAGGCGCTGCTGCGCGGCTTCGGTAAGCGTGACAGGTGTGGTGCTGGACAGGTCCACGCCCACGCCGGCCATCAGCTGGCCGGCGAGCTCGCTGACGTCGGCGACGTACGCGTCGGTGACGACCCCGGACGCACGGCCGAACTCGTTCGTGAGCGCGATGCCGGCCTCGTTGAAGAACGCCAACGGGTCGGCGTCGCCCTCGAATCCGGTGGACAGCAGGGCGCTCTGCACCATCCGGTTGGCTCGCAGGAAGGCCACGGCGGCCTCGAAGCGCGCCTGCGCGGTGGCCGCGTCCGCGCCCGGGTCCACCCAGCCGACGCGGGCGGCGAAGGTGAGCGTCTGGGCGAGTTGCGTCGCGTCGGGCCGGGCCACGGTCCGGCCCACCAGGAACGCGGGCAGCCAGCTACCGATGGCGGCGAACTCCACCTCCGCCGCGGCGAGCATGGCCGCCAGGTCCGCCGGCGCACTGTTGGCCGTGGCGAAGTCATGGCTGGCCAGCACGTCGCCGAGCTGCGGCAGATCCACCGCCCGGGAGAGCCGGTGGTCCAGCTCGACGGTGCCGTTGATCCAAGCCAGCAGCCGGCCGGGATCGGCCAACACCTCGGCCACGCTGCGGCCGTCGGACCAGAAGTCCTGCCAGAGCACCTCAGTGGTACGCGGTTCGGCACCGCGTCGGAAGAAGCCGAGGAAGCCGCCGCCCCGCTCCGGCTCGTCCGGCGGCCGCACCGGTGGCCCGACGTGTTCGATCCCGAGGGCCAGCGCGACCACCTGGAGGTCGGGTAGCAGCGCGGCCAGTTGGTCGTCGGTGAGGGCCGGACGCTGCCCGCCGAGCGGCGCGGGCAGCAACACCGGGGTCAGCCGGGCGAGCGCGGCGTCCAACGCCGCGTTGGCACCGGCAGCCGGCAACCCGACGAGGAAGGCCCGCGGATCACGGGGAGCGGCGAAGCCCAGCAGTGTGGACAGCGCGCTGCCCAGGTCGGCCGCGGTGGCGCCCAGGGTGGTGGCGGTGCCGCGCGGGTCGATGGTGTACCGCTCGGCCAGATCCGCCTTGCTGATGATCCCGGAGCCGAGGGTGGCGAAGCCGTCCTGGACCAGTGCCAGTTGCAGCGGCGCCTGGCCGGTGAGCTCGGCGACCTTGAGGGCGCCGAGCGTCTGTCGCCGCACCGTTTCGGTGCGGGTCGCGGTGTCGCGCAGGACGTTGCCCAGTGCGCGCGCACCCTGGATGTCGATCTCGACGTAGGTCATGGTCGGCTCCCTTCCCCCGCACGCCCTCCTGCGAGGGTCGGACAGCGGAGGTTCGCCGCGGCCATCGCGCCCGGTTCCCTCCGGGTTCTCGGGAACCGCCGCCGGGGTTCCCGACGAAGGTGAGGTGCACGGGCCGCCCGCGCTCGCCGTCCCCGGAGGTTGCCATGTCCACACCGGTCAGCACCGCTTCCACAGCCGCACCGACCACCGAGGCCAGCCGGTGGGTGGGCACGCCGCTGGCGACCGAACACTGGCTGGAGGGTGCGTCCGGGTTCCCGGCGGGTGGCATCGGCAGCCGTACCACCCCGCCCGATCCGACCACCGTCGTCGCGACCGCTCGTGGCTACCGACTGACCCGGGGACAGCTCGACGAGGTCCTGGCCTTCGCGGAGTTCCTCGCCGGCGAGGCGCTCGACTCGGACGAGCGGGCCGAGCTCGAACAGGACGTGACGGACTCCTTCGAGGACTCCCCGAAGCGCGCGATGCTGTCGATGCGCCAGCTCGCCGGCGGTGTCCGCCGGGTGACGTCCCTCAGCCCGGTGCGGCGGGCCCAGCGCCGGCTCCAGGTGCTCACCACGACCTACCTGCTGGAGTTGCGCAGGCAGACCGATGGGCACGAGTTGAGCCCGCTGATGGCCACGGTCAGCCGCCACAACCCGATCGTTCGCTACCGGGCGGCGGCCGGCATCGTCCTGGTCGCCGACGCACTGGCCGCCCGGATGGAGCAGCACCGCCTGGTGCTGAGCCTGACCGGACACGAGATCGAGGCGTCCCCCGCGCTCGCGGACCAACTCCTCGACCGGGCCGACAAGGCGGGCCGGATGGAGTTCGCCGAGTTGGCCGGGGCCGAGTTGCGGCTCCTTCTGCTGCGTGACTGGCTCCGCGAGCTGGGCAACACCGAGTTGGCCCGGACCCGGGAGGACGTGCACCGCGCGGTCGGGTCGGCCCTCGACGTGGACATCGTGGTGCAGCAGCTCGGCTACCGGGCGGCCCTGGACGTGGTGGGCCGCACGGCCTGACCCGCAGGAGGCGTCCGGTGGAGGCGGACGCCGACGCCAACGGGCGCGTCGTCAGCGGGCGCGTCGGTTGGCTCGCAGGGCGCCGACGAGCACGCCGGGCCTGGCCAGCGTGAGTGGGTGCTCCCGCATGGAGACGACCTGGTTGAACCGTCGCGCGATCGCCACGTCGGTGACGGTCGCGGCGAGGATCTGCCGGCTGGCCCAACTGGTGATCCGGTATCCGCGCGGATAGGGCCCCTCGACGTGGGGCAACGCCAGGTCGGCGGAGGTCGACGTCGACCACGCGGCGTCGACCACGACCTTCTGCAACGCGAGGTACTCGTGTGCGGGGGCGGTCAGATCCGGGCGGGTGCGCAGGTACGTCGACAGGCAGGCCGCGTGCAGGGCCGCCGCCGTCATTCCCTGCCCGTACACCGGGTTGAACGACGCGACGGCGTCGCCCACGCTGACGAGCCCGCCCGGGAACCGCCGCAGCGCGTGGAAGTCGCGCCGTCGACTGTCGGCATGGTGGTAGGTCTGGACGTCGCCGAGCATCTGCTGGCCGGCGACCTCACCGAACTCGGGTGGAAACTGCTCCCGCAGCCGGCGGACGAAGTCCTCCGCGGTGGCGCCGGGACGGTGGTCCCCGTAGCCGGCCATCATGGCCATCCACCGACCGTCCTCGATGGCGAAGAACGCGGCGCCGGCCACGTCCGAGGACGTCTTCGGGGTGTGCAGCGCCAGGGCGACGGTCGACGCCTCGGCCTCGGCCGGGCGGTGGAACAGGGCTGTCGCGTAGTTGAGGTGCACGGTCATCCGCCGCGTGACCGGCCGGTCCCAGCCGGCCTGCTCCAGCCAGGCGGACAGTCTGCTCGACCGGCCCATGGCGTCCACCACGAGGTCACCGCTCTCCACACCGGGCGACCCGCCGACCTCGCAGCGGACCCCGGTGACCACGGTGCCGTCGAACACGAGACCGGTGGCACGGGCGGTGACCGTCTTGACGTTGGGCAGTCGCAGCACCTGTTGGCGGATCAGCCCCTCCAGGAGCGGCCGGCTGCCCGCCAGGCTGTCGGCGTCGTCGGGGACGACGACCCGCAGGCGACCGTCGAGGTAGTTGCGCCTGGCCGCGGGTGGCGCCTCGACCGCCCCGCGCGCCAGGGCCGCGTCGCGGAAGCCCGGAAACAGCCGTTCCAGCTGCAGGAAGCCGCCGGGCAGCAGCGCGTGCAACTGCGTCCCCTGGGGTACGCCGGGACGCGCGCCGCTCCCCTGCGGGTCGTCCCGGTCGATGATGACGACACTGTCGGCGTAGTCGGAGAGCACGCGGGCGGCCAGCAGGCCGGCGACACTGCCGCCGACCACGACTGCCCTGCCCAGGACCGGGGATGGCTGCTCGGGGGGTCGCACCGCGTTCAGCTCGGCGAAGACGCGGGCGCGGGAGAGGGACATCGTGCTCTCCAAGGGTATGGATGGTCGTTCGGGCTGGCGCCCGCCGATCGTCGCACAGGCTCCACACATTTACCGAACGTGTCTGGATGGTGACCATGTGTTGACCGACGGGTGGACATGCCGTCGGCCGTGAGGCTCGGTTGGCACACGTCGATGTCAGCTGTCACGATTCCCGGCATGCCCGTTGCGCGTCGTACTCTGCTCGGGGCCGGTCTGGCCGCCGCGACCGCCACCCTCACCGGCTGCGGTGCGGACGGCGGGCCGAAGCCGGGCCCGGGTGATCCCGGCGACGCGGTGACCGCGACCGACGCCGCCGGCAACCGGGTGGGGTTCGGCGCGGCCGGTAACAGCGCGGCCCCGTCCGGCTCGCCGAGCGCCACCGCGGCGCCGAGTGGCGGTGCCGGGCCGGCCGGCCAGGCCCGCTACGCGCAGGGCGTGACGACCCTGCTCCGCAGGCACCTGCCCGCCACACCGCAGACCGTTGCGCACAAGGGCTTTCCGGGTGCCGTCGCGGTCGTCCTGGTCGACGGGAAGACGACTGTGCACACCGCCGTCGGGGAGGCGCTGCGCTACGGCGCCGGCCCGAAGCTCCTCCCGGCGAGCCAACGGGTCGCGATGCGCCCCGACTCCATCTTCGACCTCGCCTCGGTCACGAAGGTGTACACGGCCATCCTGCTGCTCCAGCAGGTCGACAGGGGACGCGTCGACCTGGGCGCCCCGGTCCGCGACTACCTGCCGACGTTCGGCGGAGCCGGCACCGAGCGCGTCACCGTCGAGATGCTACTCACCCACACCAGCGGCCTGCCCGTCGGCGCCAAGGTCACCGGCCTCGCCGACAGTGCCGCCCGCTGGAACGCCGTGCTCACCACCGGGTTGGTCTCCGGCGCCGTGCCCGGGACCACCTTCCGCTACTCCAGCGTCGGGCTCATGATCGCCGGCAAGATCGTCGAGAAGGTCACCGGTCAGCGGCTCGACCAGGCGCTCAAGAGCAACCTCACCGGACCGTTGGGCCTGCGTGACACCGGTTTCCACCCCAACACCTGGTTGTCGGGCACCGCCAGGGCCAGTCGACTCGTCGCCACCGACGCCCGATCGTCGCGGGGCCTGCTCCGTGGCACCGTCCACGACGACGTCGCCAACCACCTCGGTGGCATCGCCGGTCACGCCGGCGTCTTCGCGACCGCCACCGATCTCGCGACCATCGGTCAGCTGCTCCTCGACGGAGGCACCCACCAGGGCAAGCGGATCCTCGCCGCGGCGACCGTGCGCCGGATGCTGACCAACCACAACGCCGGAAAACCCGCCGTCGACCCGGAGCGGCCCAACCGGACCGCCGCCCACGGCCTCGGCGTCGTTCTCCACCAGAGCTGGTTCATGGGCCGGCTCACCTCGGCCCGGACCTTCGGTCACACCGGCTTCGCCGGCCCCTCCCTCCTGGTCGATCCCAACCGCAAGCTCGTCCTCGCCCTGCTCACCAACCGCGCGCACCCCAACTGGAGTTGGTCGAACCCCGATCCGGTCCGTGCGGCGCTCGGCGACCTGCTCGCCAAAGAGGTCAACTGACCGACGGCCGCGGCGCACCTCGGCCTCGTCGGGATCAGCCCGGGACGGTGGCCGGGACACGCTCGCGCGTCCGTCGACCGACGGCGAAGCTGACCAGCCCCAGGGCCAACCCGATGATCCCGAGGACCACGCCCACCCGGGCGGGTGCGAGATAACCGAGCCCGGCGGCGATGGCGACACTGCCCAGGGCGGCGCCCAGGCTGTTCGCGATGTTCATGGCCGACTGGTTGACCGCCGCACCCATCAACTGCGCTCCCGGCGCGACGGTGATCAGGCGCGCCTGCAGGACCGGGCCGAGGTAGAGGCTCGTCGCACCGACCAGGAACGCGCCCACGAACAGACCGACCGGGGTCGACGCGACGAGGCTGAACGCGGCGATGCTCACGATCATCGCGGCGAACCCGATGACCATGCTCCGCCGCAGGTCGCGGTCCGCGAACCAGCCACCCAGGGCGTTGCCGACGGTCATGCCGAGACCCACCGCGACAAGCACCCACGGCACGGTCGCGGCGGAGAGCCCGGCGACGTCGGTGGTGACCGGTGCGATGTAGCTGTCCACCGCGAAGAACCCGGCGAAACCGACCGCGCCGGTCGCGGCGACCAACCAGACCTGCGGGGTTCGCAACGACCTCAACTCGGCGGCCGGCGACCCGTCGACCGCCGCGGCCACCTCCGGGACGACTGCCAGCACCGCCAGCAGCGTCAGCACGAACACACCGGCGATGACCAGGTACGCGACGCGCCAGCCGGCGGCCTGCCCGAGCCGCGTGATGAGGGGTACGCCGACCACGTTGCTCACGGTCAGGCCGCTGAGCACGGTGGCGAACCCGCGGGCCTCGTTACCGGGGCCCATCAGCGTCGCCGCGAGCAGACCGGCCGCTCCGAAGTACGCGCCGTGCGGGAGCGCCGCCGCGAACCGGGCCACCAGCACCAGGTCAAAGGTGGGGGCGAGCGCGGACCCGACCGTGCCGACGGCGAAGAGCACGAGCAGCCCGAGCACGAGCCTCTTGCGGGGCAGGCGCGCGCTCAGCGCGGCGATCAG
The DNA here is from genome assembly GCF_043198035.1 of Micromonospora sp. NPDC048898. NCBI lineage: Bacteria > Bacillati > Actinomycetota > Actinomycetes > Micromonosporales > Micromonosporaceae > Micromonospora > Micromonospora sp. NPDC048898. Next base: position 455,914 of record NZ_JBICUF010000002.1, read on the forward strand.
GGGCGCGCCCACGACCACGCCGAGCGCGTACGCGGTGATCATCCAGCCGGCTCGCGCGACCGCTCCCGAGGACGACTGGGCGTACTGCGGCGCGAGCAGATCGCGCGCGATGTCGGGCAGCAGGCCCATCGCCACGAACTCGGTGAGGCCGATAGCGACGCCACCCAGTGCCAGGGCGACAAGCGCCGCCACCCGTCGACCTCTGCTCATTCCGATCACCGAGAAAATTTAGCAACAGCGTTGCGTAATAGGGTGGCGAGATGACTCGCATCACTGCGGACGTCAGGTTCCTGCGCGGCTACAACCAGGCGCTGGTCATGGCGCTGGGGCGTACCGCCCGACGGTTCGAGCGGTCGACAGTTGTCGAGGCCACCGGCCTGACCCCACAGGCGGTCTCCAAGGTCATCGCCCGTCTGAGCGCCGAGGGCCTGATCCGTCCCACCGACGTCCGGCGGCCGGGCGTCGGCAAGCCCGCGGTCGTCTACGAACTCGTCCCCGACAGCCGGTACGCGATCGGCGCCCACGTCGCCCGACGCACGCTGCGGCTGGTCCTGGTCGACCTCGCCGGCACCGTGCGGCACTCCACGGTCAGCCCCCTGCCCGGCGACTTCACCCCGCCGCAGCTTCTCGACGCCCTACGCTCCGGCATCGACGCGATGGCCGGCAGCGCCGACCTGCGCGGCCGACTCACCGGCGTCGGCATCGGCATGATCGGCCCACTGGACCACGCCCACGGCCTGGTCCGCGGCGCTCACGGCCTGCGGCACTGGCACGACGTGCCGCTGCGCGAGCTCACCGAGCAGCACCTGGGCCTGCCCGTCCACCTCGACAAGGACGTCACCGCCGGGATCACGGCCGAAGCCTGGCGACACGGCGCGACGTTCGGCGACGCGGCACTCATCATGATCGAGTCCGGGATCGGCGGAGGCTTCTGGCTGGGCGGCGCAGCCCACCGAGGCGCACACACCAACGCGGGAGAGTTCGGCCACACGGTCGTCGACCTGGACGGCCCCCGCTGCGTCTGCGGCCGACACGGATGCCTGGAGATCATGCACCAGCAGGCCGCCGACGCCGGAGACCTGGCACGCGCGGCCCGTGTCGTGGCGGTGGGCGTCGTCAACCTGCTCCAGACCCTCGACCTCGCCCACGTGGTGCTGGCGGGCGCGGATCTCCTCCGACACCCGGACACCTATCTCACGGCGGTCACCGAGGCCGTCTCGGCGGACGCGCGACGCGCGAACTGGCTCACCACGCGGGTGACCCTGTCCAGCCTCGGCGCGGACGCCATCGCCGCGGGCGCCGCCATGCAGGTCCTCGACAAGCACTACGGCATCCCGGAGCTTGCCCCGACCTGACCGCCGGCCCTCCCGCGCCTACACCGCGGCAGGGGGCGACAGCGCCATCTTCTGCCAGTTACGGAACACGAAGCGGTGCACCGACTTCAGCCCGACCCAGAGCGCCGGCTCCAGCGCGAGCCGACCATACCCACGGACCGTCACCGTCGTGGTCCGGATGACCCGGGTGCCGCCGTTGACCGGCGTCAACTCGAACAGGTCACCGAGCTGGTCGACGAAACGGTGGAAGTGCAGGTTCGTCGACTCCATGTGGAAGGCCAACCGGGCCGGCGGCTCCCACACGGTGATCCGCTGTCGCACCACACCCTGCTCGGAGACGCACTGCCGGGCGGCACCGACCTCGCCCGGGCCGTCGGGCAGTCGGCACGACGTGGGTCGGGGCGTACCCAGGTAGAACACCGGGCAGCGCGGCTGCAACTCCAGGCGCGAGTCGCAGAGCGCCGGCCACAACACGTCGGGCGAGTGGGGCATGGTCCATCCGGTCCGCACGATCACCCTCACACCGTAGGCCGGGCATCCACGGCGGCGCATCGACCCTCTGGCCCACCCACGTTCCGGCACCGCCCGCCCCACCGTCTAATGCGGAAGAACCCGCCGTGCCAGCTGCTTCGCGCCGACCGACCTGTGGGCCTGCTCGCAGTCACGTGCGCAGTAATGCCAGATATTAGCTACCCTCTTGGAGGCGGCGGCCGACGTCCCATCCCGCTGGAGCACAACCTTGCGCGTCGGGAAATTCTTCCAACGAAGGCGGATTATTTGCTCCGTAGATGGAGCGGACGCTACGCGGGTCTTCGACTAGATCCAACCGAATGGGCACCGGCGCCACCTCACCGTTCCACGTCGCTTCCACTGACGCTCCCACCGCGAGGGATTTCGTGATATCGGCCAATTAGTGGCAGCCCTCTCATGCTGAAAGAAAATTGAAATCGTACCCAGCCGAAGCTGAAATGTAGACAACCTCCGGCATCGGGTGCCTGAGACCGAAATGTTCGTTGGCCCATCCAATCACGGCCGCCCGCAAACCCTCCGGTTGATATTGCGTCAGGACCAAAGTCACCGAAGACACTACTACGACCACCGCGGCGCCAGGCTTGAGAGACTCGACATCAGAGGCAACATCCAGAACACCAAGCCTGATCATCTCAAGGTCGCCAGCATCAAGGTGTGGTTCGTCCACCACAAGAAAGACATTACCACTCAGCCACGCACCGCTGAATGGTTCCCCTTCCGGATAGTAATGTCCAGCCTGGATCCTGACGTAGATACCCCAGCCGGCAAGTCGGACCCGGAAGAGGTGTTCGGTCTCTCTACTCACGAAAAAGTCCAACTTGTCAAAGACTCGGGCACTGAAGAAGCGCCCCATGTCAATAACGTTCGGAGACTATTCAAGGGACAGGTCGCCGGCATAAGCCGATATCGACGTCACGGCCGCCGCGTCCGCCTGCACCTGAATGCGAGCCGATCCCCACAGGACTTCCAGCATCAGCGAATCATCCTGCGCGGCCAGCTCCATGCTGGCCCAACCACGGTGGTTCCAGCCCGTCAGGGAGATGTCCTTTACGCCAATCATCGTCAGGCCGACCTGTACGACGTTGAAGCCCTGGTCACGCCATTTTCTCGGCGCATTCGTCGGGAACTCCGGCAGATCGAATCTTAGGACGGCCGAAGGGCCATCCCGCCGGAGCACAACCTCGTGCAACAGGATCTTCTCCAACGAGGGGGGGTTATCCGCTCCGTAGATGGAGCGGACGCCGCGCGGGTCTTCGACTAAATCCAACCAAGTGGGCACGGGCGTTACCTCACAAAAGGATAGTGGTCGGTGGTCCCCGGGACGTGTCCCGTTCTCGTGTTCTCCGGCGGCCGGACGTTGAAGTGTGGACCCTGGTTACCGACCCCACCGTCGAATTGGTGACCAGCGGCGTGGTCCTGGATGACCACCTTACTGCCGTCCGGTCTGGTGTAGACGTATTCCCGCGTGATGATCGGCCGGTTGTTCTCGTCCAGAATCCGCCTGCCCCACTTGTCCGTCATCGGCACACGGTTGACTGCATCCGGATGCTGCGATCGCGGTATACCCAGGTCACGCTTCGCTTGGTTCAGAGCACCATTCCGGCCGACCTGGCCGGACGGGACACACGGCGCGAGACCGAATGGGTCGATGAGATCAGTAGGGTTGTCCACATAGGCGTAGGGGTTCGGGGCCGGAACGAGTCCGAGTGGGTCAGGAGACTGGTATCGGCCGGTCACCGGATCGTAGTAGCGGTGGTAGTTGTGCGAGGCGCCGGTTTCCGGGTCGTGGATCTGGCCGGGAAAGCGCAGCGGGCAGTCGACACCCGTGGTGCTGGTGTGGGTCGGGATGCCCCAGATGGTGGTGCGCTGTTGCCAGGCGGTTTCGCCGTTCGGGTCAACCAGTTCGGTGGGTGTGCCGACCAGGTCGGTCACGATCGCGTAGAAGCGGCGGTCCACCTCGTCCTGGTCAGTCGAGGCGTCGGTCTGGCTGATCGGGGTGAACGTGTCGAGGGTGTACTCCCAGGTGCTGGTCCGGTCGCCGTCGTCGCCGCGGTGGGTCTGCTCGATCAGGCGCGGGCCGTCCCAGGCGAAGTCGACCTGCTCGACCACGCTGCCGTCGGCGTCGAGGCGTTGCTTGGCGACTCGGCGGCCGAGCGCGTCGTATCGGTAGCGCCAGCGGGTGCCGTTCGGGGTGGTGACGGCGGTCAGCCGGTCCTCGCTGTCCCAGGTGTAGCGCCAGGTCGAGGGCTTGGTCGAACGCTCCTTTCGCTGCCGCAGCGTGACCCGGCCGGCGGCGTCGTGTTCGTAGCGCACGTTCCCGGCCCGGCGGATCAGGGTTCCGGTGTACTCCCGCTCACCCCGAGCGCCGCCGTCGCCGTCCGCGCCGGGCCAGGCGGCGCTGGCCACGTTGCCGGCGTCGTCGTAGGCGTATCGCTCGGTCCAGTCGTCGGCCTGCACGGCGGTGATCCGGCCGGCCCGGTCCAGCTCCAGCCGACGCTCGCCGGTGACCTGGTCGGCGACGCCGGTCAGGTAACCGTCGGCGCGGTACTGGTAGGCCCGGTGGGCGACCAGGTCCGGCATGGCGGCTGGTCCAGGAGGGCTGGCGGTGAGGATCTGGGAGAGCAGCCGGTGGTTGGAGTCCCAGCTCTGGGTGAGAGCGAGGCTGCCGACGGTCCGCCGGGTCTCCCGGCCGGCCGCGTCGTGGGTGAAGCTGACCGTCGCGCCGCCGGTGCGCAACGCTGTCGGCCGGTGGCCGGCGTCGTATTCCCAGGCGCTGTCGACCCCCGCGGGGGTACGCCGGTGCGTCCGTCGGCCCAGGGCGTCGTAGGACGAGGTAACGGTCTGCCCGTCGCGGATCTCGGCCAGCACCCGACCCAGTGGGTCGCGCTCGAACCGGAGGTCGACCTCGGGTGCGGTGGCGTGCAGTAGCCGGCCGGCCGGGTCGTACCCGAAGGTGGTGACGCCCTCGGCGGTGCGCTTCTGCACGACGTTGCCCAGCAGGTCACGGACCAGCTCTGTGGTCTGCCCGGCGCCGTTGGTGCGGGCCACGAGTTGGCCGGCGGGGTCGTGCGTGTAGGTCTGCGTGCGGCCGTTGAAGTCGGTTTCGGCGACCAGCCGCCCACCGGGGTCATAGTCGTAGCGCCAGACGAGCCCCTGCGGATTGGTGACCGTGGTGAGGCGCAGCTCGGTGTCATAGGTGAAGGTCAGCCGGGCGCCGTCCGGGCCGGTACGCGCTACCGGCAGGTCGAAGGGGCCGATCTCGAACTCGGTGGTCGCCCCGGTCTGACCGGTGTGAGTGACCAGGTTGCCTTCCGGGTCGTAGGTCCACTCCTCGCTCGCCCCGTCCGGACTTCGCCGCCATGCCAGCCGCCCCTCGGCGGTCCAGCCGAGATGGGTGGTGCCGCCGAGGGGGTCGATCACCTCGACCACCCGGCCGGCGGAGTCCCGCCGGTAGGTCGTCACCGCGCCGGTGGGCTCGGCGATCTGGCTGATCAACCCCGCCGGATCCGTGGCCACCACCAGGACGCTGTCCAGGGCGTCGGTCACCTCACTGAGGTGGCCCGCTTCGTCGTAGCGGTAGCGGGTGGTTGCGCCGGCCGGGTCGGTGATCATGGTCAGGTTGCCGCGCTCGTCGTACGCGCGGCGCCAGATCGCGCCGTCGACGTCGGTGACCACGACCGGCTGACCCAGATCGTTGTACGACGCCGTCGCCCGGGTGTCGTCCGGGCGGGTGACCTCGACCAGGTTGCCGTCGTCATCGTAGGACCAACGAGTCGTCCGCCCGAGAGCATCGGTCTCGGACAGCTTCCGATCAAACCGGTCCCAGGTGAAGGCCGTGACATGACCCAACGGATCGGTGACTCGCTCGGTTTGGCCACGATCGGTCAGCTCATAGATGGTGCTGTGGCCGAGCGAGTCGTCCACCGCGGTCTTCCGCCCGACCGGGCCGTAGTGCAGCCGCGCGGACAGGTATCCGCCCGAGCCGGTCGCGGCGACGCAGCGGCCCTGCTCGTCGTAGGTGTAGCGGTACTCCTGCTCGTTGCGGTCCTGCCAGCGGACCAACCGGCCATCGTCGTCATAGCCGAACCGCAGCGGCAGCCCTGATCCGTTGATGACCTCGGCGAGGTGACCGGCATCGTCGTAGCCGAACCGCACAAGCGTCCGAGCCTCACCGGAGGGTTCCGCGTCGAGCAGGCTCAGCGCCGCCACCTGCCCGTGCAGGGTGTCCACCGCGATCCGGTACCCACCACTGTGCCGAACCTCGGTGACCACACCGTCGCGCCAGTCCACGTCGATCCGATGACCGCTGCGGTCCGTCACGGCAACCAGCGGCAACACCCGAACAGGGTCACCGTCGCCCTCCGGCTCGGGCCCGGGACGACCGCCCTCGGGCTCGGGCTGGTCGGGCTGGTCGGGCACCGTCTGGAAGTCGGGCACTACCTGGAAGTGCAGGGCACGACCGGTCTCCGGCTGCTCGACCCGGAAACCGGTCGCCGTCGGAGTGAGCGGCCAACGGGGACCCGCGTCCGGCATGGCCTGCGCGTCGACTCCGGCAGGCGGCGGGTAGGACAGGACCATGCCGTCCTCGGCGACGAAGCACACCCCCTGCTCGTCGACCTCGACCCGCTGATCAAGGGTGGACGCCCAAGACGGCCCGAACCACCGGCCTACCCGGTACGACGACAGGTGACTACGTTGGAGGACGAGTGGGAGCAGGCCGGGTAGCTCGGCGTCGGTCTGGGTGAGCACCACCTCGCCGCTGGCCACGTCGATCGGGTCAGCCGCAACCTTGCGCGCGCCCATGGGAATGCTCGGGCGGGGCATGTTGGGCAGCGCCGCACGCACTTTGGGAAGGCCCCGGGCGAGGGTCGGCAACCCCCGCTTGGCCAGCGCCAACACCGGTCTGCCGAGCATCGCCAACCGGCCGATGGGCACGACCGTCAACACCGTGTCGATCAACAAATTGGTGAGACTGCCCTTACCGGTCGCCGCATACAGCGACGCGTCGATCAGCAGCGCGGCCGCACCAGCAGCGATCGCGATTGGACCCATGATCGGCGCGAGAATCGGAATGAACGACAACAACCCGGCGACCAGAGAAACGATCTTCAATGCACCCGACAGCTGTGCCAACAACTCCTGGTTATCGCGGACGAAGTTGGTGAACTGACCCTTCAGATCCCACCACTTCGGGTTCTCCTTGAACCGCAAACCCTTCGCGTCATTCACGGCCCGCACACAGTCACGCACCGCCGTAGACAACTCACCCCGCAACGCACCCGCCTGGGCCACACACTCGTCCCAGTCCCGCTGCGCCTGCGACAACGCCGAACCCGCCGCCCCCGCATCCGAGCGGTACGTGTCCGGCTCCGGCTCCGCGTCCGGTGGCCGGTCGGCGACCTCCTGCTCATGACGCTCATCGGCCTGCTTCGCCCGATCGGCACGGCCCCGTGCCGCCTGCAACGCCGCCCACAAACCCGGAGCACGTTGCGCCAACGGACGCATCCGATCCTGCAACGACGACAACGACCCCGCGAACGTCGTCAACCCGGTCGACACCCGCCCGAACGCATCACCAGTGACCCGCAAATGCCCCGGCATCTGGGCGTTCAGGCCCTCCCGGAACAGATCCCCCTCCGGACCCACGAACTGACTCGTGTCCAAACCCGTGATCTGCGCCGCCGCCTGCGTCGCCGCCGAACCGAAGCCCTGCCACCGCGACGCCGACGACCGAATCGCCGACGGATCACCATCCATCCGAAACAGATGAGCCGGAAACTCAGCCATCGCGCCGGACCTCCCCGTGTCCACGCCAACAAGCCGCACGACTCATCGAACATAGACGCAGGACGAACTCCGGCGTCCAATTCAGTCCAAGATCTTCCTGAGGCAGATCCGAAGATGGTGAAATGGCGGAACAATCCGGACCTGCCGGAGGCAGCGCCCGCAGGGGCCATTACCGGGGGCGCGGGGAGCGCGACATCGTGTCAGGCCACCGTCACCTCCTCAATGGTTGGTGAACCCGGGGTCACGTTCTAGGACACCAGGGCGTCGACCTCCACCCGGGTGCAGCCGCTGGCCGGGCTCTCGCTGAGCGTGATGACCGCGTCGAGCCGGTCTCTGGCCTGCCGGAGCTGGTCGATCTGCCGATCGATACGGGCGCGTTCGGCGCGCAGCATGGCCCGAGACTCCGGGGTGTTGACATTCGCGTCGACGCAGGGCAGCAGGTCCAGGATGGTCCGGCTGGACAGGTTGGCGGCGTACAGCATCTGGATCAGGTGCACCCGGTCGACCGCGGTGTCCGGGTAGTGGCGTTGACCGCCGCCGCTCCGCTCGGCCGCAAGGAGCCCCTGTTCCTCGTAGTAGCGCAGCGCTCGCACGGACACGCCGGTCTGTGTGGCCAGTTCACCGATGCGCATGGCCCCTCCCCCGGTCGGTGACACCAGCCACACGACTTGTCTCTCACGTCAGCGTCAGGTTCTAGCGTAGCTCGCGTACGGCACGTCGTTGAATCTGCCAGGAGGCACCAATCATGAAGATCACCGGTTCGATCGCGCTGGTCATCGGCGCCAACCGTGGGCTCGGCCGGCACTTCGCCGGACAGCTGCTGGAACGCGGGGCGACCAAGGTGTACGCCACCGCCCGCACCCCGGAGCGCATCGACATCCCCGGCGTCGAGACGCTGCGACTGGACATCACCGACCCGCGTTCCGTCGAGGAGGCGGCTTCCATCGCCTCCGACGTCACCCTGCTGGTCAACAACGCCGGGATCTCCACCTCCACGAACCTCGTCACCGGCCTACACCTGGGCATGGCGGACACCGACATGTCGGCCAGCTACGACGGCGACAACATGGACCCCGCCGACGTCGTACGCGTCGCCCTGGACGGCATCGAGGCCGAACGGATCGAGGTCCTCGCCGACGAGTGGCGCTCGTACGTCAAGGCGTCCCTGGCCAACGACCCGAGCGACTTCTACAAGCCGACCGGGCAGTAGTGCGGGACGTCACTGGCAGACGACCCACTCGTCGTCCTCCTCGACCAGCACCATGTTCTGCGTGAACCGCGCGCCCGTGGCCTCCTGGACCACCTCGACGGTGGCCGTCGCGGTGACCCGGCCGTTGTAGTTGTTGACGATCAGGCCGGTGATCTCGTAACTGCTGAACTTCAACTGCGCAGCCTGGATCCGGGCGAAATCCTCAGGCGTCAGGTTCTTGCGCACCTCGGCGCACAGCCGCCCGTACGCGGCCGGGTAGTTGCCCGCCTGCATGTCGTCCGCGTACGCCGTGGCGGCGGCCCGGGCCGGTTCGACGTTGTCCCGGACGCTGCGGTAGATCCAGAAGCCGGCGCAGACGCCGACCACGCAGCACGCCGACAGCAACGCGGCGACGACGATCAGGACCGTCCGCGCTGTCCGGTTGGGCTTCGGGCTGGGCACCATCATCGGCTCGTACGCCATGACCCGGAGGATAGGAAGCGGTGGCAAACGGTGTAGGCGGCGACGCTCGGGACGGGCAGCGCGATCTGCGTCGGGACGGCCTGCCGCACGACCGTGTGGAGTGCCAGCGGAGTCGTCGATTACAGTTTTTCGAGAAAAGATCGGGAAACGAGATTAATACGACAGCCGGATGGTTCCGCAATGCTGCTCACGCAATCGCACAGCGATATTTAAGGGAGACTTAATCGTCTCGGCAGGAAGTCGGCCGGGGGTGCACTCGTATTCTTCGCTCGGAAGAAAGGTGCACCCCCGTTGACTAATCTGCGACCCACCCCTGGACGGCGTCGTTCCGTCACCGCCCTGTTGCTGCTGAGCGTGGCGCTCGCCGGCGGATGCAAGGAGGTCCCGGGCACTCCCGGGGCGTCCAGTCCATCGAGCGACGCCGGCATCGGCTCGCCCGGCCCGGAGGCACCGACGCCCGGCGACGCGTCCGGCACGCCGGGCACGCCGAGCGCCTCGGCGACCCCGTCCGCCTCGGGAAAGCCGTCGGCCCCGTCGACAAGCACCGCCCCGCCGACCGCCGTCGGCGGCTGGATCACCATCGATCCGGCCGCGCAGGCCGCCGCGACGAGTGCGTTCTTCGCACGCAAGCCCAAGCCGGTGACCGGCAACCCGGTGAAGGTGCCCGAGTTCAACGTCGGCTGCAAGACCAGCCACCACAACAGCGACGACCCGATCGTGCTGCCCAAGCTGGTCGGCGGCTCGCACAACCACACGTTCTGGGGCAACACGTCGACCGACGCCAACTCGACAGCCGAATCGCTGCGGGCGTCGAAGGCGACCACGTGCAACTCGCCCGACGACCAGTCCGCCTACTGGGTGCCCACCATGTTCCAGAACGGCAAGGTCGTGGACCCGACGGAGGTGACCGTCTACTACGGTTCGCGTCTGAAGGATCCGAGTAAGACCCAGCCCTTCCCGTTCGGCCTGCGAATGATCACCGGTAACGCCAAGAATCAGGTCGACACCCCGGACAAGCAGGGCAACCACTTCTGGTGTGCCGGCATCGGCGGCGAAATCGGCCGCAGCGCCGACAAGACCTTCCCGGTCTGCGCCAAGACCGCGAACATCGTCCGGCAGATCACCTTCCCGGACTGCTGGGACGGCAAGCACCTGGACAGCCCGGACCACAAGGCGCACATGGCCAACGGCGACCACACCGGAGCCTGCCCGAAGAGCCACCCGGTGCCGGTCCCCTCGGTGTCGTTCGTGATCTCCTACCCGCTGAGCGCGAACACCGACGGCATCACCCTCGCCTCCGGCACCTCGTTCTCCATGCACGCGGACTTCTTCAACGCCTGGAAGGACGAGGCGCTCGCCGCACGGGTGCGCAACTGCCTCGACCAGGGCGTGAAGTGCAACTCGGCAGGCAACTTCTAGCCGACGAGCACGACGACGACGGCCGGTCACCCCCACCCGGGGTGACCGGCCGTCGTCGCATCGATCGGCTAGAGCCGGGCGGCGCCGGCCGCGCTGGCCTCCTGCACCGCCGAGGTACGACGGGTCTCGGCCCGCTGGTCGCCGGCGTCCTCCCGGTCCGGAGCCGCCACCCGGGCCGCCCGGTTGCTGGTCGCCGCCGCCTGCTCGCCGGTCACGCCGCCACGGATCCGGTTGTTCGCGGCCACCTGGGCGACCGGGTCGTTGGACGTGACGGTCAACCCACCGTTGATGATGTTGTCGTCGACGGTGACGCCGCCGGTGGTGCTGGTGACGCTGACGTCCGCGCCCCAGTAGCCGCCGGAGGCGCAACTGTCGAGCGTGCCGTTCGGGCCGAGTTGCACACCACCGAGGTTGCCGGCGAAGGTGGCGCGCCCCCGGACCGCGCTGCCGCACACCACGCTGCCGGTGGCGCTGTTCAGCACCGACAGCGTGCCGTCGACGAACGAGTCGTGCACGTCGGTGTAGTAGGTGCCGGTGCTGCTGACGTTGCGTTGCACCTGGGTGCCGCGGTCGATCCGGACCTCACCGGCGCCGGCGGTGACGGTCCCGACGATCGTCGACTGCTCCACGAACAGGAAGCTGTCGATGGTCGCGGTGCCCTTCGGCCGCACCGTCACGTTGCCGCTGCGGGCGTCCTTGAAGAAGAGACCGTATCCGCCGGCGGCCAGCACCACCTGGCCGTCGACGCTCGTCTCGGTGGCGTCGAGGTAGCCGTCCGCGGCGACGCGTACCTCACCGCTGATCCGGCCACCGGCGACCACCAGGTTGGCGCCGGCCGAGACGGTGACGTTGCCGGTGATGGTGGTGCCGGTCAGCGCGCAGGACTCGCCGGCCGGTACGAGCAGGTCGTTGGGCACGGTCACGGCGCCGCCGGTGCCGATGCAGTGGGTGACCAGGTCGGCGTGGGCGGTGGGCGCCACCGCGAACACCGAGGCGGCGACGACGGCGCTCACGGTGGCGAGCTTGGCGACGGTACGTCGGGGCATCGTTGTACTCCCTGTCGATGAGGTTCGAGGACTCATGCGCCGACGTCCGATCGGGCCGCGGCCCGGACGATGGCGCCCTGCTGCCGCCGGTTGAGCGTGCCGCCGGTCACGAGCGCGGCGGTGACCGCCTCGACGTGCCGGACGAACGCGGCGTGGCCGGGGTAGTCGGCGTGTTCGTCGATCAGATCGTTGACGGTGCAGCCGTTGCCGGTGTCGACGTTCGCCACTCCGGTGTCGTCACCGTCGATGATCACCGTGGCCCGGGTGTCCGACGCGGGGCAGCCGTCGGTGCCGTCGGCCACCACCGTGAACGTCGCGGACTGCTCGGTGGCGACGTTCCCGGCGGTGTCGGTCGCCCGGTACCGCAGGGTGTGCGCGCCGACGGTCCGGACGACGACCGGGCTGGCGTACGCGGTCCAGCCTCCGGTGTCGAGCGCGTACTCGATCGACGCCACTCCCGAGCCGTCGTCGGTCGCGGTGACGGTGACCGTGGCGCCGCCGACGTACGCGCCGTCGTCGTTGCGGTCACCGGCCACCGTGGCGGCGACAGTGGGTGGGGTGGTGTCCTCGGCCTGCGGCTCCACGACGGTGAAGTGGGCCATCTGCTCGGCCGACGTGTTTCCCGCGACGTCGGTCGCCCGGTAGTGCAGCATGTGCATGCCCACCGAGGTCACGACGACCGGGTTCGTGTACGCGGTGAAGGCGCCTCCGTCCAGCGCGTACTCGATGGTGGCGACGCCGGACCCGGCATCGGTGGCGGTCAGCGTGACGGTGGCCGTACCGATGTAGTTGCCGTCGCCGTCCTGCTCGCCGGCCGGCGTGGCCGTGACCACCGGCGCGGTGGTGTCCTCCTCGGTCGGCTCGACGATGCGGAACGACACCGAGCCGACCGCACTCGTGTTGCCGGCCTCGTCGGTGGCGCGGAACTGCACCGAGTGGTCGCCGACCGCGGTCACCGGCACCGGTTGGGTGTACGGCTGGAAACTGGTGTCGTCGACCTGGTATTCGACGGTCTGCACACCGGAGTCGGCGTCGGTGGCCGTGACGGTCACCGTGGCCGCACCGAGGTAGTTGCCGTCGGCGTCGCGGTCACCGGAGACGGTGGCGTCGACGGTCGGCGGCGTGGTGTCGCCGCCCCCTCCGCCGTCGGTGACGACGAGTTCGCCGACCATCTGGCTGTGCCCCGGGATCGCGCAGAAGTAGCGGTACCGACCCGGGGTCAGATTCACCGTCGCCTGGTAGCGGCCGTCGTTGGCGTCGAACGGGCTGGCCAGGATGTTGAGCGTGACGTCGTGGTTGTAGCCCTCGGTGCTGGTGTCGAAGGTCAGCGTGTGCGGCATCCCGGTGGTGTTGCCGGTGGCCGCGCTGTTCTCCCAGATGATCGTTGTCGCGCCGGCCACCGCCTGGGCGGGCGCGGACTTGTAGCGGGTGGTGTTGTCGTCGGCGGTCCAGGTCAGCACCTGGTCCGCGGCGACACGCGGGGCGGCGGAGGCGGGCGTCGCAGCCAACGGGACCACCGTCAGCAGGAGCGCCGACAGCGCGGCCATGAGTCGTCGGGTCATCATTTCTCCTAGAGTTCCCGCGCGCGGATGTTGCGGAACTCGGCCAGGTCGTTGTCACCGTGGTTCTGCAAACCGATGAAGCCACGGAGGAACTGCCGCAGGTCGGTCGGTGGATCGCCGGCACGGGAGGACTGCTTGCCCGGCGTGTTGTCGAACTCGTTGATCACCACGCCGTTGCGGATCATCGTGTAGTGCTGGCCGACCACGCGGATCTCGTAGTCGTTCCACTCGTTCTTCGGGGTGACGCCGGCCTGCGCGAGCGGCACCGGGTCGAAGTTGTAGACCGAGCCGGTCTTCTGCGGCTCCCCGGTCTCACCGTCGTAGATCTGGATCTCGTGTCCACAGTAGATCGCCATCCAGGCAGGCGAGGTCCGGGCCGATCCGACGGTGCCGCAACTGCCCTCCGGTCGCTGGTCGAGCGGGGTTCGCAGGTCCGGGAAGCGGATGAAGACGCCGGTGTTGGCCCGTCCGGTGCCGGGGGCGATGTCCCGGAACTGCAGCTTCAGCGAGAAGTCGCCCAACTCCTTGGTGTGCCAGAGCATGCCGAGGCCCCCACTGGAGCGCAGCGACCCGTCCGGCTGGATGCTGAACGATCCCGTCGGGGCCTGCTGCCAGCCGCGCAGCGACTCGGCGGTGCCGTCGAAGAGTGGCTCGTACCCGGTGTGGCCGGTGCGCCCGATCTCGGACGCGGCGGCCAACCGGGTCAGCGTGCCGCTCTCCCGGGCGTTGAGCAGTCCGTCGTCCTGGAGCGTGCGGGTCACCGCCGTCACGTGGCGGACGAAACTGTTGTGGTCGGCCCAGGTGCTCTCGTCGTCGATCAGGTCGTTGACCGTGCAACCCTGCCCGACCGTGCGGCTGGGCACCCCGGTGTCCGTGTCGCCGAGCCACACGTTCTGCCGGTCGTCCGGCACCGCGCAGCCCACCGTGACGGTGGTCTGCACCGTGGCCGTCTCGCCGTCGGCGTACGTGACGGTCAGCTTCGCGGTGTAGGTGCCGACCTTGGCGTACGTGTGCCGGGGGTTCACCTCGGTCGACGTGGTGCCGTCGCCGAACTCCCAGCGGTGGCCGACGCCGCCGGAGCGCGCGCCGTCGAAGGCGATGGTCAGGGGCTTGTTCTGGACGGCGACGGCGTTCGCCGCCGGTGCCGGGGTGGGTGCGCCGCCGGTGTAGGTGATCCGGACGAGCTTCTGGTTGGGGTGCAGGCTGAAGAACCCGCCTCCGTAGTCCAGCAGGTAGAGCGCGCCGTCCGGGCCGAACTTGGCGTCCATCCAGCTCTGCAGCCGGGTGTCGCCGTTGCCGCTGGGGATGATGGCGCGCAGCGACTCCGCGTAGACCGGTGGGGCCGCCGTCGGCACCCCGGCCGGATCGACGGTGACCGCCACCCGGTTGGCGGCGTTCGACTGGTCACCGATGAACCACTTCTCGTCCCAGTACGCCGGCCACGCCACTGTGCTGTTCGGGTCGACCCGGTCGCGGTGGTAGGTCGGGCCGGACATGATGGCCTGCCCGCCGCCGCGCAGGTACGGCTGGGTGTAGGTGGCGTCGGCCGCGACGTAGGTGGGCAGGTCGCTGCCGTCGGTGCGCTTCGGGAAGACCGGGCCGCCGCCGTCCGGCGAATACCAGATCATGTTGTCCCGGGCCGCCGGGATGTCCACGAGTCCGGTGTTGCGCGGGGAGGTGTTCTTCAGGTTGTCGCAGTCGTACCAACCGGTCAGCACGCTCGCGTCGGTGCTGCTGCGGTCCCGGTACGGCTGCCGGTTGCCCATGCAGTACGGCCAGCCCTGGTTGCCGGCCGAGGTGATGATGGTGGCGGTCTCGTACTTGGCCGGGCCGAGCGTGGGGCTGGGCGACGCGGCGTCCGGGCCGACCCAGCCGGCGGTCAGCCACTGGTGCTCCGGGTCGATCTGGAGGCGGGCGATGTTGCGCACGCCCATCACGTAGATCTCCGGCCGGGTCTTCTCGGTGCCCGGCGGGAAGAGGTTGCCCTCCGGGATGGTGTACGTCCCGTCGGCCTCCGGGTGAATCCGGATGATCTTGCCGGCGAGGTCGTTGGTGTTGCCCGAAGTGCGGCGGGCGTCCTGGAACGAGATGCCCTGGTATTCCTGGGTCCAGTTGTTGCCCGCGTAGCCCTGCGATCCCTCCGAGGAGTTGTTGTCGCCGGAGCCGACGTAGAGGTTGCCCTTGGCGTCGAACGCCATGCCGCCGCCGGCGTGGCAGCAACTGTGGATCTGCACGGGGAACTGCAGCAGGTCCTTGCGGGTGGCCTGGTCGATGCTCTGCTGCTCGCGGTCGTAGGTGAACCGGGAGACGGTCCGCTGCCCGACCCGCTGCACCCGGTCGATCGACTCGTGCGGCATCCAGTAGACGTAGAGCCAGCCGTTCTGGGCGAACGCGGGGTCGGGCACGATGCCGAGCAGACCCTCCTCGTTCTTCACCAACTCGGAGCCGCTGCCCCGGTTGCCCATCACCTCCAGGGTGGTGAGCAGTTTGACCTGCTTGGTCCGTGGGTCCCAGGAGTGGATGGTGCCGCAGCCCAGGCCGACCTTCGGATCGGTCCAGTCCGCGATCGGGCCGCTCGGGCAGGCCGCCTTGCCGACGTAGAAGACGGTGCCGTCCGGCGCGATGGTGAGCCCGTGCGGCTCGCCGATCTGGTCCAACTGCCCGGTCTGGTTGGCCGCGGTGAGTCGCTCCACCTTGTAGTTCGCGGCGATGGTGGCCTGGCAGTCGCCGCGTACGCGGCCGGTGGTCCAGTTCAGCGCCCCGGCGAGGTGTGCGCGGAACGCCTCCTCACCGTAGCTGCCCTCGGTGTGGCCCATGCCGGTGTAGAACGACCGGCCACCGTCGTAGTCCCGGCACCAGGACACCGGGTGGAACGGGCCGTTGGCGCCCGGTCCCGGGTCGTAGTGCCGCTCTTCGACCTGGGCGAGCGTGTGCACGCTGCCGATCGGGTTCGGGTCCCAGTTGTCCCAGCGGTCGGACCGGGTGATCGTCAGGGGCAACGACGCGGTGGCCGGGTGTTCGCGGTCCAGGATGTCGACCACCGCCCGGTTCACGGGGGTCGGCGGCGGCGCGGTGGCCGTGCCGGTGAACAGGCGCAGGTCGGCGAGCTGGATCAGCGGCTCCCCGCTGTTGGCGGTGATGTTCAGCCGGTAGCGGGTGAACTCCTGCGGCGTGGCGATGTCGAACCGGCGGGTCTGGAACCGCTCCGCGAAGCTCTGGTTGGTGCGGCGGTCCAGATCGGACCAGTTCTGCCCGTCGGTGGAGCCCTGCAGGGTCCAGTCCTTCGGGTCCCGCCCGACGAAGTCGTTGGCCGACGTCAGCGCGTACCCGGTGATCCGCTTGGGCGCGGCCAGCTGGTAGGCCACCCACGCGGTCGGGGTGCGGACCAGCCACTTGGTGTTGGCGTCGCCGTCGGTCAGCTTCTCCTTGCTCTCGGTCGGCGGGTTCTCGCCGCTGGCGGTCACCGCGGCCACCGGCTCGGCCACTGGAATGGCACCCGCCGGGCGGGTGCCGATCAGGCCGGTGAACCAGGCCGAGTCGACCTGGGCGCGGGCGGCGTCGGCGATGCCGACGAAGCCACCGCCGGCCTTCATGTAGCCCTGTAGCGCCGACTCCTGGTCGCGGTTGAGCGCGGCGCCCGTCGCGGAGAGAAACACCACGCTGCGGTACGCGGACAGCCCGGTCGCGGTGAACACGCCCGGGTCGGTGGTGGCCGTGACATCGATGTCATGACCGGCACCAAGTTGTTTGATGGTGTCCACCGCGCGGGACACCGGGTCCTGCTGCTCGGCCACCGGCCCGTGGAACACGAGGACCGCGGTCTTCTGCGGCTGCGCCGCCGGTGCGGCTGCCGGTCGTGGTGCCGCTGCCGATCCCGGTGCGGCTGCCGCCGCCGATGCCGGGATCAGCGCCGCGAAGGCCGCCATCGCGGCAAGGACTCGTCGTGGTTGTCTGGTCATCCCCGTCCCCACTTTCGGTTGGGTCAGCCTGCGTGCGTGTGGGTGTGGCCCTGGAACCGGTGGATCGCCTCCTCGGCGCCCGGCGGCATGCTGCCGTCGGCGTTGCGCACCAGGAAGATCCCGGCCATGCCGCCGTCGGAGTGGTTCTGCACGTGGCAGTGGTACATCCACGCCCCGGGCCCGACGCCCTCGCCGGCCAGCACCTGGAAGCCGAACGAGCTGCCCGGGTTGAGGTCCTTGTTGTCGATGACCAGGCTCGGGTCGCTCGGGCCCTCCAGCATTCCGGTGCGGTTGTCCGCCCAGCGGTGGGCGTGCAGGTGGAAGGTGTGGAACAGGTTGCCGTGGCCGATGTTGATCCACTCCACCCGCTGGCCCAGGTTCGCCTCGAACATGGGCGTCTCCGGTGCCATCCGGTTGTTGATCGTCATGTCGTGGAACACGACTGTGAACTGCTTCTCCGGCAGGATGTCGCCCCGGCGACGGACGATCAGCGCCCCGTAGAGGCCCTTGGCGACCCCGGCGGTGCCGTGGTCGGTGCCCATGGCGTGGTCGTGGTAGTGCCAGTAGCCGGCGCTGCCCGGCATGTACCGCCGACCCGCCGCGGCCACCATCTCGTGTGAGCGCCAGACGTACGTCCGCGTCTCACCGGGATTGTTGAACGAGGCGTTGAACGGGCTGCCGTCGGAGTCGGTGCTGTAGTCCACCCCGTGCGGATGGATGGAGAGCCGCTGGCTTGTGGTGTTGACCAGGGTGATCTCCAGGGTGTCACCCTCGTACATCTCCAGGAGCGGGCCCGGCACGGTGGCCTGGCCGGGTGCCAGGCCGTAGCCGAACAGGCCGCCGGGCAACTGCTCGGCGTAGATGGTGATCTTCTTCGTGACGCCGGCGGCGGCCTGTGCGGGGCTACCGCCGAACGCGGTGCCGATCGCGGGGGCGGCCGCGCCCAGCGCACCGGCGGCGAGCGCCCCGGTGGCGATCAGGGATCTGCGGGACAGTTGGCGTGGGGAGCCAACGACGTGCTCGTCCATGGGTCTCCGTTCCCGACCGGGCGAAGACGCGACGAGGGCAGGGTGCAACGACCGCCGAACACGGGGCGGCAGCACGACTGAGGTGAGGCTCGTCGCGGACTTTGCTCGGAAGACTCAGAGCTTTCGGTGGATGTCTGCAACTTATGTAGTCCATCGACGAAAGTCCAGGTCTGTTTGCAAAAAGATTACCTTGACATTACGACGTCCGTCGATTGACATGATCCTGACACGGAACCCGCCCACAGCGCACAACGCCGGGCTGCCCTCGATGAGGCAGCCCGGCGGGCAGACGTACGGAAGGGGTCGTCAGAGGTGGTGGCGGTCGTCGGCCGGCAGGCTCGGCGCCGCTGGCGGCTCCGGCGACTGGTCGGGCTGACCGAGTGGAGCGACACGGGTCGGGTCGAGGACCCGGGAGAGGAACGCGCGAGTCCGTTCGTGCCGCGGGTTGCCGAGCACCTCCTGCGGCGGCCCCTGCTCGACCACCACTCCCCCGTCCATGAACACCACCCGGTCGGCGACGTCGCGGGCGAACGCCATCTCGTGCGTCACCACCATCATCGTCATGCCGTCCTCGGCCAGCTTGCGCATGACCGTGAGCACGTCACCGACCAACTCCGGGTCGAGCGCGGAGGTCGGTTCGTCGAAGAGCATCAGCTTCGGCTCCATCGACAGGGACCGGGCGATCGCCGCCCGCTGCTGCTGCCCACCGGAGAGTTGCGCCGGGAAGGCGTCGGCCTTGTCGGCCAGCCCGACGCGGTCCAGGTTGGCCCGGGCGACACGCTCGGCCTCCGCCCGGCCGCGCCGCAGCACCCGGCGCTGGGCGATGGTGAGGTTGTTCAGCACGGTCAGGTGCGGAAACAGGTTGAACGACTGGAAGACCATGCCGATGCCACGGCGGACCGCGTCGATCTCGACGTCCGGGTCGGTCATCTCGACGCCGTTGACCCAGATCCTGCCGGCCGTCGACTCCTCCAACAGGTCGACGCAGCGCAGCAGTGTCGACTTACCGGACCCGGACGGCCCGATCACGCAGACCACCTCGCCCTGGCCGACCTCGAAGTCGATGCCCTTGAGCACCTCCAGTGGCCCGAAGGACTTGTGCAGATCCCGGATCTCGACGGCCGGGCGGGGTGCTGTGCTCGTCATGCGGGTCACCGGGCCTTGGCGTAGCGGAGTTCGAGGCGGCGTACCACCTGGGACAGGGGCAGGGTGATGATCAGGTAGGCGAGACCGGCCACCAGCAGCGGGGTGGCGTTCACCCGGTCGTTCAGCATGTCCCGGCCGAACTTGGTGACCTCGATGGTCTGCGCCGTCACACCCAGCACGTACGCCAGCGACGAGTCCTTGGTGAGCAGGATGAGTTCGTTCGTCAACGGCGGGATCACGATCCGGAACGCCTGCGGGATGACGATCGTGCGCATGGCGGTGAAGTGCGACATGCCGAGGGTGCGGGCCGCCTCCATCTGCCCCTTGGGGACGGCCTGGATGCCGGCCCGGATGGTCTCCGCCATGTACGCGGCGGCGGTCAACCCGAGACCGATCGCGATCGAGCCGAACACGCCGCCCGGGATCTCCCGCTCCGGGAAGGCGATGGGGATGCCGTACCCGACGAGGAAGAGCACCAGCAGCGCCGGCAGACCCCGGAAGAGCTCGATGTACGCCGTCGCCAGCCAGCGGTACGGCGCCACCCGGGACAGCCGCATCAGCGCGAGGATGGTGCCGAACACGAGACCGAAGGCGAACGCGCCAAGCGTGTAGAGGACGGTGTTGCGCAGCGCGACGGTGATGATCGTCGGGAACATCGACTTGATGATGTCGACGCGGAAGAACGCGTCGGCCAGCCGGTCCCAGTCCGCGGCGAAGAGCACCGCGGCGATGACGGCGATGAAGACCAGGTACTGGAGCCCGAGGAACAACCGCTCCCGCTGGCGGCGTCGCAGCTTCACGTTCGCTCGTTGCCTTCCCGGAGGTAACCGACACGGAGGGCGCGCGGGACGCGCGCCCTCCGGTACTGCGCTGCGGCTCAAGCGCTCAGGCGCTCGGCCGCCCTGCGGCTCAGGCGCTCGGCCGCTTGCCGATCCACTTCTCGTAGATCTTGTCGTAGCTGCCGTCCTGCTTGGCCTTGGCCAGCGCCTCGTTGATCTTCTTGAGCAGTTCCGGGTTGCCGTCCTTCTTCACCGAGAAGCCGTACTGCTCGCCGGTGTCGAACTCGGCGGCGACCTGGAAACCGCCCGGGTTCTTCTTCAGGTACTCGGACCAGACCGGCAGGTCGTTGATGGCCGCCTCGACCTGACCGTTGGCCACGGCCTGCTGCTGGGCGGCGAGATCCTCGAACTCGACAAGCTTGAGGCCCTTCTCCGCCTCGAACTTCTTGGCGTAGTCACGACCGGTGGTGGCCGCCTGGACGCCGAGCTTCTTGCCCCGCAGGTCGTCCAGCGTCTTGTACGACTTGCCGGTCTTCACCAGCATCGCCTGGGTGGCGTCGAAGTACGGGTCGGAGAAGTTCATCACCTTCTGCCGTTCCGCGGTGATCGTCATGCCGGCGGCCGCCGCGTCGCACTTGCCGGTGTTCAGGTCCTGACCGGACTTGATCCCCTCGAACGGGGTGTCGATGATCGTCTGCTGGACGCCCAGGTCCTTGGCCACCAGGTCCATGATCTCGACGTCGAAGCCGGTCACCGTGCCGCTGGCGTCCTTCGACTGGAACGGCGGGTACGGCAGGTGGGTGCAGACGGTCAGCTTGCCCGCCTCGACCAGCTTGACGCCGCTCGCCTGGACCTCGCTGTCGTCCTTCTTGGCGCATCCCGCGCTCAGCGCGAGGGCGGCGACGGCCACGACGAGACCGGCCTGACGGGCGGCGCTGTGGAACCTCACGGCTGTGTCCCTCCGGTTCGGCTTCCATCGCATAGAAAGCCAATCTGGTTCATAGACTTTGCGATAAGCGACCGTACCCGATCCCGGCGGGTCGCTCCCAGGTCACGCCGCGGTCGTCCCTGCGCGGCGGTCCGCCGGCACCCGTCGGCAAACCCGACACCGAGCGGCAACGAGCGCTCAACCGCCGGTGCCCTCGGCCTCCCCGTCCGGGGTGAAGGCCGATCCCTCGGCGTCTGTGGTGAGGAACACGTGTTGATGGCCGTGGCCGGCGTCGATGCTGACCTGGTCGAGTTGGGTCGCGGCGACCGACCAGATCGTCACGGCCTCGGCCGCCTGCCGCGCGGTGAGGTCCAACAGGGCTGCGCGTTGTGCCGCCGGCACGCTGGCGGCCAGCGCGTAGGAGTCGACGGCCAGGCCGGCCTGCTGGATCGCCCCGCGCAGCCCGCCTCGCGCCACGTTCGTGGCGGTGGTCCCCGACGGCGGATCTTCGAACGGTTTGGCGGCTTCCCGCATGGTCTCCTGCCACCGCCGGGCCTGCGCCGGATCCGGCGCGCGCCCGGCTGCGGTGTCCGCCTTGAGGGTGGTCAGGATGGGAGCGATCTGGGCACTGACGCGGCGGGCCGTCTCGGTCAGCTCGACGATCTGCTGCGCGTCCCGCTTCGCGTCGGCCTGTTTGATGCTCGCGATGGACGCCTCGGTGGCGTCCGGTTGGCCCACCTGGTAGCCGATCAGCCCGCCCAACAGGGCGGTGACAAGTGCGATCGCCCCGGCGACCGCCACGACCCGGGCGGTGCGGCGACGACGCTCGTCGGGGTTGTCGGACAGGTAGGAGGGCCGGCCGGTGCGGCGCGCCATCGCATCTCCTCACATCGATGGTCGGTGGGGCCACAGGTTAGCCGCCGCACGGGACGCCCGTCGATAGCGTCGCCGGCTTCGAGGGTGCGACGGCGCTGCCGCGGAGTCGGCCGAGCCCCGGCCGGTCCCTCGCGGGATCGGCCGGGGCTCGTCGGTGTCGAGCTGATCAGGCGAGGTCGAACCGGTCCAGCTCCATGACCTTGGTCCAGGCGGTCACGAAGTCGGCCACGAACTTGTCGCGGGCGTCCTGGCTGGCGTAGACCTCCGCGAGCGCGCGCAGCTGCGAGTTGGACCCGAAGATGAGGTCGACCGCGGTGGCGGTCCACTTCACCTCGTCGGTGGCCAGGTCACGGATCTCGTACACGTGCTCGTCGGACTTCGACACGCTCCACCGGGTGCCCGGGGAGAGCAGGTTGGCGAAGAAGTCGTTGCTGAGCACGCCCGGCCGGTCGGTGAGGACGCCGTGCTGGCTGCCGCCGGTGTTGGCGCCGAGCGACCGCAGACCGCCGATGAGGACCGTCATCTCCGGCGCGGTGAGGTTGAGCATGTAGGCGCGGTCGACGAGGAGTACCTCCGGCTGGGTCTTCTCGCCCGCCCGCAGGTAGTTGCGGAAGCCGTCGGCCCGGGGCTCGAGGACCCGGAACGAATCCGTGTCGGTCTGCTCCTGGGTGGCGTCGGTGCGGCCCGGCCGGAACGGCACGGTCACCTCGACGCCGGCGTCCCGCGCCGCCTTCTCGACGGCTGCCGAACCGGCCAGCACGATCAGGTCGGCGAGCGAGATCTTCGCGCCACCGGCGGCGTTGAAGTCCTGCTGGATGCCCTCCAGGGCGGTCAGGACTGTCGCCAGCTGCTCCGGCTGGTTGACCTCCCAGCTGCGCTGCGGCTCCAGACGGATCCGGGCGCCGTTGGCGCCACCGCGCTTGTCGGTGTGCCGGAAGCTCGCGGCGGACGCCCAGGCGGTGGAGACCAACTGGGCGGTGCTCAGACCGGAGTCCAGGATCTTCGCCTTGAGCGCGGCGATGTCGGCGTCACCCACCAGCTCGTGGTCGACGGCCGGCACCGGGTCCTGCCAGAGCTGCGGCTCCGCCACCCACGGCCCGAGGAAACGCTCGATCGGGCCCATGTCACGGTGCAACAGCTTGTACCACGCCTTGGCGAAGGCCAACGCGAACTGGTCGGGGTTCTCCAGGAAGCGGCGGGAGATCTTCTCGTACGCCGGGTCGACCCGCAGCGACAGGTCGGTCGTGAGCATCGTGGGCCGGTGCTTCTTCGCCGGGTCGAAGGGGTCCGGGATGATCGCCTCGGCGTCCTTGGCGACCCACTGCTTCGCGCCACCCGGGCTCGTGGTCAGCTCCCACTCGTAGCCGAACAGGATCTCGAAGAAGCGGTTGCTCCACTGCGTCGGCACGTCGGTCCACGTCACCTCGAGACCGCTGGTGATCGTGTCGGCGCCCTTGCCGCTGCCATGGTTGCTCAGCCAGCCCAGGCCCTGCGCCTCGATCGGGGCACCCTCGGGCTCGGGGCCCACGTGGTTGTCGGCGACACCGGCACCGTGGGTCTTGCCGAAGGTGTGACCACCGGCGATGAGAGCGACGGTCTCCTCGTCGTTCATGGCCATCCGGCCGAAGGTCTCGCGGATGAAGTGCGCCGCCGCGGCCGGGTCGGCGTTGCCGCGCGGGCCCTCCGGGTTGACGTAGATGAGGCCCATCTCGGTCGACCCCACGCCGGCCGCCATCTCCTTCTCGGAGGCGTAGCGCTCGTCGCCGAGCCAGGTGTCCTCCGGGCCCCAGAAGATCTCCTCGGGCTCCCAGACGTCCTCGCGGCCGAAGCCGAAGCCGAAGGTCTTGAAGCCCATCGACTCCAGGGCGACGTTACCGGCGAGCACGAGCAGGTCGGCCCAGGAGATCTGCTGGCCGTACTTCTGCTTGACCGGCCACAGCAGCCGGCGGGCCTTGTCCAGGTTGGCGTTGTCCGGCCAGCTGTTCAGCGGCGCGAACCGCTGGCCGCCGTCGCCGGCACCGCCCCGGCCGTCCTCGATGCGGTACGTGCCGGCCGCGTGCCAGCTCATCCGGATCATCAGGCCGCCGTAGTGGCCGAAGTCGGCCGGCCACCAGTCCTGCGAGGTGGTGAGGACCTCGGTGATGTCCCGCTTGAGGGCCTCGACGTCGAGCTTGGCGAACTCCTTCGCGTAGCTGAAGTCCGCACCCAGCGGGTTGCCCTTGGACGAGTGGGCGTGCAACACCGAGAGGTCGAGCTGGTTGGGCCACCAGTCCCGGTTGGTGCGCGGACGACCGCCGGTCTTCGGGGTCGGCGAGTCGATCGCCGGGTTCTCGCTCTCGCTGCCGTGCGCGGTCACCGAGTCGTGCGCGACCGGGCAGCCGGCGGCAGCCTTCTGGTCCACGCCCTGCGCACTGGTGGGGCCGTTGTCCTGGGTGTCGCTCATGAACTTCCTTCCGAGCTTGCGGATCTCTGGGGCGTGCGTTCGGTCGCGCAGTCGGGACAGATGCCCCAGTAGACGACCTCCGCCTCGTCGATCACGAAACCGTGATCGACCGAGGCGGTGAGACAGGGGGCGTGACCGACGGCGCACTCGACGTCGGCGATCGCGCCGCAGGAGCGGCACACGACATGGTGGTGGTTGTCCGCGACCCGGGACTCGTAGCGGGCGGTCGCTCCGGCCGGCTGGATACGCCGCACCAGGCCGGCGTCGGTGAGCACACGCAGTACGTCGTACACCGCTTGGTGGGAGACCGTGGGATGATCCGCCCGAACCAGCGCGATCACCGCGTCGGTGCCGACGTGCGGGTGGTCGCGCAACGCCGCGAGCACCGCCAGTCGGGGCCGGGTGACTCGCAGCGAGGCGGCCCGCAGTTGCGCCTCGAAGTCGGACATCACCTGGCGAACACTAGCTCACTATTCTGGAACGGATCAAGTTTTACGCCCTTTCGCATGCCCGGCGTGGCTGACAGATTCACCTCCGGTTCACCCGGGCGGCGAAAAAAGTCCGGGCAGCCATGTCGAGACCCGGTGGGCGGCTCCGTCCCCGAGGTGAGCGCGACCACAACCGACCGGTCGCACCGGCACCGAGGAGAACACGATGGCGAAGTACCTGCTGCTCAAGCACTACCGCGGCGGCCCGGCCGGGGTCAACGACGTACCCATGGACCAGTGGACGCCGGAGGAGATCTCGGCGCACGTGACGTACATGCGGGACTTCGCGGCACGGCTCGAGCAGACCGGCGAGTTCGTCGACGGCCAGGCCCTCGCCCCCGACGGCGCCTGGGTCCGCTACGACGGTGAGGGTCGCCCGCCGGTCACCGACGGGCCGTTCGCCGAGACCAAGGACCTCATCGCCGGCTGGATGACCATCGACGTCGACAGCTACGAGCGCGCCGTCGAGCTGGCCGGGGAGCTGTCCGCCGCCCCGGGCAAGGACGGCAAGCCGATCCACGAGTGGCTCGAGCTGCGCCCGTTCCTCACCGAGCCGCCCACCATCACGGAGTGACGGTCTCATGAACGAGGCCCTGATCCGGAGCCTCACGCCGAGCGTGCTCACCGTCCTCGTCCGCCGCGGAGCTGACTTCGCGGCGGCCGAGGACGCCGTGCAGGACGCGCTGCTCGAAGCGGTCCGCACCTGGGCGGCCGACCCGCCGTGGGATCCGAAGGGCTGGCTGATCACCGTGGCCTGGCGCCGGTTCCTCGACGCGACACGCGCCGACGCGGCCCGTCGCCGGCGCGAGGACGTCGTCGAGGAGGAGCCGACGCCCGGCCCCGCGCCCGCGGTGGACGACACCCTCCAGCTCTACTTCCTGTGCGCCCACCCGTCGCTGACCCCGGCGTCGGCGGTGGCGCTCACGCTGCGCGCGGTCGGTGGGCTGACCACCCGGCAGATCGCCCAGGCCTACCTGGTGCCCGAGGCGACGATGGCGCAGCGCATCAGCCGGGCCAAACGCACAGTCTCCGGGGTGCGCTTCGACCAGCCCGGCGACGTCGCCACCGTGCTGCGCGTCCTCTACCTGGTCTTCAACGAGGGCTACTCCGGCGACGTCGACCTCGCCGCCGAGGCCATCCGGCTCACCCGGCAGCTCGCGGCCTCGATCGGCCATCCCGAGGTGGCCGGGCTGCTCGCCCTCATGCTGCTGCACCACGCCCGACGCGCCGCCCGGACCGCGCCCGACGGCAGCCTGGTGCCGCTGGCCGAGCAGGACCGCCGCCGGTGGGACACCACGGTGATCGCCGAGGGAGTCCGGATCCTGCAGGCAGCCCTGGCCCGCGACCGGCTGGGCGAGTTCCAGGCCCAGGCCGCCATCGCGGCACTGCACGCCGACGCGCCCACCACCGAGGAGACCGACTGGGTGCAGATCGTCGAGTGGTACGACGAGCTGGTGCGTCTGACCGACAACCCGGTGGTCCGACTCAACCGCGCGGTGGCGGTCGGCAAGGCCGACGGCCCTCGCGCCGGCCTGGCGGCGCTCACCGCCCTGGACGACTCGCTGCCTCGCCACACGGCGGTGGCGGCGTACCTGCACGAGCGCGACGGCAACGTGGCGACGGCCGCACGGCTGTACGCCGAGGCGGCCCGGAAGGCCCCCAACCTCGCCGAGCGCGACCACCTGACCCGCCAGGCAGCCCGGCTCAATACGCTTCGGTGTGGCTGACCGGTCAGGCCACGGTGACAGCCAGCCCCTGCCGCCGCAGCGCACGGTCGACCGGCTGCGGTCCGGAAAATCTCCGGAAATTTCGGCGACCGCAACTCGGGCCTCGATCCGTCCCGAGTGCTGCGCAGATGACCACCCTGGACTCTGATCGACTACTGACCTGGATGGATTCTCCTCGGTGAGGAGGGCACTGTTGCCACCATGTTTCCGGGAATTGTTGACAAGTTGACGACTGGGTCAATACGGTCGCCATCGACGGCGTTCAATCGCCGTCAGCACCCACCACCACTATCCACTCCTGCGGTCGTCGTGCAGGACGACCGGCCCACCACCGAGCGGTACAACGCCGTGGCCGTCACCTGACCACCGGCAGCCTGCCGAGGCGTACCGCGCTGCTGGCCCCCGCCAGCCGTCACGAGGAGGCACCAGTTACATGACCGACACCAGCCACACCACACCAAGAAGGCGCGGCCGCATGCGGCTGCTCCTCGGTGCCGCATGCGCCGTCGTCCTGGCCGTCACCGGCACGATGACGGCCACCAACGCGTACGCCGAGGCCGACCGGACGCTCACCTCGAGCCTCACCGGCACGCACAACGGCTACTACTTCTCCTTCTGGAAGGACAGTGGCAACGCCAGCATGACGCTGCGCGCCGACGGCCGTTACTCCAGCAGTTGGGACCGGAGCACCAACAACTGGGTCGGCGGCAAGGGTTGGGCCACCGGCAGCCGGCGGACCGTCAGCTACTCGGCCACCTACAACCCGGGCAACAACAACACCTACCTCGCCCTGTACGGATGGACGCGCAACCCGCTCATCGAGTACTACGTGGTGGAGAACTTCGGCAACTACAACCCGAGCACCGGCGCCCAGCGACTGGGCACGGTCACCACCGACGGCGGCACCTACGACATCCTGCGCAGCCAGCGGGTCAACGCCCCGTCGATCGACGGCAACCAGACGTTCTACCAGTTCTGGAGCGTCCGTCAGCAGAAGCGCTCCAGCGGCACCATCACCACCGCCAACCACTTCGACGCCTGGGCCCGCGCCGGCCTGAACCTCGGCACCAACCACGCCTACCAGATCATGGCCACCGAGGGTTACCAGAGCAGCGGCAGCTCCGACGTCACCGTCCGCGAGGGCGGCGGCAGCAACCCCACCTCCGGGCCGACCACCGGCAACCCGGGAGGCGGCAACTGCAACGCGACGCTCTCCGCCGGCCAGCAGTGGGGTGACCGGTTCAACCTCAACGTCGCGGTCAGCGGCACCAACAACTGGGTCGTCAGCCTCGGTCTGGGCGGCGGCCAGAGCATCCAGAACAGCTGGAACGCCTCGGTCAGCGGCAGCAGCGGCACCGTCACCGCGACACCGAACGGCAACGGCAACAACTTCGGGATAACGGTCATGGCCAACGGCAACTGGAACTGGCCGACTGTCACCTGCCGTACCAGTTGAACCTGATCAACGTGTGACGCCACAGACCGGCGTGGCGGCTCCGGCCGCCACGCCGGTCGGCGTCCGCGTGCCACTTGGCGCGGCGGTGGCGTGCTCGTGGCCCTCGCCGTCGTCCATCAGCCCGGTGGCGGGGCGGTCCCCCCGGTCGTTCCCGCCGTTGGTTCCCCTGTCGTTTCCTCCGCCGGGCCACCGGAGGGGTCCGCAACCGGCTCGTCCGTCGACTCCTCCGTCGGCGCCGTCGGATCTGCCGTCGGGTCCTCGTCGGCGCTCTCGGAGGTGGCGGGGGCCGGGGTGTCGTCACCGCTGTCGTCAGGCGGTGCGGACTGGTCGGGCCCCGCAGCCGGACCAGAGGCCGTCGGAGTCGGGGATCCGGACGCCCGGACCGGCAGGCCAGCGGGGCCGGTGGTGGCCGGTTGGCCACCACCAAGACCCGGTCCGGCGTCGATGCCGGTGTCAGTGCCGGTATCAGTGTCGGTATCGGTGCCGGTGTCGGTGCCGGTGTCGGTGCCGCCATCGCCCGGCGCCGAGGGCGACACCGCGGGCGGCGTCGAGGGTCGCCCGGTCGGGCCGGGCAGCATCCCGGTGGGGTCGGCGAACACCAGGACGGCAGCCGCGGCGGCCACCGTCCCGAGCAGCACCGCGAGGGCCGGAGACCCGGAACTCCCCGCCCGACCCGGCGCACCGCCGTGGCCCGGCCGGAGGACTGCCGTCTGCTCGTCTCGTGCCCCGATCGAGGTCGCCCCGGCGGCGGTCCGGACCAGGTGGTCGGACGGGTCCGCGAGGGTCTGCGCCGCGGTGGCCATGGCCGCCGCCGTCGGGAATCGGCGGGCGGGCTCCTTGGCCATCGCGGTGGCGACCAACCGCCGCACCGCCGCCGGGGTGCCGTCGGGCAACGGCGCCGGGTCCTCCTCAAGGTGCCGCAGCGCCACCGCGACCGCGTTCTCGCCCTGGTGCGGGGGCCTCCCGGAGAGGCAGTGGTAGACGACGGCACCCAACGCGTAGATGTCGATCGGCGGGCCGATCTCGTTCTTCGAGATCTGCTCCGGCGCCATGTACAGGGCGGTGCCGACGACCTGGTTCGTGCCGGTCAGGCTCGCCGCCTCCTGGGTCACGGCAACCCCGAAATCGACGAGTACGACGTGCCCGTCCGGCTCGATGATCAGATTGTTGGGTTTGACGTCCCGGTGGACGACGCCTGCGTCATGGGCGGCCTGGAGGGCGCGGGCGGTCTGCGCGGCGATCGACATCGTCTCGGCCACGCTCAGTCGGCCGGCCTC
The DNA here is from genome assembly GCF_043198035.1 of Micromonospora sp. NPDC048898. NCBI lineage: Bacteria > Bacillati > Actinomycetota > Actinomycetes > Micromonosporales > Micromonosporaceae > Micromonospora > Micromonospora sp. NPDC048898. The sequence continues at coordinate 485,372 of NZ_JBICUF010000002.1, forward strand.
GGCGATCCGCTCCGACAGGGGCTGGCCCTGCACGCACTCCATCACGATGTAGGCGAGGACCTGCTCGCCGGGGCGGGACACCTCGCCGTAGTCGTAGACCTGGGCGACACCCGGGTGACGCAGGGCCGCCATCGCGCGCGCCTCGCGGCGGAACCGCTCGCCGAAGCCGGCGTCGCTGACCAGCCGAGCCTGCAGCGTCTTGACCGCCACGCAGCGGTCCAGGGTCTCGTCGACCGCCCGCCACACGTCGCCCATGCCGCCGCTGGCGATGCTTTCGACCAGGCGGTAACGGTCTCCGACGAGTTGCCCCATACTCGGCATAAAACCTCCCGTACCCCGGATCCGCCGATCCCAAGCGCCCTCTCGCCGTGCCCGGCCCCGCGCGACGCGACGGGGCCGGGTCGAGCACGTTCCCGCCGGTCAGTTGGCCAGGGTGCTGAGCAGGGCGTTTGCCATGCCCTGCTCACCCCGGGCGTTCGGGTGGAAGGGGGCGGCCGAGTTCTGTGGCACCAGCCCCTCGATCCACCGGGTGCCGCTGCCCTTGCACGCGTCGCGCCCGATCGACGGGGCGTAGACGTCGGCGTAGGTGGCGCCGTTGGCGGTCGCGACGCTGGCCAGCATCGCGTTGAGGGACTTCTCGACGCCGCGCAGGTACGGCACGTCCTGGTAGGCGATCGGGACGACGGGCCAGCAGCCGTAACCGGTGTCCGGCAGGATCGCCGGGTAGCCGAGGACCACGACCCGCGCGCCCGGAGCGGCCCGACGGACCCCCTGTAGCACGGCTGTCACCTTCGGCGTGGCGGCGACGATCCGCGCCTGCAACTGGTCGACACCTCCGGCGGTGTACCGGTTCTTGCACGGTGACCCGAGCGGACTGCTGAGGCTCGCCTGCACACAGTCGCCGATGATGTCGGCGAAGCCGATGTCGTTGCCGCCGATCTGCACCGTCACCAGGGCCGTGGTCGACGTGACCGCGTTGAGCTGCGGTGGCAGCGTGCTGCCCAACTGGCCGCTGCCACCGTAGAGGATGTCGTCGGTGGTGGCACCGGAGCAGCTCACGTCGGCGAACGACGACGAGCCGGCGGAGGCGGCCACCAGCGAGGGGTAGTTGCGGTTGGAGCGTAGGCAGTTCAGGTCGACCTGGGTGGGGATCAGCGGGCCGGCCGTGTACGAGTCGCCCAGCGCGACGTATCGGCCGGTGGGCACGGCGGCGCTGGCGGGTGTGGCGACGGTGAGCAGCACACCGACGGTGGCCACGGCGAGTGCGGCCAACCGGGTGGCTGCCCGCAGGCGGGGCAGGCGGGGACGGGTCATGACGCCTCCCAGAGGGGATCACGGTGGTGGTGCCGAGATCCTGTCGCCGCCGACGCCGCACGTCAATATCGATGGGCCTCACTAAATGCTGGTCCGAGGTGTGGCATGACCCGGTGGTGCTCAGCCCAGGGGCGCATACCACTGGGCGCCGGTGACCCGGACCCGCCTGGACTGCTTGCGGTTCCACTCGACCCGCATGCCGTGCTCGCGCAGCACCGGGAACACGGTGTCGTCCAGCAGCCGCTCCAGGTCGGCCTGGTAGCGGGCCTGCTGCTCGGCCTCCGAAAGGTGCTCGTAGGCGACCTCGTCGAAGTCGGCCGGAGGGTAGGCGCCGTAGCCGAGGTAGACCTCCCCGTCCTCGCTGGCGAGCAACGACTCGGTGTCCTGCTGGTGGTACCAGAGATAGCCGTGCCAGTGCCGGGAGTCGTCGCGCTCGTCGTGGATCTCGGCGCTCGCGCAGGTGCCGCAGCAGCTGAAATTCTCCCGGGCCAACACGCCCCGCTCGTTGAGCTCGGCGAAGGCGCGGGTGAGGTTGCCGCGCACCTCGCCCCACTCCCGTTGCTGCGCCCGGCGAACGACCAACGCCCTCTCGTACGCCGCGGTGAGCTCCTCGTCCGTGGTGCCGCTGCGCTCCTCCTCGTCGTCGAAGAAGTCGACGAACTCGGCGGCGTCATCCTCACCACGAACGATCCAGGCCCAGAGCTCGGCCTCGATCGCAGCGCGGCCCGGCTCGGGGATCCGGTCGGTCAGGAACCTGGCGCCCTCGGGGCGATCGTTGTACGTCCATCCAGTCACGACGCCGATCGTCACACGGGACTACGACGCTCTTGGCGGAGGGCGGCTACCGTCCGGCCGGCACCTGGTCCTTGATGTCCTCGTAGCCGACCGCACCCGGCGCCGCGCCCGGGGCGTAGATCACCCGGAGCACACCTGTCGGGAACACCTCGGTCGCCACCACCCGCAGGTGGTACGCCGTGTCACCCTCGTCGAACAGCTTGCGACCCTTGCGCGCCGCCACCGGGTGCACCAGCAGCCGCAGCTCGTCGACCAGCCCGGCGGCGAGCAACTGCTGCACCACGGAGATCGACCCGGGGATGAGGATGCCGCGCACCCCGTCGTCGGCCCTGAGCGACCTGACGGCGTCGAGGAGGTCACCGGCGATCAGCTCCGAGTTGCGCCAGGAGAACTCCAGTGGCTGGCGGGACACGACGACCTTGCGCATGTTGCCGAGTTGCTTGGCGAACGGCGCGTCCTCCCCGCCCGCGGCCTCCCGACCGGGCCAGGCGCCGGCGAAGCTGTCGTAGGTCTCCCGGCCGATCAGCAGCACGTCGGCGGTGTCGTAGTCCTCGGTGACGGCACGGCCCATGTTGTCGTCGAAGTAGGGAAAGTGCCAGTCGGGGTCGATCTCGGCCACACCGTCGGCCGAGATGAACAGCGTGGAGATGACAGGTGCCATCGGGTAACCCTTCAGTTCAGGTGATGTCGCAGGCAGACCGGCGCATCATCCCAAACTCTCCGGCCAGAGTCCGTCCCGAGGAGAATGTGGGCGTTTCGAACTCGTGGCGGGACGCCCGTACACCCCGGGCCGGAACCTCCGAGTGACGCCAGGCCGACGCACGATCGGGCGGGCTCGGCGTAACGCCGAGCCCGCCCGTTTCGCGGTCAGGCAGTGTCAGCGCTGCAGGGTCAACAGACCCGGCCGGTACGGCAGGAGGCCGTAGGGGACACCGTCGGAGCTGGGCGAACGACCCTGGTAGAGCAACTGCAGGTTGCAGGCGTCGACGGTCATGGTCTGGTCGGCGCTGGTGCGCAGCAGCTCACCGTGGCTGATGTCGTTGGTCCAGGTGGCACCACTGTTGAGCTTGGCGGCGAACGGGTTGCTCTGCGTCGCGGCCTGCGGCGTCCACGTACCGTTCAGGCTGGTCGACGTGAACGAGCGGAAGTAGCGGCCGGTCGAACCGATCGCCTCGACGATCATGAGGTACTTGTTCAGACCCTGCAGCTTGTAGACCTGCGGAGCCTCGAACAGGTTGTTCTGCGTGTCGCTCATGATGGTCGTGTAGCTGCTGCCGAAGTTGCCGGGGAAGTTCCCGATCGGCATGCTGGTCCGGTAGATCTTGCCGTTGTCACCGGCGAAGAACAGGTACATGGTCGTGTCGTCGGCGATGACCGTCTGGTCGATCGGCCCCGTACCCGAACCGGTGATGCTCCCGGTGAACATCGGCTGCGCCGCCGACCAGCCATTCGGGTTGGTCGGGTTGGTCGAGGTCCGGTAGTGGAACGCCGCCCCGGCCCCCCACTGGTAGGTGAGCACCCAGATGTTCTTCGGCGCGAAGTAGAACAACGACGGCGCGACGGTCCCCGCGTTCATCCCGGTCTGGGTGGCCGAGGCCATCTGCGACCAGTTCGAGAACAGACTGAAGTTCATCGAACCCCAGCTGTCGCCGAAGTCGTGCGTGGTCGCGTAGACGAGCTGCTGGCCGTTGAACGGGGCGACGGTGAAGTCCTTGAGCGACACCCAACCCGACTTCGGAGTCGCCAACACGCCACTCGACGACCAGCGGTACGTCGAGGGAAGGTCACACACGCCACCCGGCGGCGGTGACGTCGGTGGCGGCGTGGTGGGGTCGCCCCCGCCGACGCGGACGAACTGCCACTGCTGGTTGGTGCCGTTCCAGTCGTCGTACTGCACGATGTTGCCACCGTCGGCGGTCGAGGCGCCCTGCACCTCCATCACCTTGTTGCTGTTGCGGTTGATCAACCGGACGTAGCCGCTGTCCGAGTCGGCCAACCGGAACTGCTGGTTGGTGCCGTTGTTGTCGCTCCACTGCACGATCGGCCCGCCGTTGGCGGTGGAGCGGCCGGAGACGTCAAGCACCTTGCCGGACAGCCGCGACTTCACCCGGTAGTAGCCACCGCCGGAGTCGACGAACTGCCACTGCTGCTGGTTGCCGTTGTTGCGGGTCCACTGGGTGATCCGGGCACCGTCGTTCGTGGCCAGGTTGTACACGTCCAGGGCCTTGTTGCTGTTGCGGTTGATCAGCACGTACCACGCGCTCGTGTCGACCGTCGCTGCGGCAGCGGGCGACGACACCACCGCTACGGCGGCACCGCCGACCAGCATCGCCGCCGCGCCAGCGGCGATAATGCGGGGCAACCACCAACGCCGCCGCGTCGGCGGCGCGATCGATGGAGACCTATCGAGGGCAGACATGATCCTCCTTCAGTGACCAAAGCCAAACGGCCTGCCCGAGATGGGCGCACCGCGACACGTGCCCGGGCGCATGCGTCGAGGAAGTTAGCGCTAACAAGACGCCTGCACACCCTGACGCACGCCTGGTTCGAGGTCGACGAAGCAGGCTTCCCCGGCAAGCCAATGGTGTCGTCGTCCTTAGCCATCGACTGTGAGCGATAACATGCCGTTCGTCAAGACGTAACGTGCTGGGAACATCAGGCGGTGGCGCGCGGCGGGCTCCTGGCGCGATGACTTCTCACTGATCAACCACAGACCGCCACCCAACTCGTCGGGGCAGGACTGCGGCCGGACCCTTGAGGACGACCGATGGTCTACGTTAACATCGATGGCCACGCATGAGGCAAGGTCGCTGGCCCCCGGCGGTCGGCGGCACCGGGACCAGGCCGTCAGCGCTTCGCCGTCCAGAAGACGTAGACCGCCCCGTACGGCACGGCCGCCGTCGCGCCGTCGACACAGTCGCCGACCGGGGCGACGCCACCCGAGGTCAACAGACGGCTGATGTACGCGACGTTGCCGAGAATGCCGGTGCCGCTGTGGGTGTCCACGGTCAACAGCAACTCGGGAATCGTCCCCGGCCGCGGGCTCTCCGCGGTCTTCTTCGCCTTGATCAGTGAGCCGTCCCGCTCGGACTGCCAACTCGGGCCCCCGAAGTGGTGGACCCGTCCGCCCGTGCCGATGAGCTGAGCCTCCGGCACGGACGCGCATCCGCACCCACTTTCCTTCTGCACGGACAGAATGCGCAGACCGATCAATGTTTCGCCGAATTTTGCACGGACGGGTCCGCGCCGGCCCCGATCGTCCTCGCCGGACCGGGCGTCGTTCGTTCCCGTCTCGCGACGTGCCGACGACGACTACGGTCGCTTCGACCTGGCAGGCTCCGGTGTGCGCAGCATTGGTGATACCGGAGTTCCGGATCGGCTCCGTCCACGACCCGATCGCCCGGCTGGAGCGATGCGGCGTCTACGCTGGGGGCCTGCGGGAGTTTCCCCAGCCGAGCACCGTCGTGGCCTGCTCGGTCACTGGGCCGCACTGTGCGCGGAATTCGCCGCTGAGCCGGCACTGATCGAGCACAGTGTTGTGCACATCGCGACCGCATCAAGTCAATTGTCGATCACATGGGCGAGAGGCGAGAATGCGGGTCATCGACAAACTCGCGTGGGTGCACGTGACAGACGGCAAGATCCTGAGCACCAGGTCGTACGGCAGGGATGCCTGGTACATTCCGGGCGGCAAGCGGGAACAGGGCGAGACGGACCACGAGGCTCTCCAGCGGGAAATCCGCGAAGAGCTCTGCGTCGAGCTGATCCGTGAGTCAATCGAGCCGATGAAGGTCTTCGAGGCCCAGGCACACGGAAATGCTGCGGGCGTCATCGTCCGGATGACCTGCTATCGCGCCGATTACCAGGGTGACCTCACGCCCGGTTCGGAGATCGAGGAGATGTCCTGGCTCGACTACTCCGGCAGGGAGAAATCATCCACAGTGGATGGACTGATCTTCGACTGGCTGCGCGACCGCGGCGAACTCTAGATCACTGCGAACCGGCCGACGGCCCATTCCGTGCCGGAGTTCCACGGCTGGCAATGGCGAAATGCCACGCCGACTCTCGTCAGACCGCGCCCCGGTCGACAAAGCTGAAGGTGGTGTCGAGCGGGGCGTCACCGAGAAACTCGACGAATATCTCCTTCCTGGTCGGGCTCCACTGCACCGGGCCGTACTCGTCGTTGACGATGGCGTAGGAGGTGCGCCCCTTGTCGTCCCTGCCCTCGCGGGATATCGCGAACAGGGTTGCCTTGGTCGGCCGGCAGTCGGCTCCCACAAGCGACTTTTCCCCCTCCGCGTCTCTCTTGACGCCGAGGCACGGTCGGTGGGCGATCTCCGGGTTCACCGACTTGATCATGAAGTCGACACCGACCGGTTCGAGCACGAAGAGCGCCTCCTTGCCGGTCCCGTCGCCGGTCTCGAGCTCGCCGTGCGACGGCAGCGACAGGTCACGGTCGATCTCCACCACGTGCAGCAGGATTCGCCGCTGCCCGGCAAGGATGGCCTCAGTGGGGTCCGCGGCGGCCGACGGTGACCCGGTCGACGGGGCCGCTGCCGGCGTGGACGCGGCGGCCGACGCACCGCCCGCTGCCGGGCTCCCTGCCGCAGTCGAACCGGTCGGGCCCGGTTTGGCCTGGTCGTCCAGCAGCTTCGGGCCGAACCGGAAGGCGGGCACCAGCACCGCGATCACCGCGGCGACCGACCCCAGAGCGATGAGCCAGCCACGCCGTCTCGAGCCCGCGCCTCCGGCCGACGGCGTCGAACGCCGCCCCTGGTCGGCACCATCGCCGGCGCGCACCGCGCGCACCGTCGACAGCTCCGCCAGACGTTGGGCCGCCCCGGCGGCACCCCCCTGGTCCGCTACGGTCAACAGCCCGTCGAGCAGCCCCCGGGCGGTGGGCCGGGCGGCGGGATCCTTCTCCAGGGCCCGGGAGACCAACTCCCGCAACGCACCATCGAGGCCGGTCAGGTCCGGCGGTTGCGTGAGGATCCGCATCGCGGTGGCGGTAGGGGAGTCGCCCCCGAACGGGTTACGGCCGGTCGCGGCGTGAGCGACGAGGGCACCCCAGGCGAAGATGTCCGCCGGGGGGCCCACCGGGTGGCCGGACGTCGCATCGAACCGCTCCGGGGCCATGTACGAGACGGTCCCGACCACCTGGTTGGTCCGGGTGTGCTGACTCGTCGCCTCGAACGCCCGGGCGATGCCGAAGTCGATGACCTTGATGCCGCCCGGTGCGACCAGGACGTTCGCCGGCTTGAGGTCCCGGTGGATCACTCCGGCGCCATGGATGGCGGTGAGCGCGGTAGCCACCCCGACCGCGATGCTGTGCACCTGCGCGGCCCCCAGCGGCCCCTGCTCCCGGATCACCTGCGCGAGGCTGGGACCCTCGACGTACTCCACCACCAGGTACGGCGGGTTGTGGTCCGGGTCGGCGTCCAGGACCTCGGCGGTGCAGAACGGTGGCACCTGGCGGGCGCGGTTCACCTCGCTGCGGAACCGGCCACGGAACTCCTCGTCGTGCGAGAACTCCGGGCGGACGACCTTGACCGCCACCCGCCGTCCCTGTGGTGACCGGGCCAGGAAGACAGTGCCCATGCCGCCGTCGCCGAGCCGGTCGAGCACGTCGTACCCACCGAGGCGGGTCGGGTCCCCCGGACGCAAGCCGTCGCTCACGTCGATTGCCCGCGGGCCGCGACCGCCGCGTGAGCCGTTCCGCCTATCACCCGTACCCCTTAGGTCACTCGGACGCCGCCCCGCAGCCTATCGTCCACCCACCAAACCCCGTCGATGCCGTCCGCCCACACCCTGGTCTGGCGAAACTATCCTCGGGCCGTGGTTCCGCGTCGCGGAGGACGCCGGACCGGGCCGCCCGCCGTGGTCCGCGGTTCCGCGGAACACCACCGGTTCCCGGGCCTCACAGCTTTCCGACAACTCTTCGTGATCCTTGCTGCACGTTCACGCTCAGCAAGGGAGAAACAGTGACGGTCAGATCTGCGGGCCTCGGTCTGCTGGCGTTTGTCGCAGTCCTCGGTCTCGGTGGCTGCTCCGGCGGTGAGCCTGAGGCGCGACCGCCTCAGGTGGCCACCGGCGCCAAGCCCGCGACCTCCGCCGCCGGGTCCGCGTCCGCGTCGGTACCCGCCAGGGAACGCCCCCGGCAGCGCCTCGACGACACCGACGCGGACTACCAGGCGCTCCTGCAGCCGTACAAGAAGAACTGCCAGCGCGGTCGCCGCGCAGCGGTAGTGGCGCCGGAGCGCTGGTCACGTGGTGGCCAGCGCTTCGGTCGGCGTCAGTCGGGCGGCACACATCGACGGGTACACACCGGCGAGGACGCCGACCAGGACCACTGCCGCCTCCGCCAACCTCGGAGCAACGGGCGGCCCGGCCGCGGAGGCCGGACCGCCCGGGTGTCGCCGAAACGGCGTCGAGGAACGTCAGCAGGACTCGATCCAGCGTGACCGCACGCCCGCGTCCAGCGTCACCTCATCACCCGTAGCCACGGTGACCCAGTCGGTGTAGCCGTAGTTGGCGCCCCCTGTCTCGTTCCAGTAGTAGACCAGGTCCGAGTCGACGGAGTCGATGAACTCGTGCGGGTCATACACGTGGAACTGCACACGGTAGGTGCCCGAGCGGACGTACGCGGTGAAGGTGCCGTCGGGGTTGATAAAGGTGAGCCCGCCGGAGCCAGACTGACCTGGGGCCGTCACCACCTCGATGCGGAAGATGCCCTCGGAGCCGACCGGGGCACCCACCTCGCACGCGTCCCATGCGCGGTTGTTGTTGCCGTCCACCCAGACGGTGCCGCGGATGATGGCACCCTGTTCGACGGTGACGGTGTGCCGCGCGGTGTTGTTGTCCAGGGTGGTCTCCGGCACGGTCGTCGCGGCGGTCGCCTCCACCGTCACGACGTCGCCGACCGTGGTGGCGCTGAGCATCCCGCCGTAGTGCAGCTGCTCGCTCGTCTGGCCCGGCCGCAGCGGGGCGTGCACGCAGCGCCAGCCGGTCTGGCCGTCGGCAACGCCGTCGCCGAATGCGCAGTCCCACCCCTCGCTCGATGTCTCCGAGCCCTGCAACCCGGCAGGTACCTGGATGGTGACGGTCACCTCGCCCGACGGCGAGTTCCCGGTGTTCCGGACGGACGCCGAGACATTCACATACTCGTTCGGGAGCAGTTGCTGGCTGTTTCCGGCGGGCACGAACTCGAGGTCCACGGTGCTGGGCACGTAACGCACGCTCGCCCGGCCGGTGTTGTTGGTGGTCGTCGAGTCCGTACGGGTCGACGCCGTGGCGGTGACGGTCAGCGTGTCGCCGGCGGTACCGGCCGGAAGCCCGAACGGGATGTTCAGCGCGTCGGCGACCTCCCCGGCGGCCAGGGGAGCATGGGTGCAGGTCGCGGAGCCCGTGAGATCGCAGTGCCAGCTCGGCGGAATCAGCACCCCGTCGGTGGGAAACCAGGCTCCCGACGGCAGCGTGAACGCCACTGTCACATCCTGGCTGGCCCGGGTGCCGGAATTGCGCACGTCGAGCGTCAGGGTCGACCAGCCACCGCTGGCCGGCACCTCGACCGGGCCGACGGACGCGGCGACCACCAGGTCCGCCCGGGAGGCGGCGGCGCCGGCCGGGGCGGCGGGAAGCAGACCGGCACCGAGACCGGCCAGCGCGCCGACCAGGAGACTGCTACGGAGCAGGTGACGTCGGGTGGAGCGAAGACGAACGGACATCAGGTCCTAACGTCGGAGGGATCGACCGGGCCGGCCGGCCCGAATCGTCGGGATCGTCGGCGTCCCTCGGGTTGAGCGCGAAGATCGTGTTCACTGTTACGTCCGTTCCGGCTCTCGTCCGACACCGGCACACGCCTGACTTCCGGCCCTTCGTCCGGCGGGCCGACAACAACGCAGCCGACCGGCCTGGCTGCTGTCGCTTCCGGAGCTGTCAGCCAGTGGTCCAGGAGCGGAGCTTGTCCGGGTTGAGTACGGCCCAGATGTGGTTGATGTGGTCGCCGGTGACGTCGAACGCCATCACCGACACGGTGACGCCGTCCCGCTGAGCCACCAGACCGGGCTGACCGTTGACCGTGCACTCCTGGAGCGTTATGCCGGCCGCCACGGTGGGTCGGCCGACGAAGAAGCGGGCGACCTGCTCCGCGCCCTCGACCGGGCGGAGCGCGGCGGTGACCAGCCCTCCGCCGTCACCGGTCGCCGTGACGTCGGGGGCCAGCAGGCCGATGAGTGCGTCGATGTCCCTGGCCTCCCACGCGCGCTTGAAGGCCCGGACGACGTCGGCACGTCGGGCTGACGAGCCCGCGTCAGGCCGCGGGGCGCGGATGCGCCGGCGGGCCGACGCGGCGAGCTGACGGCATGCCGCCGGACTACGGCCGAGAATCGCGGCCACGTCGGCGAAGGGGTAGCCGAAGACGTCGTGCAGGATGAACGCGACCCGCTCGGCAGGGGTCATCGCGTCGAGCACGACCAGGAAGGCCATGCTGACCGACTCGTCGAGGGTGACCCGGTCGGCCGGATCGACACCGCCGCCGGACCACCCGCTGATCCACTCCGCCCGGTCGGGCAGCGGCTCCGGGATCCATTCGCCCACGTAACGCTCGTGCCTGATCCGCGCCGAGCGGAGCAGGTCCAGGCAGATACGGCTGGCAACGGTCGTCAGCCAGGCACCGGGAGAGTCGATGTCCTCCTGCTGCCGGGGGGACATGGCGTACCAGCGGGCGTAGGTCTCCTGTACGACGTCCTCCGCGTCGGCCAGGGAGCCCAGCAGCCGGTACGCGAGGTTGGTCAGCTGACGCCGCTCGCTGATGATCCCGCTCAGGCTCGGGTCGGGCCGGCCGTGTCCCGACTCGGACGGGTTGGTCATGGGTTCACCCCGCTCCTTGGACGATCTGGCTCATCTCTCACGACGAACGGTCGCCCCGAATCGTGAGGTCCGCACGGCGCCTCACATCTCGTCGGGCTGCCTCGTCGTACCGGTCAGAACCGCACAGGAAGGAACCGATTGTGGAACCCGTACACGTCGCGATCATCTACTACAGCTCCACCGGCACCATCCACACGTTGGCGCAGGCCGCCGCCGAAGGCGCCGGGAAGGCCGGCGCCACCGTACGACTGCGCAAGGTCGCCGAAACCGCCCCGCCGGAGGCGGTCAGCGCCAAGCCGGAATGGGACCGACACCTGAAGGACACCGCGGACATCGCCGAGGCCAGCCACAACGATCTGGATTGGGCTGACGCGGTGCTGTTCGGCACTCCCACCCGCTACGGCAACCCGGCCAGCCAGCTGCGCGCATTCATCGACACCACGGGCCCGTTGTGGTTCCAGGGCAAGCTCGCCGACAAGGTGTACTCGGCCTTCACCTCCTCAAGCACCGCTCACGGCGGACAGGAGTCCACCCTGCTGGCGCTGGCGAACACGTTCTGCCACTGGGGCGGCATCATCGTGCCCCCCGGCTACACCGACCCCATCCAGTTCCAGTCCGGCAACCCCTACGGCACCTCCCACGTGGCCGGCGACGGCCCGCCCGGCGAGGTGATCCTGCAGGCAGCCCGCCACCAGGCCCGCCGGGTCGTCGACATCGCCGCCTACCTCAGGGCCGGCCGCGCCGCCTGATCGGGCGGGGACACAAGTCGGTCACCTCGCGTACGGTCTTCCAATGGTCGTACGGCTCCTGGCGCTCCTCCGCCCGCCACTTGTCGTCTGCGGACACGCGGTTGCCCTGGTGTTGCTCGCCCTGGACGCGCGCCACGAATGGAGTGCGTACGGGCTGGTCGTGCTTTTCCTGTTGCTCGGTGCGCTTGCCGCGATACCAGCGGCGCTTGTCGGCTCCCCGGGGTTCCGGCGGATCAGCCTGGTCGCACAGACCGTCGGGGCCGGCGTCGTCGCGTTGGCTCTCCATGACTCGGCCGACAAGCGGGCTCTCTGGGTGTATGCGCTATCCGCCCTGGTGGCGGTGATCTCGCCGACCAGCCGGCCAGGGCTCGGCCGGACGACCGTGATCGGCGTGGGGTCGGCAGTAGTGCTCACAGTCGGCGTGTCGGCTCCCGCACTGGCCTGGGGTGGTCCGCAGCCCGAAGCGGTGGTTTGCGTGCGGCAGGGGGAGTCCGCTCATGAACTGGTGCGCCAGAGCCACCACTTCGACCCGAATCACGTCATTGCGGGCTTCGGGTCAGAAGGGCCGCAAGCGCCGTGCCTGGAGGTGCTGTTCGATCCCGGTGCCACCGCTGGCGACGCCGACGACGTCGTCCACCGCTACTCCGCCGACCCGAGGGTCCTGTCCGTCAGCCGGGCACGCTGACACTCGGCCCACCCGCCTGCCTACTGCTGGCGCCGTGTCCCGGCGCACACCTCTCTCCGACGTCGGCATGTTCGTCGATGCCGAACGTCACACCGCTCGCATCTTTGACGTTTCTCCGTCGGGATCAAACCGAACGCACCCGGAGCCGCACGGACACGCTGTCGGCCCCGGCCTCTCCTCGTCTAGGGCTGGACGTCGTTGGACAGGTTGATCCGGATCCCCGTGTTGCGGTAACCGGCGCGACCGAAAGCGGCCGCCATAGGCGCGTTGCCCAGGTCGGTGGTGGCGGTGATGCGCGACTCCCCGTTGCTCGCGTGAAGGCGGGTGATCTCGGCGAGCACCTCGTCCACGTAGCCGCGCCCGCGGAACTCCGGCACCACGCCGAGATAGCCGACGTTCACGTTGTACGGGGTCGCGGAGGGAATCGCCATGCCCGCCACCTCGCCCTCGCGCGTGTAGGCGATCCGCCACCACTCCCGCTTGCCCGGCGCCCCGAGATAGAAGCCCATCTCCTCGCGTGCGGTCGCGTCCACGCCCTTGGCGGCCAGGTTCACACGGGTCTGGGCATCCAGGCTACCCGCGGCGATTCTCCTGAACACCACGAGGAACTCCTCGTCGGAGGCCTCGGTGAACCGCAGCCTGCCGGCCACGGGGGGCACCCCGTCGGCGGGTGCCCACTCGAACTGCAGCCGCTCCACCTCGCGGGTGAGGCCCGCCGCATGCGCCGCCGCCCGCCGCCACTCCACGGCCGCCAAGGTGGCCGGATCGTCACGCCAACCACCGGCGACCTCGATCACGTACTGCACCGGCTCCGGGAACCCGGCCAGCGCGGCCCTGATCAGCTCGGCGGCGACGGCGGCACGGTCGCCCACGACTGGATCCACGTCGAGGCAGTCGAGCGCGACCGGATGCGGGCTGCCCTTCGACCCCCACCACAATGCCCGTCCCACGACCTGGCCATCGTGCTCGGCGATCCATGTCCATTCCGGTCGGTACATGTCCTCGGCCAGTTCGGCCAGGTAACGGTCGGCGGGGATCCACCCAACGGGCTCGGTCACGATCCACGGGGTCACGCGGTCGAGGTCCGCAGGGCCGGTAGCGCGGTAGGAGATCACATGTAGAGGCTAGCGACGCTCAGCACCATGATTCGCGCAGGCCGAAGGGCTCCTCTCGCTCGGCTAGTCGGTGCAGATTCCGCCCAGGTGATTTACGTCGGCGCCTGTCTCATGCGGTTCCATGCGGGTGTTCGTCCAGACGATCAGCGACGCGATCAGCAGGAGGAACGAGCCGACCAGGAAGGCGTGGGTGACTCCTTCGGTGAAGGTGGCCTGCACCAGAGCCCGCTGTACGCCCCCGGGGTCGCCTGGAAGCGCCGCGGTGATCGGTTCGATCACCTGCTCGTGGCGCTGCCCGGCGAAGTGCAGAGACACCGTGCTGAGTACGGCGAGGCCGACTGATCCGCCGAGTTGTTGTGCGGCGTTGAACAAGCCGGAGCCGACGCCGGTGTCCTCCGGTGCCACCCGGTGCAGCGAGGCCGGGGTGAGGCCGGCCAGCACCATGCCCATACCGATGGCCATGGTGATCAGGTACGGGAAGACCTGGTCCCAGTAGCTGACGCCCTCGCCGACCGTGGGGCCGCCGGTGGCGGCCAGTACGGCGGCGGCTGGGCTGTCGTGCACCGAGAGCTGCGAGAACATCACTATCGAGAAGGCGGCCAGCAGGCTGCCGAGGCCGGCGATGATCCGTGGCTGGAGGCGCGCCATCGCCTTGCCTGCCATGGTCGCCGCCACCCCGTGTCCTGGTGGCCAGGCACCCTGGCCGCCATCGCCGTGACATCGAGGCCTATCGGTTCGATATCCGTCCGGCGTCGGCAGCCCGTCCAGGTCGCCGTGAAGGCGGTAAGTGTTGCGGCTACATCGGATAAACCCGGCGCTTCTGTTCCCCGGGCGAACCGCGCGTCGATACTGAGGTCGTGATACCGGGAACTGATAACCGGGCTCACCAGCGATGACATTAGATCAGCTCGGCACCGCAAGATTGCCTGGCCAGAGAATGCATTGGACGAAGCTTTTCGCGCCTTCAGGGATTCCCGGGCGGTGCGGCCGACCTCAAGGGGGACACAGTAATATGGCACTCGACACCATGGAATCGATGTCCGATCGGCTCCTCGGAACCGCGGCTCACCGCGCCTTCATCGACCACGAGTTCTTCAAGCAGGTGAGCTCCCGCAACCTTTCCCACGCGCACGTGGAAACGTTCCTCGGGCAGTGGTGGCACCCCCTGCACTATTTCCCGACTTTCCTTGCGCGCTGTATTTCGGTCCTGCCCGACATCGAGTCGAAAAGCGCGATCACCCGAATCCTCTCGCAGGAGACCGGTGCCCGGTCGGCCAAGGCGGCCCACGAGGTGATCTACGCCGACAGCATGGAGAAAGCGGGCTACGACCGCCGGGCGGTGACCGGTTCCGTGCCGTTCGAGGAGACCGCCGCGCTGGTCGCCTGGTATGAGCAGTGCTCGGCCGACCGGACGTCCGCACTCGGTGGCATCTTCGCCACCGAGGTCACGGACCTGCTGATGGTCTCGGCGATCGGCGAGGCGGTGAAGCGGGAGTCCGGCACCGAGCGCAACGCCTGGGTCGACATCCACGTACAACAGGAACCCGACCACGTCGATCAGGCGACCAGCGCCGTGTTCTCCGGGCTCACCGCGGAGCAGGAGCAGGAACTGCTCGACTCCGCCGAACAGATGTGGCGCCGCTGGACCGCGTTCTTCGACCGGCTGGCCGCCGAGACCGGGATGATCGCGCCGGCCGGACGGTCCTAGCGGCGGCCGCCGGAGAAGACAACCGACCCTGACCACGCGAAGGAGCTGACCCGTGGTTGCCCCCGCCATCCCCCGGCTGACCGATCCACAGCTCTATTCTCACGGCGATCCGCATGCCACCTGGGCCCGGCTACGCGGGGACTGCCCGGTCTCCTGGCATGACGAACCGGATCACGAGCCGTTCTGGGCGGTCACGACCTACGCCGAGGGCCTTCCCGTGCTGAGCGACTACAACCGGTTCAGCTCCGCCCAGGGGACGTTCCTGCGGCCCAACCTCTCCGCCCCCTATCCGGGTGCGGGGGTCATGATGACCCTGGCCGACCCGCCTCGGCACGACGTGCTCCGTAAGGTGGCGGCCACCCTCTTCACGCCCAAAGCGGTCGCCGGTTTCCGGGATCGGGCGCAGCTGGTGTCGCGGTCGCTGCTGGACCGGGTCATCGACGCCGGCACCCACGACTTCGTCAACGACGTCTCGGGTCCGTACCCGCTGCAAGTCATCGCCGGGCTGCTCGGCGTCGCGGGCGACGACGTGGAGCGGGTCGCCGGCTTCGCCGGATCGGCCGTCGACAACATCGTGGACCTGGACGGGACACGGGCGCAGGAGGCACACCTCGAGGTGCTCGCCTACTACGCCGACGTGATCGAGGAGCGCAGGCTCCGGCCGACTGACGACGTGGTCTCGGCGTTCGTCCGCGCCCAAGCGGCCGGTGTGGACATCACCGACGATGAAATCATCCTGACCTGCGACAATCTGGCGGTCGCGGCGGGCGAGACGACCCGCCAGGTGCTGGGTAACGGCCTGCTCGCGCTGCTGGACAATCCGGCTGAGCTGGCCGCGCTGCGCACCGGGGCGGTCACCCAGCGGTCCGCCGTCGAGGAACTCGTCCGCTGGACGACGCCGGTGAGCCACCTCATGCGCACCGCCGTCGCCGACACGCTCGTCGGTGACGTCGAGATCAAGGCGGGCCAGGCGGTGAGCGTCTGGCTGGCATCGCTCAACCGGGACGAGAGCGTGTTCGAGCGGCCCATGGAGCTCCAGTTGAACCGGAGTCCCAACCGGCACGTGAGCTTCGGCGGCGGCCGCCATTTCTGCATCGGCGCGCCGCTGGCACGGGTGATGATCGGTGTCTTTCTCGAAGAGCTTCTGAGCAGCGTCGCGCGGATCGAGCGGGCCGGTGAGCCGCAGCGCAAGCCGTCCTACGTCACCAACAGCCTCGAGACCATGCCCATGGCCTTCCACTCCCACTGATCTTCAGCACTGTCCATCTGCCTAATGCGTCAATCTGCCGAGCGAGGGGGCGTCAGTGTCCGCATATCACGGCATCACGAGCCAGCGATCGGGCATGCACCCGAAGACCGATCTCGTCCGGTCGATGTTCGCCGAGTTGCTCGGCGTGCCCGAGGTGGCGCCGGACGACGACTTCTTCGACCTCGGGGGTCAGTCGCTGCTGGCCTCCCGGATGCTGGGCCGGTTACGAGCCGCGTTCGGCGTCGACGTCACCGCACGGGAACTCTTCGCGGCGCCGACGCCGATCGGCTTGACCGCCAGGCTCGATTCGTACCGCACGACGCGTCCGCCCGTCGAGCCGCGGCAGCGGCCCGCGTGGGTCCCGTTGTCGTACGCGCAGCAGCGACTGTGGATCCTCAACCAGGTCGCCGGGGGCGGGGCCGGTTACAACATCCCGGTGGCGCTGTGGTTGTCGGGCGAGCTCGACCACGACGCGCTCCGGCTCGCGGTGCGAGACCTGATCTCCCGGCACGAGACGCTGCGGACGATCTGCCCGGCCGAGTCGGGCACGCCGCGTCAGGTGGTCCTCGAGGCTCCCGACCTGGAAACCCTGCTGCCGACGGTCCTCGTCGAGCCCGCCGAGGCGCAGGAAGCGGTCCGCCGGCGGGCCGCTGAGGGCTTCGACCTGACCGTCGACGCGCCGCTGCGGACCTGTCTGTTCGTACTCGGCCCCCAGGAGCACGTGCTCTTGCTGACATTCCACCACATCGCGATCGACGGCTGGTCGTTCGAGCCGCTGCGGCACGACCTGTCCGCCGCCTACCGGGCCAGACTGGCCGGCGAGGCGCCGCGGTGGGCGGATCTGCCCGTGCGCTACACCGACTACTCCCAGTGGCAGCGGGAACTCGCCGACGACGATCCGGACGGCATGATGGCCAAGCAGCTGGGCTACTGGCTGACGGCGCTCGAGAACCTGCCGGCCGAGATCGCCCTCCCCGCCGACCGCCCCCGTCCGGCCGCGAGCACCTATCGCGGCGGACGCGTGCACTTTCACATCGACGCGGAGGTCCACGACAAGCTGACCCGTCTCGGACGGGAGCACCAGTCGACGTTGTTCATGCTCCTGCACGCGGGTCTCGGTGCGCTGCTGACCAGGCTCGGCGCGGGCACCGACCTGCCGATCGGCGCACCCGCCGCCGGGCGCACGGACGCCGCACTCGACGACCTCGTCGGATTCTTCGTCAACACCCTCGTGCTGCGGACCGACACCTCCGGCGAGCCGACCTTCCGCGAGCTCGTCGACCGCGTCAGGGCGACCGACCTCGCCGCGTTCGACGCCCAGGACGTGCCGTTCGAGCAGCTGGTCGAGGCGATCAACCCGGTTCGCTCGCTCGGCCTGAACCCGCTGTTCCAAGTGATGCTCGCCGTGCAGACGTACGTCGATCCCGCCATCGACGCGCCCGGCCTGGACTCCCGGTTCGACCCGGTCGACATCGGGGTGTCCCGGTTCGAGCTGTTCTTCGCGGTGCAGGAACGACGAACCGCCGAAGGTGCGGCAGGCGGTCTCGACGGCACGGTGGAGTACTCCGCCGACCTGTACGACCAGGGCACCGTCGAGGCCATGGCCGAGCAGTTCTGCCTGGTGCTGGCGCAGGCCGTCGCCGATCCGGACCAGCCGGTGTCACGGGGCGAACTGCTGTCCCCGGCCGTCCGGCGCCGGGTGCTGACCGAGTGGAACGACTCCGCCGTGACCCTCCCGGCCGCCGGGCTGGCGACGTTGCTCGACGGCCAGGCCGCGCGCACGCCATCGGCGATCGCCGTCGTCACGGACACGGCCGGCGTCACGTACGAGGAGCTGCACGCCAGGGCCAACCGACTGGCCCGGGAACTGATCAGCCGGGGCGCGGGCGAGGAGCGCGTGGTCGCGGTGCTGCTGGACCGGTCCGTGGATCTCGTCGCCGCGATGCTGGCCACCATCAAGGCCGGCGCGGTGTACCTGCCGGTGGATCCGGAGTACCCCGACGAACGGCTCGGCCTCCTGCTCCAGGACGCCGGTCCGGCGGTCGTGGTGACCCATCGCGCGCACGCCGCCCGCGTACCCGGCGCCCTGGTGCTCGACACTCCCGGCGACCAGGCCCTGATCGAGCGGCACCCGGCGGCGAACCTCACCGAGAACGAACGCGGTGCCGGCGACCCGGGCGCCGCGGCCTATCTCATCTACACCTCCGGCTCGACCGGCACGCCCAAGGGCGTGGTGATGCCCGCCGCGGGCCTGCTGAACATGGTGTGCTGGCAGGCGGATCCCGGCACCGGGAACTCGAGCGGGGTCACCGCGCACCTGGCGAGCGTCGGGTTCGACGTATCTCTGGAGGAAACCCTGCCGGCACTGGTCAGCGGCGGCACGATCGCCATCCCTCAGCCGGACGTGCGCACCGATCCGGCGCGGCTGGTCCACTGGCTGGACCGGCACGGAGTAACCACGGTCATCGCGCCGCAGCTGATGATCGATAGCATCTGCTCGGCCGCGGTCGCCGAGGGCGTCGAACTGCCGGCACTCACCGACATCGCGCAGGCCGGGTCGGCGCTGATGCTCACCGACGACATCCGCGCGCTGCTGCGCGGTCACGCGGAGCGCAGGCTGGCCAACTACTACGGCCCGACCGAGACGCACGCCGCGACCATGCTCGTTCAGCCCGGCCAGGTGGCCGCCGAAGCCTCGTCAGCGGTCGTGCCGATCGGCCGGCCCGTGTGGAACCAGCGGATCTATCTGCTGGACGGGGAGTCGCGGCCGGTACCGCCGGGCGTGGTCGGCGAGATCTACATCGGCGGCACGGGTGTCGCTCGTGGCTATCTGGGCAAGCCGGGACTCACCGCGGAGCGGTTCCTGCCCGAGCCTTTCGCGGCCGGCGGTGAGCGGATGTACCGCACCGGCGATCTGGCCAGGTCGACCAGCGACGGCAGCCTGATCTTCGTGGGCCGGGCCGACCACCAGGTCAAGATCCGCGGCTACCGGGTCGAGCCGGGAGAGGTCGAGCAGACGCTGCTCAAGCACCCGGACGTGGCCCGCGCGGTCGTGACAGCCGTCGAGGCGGCGCCGGGTGACCTCAAGCTGGTCGCCTACGTGGTGGGAGCAGCCAGCGCCCGGCCCGTGCCGGCGCGGTTGCGCCGATACGTCGCCGACACCCTCCCGTCGTTCATGGTCCCGGCCTCGTTCGTCGTGCTGGACCGGATGCCGACGAACACCAACGGCAAAGTCGACGTCGCGGCGCTGCCGGCCCCCCGGTGGACGGTCAGCGGCAGGGCGCCCCGCACGCCGCAGGAAGACCTGCTGTGCCGGCTGGTCGCCGACGTTCTGAAGATCCCGGAGGTCGGGGTCGACGACGACTTCTTCGAGCTCGGTGGTCACTCGTTGCAGGTCGCGAGGCTGGCCAGCCGAGTCCGCTCGGTGCTGGGCGTCGACATGCCGGTGCGAGTGATCTTCGAGCGGCAGACCGTCGCCGGCATCGCCAACGCCATCGACGAACTGGCGACCGATCGGCCGGCCATCGGGGTCGCGCGCCGCCCGCAGCGACCGCCGTTGTCGTTCGCGCAGCGCCGGCTCTGGTTCGTCGAACAGCTGGAGAAGTCGGCCGGTCATGGCTCCGCCTACCACCTGCCGTCGGCGTACTCGCTGACCGGCCGGCTGGATGTGGCCGCCCTGCGAGCGGCGATGGGTGACGTGATGACCAGGCACGAAAGCCTGCGGACGGTGTTCCCGGTGGCCGACGAGGAGCCGTGGCAGCACGTCCTCGAATCCGCGGACTCGGTCCTGACCGTGGTGGACTCGTCGGAGACCGACATCGCCGGCGCGATGGCGGCCGAGGTGGACCGCCGTTTCGATCTCACCGCGGTACCACCGCTACGGGCGGTGCTCTTCCGGCTCGGCCCGGACCGGCACGTACTGCTGCTCTGTCTGCACCACATCGCTACCGATCACTGGTCGATGCGCCCGCTGCTGCGGGATCTGTCCACCGCGTACGCGGCCCGCCGCACGGGCACCGCGCCGGATTGGACGCCGTTGCCGGTTCAGTACGTGGACTACACGCTGTGGCAGCGGGAGATCCTCGGTGCCGACGGCGCGGCCGCCACGAACGAGGTGGAGTACTGGACCAGGCAGCTGGCCGGCTTGCCCGAGCAACTGCAACTGCCGGCTGACCGGCCACGCCCGGCCGTACGCTCCCATCGGGGCCACACCGTCCGTTTCGATCTCGACGCCGAGTTACACGCCGGTCTCACGCGATGGGCCGGCGGCGCACGAGCCAGTCTGTTCATGGCGCTGCAGACGGCCCTGGCCGTCCTGCTCACCCGGGTCGGCGCGGGCACCGACATCCCGATCGGCGCACCGATCGCCGGGCGCAACGACGACGCGCTCGACGATCTGGTGGGCTTCTTCGTCAACACGCTGGTGCTGCGCACCGACACCGGCGGCAATCCGACGTTGACCGAGCTGCTGGCCCGGGTGCGCGAGAGCAACCTCGGCGCGTACGCCAACCAGGACGTGCCGTTCGAGCGGCTGGTCGAGGCGCTCAAGCCGGTCCGCTCGCTGAGCTACAACCCGCTCTTCCAGGTGACGCTCACGCTGCAGAACGCCGGCGAGGCCGCGCTCGACCTTCCCGGCATCACGACGAGCGGACGGCAGATCGATGTGCTGACCTCGAAGTTCGACCTCTCGTTCTCGTTCACCGAACGGCGCGGCGCCGACGGCAGCCCGCAGGGGCTGGCCGGTTTGGTCGAGTTCGCCACCGACATCTTCGACCAGGAGACGGTCGTCGCGCTGACTCAGCGCCTGGTCCACGTGGTTCGGGCAGCGGTGGCCGATCCGGGCGCTCCGCTCGACACGGTCGACGTGGTCCTGCCCGCCGAGCGCGCGGCCCTGCTCAGCGGCGCGATGCCGGCCTGAGATGAGGAGGCACCCGATGCCGGACGGAGCAACTTTGCAGGGGGAAGCGCCGGCCGGGGCGCTGCGGCACAACGCGACCTGGTTCCGGTGGCTGGCCGCGGCGTCACTGGCCCGGCTGCCGCTGACCTCACTGCCGGCCGCGCTGGTGCTCACCGCGCACGACGCGACCGGGTCGTTCGTGAACAGCGGACTGCTCAGCGGTGCCAGCGCGCTGACCTACGCGTTGTGCGCGCCGTGGCGAGGACGCCAGCTGGACAGGGCCGTGTTGCCCGCGGCGCTGGGGTGGTCATTGCTCGCGGCGACCGCGGGACTCGCCGCCACGGCGATCGCGGCGGCGATGCACGCCCCGCTGGGGGTGCTGCTGGCGTTCGTCGTGCTGGCCGCGGCCGCGGGTTCCGGAGTGAGCGGGGCTTATCGGTCGCTGCTGCCCGGGCTCCTACCCCCCGCCCAGCTCCCGCAGGCCTACGCGGTCGACGGAGCGGCGGTGCAGCTGGCCTGGGTCGGTGGCCCGGCGCTGGCAGCCGTCGTGGCCGCCGCGGTCGGACCGCAGGCCTGCGTCGGCGTGGTGGCGGCCGTGACGGCCGCCGGTGGCCTGCTCAGCTGGACGCTGCCGCGGCGGGAGCCGAGCGACCGGGCACGGGAGCACGCCTCGGTGCGCACGCTGCTCGGCTGGCTCTGGGCGCCGCTCGTGCTCAACGCCGGGATCGGGATCAACCTCGGCGCGCTCGACGTGGCACTGCCCGCGTTGATGACCGATCACGGCAAGCCGGCGACGAACGGCGCCCTGGTGCTCTCAGGCCTGTTCGCCACGAGTGCGATCAGCGGTGCGGTCTATGCCGTGATACCCCCGGCTCACCCGTTGCGGAAATTCAGCACACGCACGGTCGCCTGCGCCATGACCGCCCTTTACGGCATCGTCATGGTCGGCGCCGCCGCGGCTTCCCCGCTGTGGGTAGCCGTCGCCTTGTTCCTGGTCGCCGGAATCGCCTTCGCACCGGGCGACACCGCGGTCATCCTGCTGGTCCCCGAACAGGTTCCGGCGCAGCGGCTGGCGGAGGCGTTCGGATACTTCTCCGCCATCGGTTACGTGGGAATAGCGCTCGCCGCCCCGGTGACCGGGTGGCTCGTGACGCGATTCGGCGCCGGGGCGGGCCTGCTCCTGGTGGCGCTGGCGCCGCTGGCCGCGGTCGTACTGGTGCTGACGACTCGCGGCGGACAGAAACCGAAGTCGACGACATACGGAGGTCGATCATGACGGACATCGACAGCAAGGTCAGTTACATCGTCGTGCTCAACGGCGAGGAGCAGTACTCGATCCTCCGCGCCGACAGCGAGATTCCGCCGGGGTGGGACGTCGAGGGATTCCGGGGCGCCCGACAGGACTGCCTGGACCACATCGACGTCGTGTGGACCGACATGCGGCCGCTGAGCGTCCGCCGGCGACAGGACGGTCAGTAGAGATGCTGTACGAACACTTGGCCGAGCAGGCCCGCCTGACCCCTTCGGCCCCCGCCGTCACGTTCGACGGCGAGACGCTCACCTACGACCAGCTCGTCCGCCAGGCGGAGAAGCTGTCCGACGCGCTGATGACAGCCGGTGTCCGCCGCGGCGCGGTCGTCGCCGTCCTGATGCGGCGGTCGGCCGAAATGATCACGACCCTCCTGGCAATCTTGCGTGCCGGTGCCGCCTACCTCGGAGTGGACCCGGACGACCCGCCGCAGCGGCGGGAAAGCCTGCTGACCGACGCCGGCGTCCAGTTCGTCGTGGTGGACGACCAGTTGCGTGACGCTGTTCCCAGCGGGTTCACCCGGCTCGCGCCGTCGGCCCGCAGCCAATCCCCCCACACTCCGGCGGGTACCACCGCCGGCGACCTCGCTTACGTCAGCTACACGTCCGGCTCGACCGGCCGGCCGAAAGGCGTGATGGTTCCGCAGCGCGCGGTTCTCCGGCTGGTCACGGACATGAACTGGATGACCGTCCGCCGGGACGACGTGTTCCTGCAGGCGGCTCCGCTGGCGTTCGACGCCTCCACCTTGGAGATCTGGACCCCGTTAACCCATGGCGCCCACCTCGTGGTGGCTCCTTCCGGCCGGCTGAGCCAGGATGTGCTGGCGGACACCGTCCGCCGGCACGGCGTGTCCGTGCTGTGGCTGACGGCCGGGCTGTTCCACGAGATGGTCGCGCACGACATCGGCGCGTTCGCCGACGTGCGGCACCTCGTCGCGGGCGGCGACGTGATCCAGCCGGGTCCGGTCGCACGGTTGATCTCGGCCCATCCGGGCATCGTGTTCACCAACGGTTATGGTCCGACCGAGAACACCACCTTCACCACGACCTGGACGACGACCACCGCCGCGGGGGACGGCCTCGACACGGTTCCCATCGGAACACCCATCAACGGCACGCGGGTCGCGGTGCTCGACAGCGATCTGCGTCCGGTCGAGGCAGGTGCCTGCGGCGAGCTGTACGCGTCGGGAGCCGGGCTCGCCGACGGCTATCTCGGCCGGCCGGGCGCCACGGCCGACCGGTTCCTGCCCGACCCGTTCTCGTCCGAGCCAGGAGCGCGGATGTACCGCACGGGCGACATCGTCCGACTGCGGCCCGACGGCGCCTGCGAGTTCGTCGGCCGGGTCGACGACCAGGTCAAGATCCTCGGGCACCGGGTCGAACCGGGCGCGGTCGAGGCCGCTTTGCACCGCCTGCCCGGGGTCAGCCGGAGCGCCGTCGTCGTGCGGACCGCCGCCGACGGCACGAAACGGCTGGTCGCGTACGTCGTGCCCGAGGGCGAGCCCCCGGCGCGGTGGGGCGAGCGCCTGCGCGAAGAGCTGCGCGCCACCCTGCCGGCGCCGATGATCCCGTGGGCCGTCCTGATCCGCGACACCCTCCCGCTGACCGGCAACGGGAAGATCGACCGGGGCGCGCTGCCGGCGGTGGACGTGACGGCACGCAACGTGCCCAACGAGTTCGTCGCGCCACGGACCGACGTCGAGCACCGACTGGCCGAGCTGTGGGCCGGCGTGCTCGGAGTGGAGCCGATCGGCGCCGACGACGACTTCTTCGACCTCGGCGGCCACTCGCTCAACGCAGCGGACATCCTCGGCTCGGTACGGGCGGAGTTCGGCGTCGCGTTCCCGGCCCGCGTCCTCTACCTGCAGCCCACCCTGCGCGAGCTCGGCGCGGAGCTGGAAACCGCCATCCGGAGCGGAGCGCGGCCATGACCGTCACCGCGCAGACGAGCCGATGTCCGATGCACGCGGCTTCGGCGGCCGACCTGTTCGATTCGGGCACGTTCGCCACGACGGACATGCACGCGGTCTGGCGGGCCATGCGCCGGGACGCGCCGGTCAGCTGGCAATCGGTCGGCGACAACGGATTCTGGTCCGTGACCCGGTACGACGACGTGCAGCACGTGCTGCGTGACCACACCACCTTCACCTCCGAACAGGGATCGCTGCTCAACCTGCTCGGCAAGGGCGACCCGGCGGGTGGACGGCAGATGGCGGTCACCGACCCGCCCCGGCACGCGAGACTGCGGGAACCGCTGCAGCGCGCCCTGTCGGTCAAGGCGGTGGAACGAGACCTGCCCCGAATCCGCTCACTGGTCAGGGAACTGCTCGCGCCTATGAAGGACGGCGGAGTGTTCGACTTCGCGGCGGCCATGGCGGCCATGCCGATGGCGATCATCGGTTCGTGGATGCGGCTTCCCCGGGCGGACTGGCCCGCCCTGACCCGGCTGACGGGCGCGTCCATCGCTC
This sequence comes from Micromonospora sp. NPDC048898, assembly GCF_043198035.1. NCBI lineage: Bacteria > Bacillati > Actinomycetota > Actinomycetes > Micromonosporales > Micromonosporaceae > Micromonospora > Micromonospora sp. NPDC048898. The sequence goes on from NZ_JBICUF010000002.1 coordinate 510,528, forward strand.
CGGAGGACCCCGCCTTTGCCGGCCCCGGCGGTCCGGACAGGTCCCTCGTCCGGGCCCACCGTGAACTGTTCGCCTATTTCCAGGACGTCGCCGAGGAGCGGCGCACCTCTCCCGGCGACGACCTGCTCGGCGTGCTGCTGGCCATGAGCATCGACGGGGAGCGGCTCGCGCCGAGCGAGATCGTGTCCAACTGCTACAGCCTGCTGCTCGGCGCCAACGTCACCACCGCACAGCCACCGAGCGCCGCGCTGCTCGAACTCGCCGGCACCGACATGCTGGCCGACTGGGCGGCGCATCCGGACCTGCTGGTGAGCGGGGTGGAGGAGGCATTGCGCTGGTCATCGCCGGCCCAGCACTTCATGCGCTATGCCCGTCGCGACGTGCGTCTGCGCGACGTCACCGTACGCGCGGGCGACGCGGTCGTCGCGTGGCTGGGTTCGGCCAACCGGGACGAGGACGTGTTCCCGCAGCCCGACACGTTCGACATCCGCCGGCGCCCCAACAAGCACATCGCGTTCGGTGTCGGCCCGCACTACTGCGTCGGGCACACCGTCGCCCGGGTCGCGCTGCGAGTCCTGTTCGACGAGCTGCTGACCGGCTTCACCGACATCGAGGTCGCCGGCGAACCCGTGCGGCTGCGCTCCAACTTCATCGCGGGCTACACCAGCCTGCCGGTGACGGCACGAGGGGTACGGCCATGACGAGCACGGTCGTTCCCCTGCGCCGATGGCTGCCCCGGCCGCTGCGGGACACTCCCTCGCGGATCTTCTGCCTGCCCTACTCGGGCGCGGGTGCCTCCATGTACGGCCGGTGGCCCGACGACGCCGGCGACTCCGCCCTCTGCCCGGTGCAGCTGCCCGGCCGGGAGAACCGGTTGCGCGAGCCGCACTTCGGCAGCTACGAACAGCTCGCGAAAGAGCTGGTCGAGGCCTTGTTGCCGGTCATGGACCGTCCTTTCGGGCTGTTCGGGCACTGCAGCTCCGCCTTGATCGCCTACGAGACAGCCGTTCTGCTGCAACGCGAAGGCCTGCCGATGCCCCGGCGATTGTTCTGTTCGTCCCAGGTCGCGCCGCACGACGGACCGTACGGCAGCTACTTGTCGATGACCGACGAGCAACTTCGCGCCGAGCTGGTCGCGCTGAGTGCGACCGAACTCGACGAGACCGTCCTGGACGTCGTCACCGAGGTGCTGAGGGCGGACGTGAATGCCAACAAGGCCTATCGGCCGGCCGAGCCGGTGCTCCTGAACACCGCGATCACCACTGTCGGCTGGTCGGACGACCAGGAGGTCGATCCCTCGCTTCTGAGCGGGTGGGACCGGTGTTCCACCCGGGTCGAGCAGGTGGTGCTGCCGGGCGTGCACCACACGTTCCTCGATGCCCCGGCCGCGTTGCTGACGCGGCTCGCCGCTGGAATGGCCGCTGATGACTGAGGTGAGCGCGTGCCGGATCGCCCGGACCCACAACGGGCCGCCCGACAGCGCGAACGGTGGCTACGCCTGCGGGATGTTCGCCCGTGTCGCCGCCGGCGTCGTCGGGACGGACGCCGTCGTCCAGTTGCACGCGGGGCCGCCGCTGGATACCGAGCTGGCCGTCGAACCGCATCGCGGGCGCGCCCACGTCTGGCACGGGGCCGAACTCGTCGCGACGGTCTCCACCGCGGCGCCTCATCAGCCACGGATGGCGCCGTTCGTGACGATGGCCGCGGCGCAGGAGGCGAGCACGCGCTTCGCGGGCGCGGCGGTGCACCCCTTCCCGCAGTGCCTGGTGTGTGGAAACGCCAGAACCGACCCGCCCGCCCTGCGTCTGGCGCCGGGCGGCGTGGACGGTCTTCCGGGTGTCGTCGCCTGCCCGTGGACTCCGGATACACCGGACATCGACACCGTGTGGGCCGTGCTCGACTGCCCCGGTGGCTGGACGCTCGACCAGACCGGTTCTCCTTGGGTGCTCGGGAGAATGGCGGCGCGCATCCGGGCGGTCCCGCCGGCCGGCGAGCCGGCGATCGTCGTCGCCGAGCACATCGCGACCGCCGGACGCACCGCGCGGGTGATCAGCGCGCTGTTTCGTCCGGACGGCGCCGAGTACGGCCGGGCGGAGGCCACCTGGGTCCGGCTCAGCAGTTCTTCCGACTTGATGGCCGCGAGCTGAGGGAGCGTCTTCGATGGTGACTGCGAACCTGGTCGATCTCTTCGAGGAGCAGGCGCGGTGGCGGCCGGACGCCGTCGCGGTGGTGTGTGGTGAGCTTTCGCTGACCTACCGCGAACTCGACCGCCGGGCGAACCGGCTGGCGCGTCTGCTGGCCGAGTCCGGCGCCCGTCCCGGCACCTTCGTCGGGCTGTGCCTGCCGAGGTCGCTGGACGTACCGGCGGCGCTGCTCGCCGTCCTGAAGACCGGTGCGGCCTATGTTCCGCTGGATCCCGGCTATCCCGAGGAGCGGGTCAGGCTGATGGTCCAGGACGCGAACCCCGTCGCCATCGTCGGGACGTCGGCGGTACTCGGTTCCGGGGACACGGTGCTGCTGCTGGACGATCCGGGGGTGGCTGCCCGACTGGCCGGCGCCGCCGATGATCCTTTGCCGATCGTGCGGCATGCCGGCGATGCCGCCTACATGATCTACACCTCCGGGTCGACGGGACGCCCGAAAGGAGTCGTCGTCCCGCACAGCAACGTCATCGGGTTGTTCACGGCCGCCCGTGACCTGTTCGACTTCGGCCAGGACGACGTCTGGACGCTGTTCCACTCCTACGCGTTCGACTTCTCCGTCTGGGAGCTGTGGGGCGCGCTGCTGTACGGCGGCACGCTGGTGGTGGTTCCGGTCGACATCGCCCGGTCCGCGCCGGAATTCCTGCGGCTCTTGGCCGATCAGCGGGTCACCGTTCTCAACCAGACCCCGTCGGCGTTCTACGAGCTGGCGCGAGCGGATGCCGAGGACCCGTCGACGTCGGCCCGGCTGGCCCTGCGCTACCTGGTCTTCGGCGGTGAGGCGCTCGACCTGGCGAGGCTGGCGCAGTGGTACGAGCGCCACGATCCCTATCAGCCCGAACTCGTGAACATGTACGGCATCACCGAGACCACGGTGCACGTCACCCACGCGGCCCTCGATCGCGATCTGATCGCCGCGACCGGCCTGATCGGCAAACCGCTGCCCGCTGCCCGGTGCTACGTGCTGGACGACGGGTTGAAGCTCGTGCCGCCCGGCGTGGTGGGCGAGCTGTACATCGGCGGCTTCGGCGTGGGCTGGGGCTACTGGGGCCGGGGCGGGCTGACGGCTGACCGGTTCGTGCCGGACCCGTTCGGCAGTGTCGGTGAGCGGCTGTACCGGACCGGCGATCTCGTGCGGTGGGGGCGCCAAGGGCTGGAGTACTCGGGACGGATGGACGACCAGGTGAAGATCCGGGGCTTCCGGATCGAGCTTGGCGAAGTCGAGTCGGCGCTGGCCCGCTGCCCGGGTGTGGCCGACGCGGTGGTCGTGGCCGGCGAGAACGGCCGGGGCGAGCGCTGCCTGGTCGGACACGTGACGCCGGACAGATCGGCGGGTTCGGCGGACCCGTCGCGGCTGGGTGTGGCCGCACGGGAGTTCGTCGCTCGCTGTCTCCCCAGCCACATGGTGCCGGCAGTGGTCATGGTCTCCGCGGAGTTCGCGCTGTCACCCACCGGCAAGGTCGATCGGCGGGCTCTCCCCGATCCGGCGTTCGACGTGTCGGCCCGCCGCCCGGGTGCCCCGATGGAGGCCGTGCTGTGCACGTTGTTCGCCGACGTGCTCGGCATCGACGAGGTCGGCCCGGACGACGGGTTCTTCGACCTCGGTGGACACTCGCTGGTCGCGGCGACGCTGGTCAGCCGGGTGAAGATCGCACTGGGGGTGGAACTGGGCGTCGGCGCCGTGTTCGAGGCACCGACACCGTCCGGGCTCGCGCGGCTGATCGTGGGCCATCCCGGCGGGAACGAGGCCCAGGACGTCCTTCTCGAGCTGCGCAAGCACGGCAGTCAGCCACCGCTGTTCTGTTTTCATCCGTCCAGCGGAATGAGCTGGTCGTACGCCGGCCTGCTGCACCATCTCGATCCGGAGACACCGCTGTACGGGCTGCAGGCGCCGACCTTGAGCGACGACCCCGTCCGGCCGGAGACCATCGAGCAGCTGGCGGCGTTCTATCTGCACCGCATCCGCACCGTGCAACCGAGTGGACCCTACCGGTTGCTCGGCTGGTCGTTCGGTGGTCTGGTCGCCCATGCGCTCGCGGTCCAGCTCGAGCGGGACGGGCAGCGGGTGGAGCTGCTGGCCGTGCTGGACGTGGCGCCGGTGGCCGAGCCGGCCGACGCCACGCAGCCGGAGGACGACACGCGCGCGCAGGCTCTCGCGGACGAGATCGGCGACGCCAGCCTGTCGGCGGAGACGGTCGCCCGCATATCCGCCACGGTCGAGCACAGCGGCCGGTTGCGTGACCGCTTCACTCCCGACCGGTTCGGCGGCGACCTGCTGCTGTGCACGGCCGGACCGAAGGCACTGGCCGACGAGTGGACTCCTTATGTCGGCGGCCGGATCACGACCCATGAGATCGCCACCACCCATTTCCGGATGATGCGCCCCTCGGCGCTGACTCAGATCGGGCCGGTCCTGGCTGCCGCGCTCGCCGGCGCCAACCGGTAGGTGCCGATGACCGAATGCCGCTTTCCCCTAGAATCGGGGCATGGCTCTGCGACCGGCTCATGTGAACATCAAGGCAGTCGATCCCGTCGCGGTCGGCGAGTTCTGGGCTCAGGCGCTCGGCTGGAACGCGTTCCACCCCGGCATCACCACGTACGTCGGGCCCCGAGCCGAACTCGTCTGGCCGGACCCGGACTTCCTGGGTATCGACATCGTCCCGGTCCCCGAGCCGAAGACAGCGACAACTAACCGCATGCATCTCGAACTCGCCAGCAGCTCGCCCGGACACCGGGCCGAGCTGCTGGCCCGGTTGGAGAGGCTTGGCGCGAAACCCGCCGGCGCCGATCGGCTCGGCGCGTCCTGCGCCCTGCTGGCCGATCCGGAGGGCAACGAGTTCTGCGTACCGGGACCGCAGGAGACCGGCCGGGACACCGGCCCCATTTCCGCGGTGGTCATGGACTGCACCGACCCGCCCGCCATGGCTCGCTTCTGGGGCGCGGCGATCGACTGGACCGTGGTTGCCGTCACCGGCGAGCGGGCCACCCTGCGGTCCGGCCGCGGCACCGGACCGGACCTCACCTTCGTCCGCGTCCCCGGCACCACGCCCACACTCGACCGGCTGCACCTCGACCTGCGGCCCGACACCGGCGACGACCAGGCCGCCCAGGCCGTTCGCCTGCGCGCGCTCGGTGCCGCCGATCTCGACGTGGGCCAGGGCGGCGACGTCTCCTGGATCTGCCTGACCGACCCTGACGGACATGAGCTCTGCGTCCTCGCCGCTCCCGGGGGCGAGCCCGGCTGATCAGGCCGGAACACCCGCGCCGGAGTCAGCGGCCCGGCCCGGGGGCAGCAGCCAGAGGTAACCCGCCTCTTCCCGGACGGGGAGCAGCTTGGCCGGTTTGCCGTCCGGGCGGTTGACACACAGGCCGTTCGGCCCGAAACGCCGGCGGTGCACCGGGCACTCCAGCGCGTCGCCCACCAGGCGTGCCCCGACCATGCTGAACGGCTTGTGCGGGCAGAGGGCGTCCATCGCAACGGGTTGGCGCGAGCGGGTGCGCCACAGCAGCAGAGTCCGTGACTCGCCGAGGTGGACCACCTGCCTGGCCACCGGTGTCCGGCCGACCTGCCCGCTCGCCGCCAAGCGGGTCCAGCCCGCCGCCTGCAACTGGTGCGCCCGGTCGGCGGCGCGGGACCGTTCGCCGGGTTCCAGCCATGGAAGACCGGCCAGGTTTCTGAGCACCTCGGCGATCGGCGTCATCGCGACCGCCCCCGCATCGGCAGCGGGAAGCGGCTGCCATCGGCTCGGCGCCGGTCAGTGGCGCGCGGGCGGCGTACCCAAATCGGGGTTAAGGGGTTGGGGGTCATGGTTTCACCAGCACCATTCGCGCTTGCCGAGCAGTTGCTCGGCGACGATGCCGCGGTGCCAGCACCAGCTGACGAACTGCCGCACCTGGTCGTCGCCCGGCACGCCGTCGCCGTACAGGTAGGCCTCCTCGGCGCCGAGCTCGGTCACTGCCGCGGCGGCCCGCGCCGCGTCGAGACTCGGCCCGCCGTCGCGTGCCATCGCGAAGAACGCCATGTCGATGCGGCCCAGGCGACGGCGAACGACACGGCATCCGGCCGCCTCGACGCCGGTCGGATCCGGCCCGAGGTAAACGCAGGCGCCGGCGGTCTGGACGCCGTAGGCGGACCGGGCCGCGCCGGATCCGGTGACCGGCGCGGCGACCACGCTGCCACCCGGGAAACGAACTTCGTCGAAGTCATCGACCTCGGTCACCGGCAGGCCGAACCGGGACAGGAACAGCCGCACCGCCGGGCCGCCACCTGCACCCCGCGCGTCGCGCGGAACCACGATCCGGGCGACACGGCCGCGCAGCTGTACCAGGCTCTCCAGCACCGCGCGGCTGACGCGTGCCTCGCTAATCAGTGCGACGTCGAGGAAGTCGGGCAGGTCCTCCACCGTGTACCGGTCCGCGCCGCTTCCCTTTCCGCTGACGAACGGATCGCAGACGACGCTGCCCACCGGGCTCTGGACGAGCACACAGCCGTTGCCGAAGTAGCGCACCCGTCCGCCGTGGGTGACGTGCCGGTCCGGCGCGAAGCTCGGCTCCTCGCAGAGCAGCGCGCCGAGCGCCGCCGCATAGCTGTCGTCGAGTTCGAGCGCCTGGCGCAGCCGGTCTGCGGAAGTCGGCCGGATCCGGGCCAGGGCCAGCTCCGCCAGGCCCGGGTGCCGCAACGGGATCCGCAGGTTGACCGCACCGCCGCGCGGGCGCCCGGTCTCACCCGGGCCGGACCACCGGCCGGCCCCGGTCTCCCGGAACAGCCGTACCTGCTGACGGTCCTCGTCGTGCACCGCATCGGTGAGACCGAACGGGGCCGGCGGTTCGATGACGACATCCGGTCGCAGAAAACCCAGTTCTTCCGCGATTGCCATGAGGTTCCTCCTGGTTATTCGTACGGCGCGTTCTTCGTGGCTACGGCCGTCGCGCGGGACAGGTGCACCGTGGTGCCCGCTCCCGCGATGGCCCGGCTGACGGGTTCGCGGGTGCGTCCGTCCGCGATGCGCACACTGGCGACGCCGCCGATGAGTGCCTCCCGCGCGGCGATGAGCTTCAGTGCCATGCCACCGGTGGCCGACCGCTCGGGCGATCCGGTCGGCGCCATCCGGTAGCTGGTCCACACACTGGTGGGGTCGTCCGGGTCGGCGAGCAAGCCGGGCGCACCGGTCAGCAACAACAGCTGGTCGGCGCCGAGCGCCGCGGCCAGCGCCGCGGCGGCGCGGTCGGCGTCGACGTTGACCGGGTATCCGTGCTCGTCGACGGCCGGCGGGGAGATGACCGGCACGAAGCCGGCGCGTAGCAGCGTCTCGGGCAGTTCTGTCCGCACCGTGGCAATCCGGCCGCTCTGGTTGTCCCGCACGAGGATGGTGCGTCCATCGACAACGGTCCGCACGGCGTTCTTGCGCCGGGCGAGCAGCATCGCGCCGTCCATACCCGTGAGGCCGACCGCCTTCACCCGGTGGCGGGCGAGCTGAGCCACCAAGGCCGGCTTGACCGCACCAGCCAGCGCGAGGACGACGACCTCGAGGGTGGCGGGATCGGTGTACCGCGTGGAAACCCCGTCCGGCGCGACAAGCGTGCGCTGCTCGACGCCGAGCCGGCCGGCGAGACGCTTGATCTCGCCGGAGCCGCCGTGCACGAGCACGACCGAGTGCCCTTCGCGGATGAGCCGGGCGACGTCGGCGCAGATGCCCGCGGCGTCCACGGCCGGGTTGCCCCCACATTTGACGACGGTCAGCGGTCTGGTGGTCACGGTTTCTCCTCGTCCGCGCTTCACAGCGGGTGCAGGCCCGGGAAGGTGAGGCCGAGTGCCTCGGGCCGGCCCATATGGATATTCAGGCATTGCAGAGCGTTGCCGGCGCCACCTTTGACCAGGTTGTCGAGCGCGGCCATGGTCGTCAGCCGGCCAGAGCGCTCATCGAGGGCATAGCCGACGTCGCAGTAGTTCGACCCCAGCAGGATCTTGGGATCGGGGTAGCGGAACGTGCCGCGCTGATGAGCGACGACGCGGACGAAAGGCTCTCCGGTGTACTGCGTACGGAACGCGCGGCGCACAGCCTGCTCGTCCACGCCGGGCCGCAAGGTGGCGTGGCAGATCGTCTGCACGCCGCGAACCGCCTCGACCCCGGTCGCGGTCATCGCGACCGGCAGCCCGAGGTGCCGGGCGATCTCGGCCTCGTGCCGATGGCCGGTCGGCGCGAACACGCGCATCGACCCGCTGCGCTCGGCGTGCAGATTGGCTTGCCCGGCGGTGGCGCCCGAGCCACTGGAACCCGTACGGGCATCGAACTGGGCGCCCCGCTCGAGGTCGATCAGGCCGTGCGCCACCAGGGGATACAGCGCGAGCACGCCGGCCGTGGCCATGCACCCGGGAACGCTGATCAGGTCCGCGGTCCGCAGTCGGTCACGGTGCAACTCGGGGAGCCCGGGTACGAATTCGTCCAGCAGGTGCGGGGCAGCGTGGTCGGCACCGTAGTAGCGCCGGAACGTCGCGCCGTCGCTCAGCCGGAAATCCCCGGTCAGGTCCAGGACGATCTTGGATTGCCGCCGCCATCGCTCGATCTGCGTCATCGCGCTCCGATGCGGCAGGGACAGGAACACCGCGTCGGACTCACCGAGTTGCTCCGCCGAACAGAAAACCATGTCGGTGGCGGACCGCAGGTTCGGGTGCACCCCGTCGACCCGCTTGCCGGGGAAACGGGAGGAAACCGCGCCGACCACCTCGATCTCAGGATGACCGATCAGCAGACGCAACAATTCTCCGCCGATATAACCGGCCGCACCGATCACCGCTACCCGGATCACGCGCACCCTCCTTTGCCGACTTATTCCGGACGCCTTACAGCCATGGATGCTACGGATGCGCCGGTCTGCTGCGCGTCCACGACAAGCGCAATCCCGAAGCGCCGGCTGTGCATTTTGATTACCCGCGGAATCCGGTAATCGTGGGGTTTAGCCGATGCGCGGAATGTCAGCCGCGCGCCTCTTTCGACATGCGTTGGCGGCGGACGCGCCGGCGCCGTCCAGCTCGTAGCTTCCCTAGTGGTGCGGTCCGGCTTCCGAAGGAGTATCGCCATGTTCGCGGACGTTCTATCCGTCCAGGATCATCTATCCCTCGCCGCGCGCTGGGGCGCGCACGACTCCGAGCCGTACCCCGTGGTGCTCGCGCAGGGGGAGGGCGCCTGGGTCACCGACGTGGACGGGCGCCGCCTGCTCGACTTCCACGGCGGCTATTCCGCGATCAACTTCGGCCACCGGCATCCTGCCCTGATCGCCGCGGCCAAGGCGCAGCTCGATCGGCTGACGTTGAGCACCCGGGCGTTCCACCACGACCAGTACGGACCGTTCTGCCAGGAGCTGGCCGAGCTGACCGGCACCGACATGGTCCTGCCGTCCAACTCCGGCAGCGAGGCCGTCGAGACGGCGTTGAAGATCGCCCGCAAATGGGCCTACCGGGTCAAGGGCGTTCCGGACGAGGCAGCCGAGATCATCGTGGCGGCCGACAACTTCCACGGCCGTACCGTGACCATCCTGTCGTTCTCGACGGACCCGCGGCACCGGGCCGGCTTCGGTCCTTTCACGCCGGGCTTCAAGGTGGTGCCGTACGGCGACATCGACGCGCTGCGCTCGGCGATCACCGCGAACACCGCGGCGGTGCTGCTGGAGTCGGTCCAGGGCCAGGTCGGCGTGATCGTCCCGCCGAAAGGTTATCTGGCCGACGTCCGCGCACTGTGCGACGACAACAACACGCTGTTCATCGCGGACGAGGTGCAGTGCGGGCTGGGGCGTACGGGCACCACGCTCGCGCTGGACCACGAGGGCGTCCGGGCGGACCTCTACACGCTCGGCAAGAGTCTGAGCGGTGGCCTGCTCCCGGTGTCCGCGGTGGTCGGCCGCGGCGACGTCCTCGGCCTGATCAAGCCCGGCGACCACGGCTCGACATTCGGCGGCAACCCGCTCGCGTGCGCGGTCGGGCGCGCGGCCATCCGCTTGCTGGCCACCGGGAAGTTCCAGGAGTGCTCCCGCGAGCTGGGCGCCTACCTGCACGCACGCCTCGACGAGCTGGACGGCGTCACCGAGGTCCGCGGGCGCGGTCTGTGGGCGGGCGTGCAGATCGACGAGCGACGGATCGCCGGGCGCCGGGTGACCGAGGAGCTCGCCGCGCGTGGCCTGCTCTGCACGGAGAGCAACGGACATCTGCGGGTGGCGCCACCGCTGGTCGTCACGCGCGAGGAGATCGACTTCGGCGTCCGCGTCATCGCCGACGTCCTGGCGTGATCGGCGCTCCGGCGGTGTGCCGGGAAGGACCATCGAGGGAGAGGGAGAACTGATGAGTGACTTCGCAGGACTGGCCGCCGTCGTCACGGGCGGCGCGCAGGGCATCGGCCTGGCCACCGCGAACCTGCTCAGCAGCAGGGGTGCCCGGGTCGCGGCGCTCGATCTGAAAACCGAGGGGCTGCCGGACCACATCTTCGGCGTACAGGCCGACGTCACCGACGACCTCCAGGTCAAGGCGGCCGTCGACGCGGTGGCCGAGCGGTTCGGCCGGCTCGACGTGGTGATCAACAACGCCGGGATCGGCGCCGTCGGTGATGTCACGGCGAACGGTGACGACGAGTGGCTACGCGTGCTCGACGTCAACGTGGTCGGCATGGTCCGGGTCGCCCGCCACGCGATGGCGCACCTGCGCCGCTCGCCGGCCGCCGCGATCGTCAACACCTGCTCGATCGTGGCGTGGGCCGGCGTGCAGCAGCGCGCGCTCTACTCGGCCAGCAAGGGCGCGATCCACGCGCTGACGCTGGCCATGGCGGCGGACCACGTCCGCGAGGGCATCCGGGTCAACTGTGTCGCCCCCGGTTCCGCCGACACCCCGTGGATCGGCCGGTCACTCGAACAGGCGCCGGATCCGGTGGCCGCGCGGGCCGCGCTCGAGGCGTTCCAGCCGACCGGCCGTCTGGTGACCGCCGACGAGGTGGCGGGAGCGATCGCGTACCTCGCGAGCCCGTTGTCGAGCGCCGTGGTGGGCACCATCCTCGCCGTGGACAACGGCATGCACGGTCTGCGGCTGCGGGCAATGAGCCCGGCGTAGGCCGGCAGGCGTACGAAGAAAGGCCGCTGGGGCGACCCCGCGGCCTTCTTGCGTGCCCGTCAGCAGGTGAGTTCGCGAACAAATGGCGCCGGCTCGGCGCCCAGGACCGCGAGCGACCCGACGTAGGGTGCAGGCAGCGGCAGGTCGTGGAGCGTGTAGTCCGCCGGGCGGCCAAGCTTCCCGGGCAGCGCCACCAGCGTCGTGCCGCGGACCTCGATGCCGGCCGGGTGGATCGCCAGTCCCCGCCCTGCTGCTTTGAGCACGGCTTCCTTGCGCGTCCACAGCCGGGCGAAACCGGCGTAGTCGCGGCAGGCGGCACGCTCCCGTTCACTCAGCGCCGCCGCCACCGGCTGTTCCCCGGCCGTGGTGTCCTCGACGTCGGCGCCCACACGCAGGCCGGAGACGGCGACCAGCGCAATCCCACCGGTGCGTGAGAGTGAGAAATCCGGGCTCGGGCCCTCGCCCGCCAGCGCCGGCTTGCCGTGCCCGGGATCGTGGCAGTGAGCACACACCCGGGTGAAGCGCAGCGCTGCCGGGTCCCAGCCCAGCCGGCGGCCGAGGACGAGCCGGGTCAGCACCCACCCCGCGAGGAAGCGCTGCCGGTCCGCCGCGAGCGGGATCCGGCGGCGGCGGGCGTGGTCATGGTCGTCCAGCAGCGCGGCGAGCCTCTCGGGCACCTGGTCGACGCGGGTGTACCAGACGTCGGTCACGTCGGCTTGCCTCCCCTGCAACGCCGTGATGGCCGCCGCTGCCGCGACGGCCACCGCTGCGGATGCGTCCGGATCCGCCGGGTCAGGCCGCCACCGTGAGGAACTTCTCGTTGATCCGCCCGAGCGTACGGAAATCGCTAATGTCCAGCGCGGCGATGTCGATCCGCTCGCCGGTCAGCGCCTCCAGCAGGCCGACGAACTCGAGGAACGAGACCGACGCGATGAGGCGCGACTCGATCAGATCGGTGTCCGGACCGATCTCTCCCTGCAGATCCGGGTGCTTGGACCGGATCCACTTGACGATTTCCTCCATACCCATGCCTTTCTAGATCGTCGACTCGTTGACCGCGGCGAGCGCATGCCCGGCGTCGCCGTGCACCTGCAGGAGGGCGTGGACCCAACGCTCCACGCCGAACGCCAGGCAGCCGCTGTAGGCCGGCTCGCCCTCGAAGGAGATTCCCAGCCGTTCGCCGAAGAAGTTGCGGTGCCGGTTGACCGAGGCGATGGCGGTCCGGTCGTCGGACAGGAACTCGAACTTCACCGGGTCCATCTGGTTGAGCAGCGAACGCGAGCCGCTGCCGAGATAGAACGGGTCGGTCGCCGGCTCGTGCAGCATCTTGATCCCGAGCTGCCCGGCCAGGCTCAGTACGATCTCGCGCGACCGGGCCAGGTGGTCCACCACGCCGGCCTGACTGCCGACGTAGAGCACCTCGCGCATGTGGAACGCGCGCAACCGGCGCAGACCGTCATAGTGGTCCTCGTTGCGGAAACACCGGCCGATCGAGGTGATGACCTCCGGGGCGGTGTAGGCCCGCTCGCCCAGCGACACGAGCAGGCCGTAACAAGTGGCCGTCGGCAGGCAGAAGCCGGTCGGGACGAGCTTGTGCCCGGGGGCCGGAACCGTGGCCTCACCCCGGGCCAGTTCCTCCCGGGCCTGCTCGTCGAGCACGGCGACGGGGAGCGCGAGGTGGGGGAAGTTGCGGAAGAAGTCGAGCCGCGCCAGATCTTGCACGGGCAGCAGCGCCGGGCCGGCCATCGGCCGGGCCACCAGCGTGGCCGCGATCTGCTGGAAACGGTCCTCGAGCGCATCGAACAGGGCGGCCTCGTCGGATTCGAGAACCGCGATTCCAGGGGCGACGAACGTCGGCATGGGGTCTCCTTTCAGTGGAACAGACCGATGCGCCGATAGAAGTTGGTGGTCCGCTCGGTGATCCGGGCGGTGATCGGCGCCCGCCCCGGATCGGCCAGCACCGCGGCCCGGAACCGCGCGGGCTCGGGGATGCCCGCGTCCTCGTAGGCGTCCCGGCTGCAGAGCATCTGGATGATCAGATCGATGTAGCCGCGCAGGTAGTGGCCGACCTCTTCGATCTCCTCGGCGGAATGCGTCCGCCGCACCTCGTCGAACAGCGCCGACACGAGCTTGCCGCCGAACGCGATGTGCCGGGACTCGTCGCGGTGGTGGATCCGGTTGACGTCGCGCACCGTGTCCGGGAGGTCCTCGTCGGCCGCCATCTTGGCGTTGAAGTAATCGCCGATCTGCTCGAACACGAGGATCTGGCTGAAGACGATGAAGTTGTTCATCTGCGGCGAGCGCTCGCCGGCCGGGAAGACCATCCGCCGGTCCGGATAGATACGACCGGCATAGCGCAGGCAGAACTCGGCGAAGAACCACATGTGCTCGTTCTCCTCACCGATGAAATGGTGGAAGTACGGCGTGGGGATCTCGTAGCCCGGCGTGTGGATGCGACGCATGACCTCGATGAGTAGTTCCCTGATGCCGTGGGCGATCAGGCTGTAGAGGTTGATGCTCTCCCACCGCGAGAGCTCCACCAGCTGCTCCGGGCTGAGCTGGCGCTCCGCCGCCGTGCCGTGCACGGAAAGCAACTCGCGGCTCATCCACAGATCTTTTGGCTCGATCGATTCTGGCCATTGGAATGTGCGGTATGGATTGTAATACTCGTCGACGGAGGCGTCGATAAGCCTGCTTACGGCCCGGGCGAACTCTTCCGTCCACTCAATCGTCGGCGCTGCGGACACGTGACCTCCGTAATAGGATCATTGGTTGACCGGACGACAGAACTGTTTTTACCGGGCACTGCCGGCGTAGAGATGCTCACGCTCGATCTCGCGCAACCTGTCGAAATCGGCGTTCAGCGTGGCGAGGTCGTCGGCGATGAGGAAGACGAACCCGGGCTGCGTCGCGAAATCGACGGTGCGCACCAGCGGGCGGCCCTCCGGATGCATGAGGACGGTGTGCGCCCACGAGGGCAGCGCGCGGACGGCGGACATCGCCTCGTCGGACGGCGCCACACCTTCGTCGGTGAGGTTGATGAGGTTGACGAAGCGAATGTGCCGCAGCAGCCGGAACACGCTGCTGGGCAGGCGCCTGACCGCCTCCGGCTCGGCCACCGACCGGGCGAGCAGATCGATCTGGTTGGCCGCCAGGCCACGGTCGAGGATCTCCGGGATCAGCCCGCCACCGATCCGCGCGGCGCACTCGACCAGGATCGGTCCCTCGGCGGTCAGCATGATCTCGGCGTGGCTGGCGCCGTTGCGGATCTCCAGCGCGTCGAGCACCTGGTAGCTGTAGGCCGCCAGTTTCCTGGCCTTGGGGTCGTCCGGGGACAGCGGCTGGGCGTAGTCGTGAACGGTGTGCCCGCCCTCGATCCGCCGCTTGTGGTACCGCCAGATCTCGACCGTGTGGTGGCCACCGTCCAGGCTCACCGTGTTGACGAAATACTCGTCACCGGCCAGGAACTCCTGGGCCAGCACCACCGTGTTCGGCTTGCCCACGCGGTCGTTGCCGCTGATGATCCGCTGGTAGGTGGCGCGCACCTCCTCGGCGGTGGCGCACACCACGACGTTGTCGCGGCCGGAGCTGGCCACCGGCTTCAGGACGACCGGATAGCCCGCGTACGAATCGGCCCACTCGATGACCTCGTCGACATCGGACGAGATGATGGTCGCCGCGTGCGAGACACCGGCGTCACGCAGCGCCAGAACCATCTCGTATTTGTTGCGTCGTGAACCCGGCCGCGTCATCCCGTTGCCGGGCGTGCCGAGCTCGGCGGAGAGCTGGTCGGTCAGCTCGACCCCGGATTCGCCACCGGCGATCACCCGGCTGACACCGCGCCGGCGAAGCTCGGCAGCGGTGGCGGCGACGTCGCCGTCGTGCCGGATGTCGTCGACGAAGCCGTCCGGGAACTTCGACTTCACCGCATGGATGTCGGGATGCGGGGAACGGACGTGCACGCACTCCACGCCGTACCGGTCCAGGGCGGGCACGAGCTGATGCCCGGCCGAATAGGCGTCGACCAACGCTACTCGCGTCGGCCGGCCGGGGGAGATCTCTGACATCCTCAATCACCTCGGAACGGGAACGGCCGGTCAGAGCGCCTTGCGCGCGACTCCGGCGTAGATGGGCAGATCGGGGTTCTCGTCGGCAGCCCCGTCGGCGCGATGCCACCGGGGCGCTGGCCCGACACCGGGCTCGACCAGGTCGAAGTCGCCGAAGAACGTGGTGAACTGCGACCGCGTTCGGGGATACATCTCCTCGGTGGCGCGTCGCAGCGCCTCGGTGCTGTTGCGGTCGTCCCACGGGATGTCGCCCGCGACGTGGGAGACGACGAGATAGCTGCCCGGCGGCAGGGCGTCCCGCAGGACCGCGGTGATCCGGGCCGGATCCGCTTCCTCGGGCACGAAATGCAGGACCGCGGCCAGGACGCAGGCCACCGGACGGCCGGAGTCGACCAACGCGCGGACGGCGGGCTGGGCCAGCAGCCGCTCGGGATCCCGGATGTCGCCCTGCACGAACGTGGCGCCCGGCTGTCCCGCGACGAGTTCCCGCGTACGCTCACCGACCGCCGCGTCGACGTCGCAATAGACGACGGAACCCGATGGGAACGCGGACAACACGGTCTCGTGCGTGTTGGGCGACAGCGGGAACCCGGAGCCGATGTCGATGAACTGGTCGACACCCTGCTCGGTCAGCCAGCGCACCGCCCGGGCCAGGAACGCGCGGTTCGCCCGCATCGCCGCGAGCAGATCGGGGGCCTGGAAATTGATCCAGGCGCCGGCCGCCCGGTCGGCGTCGAATCCACTCTCGCCCCCGATGAAGTAGTCATAGACACGGGCCGGGTCGGCATTGCTTTCTCTGGTGCGCTGCGTTGACATTTCTTCGGTGGTCATGGCGCTGTGCGCATCTCCTCGGGATCGTTTTTCGGTCGTACCGAATGAATGGTCTTCGGAAATGGTGGCGGTGCATCCAGCCTGGCATGAACGGCGCGGGGCCGGGATAAACGAGACGATGAGCCGAACCGTGGCGGGTCAACGCGACGTTTCGCCGCACCTGAGCTTGCCGCGGACGCGGACGGCGCCGGCCCGCCCGTAGCGTCGATTGCGGCGCGGGCTTCGACATGATGGCGCCGACGAATGCGAAGGGAGTGCAGATGCCGCTTCATCCGATCGCTGCGGGAATCAGGAACTACCGCCTCGCCACCGGGTTCGCGCCGCCCTACACGATGTCGCTAGACGAAGCCCGGGAGGCGGACCGGGTCACCGAGGCTGGCACCTGGGACTGGATCGAGGCGCCGGAAGAGGTGTCCGATCTGGAGATTCCCGGCCCGGGCGGCCCGCTCACCCTCCGGGTGTACCGCCCCCGCAACGACGGCGGCACCCCGCTTCCCGTGCTGGTGTACTTCTTCGGCGGCGGCTTCGTCGTCGGCTCGCTGCAGACATCGGACACCTTCTGCCGGGCGCTGTCCGGCATGGTGCCGTGCGTGGTCGTCTCCGTCGGCTACCGGCTGGCGCCCGAACATCCCTACCCGGCCGCGGTCGAGGACTGCTATGCCGCCGTGCAATGGGTGACGGCGAACGCGGCACGTCTCGGCGGCGACGGTGAGCGGGTCGCAGTCGGTGGCGACAGCAACGGCGGCACGCTGGCCGCCGCGGTCTCGCAGCTGGCCCGGGACAAGAACGGCCCGTCGATCGCCGCTCAGCTGCTCATCTACCCGGCGACGCAGCACAACTCGGCGACGAGGTCGATGCGGGACAACGACGATCCGATGTTCTTCAACGGGCGTTCGACGCTCTGGTTCTGGGATCTCTATCTCGCCGATCCCGCGGACGGCGCTTCGCCGTACGCCTCACCGCTCAACGCGACCGACCACGATCGGCTCCCGCCCGCGCTGATGATCACGGCCGAGTTCTGCCCGCTGCTCGACGAGGGCGAGGCGTATGCGAAGGCGCTCGCGCGGGCCGGCACGCCGACGGAGTACCACTGCTACCCGGACCTGCCGCACGGCTTCCTGGCCATGGCGGCGGTCCTCGACGTGGCCCGTGACGCGCTGGAGGTGATCACCGACTTCCTGCGCCGACAGTTGAACGCGGAGAAGTCGGCAGCGGAACTCGCTGACCTAATGAGACCAACCGAGAGCTGACAGAACCTGTCTGACGGACTCCCGGTCCGATAGCCGCCGGCGGGTGAGCACTCCGTTTTGACCTGGACCAAATGCGAGTCCTGAGCGCAGATCGTGCCCCTGCTGGTGGTCGGGAGACAGAATCGCTGATGGGATGTCGTGCCCGCCGCTGTTGGGCGAGAGCACTCGAGTCTGCGCTGCCCCTACGAGAGAGGTCTCAGGTGAGCGAATCCGAAGCAGTGACGGTTCACGCGGCTGCGGCTCCCGAGAGGGCCGGCAGCGGCCGCAACACCGCGGTCCTCGTCGGCTTCACGGCCGTGACCAGCATCGCCGACGGCGTGATGAAGATGGCCCTGCCGTTCCTGGCGGCCCACCTCACCGACTCACCCTTCGAAGTGACAGTGGTGTCGCTGACACTGACGCTGCCGTGGCTGCTGATAGCGCTGCACATCGGCGTGCTGGTCGACCGCTTCGACCGGCGGCTGCTGCTGTGGGTGGCGAACGCGATGCGGCTGGCCGCGATGGGCTGGCTGACCGCCTCCGCACTCGGCGACGGCGTCAAGCTGCATCAGCTGTTCATCAGCGGGGCGATCCTCGGCGTCGCCGAGGTCCTGGCCGCCACGTCCGCCGCCGCTCTGGTGCCCGCGGCGGTGCCGGAAGGGGGGCGGGAACGGGCCAACGCGTGGATGTTGGGCGCCGAGACCCTGGCGCTGGAGTTCGCCGGACCGTTCGTCGGCGGCCTGCTGCTGGCGATCGGCACCGCCTTCGCGCTCGGCGCCACCGGCGTCGCCTACGTGCTGGCGGCGCTCGTCCTGCTCCTGTTGGTGGGCCGGTTCCAGGCCACCCGATCCGCTGCGCGGACCGCACCCACGCGGGTCAGCAGCCGGATCGCCGAAGGGCTGCGGTTCATCTGGAAACACCGCTTGCTGCGCACTCTGATGCTGGTCGTCGCGGTCCTGAACGCCACCTGGAGTGCGTGGATGGCGCTGTTGCCGCTGTACGCTCGGGAGACGCTGGCGCTGAACCCGCGGCAGTACGGCATCGCGCTCAGCGCGCTCGGCATCGGCGGGCTGACCGGCACACTCGCGGTCTCGCGCGTCAACCGGCTGCTGGGCCCGCGCTGGGCCATGTTCGGCGCGCCGTGCGGCACCACCGCGATGGTCGCGTTGCCGGCGCTGACCACCACCGTGTGGGCGGTGGCCCTCGGCGCCTTCCTGGGCGGCGTCGGCAGTACGCTCTGGACGGTCAACGCGCGGACCATCTCCCAGCGACTGGTTCCCGACGAGATGCTCGGCCGGTTCAGCGCCACATTCCGTTTCTTCGCGTTCGGCGCGATGCCGCTGGGTGCCGCCGTCGTGGGCCTGCTGGCCGAGATCGCCGGCACCCGGTTCGCGTTCGGCGTGTTCGCCGCGGCCACGGTCGCGGTCATGGCGCCGTTCCTGCGCAACATCACCCGCTCGGTGCTGCTGCTGCCCTGACCCCGGCCCCCGCCCGCCGCATAGGTTCGGCCCCCTCCCGGTCCTCGGGAGGGGGCCGAACCGCCGGTGTGTCACGGACGCGTTTCCCCGACGGTGTGAAACCCGGAGCCGATCAGCGCGCCGCGGTCGAGGTTGAGCACGTCGAGCCCGCCGTCCACCGGCGCGCACCGGTTGAACAGGCCGCCGAACCCGCTGGCCAGCGTGACGACTCCCCAATTCACGATCCACGGCCGGGAGCTGCCGTCCGGCTCCGGGAAGGACTCGGCCTCGGGGTGGATCCGCTGCTGCACCACGTACGGACCGTCCACCGCGTCGAGCAGCAGCCGCCGCCATCGCGCCGCGTCGGTGTCCGGCGACCAGCCCGGCACCACGCCCATCCCGCCGTGCAGCAGCGTCGGCTTGAGAATCAGCTCCCCCTGCTCGGCGATCGCGTAGTCCAGCAGCGAGCCCTCGGTGCCGTCCGGCAGGCCGACGCGGCCCGCCGTGACCGAGGACGTCCACGGGATCAGGCGGTCGACGACGTCGAGCTCGCGCGCCGAGAACAGGTGCCGGTGGGAACGGTCGGCGAGCATACCGAGCGAGGCCTTGCTGCCGTGCAGCTCGGACTCCAAGGAGGTGAACATGCGGACCTCCCCACTCTCGAGCGCACCGAGCAGCGGTTCCAGCACCGCCTCGGTGTCATCCCCGGTGAGGTCCTCGATCAGGAACTGCCGGTAGACGACGTCGACGGCGCGGTCGCCCAGCCACAGCCGGCCGTCCCGCCGCTCGAGTTGCCCGGCGTGGCACGGATGGGCGTCCAAGCCGTGGGCGTTCCACCGTTTGCAGAGCGTGCTCATGTACGGCAAATTCTTTTCCAGGTACGCCGGCCACTCGACATGCGCGACGACCGGGCGCGCCGCGGGCGACAGCCCCATCTCGTGCCGGAACGTGCGGATGTGCTCGGCCAGCGTGTCCACATGCTCGAGCCCCTCGTCCGCGGCGAACCGGCTGAACTCCTCGTCCTCGAGGATGCCGCGGCAGATGTCGCCGCTGTCGAACCCGATCGTGCCGCCCAGGTTGTACTCCATCAGGCGGAAGCCGGTCCCGTCGTGGTAGAGATCCGCCCGGCCCATGCTGGTCGGGTCGTCCGGCGCGCCGGCGGAGCCGCGCTCGATCACGCGCGCCTGCGTCTTGCTCATCCCGTTCGCGCGCGCGAACGCGCCGAGGTCACCGCCGAACAGCAGGCCGGGAAGGCGGACGAGCGCGCCGCGCAGCACCTCCAGGTCCTGGCTCAGCTGCCGGAGTTCACCGGCGGCGAGGAAGACCGGGCGGGGCGCGTACCCGCCGTAGTAACCGTCGAGGTCTTTCGCGGAGACCGGGCCGACGGGCCGCCCGATCCGCTCCATGAATCTGTTGGTGATGGTGTGGTCGCGGCGCATCTCCGTAGCTCTCCTCTCCACCTCCGTCTTCGAGGCGGTCATCCGGTGTGGCCGAGCAACTGGGCACAGGTGATCAGGTCGAGGTAGGCACAGCCGGTGGAGGCGAAGACGGTTCGCTGCCGCGCGAAGCCGGCCGACCCGGGACCGGCCAGGACGCCGAGTTCCAAGGCCGCGGCGTGGCTCTCGCCGGCCTCGGCGATCGCCGTCGCCAGGTCCTCGACGATCACGACGCTGTCGCGCAGCATGGCGGCCGGCAGCTCGCGGGAGTCGGTGGTGTGCGCGCCCATGCAGTTGACGTGGACGTGGGCGGGCAGGTCGGACGAGATCGGCAGCGGGGTCGCCGAGGTGGTCGCGGTCGACAGGATGTCCACTCCCCTGCTGGCCTGCTCGGCCGAATCGCACACGACGACGTCGACGGGCGATCCGGCGGCTTCCGCCCGGGCGGTGATGTCACGAGCGAACGCCCCGGCCCGGCCCGGGTCGCGCGAGAAGACGCGCACCTCGGCGATGTCGCGCACCGCCGAGACGGCGAGGAACTGCTGCCGGGCCTGGACACCCGACCCGATGATGCCCAGGACCCGGCTGTCCGGCGCCGCGCACCGATCGGTCACCAACGCCGTCACCGCCGCGCACTTCAGGTTGGTGACGACCGCTCCGTCCAGGACGCCGAGGGAGCGGCCGGTGGCGGCCGCGAACGCCGGCACCAGCGCGGTGACGGTCGTGTCGCGGCCGGGAACGGGAGCCGCCACGATGGTGGCGACCTTGTTGATATAGAGATCGTGGTCCGGGGACATGGCCGGCATGGACAGGAACTTCGCACCGGCCGCGTCCTCGACGGTCACCCGCGGGGGCACCAGCATCCGGGCGACGGATCCGTTGCGCAGCGCGTCGCCCATCGCCGCCGCCAGTGAGCGGACGAGCGAGGGGGACGACGCGCTGTCCGCTTCCACGACGGTCACTGGAACCCGTCCAGCACATCCCGCAACGCGTCGATGAAGCCCTCGGTCATCGCCGTGGTCATGTCACCTCGCAGCATCAGGCGTATGCCGGCCTGCCCGCGCGGGACGACCGGGAAGAACATCGCCGACGTGTAGTAGCCACGGCGGTAAAGCTCGGTCGCCAGGCGCACGGCCCGCTCGTTCTCGCCCACGGTGACGAACTTGATGTGCGAGCCGGTACCGCCGATCCGGTAGTCCTTCATCCGGCTTTCGAACAGGGCGACGTTGGCGGCCAGCTGACGCTGGCGCACGCCGAGCTCGGGAGACCGATGGACCGCGATGCTGCCCATGGTCGTCCCGATGGCGGCCGTGCGCAGTCCTTGGGACCAGCCCATCGGCCCGGTGCGATAGAGGAAGTCGAAGACGCCGGACGAGCCGAGCATCGCGATGCCGCCGGTGCTGCCGAACGCCTTGGCGGTCGACGCAACGATCATGGTGCGCTCGTCCAGCTCGCGGAAGACCGACCGGGCGTAGCCCTCGCCGTTCGGCCCCCGGGTGGACAGGGCGTGCGAGTCGTCCAGATAGACGTACAGGCCGTACCGCTCCTGCAGGGACCGGATGCCTTCCAGGTCCGCGAGGCCGCCGGTCGAGTAGGCGCCCTCGCAGACGTAGGCGACGCGCGGGTACTTGCGGCACACGTCCTCGAGGAAGGTCATGTCGTTGTGCGGCGAGGTCAGCACCAGGGTCTCGTCGGCCACCACGGGCTTGACGAAGTTCATCGAGAAGTGCGCGAACCGGTCGAACACGACGACCAGCGGGTCGGAATCGGTGAGGTGCCCCGACGCCAGCAGCGGCAGCACCGCCGAGCTGAGCACACCACACGAGATCGAGGGCAGGACGGGCACGCCGAACAGGTCGGACAACTCCGTCTCGAGGTAGCGCGCGGCCTGGAGACGGATCCGGAACTCGGCCATCGCCAGCCCGGTGACGTTCTCGGTCCGCAGCGCGTGCACGCCGGCCTCGACGACCGCCGGGTGGCTGTTGAGCCCGAGGTAGGAGCACGAGGCCAGGTTGAGGAACTCGTGGCCGGTCCGGACGTCGCGCAACCGGTTCTGACCGCCGGTGGCGTCGACGCGGATGTCGAGCATGCCGTGTTCGCCGGCGAGCCGCCAGGCCGCCTCGCCGGCCGGGACCATCCGTTGGTTGTTGCGGAAACGGTGCGGGCCCATCGTGCTATCGGGTACGGCGTCTATCACCGTGTCGCGGGTGTGCATGCGTCTCCTCGAATCGCGAGTGCGGGGGCGGACCCCGGCTAGCTTCGGACGGACGGTGCCTGGGCGGCGAGCGCGCCGTCCACGCCCCGGTGGTAGCGGTCGTGCTCGGCCGTGTTCGCCGCCGGCACCGTGACGGTGACCTTCGGCATGTCCAGCCGGTAGTGGCGGTACCAGTTGTTCAGGTTCTGCCCGTCCGCGAACTGCAGCTCCATGTGGCGCAGCGGGCGCTTGCCGGGTTTGGCCGGGTCGGCCAGCACCGGTGTGGAGCCGGCGTGTGCCAGGCCGCCGTCCACCTCGTTGTTGAGCACGACCATCACCATGTCGTGGCGCAGGTCGACGTCGACGGCCACCGCGTACTCGGCGAGGATGGCCTCGGCGTGGGCCGGCCGCACCGCGACGTTGTAGCTGTGCGGCATCAGCTCGATCAGATCGGCCGGCTCGACACCTGTCGCGCGGCAGTACGCCCGGGTGTCGCACACGATCGGCAGGCCGCCGTCGATGTTGGTGTTCGGGCCGTAGACGTTGCCGATGAAGGTCGTGGCGGCGTCGAAGTGCACACACTTGGTGGTCAGGAACTCCCGCGACTCGGTGTGGTCCGAGTTGGGGGTGAAACTGGTGTTCTTGTTGAAGCCGTCCACGTCCATGCTGGCCACCTTGTCGTACTCCATGACGACCGGGGTGTGCCGCTCGAGGTCGGTCCGGGCGGTGAAGGCACGGAAGATCGCCTCGAGGTAGTCGCGCGCCGCCGCGGCGTCCTTCTCGTCGTGGATGTCCTTGCCGTGGCGGGCCAGCAGCGAGCTGAGGCCGTGGCAGACGGCCAGGCCGGCACCGTCCGCGACCAGCTCGTCCAGGCGGGCCGTGAGCTCGGCCGGGACGGAGCCGAAGCGCTCGCCGGACAGGCCGACCTCGTAGTCGGAGATGTCGACCATCGCCTGCTTGACGATGTCCTTCGTCGAGATGCTCACTTCTTCTCCTCGGTTTGTCGGTTCTTCTCGCTTCAACGGACCGGACGGGCGATGCCGTCGTACAGGGCGATCGTGCGCCGGGCCTTCAGGACGAAGGGCGGCGCGAGCACCCGGTCCTTGCTGACGGTGAAGCCCGCCTCGTCCGCCTCGTAGTCCTTGATCGTCTGGTAGTGAGCGTCCAGCTCGCCGGGCGACGTGCAGAACGTCTCGACGATGGTGTCGACCTGCTTCGGGTGGATGGCCGCCTTGCCGGTGTAGCCGCACAGCTTGGCGGCCTCGCTCTGGGCCCGGACCAGGTCCATGTCCCACAGTTCGAAGGAGTTCGTGTCGATGACCGGCAGGCCGTAACGGGACGCCGCCACGCACATCCGGGACCGCGCGTGGGCCAGATAGGACTCGTTTGGCGCCCACATCTCGGCGACCAGGTCGGCCTGCCCGAAACAGAGCCCGTCGCTCACCGCCGCGATCTCGAAAGCGTTCTCGACCGCGTCCACCGTCTCGATGAAACTGCAGATCTCCGGCGGGTTCGGCAGGACCGACAACAGCGAACGGTAGATGGCGACGTCGCGGGCGCCACAGATCTTGGGAAGCAGCACCGTCTCCAGCGGCAGTCCGCCGATGATGCCGCCGAGGGCGAGGATGGTCTGGATGTCGAGCAGGCCGTCCAGTGTCTCGATGCTGTTGATGCGCATCCAGACACCGTTGTGGCCGGTTCCGGTCAGATCGACGTCGGCGAGCCGCTCGCGGGCGACGGGCTTGGCCTGCTTAGGCACGGCGTCCTCGAGGTCGAGCACCAGCACGACCGACTCGCGCGGAACGTGCTTGAGCAACTTCTCGACGCGCGACGCGGGAACGTAGAATAGGCAGGGGCTTACTTTCACGGCCGGACCTCTCCCGCCCGAACTGGGCGTTCATCTTCTGCAGCGGAGACTGCTCCGAGCGGATCGGCCGCGCTGCCCGGCCGGTCGCGCATGGCGGCCAGCACGTTGCGGTCGAACTCGATGACCCGCACCCCGTCCTGGTTCAGGCCGGCCGTGTGGACGGTGACGATGCCTTCGCCCGGCCGGGAGCCGGAAGGGCGCTTGGCGACGATCGTGGTCTCGGCGTAGAGCGTGTCACCGACGAAGACCGGCGCGGTGAGCCGGACGTTGTCCCAGCCGAGGTTGGCGATCGCCTTCTGACTGATGGTCCTGACCGTCATCCCGTTCACGATCGCGAACGTCACCAGGCTGGACACCAGCAGCCGTTTGAACTGCGTGCCTGAGGCGTAGACGTCGTCGATGTGCAACGGATGCAGGTTGAGGCTCAGCAGCGAACTCCAGATGTTGTCCGTAGTGGTGATCGTGCGGCCGGGCCGGTGCTCGAATACCTGGCCGGCGATGTAGTCCTCGTAGTAGAGGCCCTCGTCCTCACGGAATCGCCCGGCCTCCAGCTCGAGGTACGTGGCCGGCGGCGGCACGCTCATCGGGCTCCTTCCCGCGCGCCGGCCAGCTGCGGTACCGCCCGACGACCGGCCGGGCGGGCGCCACTGCGGTGCAGGGCCGACAGCACCGCCTGCACGATCGCCGCATCGGGCGTCGCGCCCTGTCCCGCACCCCAGACGAGCTCGTCCGCGACCAGCAGTTGTGCGTAGCCCACGTGGGCGGCACCGGAGGCGGGGCCGGCTTCGTCGCTGACCAGCTGTGCCACGTCAGCGCTCACGCCGCGCTCGCGGACCTCGCCCAGCAGCGTCTCCACCGGATCGGCGCCGGACGCACCCGCGGCAAGAGCGGCCCAGTCGCCGGGGTCGCAGTACTCGGCGCGGAAGGTGTCCCAGATCCGGCCCGGCTCCACCTCGGTGCCGGACCGGTCGGTGACCCGCTGGATCACCTTGGCGAACTCGGCGCGCAGCGGCACGGGCAGCTCGACGCCCCACCGCGAGTGCAGCACGTACGCGATGCCGCCCTTGCCCGACTGGCTGTTGACCCGGATGACCGCCTCGTAGCTGCGGCCGAGGTCCTGCGGGTCGACTGGCAGGTAGGGCACGTCCCAGGGCAGCTGCGCGACCGGCACCCCGGCCGCTGCCGCGGTATCCTGCAAGTGCGCCATTCCCTTGGCGATGGCGTCCTGATGGGTACCGGAGAACGCGGTGAACACGAGCTCGCCGGCGTACGGGTGGCGTTCCGGCACCGGCATCTGGTTGCACTCCTCGACGGCGCGCCGGACGCTCTGGATGTCGGAGAGGTCGAGCTGCGGGTCGATGCCGCGACTGAACAGGTTGAGCGCCAGCGTGACCAGGCAGACGTTGCCTGTTCGCTCGCCGTTGCCGAACAGCGTGCCCTCGACCCGGTCCGCACCCGCCGCGAGCGCGAACTCGGCGGCGGCGACAGCGGTGCCGCGATCGTTGTGGGGGTGAACCGAGAGGATGATCCCGTCGCGCCGGTCGAGGTTGCGGCTCATCCACTCGATCTGGTCGGCGAACACGTCTGGCGCGTGCATCTCGACCGTGCTCGGCAGGTTGAGCGTGAGCGGCCGTTGCGGGGTCGCGTCGACGATCTCGGCGACCGTGTTCGCGATCTCCAGCGCGTACTCCGGTTCGGTGACGTTGAACGTCTCCGGTGAGTACTCGAACCGGACGGCGCCCTTCGCGCGGTCCGCCAGCCGCATCATCTGCTCCGCGCTTTCCCGGGCCAGCGCCATCACCTCGGACGGCGTCTTGCGGAACACCACCTCGCGCCACAGGCAGGCCGTGGCGTGGCACAGGTGGACGATGGCGTTGTCCAGGCCACGGATGGCCTCGAAGGTGCGGTCGATCAGCTCCGGGCGGGCCGGTGTGAAGACCGAGACGGTCACATCGTCGGGGATGTGGCCGCCGGTGACGAGCCGGCGCACGAACTCGAACTCGGTCTCGCTGGCCGAGGGGTAGCCGATCTCGATATCCTTGACCCCCAGGCTCACCAGCAGGTCGAACATCTTGCGTTTACGCCTGAGGTCCATGGGGTCCGCCAGCGCCTGGTTGCCATCGCGCAGATCCACCGAGCTCCACAGCGGCGCGCGGCCAGGCGAGCGGCCGAGCCAGGTACGGGTGCCGGGCTCGAGAAGCTCCCGCGGTTCGGCGCGAACGTACCGGTGCGTCGGCATCCCGGACGACCGCTGCGGGTTCCACCATGGTTGCGCGGGTGGACGGCGGTCGGCAGAAGTATTTGTCTTCATGAATTCCCCTCGGCTCATTGCTGCTCCGGCGGTTCTCCAGTCGGCGGGTTGGTACGGAACGAAAACTACGAGCGGAACGGCATTGAATGCGTCCGCGAAAAACACAGGTGCTGGTGCACAATTCACTTACCTGACCGGACGGCCCCGTCCGGCGGCCGGAGCGCCCCGGCCGCCGGCGCCGTGGCGACGGGTCAGAGCGCGGCGTAGGCCATGATCAGGACGTCGCGGTGCCCCGGCTCGCCCGCGTCCCGCGGATGCACCGAGGTGACCGCGTGCAGGGTGCGGCGATCGTCGCCGAGCAGGATGTCCCCGGGCTCGCCGAGCGTCGTGCTGAGCAGGTGCTCGCCGTCGTCGGTATGCACCGAGCTCTGCCCGCCGATCGTGTTGCGTCGGTGGATCATCAGCGACGTGATGAACGTGACGCCGTCTCGATGGCGCCCCTCGGGAGTCGGCTCGCCGGGCTGCTCCTCGGTGGCGGTGGTCCGGATGGGTGTCACCTTGACGTCCCATTTCCGGGTACCGTCCACACCGCTGAAGAGGTGAGCCAGTTCCATGAGTACCGCGCGCAGTACGGTGTCACCGACGAACGTCTCGGTCAGCGGTTCATAGACCCGGTCGACGCCGCCGTGCAGTTTGTTGACGTCCGCCTCCTGGCGATACGGAGCGTGCGGGAATTGACTGATCTCGCCGCGCTCGACGTCGATCGAGAAATGGCCGTACCGGCGAAAGCGATAGGTGCCACCGTCGGCCATGTACGGGTCGAGACGCAGATCTTCCCAGTTTCCGGCGAAACGCGACCAGTCGTCGGCGGACACGCCGGTCAACGATGAGAAAGCGTCGTGCTCGACGAAATGGGCACCGGACTCTGCCAGGGCCTTGATGGCGACCTCACGGGTCGGATTTGCAGTGGTCATCCTCATTCTCCATCCGGAAGTTCGGGCCTGGAATCGCCGGCCGGCGCTATTCGCCCCAGTCATCCTCGACCTCGGGCGCACGCGCAAGCACCAGCGGGCTCAGCACGACGACCTCCAATTCGTTGCGGCAGCCCGCACACTCGAGAATCTCGTTCAGGCGCACCGATTCGCCGATCTGGATCGGCTCCTCGCACTCGGGGCAGATCGGCGCGGTGGTCGTCGTGGTCATCAGTGGTATTCCTTCCGATCGGTTCTCCCGCAGCGGGCCGCGGAGTCGAGCGCGGCACGGACCGAGCTCACGACCCGCTCTGCGGTGAGGTCGTAATGGGCGACGAGGTGCTCCTGGTTGCCCACCTGGTCGACGAAGTGGTCCGGCAAGCCGAGCCGCAGCACGCGCCTGGGCGCCGCCTCGGCCAGCGTCTCGGCGACCGCGCCACCCAGGCCGCCGCCGCGCCAGTGCTCTTCCAGCGTCACGACGAGGCGGGCCGGGCCGGCCGCGGCCACCAGCGTGCGCGTGTCGAACGGCCGCAGCGTGTGCATGTTCAGCACGGTCGCCTCGACGCCCTCCCCGGCCAGGGTTTCCGCGGCGGCGAGGCAGGCGAGCACGGGGTAAGGGCCGCAGCTCACCAGCACCACGTCGGCGCCCTGCCGCAGCGTCTGTGCCTGGCCGATGACCGGCGGCGGGCCCGGGGGCAGAGCCGGTGTCGGTTTGCGGCCGAGCCGGACGTAGAGCGGCCCGGCCAGGTGCATGCTCTGCTCGACGAACGCCTCCGTGGCGGCGGCGTCGGCCGGCACCACGACGGTCATGCCGGGCAGGACCCGCATCACGGCGAGGTCCTCGAGGGCCTGGTGGGTCGGGCCGAGGTGGCCCGCGGAGAGACCGCCGTGGGTGGCCATGATGCGCACCGGCAGCCGGTTGTAGGCGATATCGATCTTGATTGCCTCCAGCGCCCGGGACGCGGCGAAGGCGGCCATCGTATTGACGAACGGGACCCGCCCGCTCGCGGCCATCCCGGCGCCCACGCCCATCAGCGCGTGCTCGGCGATGCCGAGGTTGAGGTACTGGTCCCCCGCCGCCGCGGCATGGTCCGCGCTGAACAGACCGGTGTCGGTGTCCAGGCAGATCAGTTCCGGGTGCCGGCGCAAAAGCCCGAGCAGCGTTTCCCGGTACGCCTCCCGCGTCGCCCGGTTCATCCAAGGCCGTCCATGGCTTCGAGCGCACGCATGGCCCGCGCGTGATTGCGCGGCGACAACGTGACGTAGTGGCTGGCACCGCTGCCCGCCAGGAACGGAAGCCCGTGGCCCTTGATCGTGCGGGCGATCAGCACACTCGGCCTGCCGGGCTCCCACGGCGCGGCGTCGAGCAACTGCGCCAGCCGGTCCGGGTCGTGGCCGTCCGTCTCGCGGACCGCCCAGCCGAAGCTGCGCCAGCGGACGGCCAGGGGTTCCATCGGCGCGATGCCACCGGTGGCGCCCGTCAGTTGCAGTCCGTTGCAGTCCACCACGGCGACCAGCCGGTCCAGGCGCTGCGACGCGGCCACGATCGCCGCCTCCCAGACCGAGCCCTCCTGCAGTTCGCCGTCGCCGAGCAGGACGAAGGTCCGCGCGGCGCCGCCGGCGTAGCGGGCTGCGAGCGCGAACCCGCAACCCAGCGCCAGCCCGTGACCGAGCGAGCCGGTCGGCAGCTCCACGCCGGGTACGGCGCGCACGGGATGGCCCATCAGCCGGCTGCCGGGGCGCCCGTATCCGGAGAGCTCGCCGACGTCGAAGTAACCCCGTTCGGCCAGCGTCGCGTAGAGGCCGAGGGCGGCGTGCCCCTTGCTGAGCAGGAAGCGATCGCGGTTCGGGTCGTCGGGCCGGGCCGGATCCACGTCCAGGACCGAGAAGTAGAGCGCGGCGAGCACGTCGGTGCAGGACAGCGCGCCGCCGAGGTGACCGCCTTCGGGTCCCGCGCACATGTCGACGACGTGCGCGCGGATGCGGTGGGCGACCATCGGTAGCGTGTCGCGCTCGACGGCCTGGGTGGCGGTCATGAGGCCGCCCCGGCCAGCGTGGCCACCATGTCGCGGTGCGCCCACACCTTCTCGAAGGCATCCGCGTACAGGCCGAGCAGGTCGCCGGAGTCCGGGTTCAGGTGCCGCTTCTGCAGGGTCAGCGAGTCGGCGATGACGGCCCGGGTCACCGGGTAGCCCGCACCCGGTGACGTACCGGGCGCCCCGGTCACCGACCACGGATAACCCGAGCCGAAGCCCACCCGGTCGGTGAAGACCTTCTGGTCCGGCAGTGGCATCAGCTGGTACTGCGACATCGGGACGCCTTCGGCGCGCAGCAGCCGCCGCAGCGTCGAGCGCAACGCCTCGGGCCGCACCCCGTCCAGGCCGAACGCGGCCGGATCGAACCGGAACCGCAGGATGTGCCAGGCATGCGTGGTGTCCGGCGGCGCCGTCGGCACCCGCAGGCCGGGCAACCGCGCGAGCCGGCCGAGGAAGCCGGCGATGTTGCGCTGCCTTGCCCGCTCGTAGTCGTCGAAGCGGGCGAGCTGCGCGTCGGCGAACGCCGCCTGCAGCGTGTTCATCTTGTAGTTCCAGCCCAGGCCGTAGGAGACGTAGTCGCGCTCGCGGCCGCTCTCGATCACCTCGCCGAACTGCCGGCCCCGGCGCATCGCGGCGGCCAGCGCGGCGTCGCGGGTCACCAGCAGACCGCCTTCGCCGCAGGTCGGGATGTTCTTGGTGACCTGAAGACTGAAGGCGCCCGCGTCGCCGATGCCGCCGACGGGCCGGCCCCGGTGGGTGGCACCAGGCGCCTGCGCGGCATCCTCGATCACCGCTAGATCGTGGCGACGGGCGATCTCGGTGATCCGGTCCATGTCGGCGGGCGCGCCGTGCAGGTGCACGGGGATGATCGCCTTGGTCCGGCCGGTGATCCGGCGTTCCACGTCGTCCGGGTCGATGTTGAAGGTGATCGGGTCGATGTCGGCGAACACGGGAACGGCCATCTGGTGCACGGGCGCGAGGCCGGTGGCGATGAAGCTGAGCGCGGGCGCGATCACCTCGTCGCCCGGCCCGACGCCGAGCGCGGCCAGCGCCAGCGACAGTGCCGCGGTGCCGTTGGACACCGCGACGCAGTGGCCGAACCCGAAATGGCGGGCCCAGTTCTCCTCCAGCACGGACACCGGGTTCTCGCCGTTCGTGTCGGACACCATTCGTGCGCCGTCCAGCGCGTCGAGGACGGCCTTGCGGTCCTCGTCCAGCACCAGCGGCCATGGGACGTGTCGTCGGTCCCGCGGCACGGTCGTCGTGCCGCCGAACGCTGCCAGCTTGTTCATCACCCTCCACTCCACAGAGTCGCGATGGTCGATGCGTGCGTCACAGCCGCGCCGCCACCAGGCCGACGGCGTCGATCGCCCGCGCGTACGCGCCGCGCAGCACGGTGGCGTGATGCGCGATGTCGGGGGCGATCGCGCGCGGGTCGCCGAGCCCGTGCGCACCGGTGAACCGCAGTCCGGTCCACGCGTGTGCGACGCTCTCGACCGCGCGGCCCGCTCCGGCCAGTGCCGGGTCGTCCCAGCGGCGGCCGCAGCGGCGTAGCAGTTCGCCGTGCAGTGATGCCTGCGCCTGCATGCCCCAGCCGAACGGATACAGCTCCCGCAGCGCACCGGCGTCACCCGCCCGGCATCGGTCGAGCAGCTCCGCGGCGAACTGGTCGTACCCCGGGAGACCGGTGCGGGCCGGGGTAGCCGTGGTGAAACCCTCGTTGTCGGACCGCAGGAAGCCACCCAGCAGCTCGGGTGTCAGGGGCGCCGGCGGACTGCCGAGGCTGACGTCGAGGGAGCGCCGGCCGATCCGTGAGTCGCTGAAGAACGCGTCTTGCACGTCGGTGGGGTTCGCCGAGCCCCAGCTGCGCAGGAACGCGCCGATCGGGACCACGCCGCGGAACGCCGGCGGCATGGCGTCCGAGACGTGCACGACGCCACGGGTCTC
Organism: Micromonospora sp. NPDC048898; assembly: GCF_043198035.1. Classification (NCBI taxonomy): domain Bacteria; kingdom Bacillati; phylum Actinomycetota; class Actinomycetes; order Micromonosporales; family Micromonosporaceae; genus Micromonospora; species Micromonospora sp. NPDC048898. The sequence goes on from NZ_JBICUF010000002.1 coordinate 542,106, forward strand.
GTCCAGGCCGTAGATCAGCACCAGATGCGCCGCGTGCACGTCGCCGTACGCCGGGCGGAACGGCAGGTGATAGTTGTCCACCGCCGCGATGACCAGACGATCGCCGGCCAGCGCCTCGCGCACCTCCCGCCAGACGTCGTCCTCGTCGGCGGGCTGCCACCAGCGGGCGCGCAGGTCGTGGTGCGGTGCGACCGCGGCACCGAGGCCGCCACCGGGCGGGCAGGGGTAGTAGAACTCCTCGCTTCTGACGTCGCCCGGCAGGTGCCGGAACTGCCAGCCGGCGCCGAGCACGGACAACGGGTCCACGCCCGCCCGGGCCAGTACCGACCCGACCGTGGCCTGCAGGCAGCTGATCAGATCGCGGTACCACCACTCCGGCTCCGGGCCGGCGATCATGTACGTCCGGGTCCTCGCGCCGACTGCCATGTCAGTGCTCCGTCCGCTGCAGGGTGACCGCGAACACGTGCACCGCGACGTTGCGGGGCAACAGCATGCCGATCAGCGCGGCGCGCCTGGTGACCGGCACGCGCTGCGCCCACATGACCGCGGGAATGCCCCGCTGGGCATGGTGCGGGTAGTGCATAACCAGGCTCTCGAACGCCTTGACCTCGCCGAACCAGGCGGGCGCCGCCCAGAAGTCCGAGACGCGCAGCGACTCCGCGTCGACGGAGCCGTCGGCGAAGCTCAGCTCGACGGAGTCCTCGCAGCGGCGCTCGGAGGCGGCCAGCACGTGGATCCAGTCGTAGTCGCCCTCGGGCACCCGGATGAATTGCCCGGCGCAGCGGACATTGTCAGGGCCGTCGCCTGCCGGCGGGAACTCGAAAGGGACGCCGCCGACGTGCACGACGCTCTTGCCTTCCGGCAGGTACTCGGCCGCGAACGAGTTTCCCCACACGTTGAAGGCCCCCGCGTCGGTCTCCGTCGCGGCGGAGATCGCAGTATTGTTGCGATGGCCGGAAATGTCGACCGGATCACATAGCCGGTTTATTGCGGACGACACCGAAATGCCCGTCAACTGATCCACCTCATCGAAATCCGCTTTCCTGGGAAACTAGTCCGGCCGTCCGGCCTTTTCGTCCGCACGGTGATTACTCAGGCCGGACCGCTAAGGGGCCGGACCGCGAAGGCGCGCAGCTTCTCGTAGAACGGCTGGTGATAGTCGCGGTAGGCGCGCAGCACGGGGTCCGCGGCGACCGCTTCGACACGGCTGCCGGCGTCACGGTTGCTCCCCCCGGCCGTGAAACCGGCGGTCCGGCTGGTCGACCGGTGCCACCGGCTGGTCGATCGCCACTCCGGTCGCATGCCGGGCTCCCAGCTCAGCGCGTCCGCGATGAAGGGGATGCCGACCGCCGCGCAGTACGCCCGCACCGTCTCGGCCGGCCGGCGCAGCAGGTCACCGGATTCGATCACGATCGGCGTGCGACCGGTGGCGGCCCGCACGGCCGCGAAGATCTCGTGCAGCCGGGCGAAGCCGATCTCGTCCCGGGTGAGCTGCGGATTCAGTGCGTGATGCGAGGCAATGGCCTCGGCCGGATCCCGGACGATGAACGTGTGCGCCGCGGTCGCGAGGAATTCCTCGTCGGACAGCAGGGCGGGGTAGTGGAAGTCCGTGGTGTCCTTGAAGAACACCGGTCCCTGCGCGGCCATGGCACGGAGCGCCGCGAGCACGTCCTGCTCGCTGTGCGCGAGGCGATCGCCGACCGCCACCTCGCCGAAGTCGACCACCCGCGAGAACGGCTCGTGCACGACGGCATGATCGCCGCGCTCGGTCATCATCCGCAGGAACGCGGTCGAGCGGCACCGGGGCGCGCTCCACAAGGCGAGCACCGGGATCCGCGCTGGCGTGTCTTCCACAATTCACCTCTTCCCGGAACGGCGGAAAACCGATGCGACGGTTTTCCCGATCCCGTCAAGAGTGGCACGGCAAACAGCGATTCCCGGTAATCAGAATTCGCAGTCGAACGGCCGGAAAGTCAGCGCGGTGCGTCCCCTTGAATGAGTTTGCGGCGGACGCGGACGATATCGGAACGTCAATACGCTTCCTCGCACAGGGCATGCCGCTCATGCCGCCGGTTCAGCCAGAGTTCCTTTACGGAGGTCACGTGTCAGCGACGCCGCGGCGCCGATATGACTGCAGGATCGTCGTGCTCGCCAGCCGGGTCGGTGCGGACGAGAAGAGATTGTTCGACGCCTTCGATCGGCGTCGTGTCCCGTTCGATCACGTCGACCCGCGCAAGCAGTGGTTCCTGGCCGGGCAACGCGACCAGCCCTGGAAACTCGCGCTGAACCGCGAGATCGGGCAGGTCCGCGCCGCGTATGCGGCCCGTTGCCTGACCGCGGCCGGGGTCCGCGTCGTCAACAGCGCGGAGGCGACCGAGGTGTGCGGCGACAAGTGGCGCACCACCTTGGCGCTGGAGGCGGCCTGGGTGCCGACGCCGCGCACCGCGCTCGCCCTCACCCCTCAGGCCGCGCTGGAGGCGCTCGACGCCATCGGCTATCCCGCGCTGATCAAGCCGCTGGTCGGTTCGTGGGGGCGGCTGGTGGTCCCGCTGGCCGACCGGCGCAGCGCGGAGGGAGTGCTCGAGTACGCCGCCGCGCTGCCGGGCCCCCAGTCGCACCTCGGCTACGTGCAGGAGCTGATCGACAAACCCGGCCGGGACATCCGGGTGATCGTGGTGGGCGGCCAGGTGCTGGGTGCGATCTATCGGATCGGCGAGGCGCTGCGCACCAATGTGGCGCTGGGCGGCCGGGTCCGGCCGTGCGAGGTCACGCCGGAGATCACCAAGCTCTCCCTGGACGCGGCGGCCGCGGTCGGCGCCGACATCGCCGGTGTCGACCTCATCGAGGACCACGACGGTCGGCTGCTGGTCCTGGAGGTCAATCACCGGGTCGAGTTCAGCGGCTTCCAGTCCGCGCTGGACGGCCGGGTCGACGTCGCGGACCACATCGTCGACCACCTCCTGGAACTGACGCAGCGATGAACGCGGCGCTCACTTCCTCGGGCAGGGTCACCGAGACGTACACGGCCGGGTTGCTGCGCAAGATGCTGGAGATTCCGTCCTGCTCGTATCACGAGCGCGCGCTGGCCGACTTCCTGGCCGAGGCCATGACGGACCTGGGCTTCCGGGCCCACATCGACGGCATGGGCAACGTGGTCGGTGTGATCGAGCGTGGCGCCGGCCCGACGCTGATGCTGCTCGGGCACATGGACACCGTCGCGGGCGACGTCCCCGTCCGCTCCGAGGACGGGCGGCTGTTCGGCCGCGGCGCGGTGGACGCCAAGGGACCGCTCGCGGCGATGATCTGCGCCGCGGCCGGCGCGGTGGACTTCCCCGGCCGGATCGTGGTGATCGGTGTCGTGGAGGAGGAGACCCCGCGCTCGCGGGGAGCGATGGCGATCCGCGCCACGCACGACCGGCCGGACGCTCTGATCATCGGTGAGCCGAGCGGCTGGTCCAGCGTGGTGCTCGGCTACAAGGGCAAACTCGACCTGCGCTACACCGTGCAGCGTCCCGCTACGCACCCGAGCAACCCGGCGCCGAAGGCTTCCGAACTGGCGGTCGCCGGCTGGAACGCGCTGGTCGAGCTGCTCGGGCCGGACGCGAGCCACGGCATGTTCGACCGGCCCGGTGCGACGCTGTGCCGGCTCAACGGCGACCTCACCAAGGCAACAGCGGACCTGAGCATCCGCATCCCACCGGGGTTCGACGTCGAAGCCCTGCTGCGCGAGCTGCGCGATCGGCTGCCGGAGGGACGGCTCGACGTGCTCAACTCGGTGGCGGCCTGCCGGGTGGGCCGGGCCGATCCGGCGGTCCGCGCGCTGGTGTCCGGCATCCGGAAGCTGCATGCCCAGCCGCGGCTGGTGGTCAAGACGGCCACTTCGGACATGAACACGCTCGCCGAGGTCTGGGACATTCCCATGGCGACCTACGGCCCGGGCGACAGCAGCCTGGATCACGCCGACGACGAGCACATCGTGCTGTCGGACTACATGCGCGGCATCGACGTGCTGACCATCGCCATCTCGGAGCTGGTCCACCTGCCTGTGCGCCGCGGCACCCGGGAGGGAAAGGCGCCGCTGACCGTGAGGAGCATCCGGTGACCGACATGACGCAGCGCCTCGCCGCGCTGCCCGCCGAACGCCGCGCGCGGTTCCTGGCCCGGCTACGCGAGCACGCCGAAGCCGTGGCGCGCCGCGGTCCGGCGTCGCGCGGTGACGTCGGACCAGTTCCGCTGTCGTACGAGCAGGAAACGCTCCTGTTCCTCGACCGGCTCGCCCCGGACAGCCCTGCCGCCGGCCCGCCGCTGTGCCTGCGCCTGCGCGGCGAGTTGGACGTGGACGCGCTGCGCTCGGCACTGGCCGCGGTCGTGGACCGGCACGAGGCGCTACGAACCACGATCGTGCGGCGCGAGGGCGGCCCGATGCAGGTGATCGCGCCGGCGGTGCCGGTCGAGCTGCCGGTGATCGAGGCGGACGGTGCCGATCCCGGGCAGCGGCTCGCCGCGGCGCGGGCACTGGCCCGGCACCTCGCGCGGCAACGGTTCGACCCGAGCAGGAGCCCGGCGTGGCGCGCGGCGCTGATCAGGGTGGCGCCGGATGACCACCTGTTCCTGTTCGGCGCGGCCGCCGTCGTCTGCGATGCCGCGTCGCACCGGCTGCTGGTGCGCGACCTCGCCGAGTTCTACCGTTCGCTGCGCGACGGCGGCACGCCCCGGCTGCCCGCGCTCACCGCGCAGTATCCGGACTACGCTGTCTGGCAGCGCGACCGGCTCGACGGCGGGACGCTCGACAAGCTCGCCGCGTACTGGCGCGAGCGGCTGAGCACCGCCGAGGTCCTGGAGTTCCCGACCGACCGGCCACGCGGTGACGCACCGACGTCCGCGGGCGGCAGTGCCACCTTCGGTGTCCGGCAGGAGCACCTCGAGCGGGCCGAGAAGCTGGCCGGCGCGGAGGACGTCACCCTGTCCGATGTCCTCACTGCCACATTCTTTGTTCTGGTACGGCGTTACTGCGGCCTGGACGATCTGGTGATCGGCGCGCCGGGCGCGGGCCGGCGGCACGACGCGGTCGTACCCGTGATCGGGCTCCTCACCGGCCTGCGGGTGCTACGCGCGGACCTCTCCGGTGACCCGGCCTTCCGCGAGGTGATCCGCCGGGTCGGCCGAGCGGTGGCCGCGGCCGACGAGCACGACGGGCTGCCGTTCGGCAAGCTGGTCGACGCCGTGGACCCGGTCGCCGACTCGTCCCGTTCGCCGATCTTCCAGACCGTGTTCGGCGCGCAGGACGCGGTTACCACAGCCGATCTCGCCGGAGTCGCCGCCGCGCCGGAGGACGTCGCGACCGGCACCAGCAGGTTCGACATGACCTGGAACGTGGCCGTGCGGCCGGACCCCGGCGCGGACGCGACGCTCACCGTCGAGTTCAACACCGACCTGTTCGACACCGAGAGCGTGGCGCGCTTCGCCCGGCACTTCGACGGGCTGCTCGGCACGCTGACCGCCGCCCCGGACGCACCGCTGTCTGGCGCCGAGGTGCTCAGCCCGGCCGACCAGGAATTCCTGGCCGAGGCCGCCCGCGGGCCCGTGCGGCCGATCCGTGAGTCGACAGTCGTGGCGGAATTCGAGGCGCGGGCCGGGGAATCCCCGGAAGCCGTCGCGGTCGTCGTCGGCGGTGCCGAGACCAGCTACGCCGAGCTCAACACGCGCGCGAACCGGCTGGCCGCCCTGCTGCGCGAGCGCGGAGCCGGACCGGGCACCCGCATCGGCCTGTGCCTGCGCAGGAACGCCGACCTGCCGGCCACGATCCTCGCCGTCCTCAAGACCGGCGCGGCCTACGTGCCGCTCGACCCCACCCATCCCCCGGCCCGGGTCGCCGAGATCGCCGCCGACGCGCAGCTGCGCGTGGTGATCGCGCACGCCGCGACCGGCAAGGCGCTGGGCGAGGCCGACGCGCCCGTGCTGACGCTCGACGACGTCCGAGACGAGCTGTCCGCGCTACCGGGGCACAATCCCCCGCTCGCGGCGGGGCCCGGCGACGTCGCGTACGTCATCTACACCTCCGGCAGCACCGGAAAGCCGAAGGGTGTGCTGCTCGAGCACCGCGGGGTGGTCAACTTCATCGACTCGACGCGGGAGCTGTTCGACCTGACACCGGCCGACCGGCTGCTCGGCTTCGCGTCGGTGACCTTCGACGTCTCGGTGTTCGAGACGTTCGCGGCGTTGCTGACCGGAGCGCGCCTGTGCCTGGCGACCGACGACGAGCGGCTGTCCATCGACCGGTTGCAGGCGCTGATGGAGAAGACCGGCGTCACCGTCATCGACCTGCCGCCGACGGTGATGCCGCTGCTGACGCCGGAGAGACTCACCGGCCTGCGGATCGCGTTCGTCGGCGGCGAGGCGTTCAGCGGCGAGTTGGTGAACCGGTGGAACCCGGGCCGGCGACTTTTCAACGGTTACGGGCCGACCGAGTGCACGGTGACGATGATCGTGGAGGAGTGCCCGGGAACCTGGGACGCCTCGCCGCCGATCGGCCGGCCGATGGCCAATCACGTCGCGCACGTACTGGACCGCGACCTTCGGCCGGTTCCGGTCGGCGTGCCCGGCGAGCTCGTCATCGGCGGTGCCGGCCTGGCCCGCGGCTATCTGCACCGGGACGAGCTGACCGCGGAGAAGTTCATCGCCGACCCGTTCGGCACGGCACCCGGCGGACGGTTGTATCGCACCGGCGACCTCGTGAAACGCCTGGCGGACGGCCGGCTGGTCTTCCTCGGCCGAATCGACCAGCAGGTCAAGATCCGCGGACTGCGCATCGAGCTGGGCGAGGTGGAGTCCACGCTGACCCGCTTCGACGGGGTCGGGCAGGTCAGCGCGCAGGCGTGGACCGACAACGGCGGCGACAGACACCTCGTCGGCTATCTCACGGGCGTCACCGAGGAACGGATCCCGGCGTTGCGCGAACATCTCGGCACGCTGATGCCGGCGTACATGATCCCGTCGTACTTCGTCGTCCTCGACGAGCTTCCGCTCACCACCAGCGGTAAGGTCGACCGGCGCCGGCTACCCGCGCCGGACGTGAACCGCGCCGGCGAGGAGCACGACGACCAGGCGCTCACCGCGACCGAGCGCACGCTGCTGCGCGAGGTGCTCGCACCCCTGGTCCACAACGACCGACTGGGTGTCCGCGACGACTTCTTCCTCGCGGGCGGCAACAGTCTGCAGGCCGTTCAGCTGATCTCGGCGATCAACCGGCGGTTCGGCGTCGAGCTGGCGCTCGGCGACTTCTTCGCCTCCCCCACCGTCGCCCACCTGGCCGCCACCGTCGACGGCATCCGCGGCGCCCGGCTCGGCGACGGCGCTGAAGGCCTGCCCGGTGCGGTCCCGGCGGCCGGCGACCGGGCGCAGGTGGTGATGCGAGCGTCGGGTCCGGCTCAAGTGGTTCTGCTGCACCCGTCCGGTGGCGAGCTGTTCTGCTACGTACCGCTGGTCAGGGCGCTGCGCGGGGACATCGGCGTGGCCGGGTTCGCGGCCGACCCGCGCGACGCCGCGGCCACCCCGGACGGGGTGACGGTGAGCGCCACCCGGATCGTGCGGTCGATGCTGGACACCGGCCTGCCGGAGCCGCTCTGCCTGGCCGGCTGGTCGTACGGCGGCGTGCTCGCGTTCGAGGTGGCCCGGCAGATCGAGGAACGGACCGGGCAGCGGCCGCCGGTGGTTCTGCTGGACGCCTCGTACGACGAGGACCCCGTTCCGCTCGGCGAGCCGACGATCCGGCAACGCTTCGTGCACGACGTGGTCCGGCTTTCCGGGCAGGACGGCCCGGCGGTGACGGACCCGGCTGGCGGCGCGGCAGGCATCCGGGCGGCGCTCGCGGGTCTCGGTGCCGAGCTGGATCTGACCGATCAGGAACTGTCCGACCGCTACCGCACGTTCCGGGCCTGCGCGCTGTCGCTGCAGGCGTACCAGCCGCGAGGACCGTACGGCGGGCCGGTCACCGTGCTCAGCACCCGCCCGGATGCCGCCGCGCAGCAGGAACAGTGGCGGGCGGTCAGCACGGGCCGGTTCCGGGCCGCCGACGTACCCGGCGACCACTACACGCTGTTCGCCGAGCCCGCGCTGACCCGGGTCGTCGCGGCCATCGAAGAGACGCTCGCGTCCTGAGGGAGACGTTCATGCGATTCGGACCGACCGAGGAACAGCAGCGCTTCCGGGCGGACATCCGCGCCACGCTGCGCACCGCCGAGATACGTGCCGCCGCGGCGGCGGCCACCGGCGCGGACGGTGCCGAGCCAGACGCCCGTCCGCTCTACCGCCTGCTCGGCGAGCGCGGGTTGCTCGCCGTGCACTGGCCCGCCGAGTACGGCGGCGGCGGACGCCCGCTCACCGACGCCGCGATCGTCGCCGAAGAGTTGGTCCGCGCGGGCGTGCCGGACACCCTGCACGTCAACACCATCCAGATCGTCGGCCAGTTCGTGCTGATGGCCGGCAGCGACGAGCAGAAGCGCCGATACCTGCCCGCGCTGGCCCGCGGCGAGAGCTTCGCGTCGGTGCTCTACACCGAACCAGACGCGGGGTCGGATCTCGGCGCGCTGCGCGCCGTCGCCGAACCGGACGGCGACGGCTACCGGATCACCGGCACGAAGGTCTTCAGCCTCAAGACACGCTTCGTCGGCCTCGGCCTGTGCGCGGCGCGAACCACCCCGGACGCCGGGAAGTACCAGGGGATCAGTCTCTTCCTGGTCGACCTGGACGCCCCCGGTGTCACAGTGTCGGTCATCCCCGGGATCGGCGACGAGCACTTCCATCGGGTGGACCTCGACTCGGTCCCGGTGCCGCGCGACAATCTCGTCGGCCCGCGCGACGAAGGGTGGCCGCTGCTCAACGAAGCGCTGGCCATCGAGCGCACCGGTCTTGACTATTACCTCAAGGCCGAGCGCTGGCTCGAGGCCGCGCTCGGCGCGCTGATCGACGGCGATCCGGATGCCACGCACGACAAGCACCTCGAGCGGATCGGCCGCTGGCACGGCGCGCTGACGGCCGACAACGTCCTGGCCTGGGAAGTGCTGACCGGGCTCGCCGCGGGCCGGGTCGACCAGGTCTCGGCGGCGGTCGCCAAATATCACAGCAGCGAGCTCGCCCTCGGCGTCGCGGCGTGGGCGGGCGACATTCCTGGGCCGGGGCAGCGGGCGTACCGAAGCAAATTTTCTCTGATCTTGGACTCCGCCTACCGGGAGGCGCCGGGACTCACCCTGTCCGCGGGCACCTCCGAGGTGATGCTGCAAATCATGGCCACCGCGTTCGACTCCATCGGACAGCAGGAGAATTGACATGGACCTCACCCCCGACCCACTGATCGTCCAACTGCGCAGGGCCTTGCGCACAGGCCTGGCAGGCGTCCCCGCCCGGACACAGTTGCACGGCGCGCCGGTGACCGACGGCGCAGCGGGGCCCACGCGCGCGGTGCTCGACGCTCTCGGAGCGGCGGATTTCGAGCGCCCGGCCGCAGCCGGCGGACTCGACCTGGGCCTGACAGCCGGTGTGCTGGTCAGCGCGGAGCTCGGACGCGCCGCCTGCGGCAACTCGTACCGGGCTGACGCGCTGGCGGCCGACACCGGTGGCCCGGCCGGCTCGGCGCTCGCCGGGCTGGAGGCGCTGCCCGCCGGTACCGGGATCACGGCGGTACCCAAGGTGGGCGGCTGGGAGCTGACCGGAACGGTCACCGCCGACGCCGCCCGGCCCGGGACGCTGCTGGTGCCCGTCCGAACCGACAGTGGGCCGCTGCTCGTCGCGGTACCGCACGGCGCGGCCGGGCGCACCGACACGGTCGGCTGCTGGCCGACGGTGGTCCGTTTCGAGGCGACGCCGGTCAGCAAGGTGGACGTGGTCGGTGCGCTGGACGAGTCACCCAGCGGTCCGCTCGCGCGAGCACAACTGCGGCAGGCCGCCTATCTGCTGGGCATCGCGGACGGCGCACACGGCGCCGCGGTGCGGTACGCGGGTCTGCGGCGCCAGTTCGGCACCAGGCTGCGCGACCTGCCGGCGGTGTCGTTCCCGCTGGCGCGCGCCATGGTGGCGTCGCGGGCGACCGGCGCGGCGGTGTACCGGGCGGCCTGGCTGATCGACTTCGAGCCCGACGCGGTCTCCACCGCGCCGATCGTGGCGCTGGCGATGGCGGCGGAGACCGCGCGCGACGTGGTGCGTGTCAGCATGCAGGCGTGCGGGGTACGCGCGATGACGGCGGAGCTCGGCCTGCACCGCTACTTCCGGCTGGCCGCGGCCGAGTCGGTGCGGTACGGCGATCCGCGGGCGCTGTGGCGGATGGTCGGTGCCGACAGGCTGCGATCGGCCCGCGAGTCCGCCCGCGCGGCGGCCTGAAGTCGCCCGCCCCACGCGGCGGCAGTCCCCTCGCGTGGCAGCGGCCTGATCGCCGTCCGCGCTGCGGCCTGATCGCCGTCCGCGCTGCGGCTTGAAGGGACGGTGTAAGGGGTCAGCCAGCGGCGGCGAGTTGCTCGTCGCCGAAGGAACGGCCGCTGGAGTGGATGAGCCCGGCCCGGTAGGCCAGCGACACGAGCTCGGCCCGGTCACGCACACCGAGCTTGGTGCGCACCCGGTACAGATGGGTGCGCACGGTGGCCTCGCCGATGATCAGCTCACGGGCCACCTCCTCGGTGGACATACCGCGCGCCACCATCCTGGTCACCTCACGCTCCCGTGGGGTCAGCTCGGTCACGTCCGGGTACTCCGTCGTCTCCTGCGCGGCCGGCTGCGCCCGGAACCAGCTGACCAGGCGCTGGGCGATGCTCGGCGCGAGCATCGTCTCCCCGGCGGCGGCCGCCTGGATCGCGGAGACCAGTTCTTGCGGGCTGGCGTCCTTGCCGAGCAAACAGCACGCGCCGGCGTGCAGCACGTCGCTGACCGTCTTGTCGGCGTCGGACGCGGTGAACACGACGACGTTGGGTGACTCGTCTTCTTTCTCGAGCTTACGGATCATGTCGAGGCCCGAGATGGTCTGCAGGGCCAGATCCGTGACCACGACATCCGGATGCGTGTTGCGGACCAGGATGATGGCTTCCATGCCGTTGTGCGTCGTGCCGATGACGTCGATGTCCGGCACCGCGTCGAGAAGGGTCTTGAGACCGTCTGCGATCACGGGTAGCTGGTCACAGATGAGCACCCGAATGGTCATGGTATTTCCCCTCGGAAGAGATCAGATGCGGGTGGCGGGCCGCGGGCGAAGATCACGCGGCGCTGTCGGAGGGCAGGTACCGGGCGCAGGCGGTCCGGCCACCCGATGCGGTGCCGGCGCTCGGCCGTGGTCAACGGCTGACGGTCCAGAGCTGCGGCCTGTTCGCCGCGGCCCTGGACCGTCAGCCGTTGCCGTTGTTGTCGGTGGGGGTGACGACGGGCGTCTGGACGACGTTCGGGTCCGGAGGGTCGGCGACGGTGCTCTGCTGGGACGACGCCGGCGGTTGGGTGCCGGCGGAAACCACGATCCCCCCGACGAGCGCCGAGAATGCGAGGACGGCCGAGGTGACGATGGCGGTGAGGCGCATGACTGATCTCCCGTGAACTAGCAGGTCCTATCGACACCGATGATGTTTCCGGACCCAATTCCCAGTCGGTTCCCCTATGGACACCCACCCAGTCCCCATCGGCTCATCGTGCGAATTCCGGGACCTTCATGAGGGAGAAGAGCTTGTCGGCCGCCGATCGGTGCTGCCCGGCCACCTGCGGCTGCCCTTGAGCGTCCGCGGTGCGGCCGAGGCCCCACTGCGCGCACGCCTCGTCATAGCGCAGCTCCATGCGGCAGGCGACCTCGTGAGCCAGCAGTTGCTGCGCGCGCGCCGTGTCGAGGTCTCCTTGCGCGTAACGCACGCGGCCGGCCGAGAGATAGACGGTGGCCCGGTGGATGTCGTCGGTGTTCCGGGCGGCCCTGGCCAGGGCCTGGTCGGCGCTCTCCGCCGCCTCGTCCAGCTGCCCGAGCTGGACCAGCACGTCCGCACGGCGCGCGAGGACGAGCGGCAGCACCGACGCCATGTTCATCCGCCGGCACCGGCTGAGTGCCATGTCCGCCCAGGCGAGCGCCTCCTCGAAGCGGCCGAGACGCTCGGTCGCCTGCGAGAGGTTGCTCAACGCGTCGACGGACAGCTGAACCTCCTCGATGGAGTCGAAGATGGTCACCGCGCGCCGCGCCGACGCCACCGCCTCGTCGAAGCGCCCGAGCCGCACCTGAACGAGGCTGAGCGTGCTCAATGACGAGCCGTCGAGCCGGGTGAAGCCGAGTTCCTGGGCGCGCGCGTTGGCCTCCTGGCAGAGGCGTAGCGCGTATTCCAGCTCGCCCATGCTGTTGCAGGCCTGACCGAGCCGGGCACGGCACTCGGCCTCGCTGTGCACGTCGTCCATCTGCCGGGACAGCTCCACGGCCTCCTCCAGCCGGGCGACCGCGTCGCTCAGCCGGCCCAGCCGCCACTGGCCCATCGCCAGATTCATCAGGTTGAGGCGGGTCAGTGACAGGTCGCCGAGGCGCCGTGACGCTTTGATGCCCGTCTCCAGGGCCGCGTTGGCACTGGCGTCGTAGGCCCGGATGCTGGAGTGGAAGCCGATCTCACGCGGCAGCCGCGCCGCATGCCACAGCAGTCCCTCCCGGTACGCGGTGTCGACAGCCGTCAGCAGGCTGTCGCGATGCAGGTCGAGCCACTGGAGCGCCTTCTCCTTGTGATCGAGGTCGTGCCGGGCCCGCCCGCCTCCGTCACCGTCGTCACCTCCGTCACGGTCGCCGAAGCTGCGCCTGCCGGGGAAGAGCGTGTCGCACGCCCGCTCCGCCATGTCCAGGTAGTGGTCGAGCAGACGCTGGACCGCGCGCTCGTCCTCCGCCGACTTCTCACCCTGCGCGACCCGCTGCACGAAGCCGCGGACCAGGTCGTGCAGGGCGTAGACGCCTGGCTCGCGGGCTTCCAGGAGGCGTACGTCGACCAGCTCTTCCAAGAGGTCTTCGGCGGTCAGCACATCGGTGTCGAGCAGCGCGGCCGCCTCCGCCGCGTCGAGGTAGCGCCCGGGGTGGTAACCCAGCAGCCGGAAAGCTGTCTGCTGGTCGCGCGGCATGGTCTGATAGGACAGCAGCAATGCCCCCGCTACTCCCCGGCCCTCGCTGGTCAGCTCGTCCAGACGACGGTCGTGGTCCCGCAGGCGGTCGACGAGCCGCGCGATACTCCAGCGCGGACGGTTGGCCAGCCGGGCGGCGGCTATGCGGACCGCCAGCGGGAGACCGCCGCACAGCCGCAGCAGCTCCGCGGCCGCGGCCGGCTCCTCCTCGACGCGGCCGAGACCCAGGGTGTTGCACAGGATCTGGTGGCTTTCCAGCTCCGGAAGCGCGCCCACGGAGAGCCACTCGGCACCGTCCAGTCCGGTCAGCCGTGGGCGGCTGGTGGCCAGGACCAGACTGTCGGAGGACGCCGGGATCAGCTGCCGCACCTGGTCCGAGGAGGCGGCGTTGTCCAGCACCAGCAGCATGCGGCGGCCGTGCATGTAGGACTGCCAGCGCGCGGCGCGACCGGCCGGGACCGTGGGGATCTCGTCACCCGGGATGCCTGCGGCGGCGAGCAGATCGGCCTGCGCCTGGAACGCGCTCAGCGGCGTCTGGCTCGGCGTGAAGCCGTGCAGGTCAATGAAGAGGCTGCCGTCCGGATACCGTTCGGCCAGCCGATGAGCGGCCCGGATGGCGAGCGCCGTCTTGCCGCCACCCCCCATGCCGTCGAGCGCCAGCACCGTCGGGGTTTCTTCCCGGGCGTGCGTTGCCGTGTCGCAGATCCACTCCAGCTCACTGTCGCGACCGGCGAAGTCGCGGACGTCGAACGGCAGCGCGTGCGGAGCGTCCGCCCGCCCACGCGTGACTCGGGGCGCGAAGCGTTCGGGCCGGGTGAGCGTCAGATCATGGCGCAGGATGCGCTCGTGCAGGTCGGTCAGTTCCGCGCTCGGGTCGATGCCGAGCTCGTCGGCGAGACGCTCCCGGACCCGGGCGAACTCGTCGAGCGCAGCCGCCTGTTGCCCGGAGTGGTAGAGCGCCAGGATCAACCGGCCGCGCAGCGTCTCGCGCAGCGGATGCTCGTCGGCCAGGACACGCAGCTCGCTCGTGATCTCGGCCGCCTCGCCCGCCTCGATGCGCAGGTCGTAGAGCTGCTCGGCGGCGGCCAGCCGCTGCTCCTCGATCGCGGTCGAGGCGGCGTCGAGCACGGGGCCTCCCACGCCGCCCAGCACCGGACCGCGCCACAATGCCAGCGCCTCGCGCAACCGCGCCGCGACCTGCTCCGGCTGCTGCGCGTTCAGCGCCTCTCTGGCCTCACGCAACAGGTGCTGGAAGCGCAGCAGGTCGAGTTCGTCGGTGTCGACGACAGCGCGGTATCCCAGGTTGTCCGTGACGATCAGGTCGGGACCGTGCGGGAGACGACTACGCAGCTTGGCGATCGTCTTTCGCACCTGATGCTCGGCGCTGTCCGGCGGCTCGTCGTTCCACCCGGCTGCCACCAGACGGGAGACCGGCACCACTCGCCCGGCCTCGAGCAGAAGCATCGCGGCGACGCGTCGTTGCAGCGCGCCATTGATCGATATGAGCTCACCGCCGCTGCGAACCTCGAGGGCCCCCAGGATGGCGAATTCGGGTCTGCCACGTACGTCATCGTGACTCTGTCGAGATGTCGCGGCCCGCACTTCAACCCTCCCAACCAGCAAGAAGACCGAAGTCCCATGCCGCATCGGCGTGTGGCCCCCATGCTTTCACCACCTACGGAGTCTATCTCGATCGAGGGGCGTCACTTCATGATCGCGCGAATGTCGACAACCAGATCTTGTCGGGCCTTGGCGACCCGCTCGCGAGTGATCTCCGGTGTCTCTCCTTCGACAACCACATAAGCGCGCCGGACACGGGGGTCACCGGGTGGCGGAATCGGATCGCCGATCGCATAGGGAAAACGGGCGCCCCGAACCCAGGGCGTCACGGCTATGTCCTCCGTTCCCGTGAATGTCTCCAGGCGCCCCTCGGGCAGGAGAAAAAATCCGATCTCCGCATACCGGTACGCGTCCGGCACCACCGGATGCTGGCCGAGCAGCCCGGCGAAGACCGCCGCTTCCGGATCGAATCCGCGCGAGATCTCGATCAGCAACGGAATCCGATTCGGACCGAGATGGGCACCGCAGGACTCGACCCGCGGCCCCTCGGGAAGCAGCGCCACCTGCGTGTGGGCGGGCCCCGATCGATATCTGCTCGCGGTCAGCAAATCCTCGACCACCGCCGCGATCTCCTTCTGCTCGTTTTCGGTCAGCGGCGCCGGATGCAGGTAGCCCGTCACGACGAAATGCGGTGGTCCCGTGGTGCGCTGAGCCGTCATCCCGACGACGTGGTGGATCCCGTTCACGGTCATCGTCTCGACACCCACCCGGGGCGCCTGCGCCGGGATCCGGTCGCCCGCGTCCGCCGCGCGGAGCCGTTCCAGCACCTCCGGCGGGTTTGCGGACACGCCCAGCCGCCAAGCCTCGCGGACCACCTGCAGGACGGAGGCGTCGTGCCCGCAGTGCAGCACGACGTCGATGTCGTGGACCCGCACGACATCCAGGACGACCTCGCGCAGCGCGGCCTCGTCAGTGCAGTCGGTGAGCACCAATTCTTCGGAGAACTCCGCCAGCCGCGGCGCGAAGTCGGCCTCGAGACGCGCCCGATCCCAGACCGACCAGATCTGGAAACCACGCTCGGCGCCCTTGCGCACGAGTTGGTGGCCCGGCATCACCAGGAGCAAGCGCGGGTGTTTCAGGGATTGTGCACACATAAGCCGCAGCTTGCCGCGCGCCCTTCCCGTCCCGTTCCCTTCCGCGTCCCACCCGAAGGAGCGCGGCTCAGCGGGTAAGCGCGATGCGCACCACCAGGTGATCCGATCGCTGATGCCGCGTGCGGGGGGCCGTCCGTAGCGTCAGCCGTGGTCGCCGGCGGGCCGCCGGCCACGGAACCTGGCGGTGATATGTCCGAGAACATGACCTGGGTGGTCGAACCCGTTCGGCTCCCCCTCATCCGCCGCCGATGCCACCTCTGCGCGTCCGACGCCTTCCGCACGAGCGGCAAGTTCCGTGTCAACGCGAACCACAAACTGCTCGATGTCTGGCTCCTGGCGCTCTGCGCCGGATGCGGCACCACCACGAAGATCGCGGTCATGGAACGGATGAACGTCCGCTACTTCCGGGCCGAGACGCTGGATCGGTTGCACGGCAACGATCCGGAGCTGGCGGCCGAGGTACTCCACGATCCGGCCGTACGCCGCCGCAACCACATCTCTCTCGACTGGAATGATGCCTGGCGCCTCGACACCGGCGGATCGGACCACCTGGACCACGAGGTGATCGACGTGTCGGTCCGTTTCGCAGCACCGATCCCGGTCCGCCCGATGCGCCTGATCGCCGATGGATGCGGCCTCACCCGCGCCGGCGTCGAGCAGCTCAGCATGGACGGAAAGCTCGTCTCGGCGGCCCGGCTGAGCGGCAAGCTCTCCACCGATTTCACGTTCACCCTCGAACGCTGGACAGATGTGCGTCAGCAGCGCCGTTCTTCGGCGGCCAGCGAGCCGTCCGTTGCCCCGCGCAGCAAGTCGGCATCAGCAGGATCCGGGACGACGCAGGGTACGACGATCGTGAAAGCGGCGCCGGTCGGCTGGTTGGGCCCGTAGGTGATGTCGAGGTCGCCGGCGTTGGCGAGCTGGCGGACCAGGTAGAGGCCGAGGCCGGTGCCGTTGGCCGTGGTGGCGACGCCGGTACTGGCGCGGGCGAAGCGGTCGAACAGATGCGGCACGAACTCTTCAGGGACGCCCTCACCGCAGTCCGCCACTTGGACGGTGATCCGGTCGCGGCGGTTGGTCACGGTGACGGTGATGGGAAGCCGGCCGTACCTGGCGCCCCAGTCGTCAATGGACCACCGGGTGTCGCGCTTCCTGCCGGGTCCGGTTGCGTAGCGCTAAATCCGCGTCAGTTTCCCGTCGGCCGAGCAGCCACCGAGCAGCCACGATCGCCGCGGACCCAACCGTCGCCGCGCCCGCCGCCACCGTTCGAGCGGACGCCATCACCCACACGTGCGCTTGGGCGCCCCACAGGCCAGCGTCGAGACATACCGGCCCGCCTGCTGCCGCGTCCGCGTCCGCGCGAAACACGACCGCAGCCGCCCCAACAACTAGGCAACTTCTGCCGACGCGAACCCGCCAACCCGTTGGCAGGATCGGCTCTGTGAGCATCTGGCGCTACGCATAGGAGGATCTGGATGCGAATGTCTCTCCGATCGAACGCTGTCGTTGTCATCTCGGCGGCGGTCGCCGTCGCTCTCGGGATCGCGGCGACCCCGGCGGAATCGGCCCCGCCCACAGTCCGCCCGGCCGGGCCGAACCAGGCCGCGGCTGTTCCGGCGTCGCCGGCGGACTGCCTGTTACCCGCTGCCGACGTCTACAACGAGCATGAGGGACCGGCCGACTACGGACGCTGGCTCCAGCCGACCGGTACGTTGCGGGGGATCGTGCTGTTCGTGCGGTTTCCTGGTGTGACTCCGCCCGCTGGCGAGCTGGCGCAGCGGACGAGCCTGCTGTCGGGGGCGCCGGCTTGGTTCAACCAGTCCTCGTACGGCGGGGTCACGCTCCAACTCACCTTCGACACGGTGTGGCGTCAGCTGCCGAATTCCCAGACCACGTACAGCGAATACAACGTGGACTTCAACGCCCAACGGGCGTACGTGCAGGACGCGGTGAATGTCGCAGACGCGGCGATCGACTTCAGCCAGTACGACCTCGTTTACGTGGTGGCCCCGAGTAATGCGTCGTCGCTGCCGAACTCTCCGTCGTTCATCGCGAGCGTGGGTTGGGGTGCGTGGGCCGACGGCGTCGAGCTGAGACACGGGGCTACGTTCGGCCAGGACCTGTCCCACTGGGGCTACAAGGTCCTCAACCACGAGACGGGCCACGTCTTCGGGCTGCCGGACCTCTACGCGTACGCCGCCGACCAGCACCAGGCGGCCGGCGGCTGGGACCTGATGGGGCTCATCTCCGGTCCCGCGCCCGATCTGCTCGCCTGGCACAAGTGGAAGCTCGGCTGGCTGGCCGACAACCAGATCGTCTGCCAGGACGGCTCGGGTAGCACGACCGCCACGCTGACGCCGCTGGGCGCGAGCGGCGGCACCAAGGCGCTGGTGGTCCGCACTGGCGAGCGCGACGCGGTCGTGGTCGAGAACCGGCAGGTCAGCCCGCTCGATGTGAGCTCTTCCTGCTTCCAGCCGGGGGTGCTCGTGTACCAGGTGACCACGACGGTCGGCGGGGGCGGCATCCCGCCGGGCAGCAGCACTCCCGTCCCGGGCGGTCCACGACCGATCCGCGTCGCCGACAGGCTGCCCAACTCGACGATCGCGGGCTGCGACGCGCGTGCGGCCGAACTCGCCAATGCCACCCTCACGGCCGTCAACCACGCCGTCACCGTCGCCGGCGTGACGGTCCGGGTGACCGGGCATTCCGGGTCCAACCGCAGCGTCCAGGTCACTGTCCCCTAACGCACGGATAGCCGCTGGTCCGGCCCACCTGGGATACTTTCCCGGGTGGGCCGGACGACGTGCCCGGGTCAGCCAGCCGAGAGTCGTACGCTGAGGCCAACGTGGCATGGGACTCGCGGCGAGACCTGTGGACTGCGCTGGACGAACATCGACCTCGACCACGGCGAACTGACCGTGGAGCGCAACCGCACCACCGCCGGCTACCAAATCGTCGAAGGCAGCCCCAAAAACCCCCGCTGGCCACCGCGCCATCGCCCTCGACAAACGCACAGTGCAGGTGTTGCGCGCGCACCGACGCCGGCGACTCGACCAACGCACCCAAGCCACCGAAGACGGCAAACCCTGGCCCGACAGCGAATACGTGTTCTTCCGCACCGACGGACTACCCATCAACCCGAACTACGCCACCACCCGATTCCGCAAACTCGTCCTACGCACCGAGTTGCCCCCGGTCAGATTGCACGACCTGCGCCACGGTGCCGCATCCCTCGCCCACGAAGCCGGCGCCGACCTCAAAACCCTGCAAGACCTACTCGGACACGCCAGCATCGTCACTACCGCCGACACCTACACCAGCGTCCTACCCGACGTGCAACGTTGCTGCCCCAACGCCACCGCCCGCCTCGTCCTCACCTCAGCCCGCCGCAGCCGCAGCCGCAAAAGATCAAGAACAAGGCCCGCAAGAACCGGCCGAACCCCGACCGAAACAGGTGCCCCCACCCCAGCCACCCCCGCTCACGGCACGAAGTCGCAGGTCAAGACGCCGAAGCGCGGCGGCAAGTCAACACAAACGACGACACCCACAGCGCACCCACGTGACACCCACGGTCGCGAAGAGCCAGACAGCAAAAAGGGCCCGACCCACTCAACCGCAGGTCGGACCCCTGATGATCTGGTGCGCCCGAAGGGACTCGAACCCCTAACCTTCTGATCCGTAGTCGTCCCTTGTGGACAGTGACCTTGACCAGCGGAAACGCAAGATCGAAAGCACCAAAACCCACCGGGGTAAGAGGGTCTGAACCGACCCCTCCCCATCGACGGTTACCGTCTGTAACGATCTGGACTACAAAGATCCCTTACACCGCAGGGTGGCACCTTTGCGGAGCGGCCGGGCCGGAGGGGGCGAGAGCTTCCGGAGCCCGTCGAGCCGCACGAAGAGTTCCCGCCGAGCTACCGCCTCGCCCCGAACATCCAACTGATACCCCTCGATCCAGGCCCACCCGTCGTACGTGATCCGGTCAGTCAGTACGCGGCTGAGGCGGAAGAGGAACGGCCGGGAAAACTGGACGCTGGCCGCCTGCGTGACGTGGAGGAGGTCACCACTTTTGAATGGGGGCACGACCCACCGCCCTCCGCCACGCCAAGATCTGCTTTTGGGCGAGAGCGACGTTCGGGCACCCGTCCGCACAGTCGGGGCACTTTCGCTGACGGTGGGCGTCGATCGTGCCCCAGGCCAGCTCCACCGAGAACGGCACGTTCACCGCTCCTCCGGCCAGTGGCCCCGGTTGATCGGGATCCTGTGGCGGGAGCGGCAGGGAAGCTCCGCCCCGCAGCGACAGACGTACCGCCACCGAACCCACGACCAGACCGGGCGGTGGCGACGGGCGAAGGTCAACGCCGTCGCCAGCAGGTAGTCGTCAAACCGGACTCTTCTCACCGGACCTCCTACGGTCGGTCGCCTCTTCCGACCGACCGTAGTCCAACCTGTACAGCCCGTATAGCCTGCCCAGCCCGCCTAGGGCAGGTTACCCGCACCCGACGCCCAGCCCGTGTAGCGCGTCCATAAGGTGTCGATCATGGTTGATGAGATGAGCCCGGTGCCGTTCTACATCCAGCTCGCCGATCTCCTCGCCAAGCAGATCGAGAGCGGGAAGTTGAAGCCCAGGCAGCCGCTCCCTTCGGAGTCGACCTTGCAGCAGGAGTACGGCGTAGCTCGCGGAACGGTCCGCGCTGCGGTACGGCTCCTCCGGGAGCGGGGCATGGTCGTCACCTTCACCGGGCGCGGGACGTTCGTCGCCGAGAAGCCCTAGCGCTCTCCCCTCCCCCTCCCGGACTACCCCGGAGACGGGGCAGCCCCGGAGACGCACGGCTAGGGGGCGCCACGAGCCCCGAAACGGCCGCGCCTCGGAGGTAGTTGCAGCGCTAACTACGCTGAGGCGGTGAGGGACCTCATCGACTGGATTAACGTCGAGCGACTGTCGGTGCTGGTGGCTGCCTTGGCTCTTCTCGGCATCCTCTATAGCTGGAGGTCGGCACAAGCCGCTAAAGCCTCCGCAGACGCCGCTCGCTCACAGGCGGCCTCGGCTCGGGAGCAGGTCGACCTGGGTCGTCAGCAGATTGATCTTCTGCTGAGGCAGATGGAGCAAACCGATAAGGCGCAGCGGGCAACTCGACAAGCCCAAGAGGAGTCCCTCCAGCCTACCGTCGTAGTCGACATTGCTCCTGCGCCCAACGACCGAAGTGTCATGATGCTGGTGATCGAAAACATCGGTCCGTCGATCGCGCGCAACGTCCGCATAAACGTATCGCCCCCACCAGTTCGAGCTGCCGGCAATCCGAACGCCAAAGCCATACACGAGTGGGCTGTCTTCAACCGAGCAATCAAGACAATGCCACCGCGGCATCGTATGGAGTTCTTCTTCGACATCGGGTTCCAGCGCTTCGCCAATGGCGTCAACAACGCCTTCACCTTCACTGTGAACGCGGACGGCCCGTTCGGCCCTGTCCCCGAACTCATCTATGACGTTGACCTTGAAGTCATGCGGGATACCTGGGTCGGCCAAGCAACCCTAGGCAAGGTCATCCAGCAGATGGAGAAGGGGAACCGGGCTGTAGATGGCCTCACGGCAGCAGTGCGCCACCTTGACCCGGAGGTCAGACGGTCCAAGCGAGCCGCAATGGAAGAGGCTGAGAAGGAGTTTGAGCTGGAATGAAATGCCCCGGTTCCCATCTCGGGAACCGGGGCATTTCCCCTCTCGGGCAGTCAGGCCGGGAGGGTTGAGGAGTATCGGGTGACTAGGCCGAGCCTCCCCGGAGTGGCTGCTCGTTCATTCCGCCCACACCAATTCGTGTGCTCGGCACCAAATTGGGTCCCCACTCTCGGGTAGCGGGTTGGGGAACTTGCGCTTGCAGCCACAGGTCAGTTTCACCGGATACGTCGTCTCTGGTGGCACCGCCCATCCAGACCGCACCATCCGGGCTTTCCGTTTCACTCTGGGCATCAGAGTTCCTCCAACTGCTCACGGAAGGC
The DNA here is from genome assembly GCF_043198035.1 of Micromonospora sp. NPDC048898. NCBI lineage: Bacteria > Bacillati > Actinomycetota > Actinomycetes > Micromonosporales > Micromonosporaceae > Micromonospora > Micromonospora sp. NPDC048898. Next base: position 563,909 of record NZ_JBICUF010000002.1, read on the forward strand.
CACGACCAGTTCCAGGCGTTCGTTCGCCTCCCGCTCTCGGCGCTCGGCCTCTCGACGGGCCTCTACGGCCCGCCTGCATGGCCCGAGAGCCCTTGCCGCGTAACGGAAGGGGGTACGGCGGGGCGGGTTAGCCTGCATCGCTCCCGCCGTCCCTCCGGGCCTTCTCGACCTCGTACATGTGACGGGCGAGACCGGAGAGCGGGCGACCCCTCTCGACCTCCTTCTCCAGGCGGGTGAAGTCGTCGTCTTGGGCTTGGCTCTTCGCCACGATGTCCCGGAGCGAAGTGCCAGAGGTCTTCAGAGCGGCAGCAACGGCAGAGGCGCGGGTACTGCCGGGGCGAGGGTGGTCCCGCTGCCAGACCTTGTTGAAACGCTCGTCGCGCCTCTGGGCCTCTTCCCGCCGAGCGACATCCCCAGCGTCTTTGAGGGCTTCCTGCTCTTTCGACCAGTCGTCGCCGCTCATGCCCCGCTCCATTCAGTGGCGTTCCAGCCGGTCTGAGTCTGCTCGGTGTCGAGGATCGCGGAGAGGAGGTCTCGGGCCGAGCGAAGCTGCTCGACCTCCGGCCCCTCAACCGGGGCGACTGCGTCATCACGCCGACGTCGGCTCACGCCGCCAGCAGCCACGAGAGCCCGTAGCCCCTCGATCTCTTCCAGCTCCCGGAGAGTGTCCGCCGCTCGGGCCAGATCCTCTGTGATCCGGGTGCTGAGTTCGGCGCGCTGCTTGTCGAGGTACACGCCCCACTCCGCACTCGCCGCAGCAGCAGCCAGTTTCGCGTGGTGAACGGGGAGGGCTTCCTTCGCCCCATCGAACCGGGCCTGCGCAGTCTCCTCAGCGACCCTCGCCAGTGCCCATTCCTCGTTCTGTCCGAGAACCGCGTCATCGTCAAGCTCGGCGTTCTCGTTCACTGCCCGGTACGCCTCGCCCATGACGCGGTTCTCTACGTCCCGCATCGCCGTTTCGGCGGCCGTGCGCCCGGCGTCCGCTCGGCGTACGGCCTCGCACGCCTGAGCGAAACGCTCGGCTAAGGCATGGACCTCCGGAGGGACGTGCCGACCGGGGAGGTTGACCGTGAGTTGGCTGCCGCGAAAGAACGCGCTCTCGACTACCGCAGGCGTCCGGTACTTATCCGCGCTCAATTGATGCCCCTCCGGATCTTCGTGAGCTTCAGCCGGCGCAACGTCCGGACCTGGGCTAGCCGCTCCGCTAGCGCGGGAGCGGGGTCTACCTCGTGCTCGCTCAGGAAACGGCACGGCACTCCCTCAGTACAGGTATGCCTTGAGTGGTCGAATTGCGGTTGCTTATCCATTCATAGCCTCCTATGCCTGCACGTAGGATAACGTACCGGTACCGGTACTTAAACGGAGGCGAAATGGCTAGCAATAGCGCCAAGGAAATTGCGGACCGGCTCACCAAGCGGGAGGCTCGATTCACCAAGCAGGTGAAGTTCTTGACGTCTCCCGAGGAGCATGAGCGGTTTGCCGCTTACGCACGAGCGCGCGGATGGGGAGAGGGCGCTGCTATTCGCCACGCCATCTCGCTGATGCTGGAAGGAGACGAGGAGTGATGCCAGGGTCACGGAGAGAAAGTCACCTAGTTGCCCGGACAGCGCGCTGCTACTCCTTCTACTGTCCTGGGGAGTCGTGCCGCGCTCGGGGTTGCCCGAACCGGTGCCGGCACCCGGAGTGCACTGGGAGATGGCCGCTCCGTGCCCGAAAGCCCGTTCTCACAAGCGATTTCTGGTCGTCCCTATTGGAGCAAAGCAAATGACCCCGGCTGCTCTCCGGGGTCACTCACACGGCATACCTAAGGAGCCCCTAGTGTACCGTTCGACCCTCTTTGCCCGCTACGGACGGCTTTCTGCCGGCCGTTCCCTCGCCCCGGTCCCCGGTAGGTCCGCTCGGGTAGGGCAGCGCCCCTACGGCCACGAGGGGCGGCGGTAATGGCCCTCGATCGTGGGAAGGCCCGAGCTGCCCGGAAGACCACCCCTCCCGCCGATGATGACCTGCCTTTCACCACCGTTGAGGAGATGCAGGATGCGCTCCGGGCGGTCGGCGTGGACCCGGCTGAGGACGACGACATCGAGATGCAGTTCTTCGTCCACCACCGGGAAGAGATCCAAGAGCACCAGGCGGCGCAAGCCCGGCAGTCCGGCACCATGGATCTCAACGCTGACCTGAGCGGTGCCGAAGGCATCCCCTCCGGGCCGGAGGTTGAGAGTAAGCCGGCCCCCAAGACGCCTCGTCCTCCTCGCCCGTTCGTGCCCGGAGCGGGGGCGAGGGTCCTGGACGAGGTAGAGGCGACCGTCCGGAAGTATGTGGTTCTGCCGAATGAGGAGGCGTACGTTGCCGTCACCCTCTGGGCTGCCGCTACGCACGGGATGCCCGCTTGGGAGCACGCTACCCGTCTAGTGGTGATCTCGGCGGTTAAGGGCTGCGGTAAGACGAGGCTGTTCGAGGTCCTTCAGCCGCTTTGCGAAGAACCGCTATCCGTAAGTGCCGCCTCCACCTCGGCAATCTTTCGGTCGATATCTGACAAGGTAATAACCATTTTTCATGATGAGGCGGATACCGTATTCGGCCCTAAGGCTCGCGGGAACGCAGAGGATCTACGCGGCCTATACAACTCTGGCTTTACGCCCGGCGCCGGGCAGCTCGTGAACGTCAGAGGTGAAGAGGGGGAGTGGACTCCGCAGATCTTCCGAACGTTTGCAATGGTTGCTATTGCTAGCAAAGGCGTCGAGCTTCCCGACACGATCATGGACCGGGCGGTCGTGATCCGAATGCGGAAGAAGCTGCCATCCGAAACGGTCGCCGGCTTTCGGCAGAAACACATCCCAGAGATCCGAAAGATCGGGGGAATGCTGGAGGACTGGGTTGCCACGGTCCCCCAGGATATCGAGCCAGAAACCCCGCTCGACAACCGAGAGGCGGACCTTTGGGAGCCTTTGCTGATCTTGGCAGACGCGGCCGGGGGTGCGTGGCCTACGCGGGCACGACAGGCTGCTGTGAGCCTTATTAAGGCAGAGGACGGAATCGCCGTAGAGGATCGGAGTCTGGATCTCCTGCGCGATATCAAGCGCCTTTGGCCTAAAGAGAATGGTAAGTGGGCCACAGTTGTCTCGACCTCGGATCTCCTCGAACTTCTCCACAGCGTTGAGGAGTCGTCTTGGGATCGGCACGATTACGGGAGGCCGATCACCGACCGCCAGGTGGCCGACCTCCTTCGCGGCTACAGCATCGCTCCGAGGCTGATCAACGTTAAGGGGAAACGCTTTCGGGGCTACCGACTGGAGATGTTCAAGGAGGTATCGGCGCGCTACCTCGACCAGTAACGGGGTAACGGTTCGCCGGGTAGCGGTAACGGCCGCCGGTAACGGTCCTGACAAGGAAAGTAATGGCAGTAACGGCACTTACGAGGATGAGCGGAACGGCTCGTTTTAGAGACGTTAGGTGTAATGCGTAAACGGACTTATAGGGCTAGGCAAGACGCCGTTTCGCCGTTTCACCCTCATATATCGCGGAGTGCCGTTACTGCCGTTACCGCCGTTACTGGACATGGCCCCGGCGAACCGGGGTCTCGGAAGGGGTGAGCGTACGCGAGCGCCGGCCGTGTCAGGAAACCGCCTGCATTTGGGCGAGGAGAGACGGGGAAGCCGAGAGGCTAGGCGGGTAGGGGTAAGGCCCTTGGCAACGGGAGCGGCGGTCGATCCGCGTGCATACGTAGCTCGGCTACTGGCAGAGGCGTGAAAGTGGGCCAAACGGGGGTGCAGTCTTACCCCTCACGCATCTGCTCGTCTACCCCTCTCCACAATCGTTATGTGCTGTTTATTGGCATTGTTAGCCATTGCGAGCCACGGGGCATTGGGCAGTAAGCATTGTTAACTGTGCCATTCTGCGCACTCATTGGTTTGTTTAGCGTGCCATTCCTGCACTCACTGGTTTGCTAACTGTACGCAGGCAGCGGCCAACAAGAGCTAACACGGGGGTCAGAGGGTTAGCAGTGCGGCATTGTGAGGCGTATATGCCTGCGCACTACGGAGAGTTAACAGGCCAGAGGGCACTGGTAGCAATGTTTAGCGTGGCACGGGGGCGCGGGGGCGCGAGGGATCGGCAAGAGCGCTCGGGAGTGTGGTTGCGAAAAGGGCCACAATGAATTTGTTGTATGCCGCACAGCAGTGGCATATATATTTTATATAAGGTGAATAGCAAAAGGGCAATGCCCCTTTTGTGCCGGGCGACGTCACTAACGGACTGACCCCACGTAAATGTGCAATTTTTCTAGGCACTAACCCTGTCTACAATGCGAAAGCCCCGTTCCGGAGAACGGGGCTTTCGAGCGCAGTATTGCTAGAGGCGGTCTGCGGGGGAGATACGCCGGGCTGCCATCTGCGCCCGTTCGACCTCGGCGCTGCGGCCGTACCGGCGGGGCATCTCCGGGCTCACCCACCCGAACAAGACCATCGCGTCACTCTCCGACCCTCCCGCTACGCGCCAGTTGTGAGCGGACGTGTGGCGGAGCTGGTGCGGGTGGATGTGGCCGATGCCGGCTTGCTTCGCCCGGCGCTCAAGCATCTGGTACAGCCCCGAGGCGGTGAGGGGTTTGCCCCGAGCGCCGAACCACAGCGCCTCGGAGTGCCCACTCCCCTCCTGAGCGAGGGGGTGGTCTTTCCGCGCCCGGAGGTAGCGGTAGAGGGCCTGCCCGGTCTTGGAGCCGTAGGGGATGACTCGAACCCGGCCGCCCTTCCCGAGCAAGCGAACGAGGTCGAGCACCTGGTCTACATCTGCCAACCCCATGCCCGATACCTCGCTCACCCGAGGAGAGCCCGGCTCACACCACAGGCGGATGATCGCGGTGTCTCTACGGCTCTCGAAGTCTGTGCCCGAGCACTCCGCGAGGAGCAGTTTCAATGCCTCGTCCGGCACAACGGGGATCGGCTTCTCCACGACCTTGGGAGGGGTCATCTTCCGCATTGGGGATTCGGGGATTAACTCCTCTCGGACGGCCCAGTTGTAGAAGGCTCGCAGCGCCCGGTACCGCCCGCAGGCCGACGCCGCCGAGCGGGTCTCCAGGACATGGAGGATGTACCCCTCGACCGAGCCACGGCTCAGCTCCAGGAGGTCTGCCTCGTCGACGAACGCCGAGAGCTGGAGCAGCGTCTCCCGGTAGTTCTGCGCCGTCCGGGGGCTGCGGTTACGGATCTTGAGGTCACGCTCGTAGGCGTTGAGGTGGAGCAAGTTGATCTTGGCCATGCACGGAGAGTAAGAAGGTATTCACAGTCCTGGCTAGACAAGAAGAAGCCCCCTGCCGGCTGTTACGCCTGGCAGGGGGCTGTTTGTGCGCCCGAAGGGACTCGAACCCCTAACCTTCTGATCCGTAGTCAGATGCTCTATCCATTGAGCTACGGGCGCTCGTGCTCAGCCAGTCTACACACCCGGCTTTCGCGCGGAGACTCCGGGATTCGAACCCGGGAGGGGCTTTAAGACCCCAACCGCATTAGCAGTGCGGCGCCATAGACCAGACTAGGCGAAGTCTCCCCGGTGATCCGCAGACCACCGCGCCCGAGAATACAGGTCGCCACCCGCCGGGAGCAAAACGACTTCCGGGGTACGCCCACCGCAGCCGCCCGCCCCCGTGTTTCGACGCTGTGCGGCGGCGTGATCGGGACTACGCTCCATCGATATGCAGGAGCAGCCGCCGAGCGAGTCGACCCGTCGAGAGCCTGCTGAACGGGCGCGTCGGCGCTCCCCGCGGCCCACCTTCACACCGCCGACCGTCGCCGAGCAGCCCGGGGAGACGGCGGCACCACCGGCGACCGCCCCCGCGAGCCCGCGCCCTCGACGGGCCAAGCCCGCCCCGGCGGTGCTCTTCCAGCCACCGGAGCCGGACCGCCCGCTGCCTCGGCAGCCGGTCCGCTCGTCGTCCTCGCCGAGCGCCCCACCCGCCGCC
>NZ_JBICUF010000002.1:569952-757284 GCF_043198035.1 Micromonospora sp. NPDC048898
GCCGACCAGGCCGGCCCACCCGACGAGGCCACGCCCGCCGCCGACCAGGCCGGCCCACCCGACGAGGCCACGCCCGCCGCCGACCAGGCCGGCCCACCCGACGAGGCCACGCCCGCCGCCGACCAGGCCGGCCCATCCGAGACGACCCCACCGGCCGTCGACCAGGCCGGCTCTCCCGAAACGACCCGCGCAGCCGACCAGGGCGGCCCACCGGCAGGCAGCCGGCAACCCTCCACCGCACCGCCGGCACGCACGCCGACGACCCGCGCCACCCCTCGCAAGGCCACCGCTCGGAAGAGCGCGACGTCGACCGCCACAGCCCCGGCCGGCCCCGCAGTCGCCGGCACGACGGACGGCCCGACCGGGCAAGCGCCAACCCCGGGCGAGCAACCCACGACCCCGGCCAGCACGACGACCGCCCCGGTCAAGGGGGCCGCGTCGACCAGGAAAGCCACTCCGACCAAGCGAGCCGCGCCCACCAAGGCGGCCGCCCCGACCGAGAAGGCGACCAACCCGACGACGCAGGCCGCCACCCCGGCCCGGCGCACCGCCTCGGCGGCCAAGCGCGCCGCGACCCCGCGCCGGAGCGCCCGACCCTCGGACACCACTCCAGCACCGCACACCACAGCGACCCCACCCGGGAGCGCCTTCCCCTCGGAAACCACCCCAGCACCGCATGCCTCGGCGACCCCACCCCAGAGCCCACCACCCGCCGAAACCGCCCCAACACCACAACTCACGGCGACCCCACCCCAGAGCACCCCAACACCACAACCCGCGACGGCCCCGGCGCTGGTCGGTGAAACGGTGCCGGGGCGTACCCCGGAATCGGAGCTGCGGGCGGTCGCCGCGCGCGTGCTCGATCACCCGGGCTTCGCGCCGGAGCTGTTGGCTCTGGCGGCGGTGCGGTCCCTCGGGCCCGGCGCGGCCGACTGGGTCGCGCGCCTGCGCGACAGGTATCCGGACGCTCCGGCGGACGGGCTGGCCCGGATGGTGACCCGGCGGTACGTGCGGGCGGCGGGCGCGGGTGGGGCGACCGCGGCGTTGGCCGGGCTCTTCGCGCCGCTCGCCGAGTTGGCCTCGGTGTCGTGGACGCAGGCGAACCTGGTGTTGCACCTGGCGGCGGTGTACGGCAAGGATCCCGCGCATCCCGATCGGGCCGTCGAGCTGCTGGTGCTGACCCAGGTGCATCCGGACGCGGCCAGCGCGCGGGAGGCCCTGGCTGCGGCGCAGACGGCGGGCGATCCGGTCGAGGGGGCCTGGCCGCGGGCGGCGGAGGCGGCCTGGCGGTTGGCCGCGCCGCTCACCGCGCAGGCCGGTGGCTGGGTGGCGTTGCGGCTGGTGGCCCGGCTGCTGCCGGGTGCGGCGGTGCTCGCGGCGGCGCTTGGTGACGCGGCGGCGGCTGACCGGCTCGCGGCCCGGACGGTGGCGGTCTACCGGCCGCGCTGACCGGTCAGAGCCAGTCGAACCACTCCCGGGGCAGCGACGCGTAGCCGACGAAGGCGACCACGTCGAGCAGCGTGTGCGCGATGACCAGCGACAGCACCCGCCGGGTACGCAGGTAGAAGAGGCTGAAGACCACGCCCATCACCGCGTTGCCGACGAACGCGCCGAAGCCCTGGTAGAGGTGGTACGAGCCGCGCAGCAGCGCGCTGGCCGCGATGATCGCGGCGAGCCGCCACTGGAGTTGGCGCAGCCGGGTGACCAGGTAGCCGACCACGATCACCTCCTCCAGCACGGCGTTCTGCACGGCGGCGAGGATCAGCACCGGGATCGCCCACCAGACCGGTGGCAGCGCGGCCGGCACCAGCGTGGCGTTGAGGCCGAGCTGGGCCGCGACGAAGAACAGCGCCAGTCCCGGTAGGCCGATCAGCGCGGCCAGTCCGGCGCCACGGGCCAGATCCTGGCCGGGCCGCCGCACGTCCACGCCGAGGGTCCGTGCCGGGTCGCCGGGGTCCCGGCTGAGCAGGTGTACGGCGAGCAGCACCGGAAGCAGCGCGAACACGATGCCGAGCAGTTGGTACGTGAGGTCCAGCCAGGGTCGAGGCGACGCTGAGGTGTTCAGCGAGGCGGTCTGTTTGGAGAGCGGACCCTCGGCGGTCAACTTCGCGATGATCGAGACCAGCGCGTAGACCGCCGACTGGCCGAGGGACAGGCCGAGGACCAGCAGCGTTTCGGTGCCCAGCAGGCGGCGGGACACCGGGCGGGTCAGCTCAACTGTCACCGCACCACTCTGCCCGACGACCGGCGCCGGTGACACGGCTGACCGGCCAGCATGAGCGGATCGCACATTCTGTGCGACCAGTCGACACTCTCCGTGGAGATTCTATGGGCGCCCGATCCGCTGCCGACTGGAGGAGGAGCGCCCGTGGACAACCTCGCACGGTTGCTGAAGGAGAGCTGGACCTTGGTCGAGGACGATCGGGCTCGGCTGAGCGCCCACTTCTACGCCCGGGTGTTCCTGCTCGACCCCGCCCTGCGGCACCTCTTCCCAGTGCAGATGAGCGGTCAGGGCGACCGGCTCCTGGAAGCGATCATCACGGCGATCCACTCGGTCGACGACCCGGAGCGCTTCGACGAGTTTCTCCGGGCGTTGGGCCGCGACCACCGGAAGTACCACGTCGACGATCGGCACTACGCGACGATGGGCGTCGCGCTGCTGGACGCGCTGCGCAGCACCGCCGGCGACGGCTGGAACCTGGAGTACGACCAGGCGTGGCGGGAGGCGTACGGGGCGGTCGCCGCGCTGATGGTGGCCGGGGCGACCGACGACGACGGCCCGCCGTTCTGGCACGCCGAGGTGCTGACCCACAAGCGGTACGGCCCGGACACCGCCGTGCTGACCTGCCGGGCGTTGCAGTATCCACTGCGCTGGAAGGCCGGGCAGTACGTCAGCCTGGAGGTGCCACGCCACCATCCCCGGGAGTGGCGGAACTACTCGGTGGCGAACGCCCCGAACGACGACAACGTGCTGGAGTTCCACGTGCGGTCGCCGGGAGCTGGCTGGGTGTCCGGCGCGCTGGTGCGTCGGGTGCGGCCGGGTGACCTGCTTCGCCTGGCGGCGCCGATGGGGTCGATGACCCTGGACCGCTCCTCGGAACGGGACGTCCTCTGTGTGGCCGGCGGGGTCGGCCTGGCACCGATCAAGGCGCTGGTGGAGGAGTTGGCCACCTGCAACCGCACCCGCTGGGTGCACGTCTTCTACGGTGCCCGGCAGGCGGCCGACCTGTACGGCCTGGCCGGGTTGCAGGAGCTGGTCGCCGCGCACCCGTGGTTGTCGGTCACCGCGGCGTGCAGCGACGATCCGGACTTCGACGGTGAGCTGGGCGACATCCCGGAGGTGGTGGCCCGGTACGGCCCGTGGACCACGCACGACTGCTACGTCTCCGGCTCGGCCCGGATGGTTCGGTCCACCCTGCGGGTGCTCGCCGCGGACGAGGTGCCGCCGCCGCACATCCGCTACGACACCTTCGGTGACCTCTAGACGTTCCTCCCCCCACACCGGGGCGCGTGCCCCCGCCCCCTGGGGCACGCGCCCCGGTCCCTTCTTGGTCAGTAGCGCCAGGGGTGCCCGGTCTCGCGGTATTCCTCGACCGGCACCAGCGGCACGCCGGGTGCCATCCGGTCGACGTAGAGCCGGCCCTCCAGGTGGTCGATCTCGTGTGCGACAAGCCGAGCCATGCCGAACTCGAACGACGTGATGATCCGGCTGCCGTCCCACTGGGCATGCTCCACGTCCAGGCGCAGCGGCCGGGGCACCAGACCTCGGTGATCGAAGAAGGACAGGCAGCCCTCGTACTGTTCGTCGGTGTCCGTGGCGGCGTCGACCACCCTGGGGTTGAGCAGCACGACCGGCTCGGCCGACCGGTCCGGGGGCCGCACCACCGCCGCGGCCCGGCCGATGCCGAACTGTGGGGCGGCGACGCCGACCCCCTTGTTGAACGGGTGCAGTTCGTCGAGCCGGGCCAGGGTCGTGGTGAGCCGGTCGACGACGTCCCGCGCGACCTGCTCCTCCGCTGGCAGGTCGAACGGGCGGGCGTGTTGGCGGAGCAGGTCGGCGCCGCGTTGCACGATGCCGAGGCCGCGCATCCGGTCGCTGGGCCGCACCCGGACACCACCGGGGCCGGGGTCTGGTTCGGTGTCGGGGCGGGCACGGAAGCGCCACTGCATCCGGTAGCGGGCGTTCAGCGGCGGGTCGTCGGTCTGCCATTCGTAGATCGCCCGGTCACCCTCGTCGTGCCGCTGTGGTGCCGTCCGTAGCGGGCCCTCCTCCGCGGAGAGTGAGGTCTCCTCACCCCAGACCTGCGGGTCGAGCGCCGTGGGCAGGTCCAGGCGGACGGCGATGTGTCGGGTGGGTAGCCGGACGGCCCGCTGGAACCAGGGCCCCCACTTCTCGTGCCCGACGCTGTACTCGTACTCGATGGTGGCCCGGTCGCCCGGATAGAGCGGGAAGCGCCGTTCCCCGTTCTCGAAGAGCAGCCAGATCTCCTTGAACGCGTCCCGGTCGTGCTTGGCTCGCCAGTGCATCGGCTCCGGGTCGCCGCTGCCGTCGTCTCGACGGGCCTGTAGTTGCAGCTCGGCGAACGTGAGCTGGTGCTCCCGGTGGTGTCGGTTGGAGCGGCCGGGATCGTTCGGGTAGCGGTCGACGGCGACCCGGACCAGGTAACGGGTCACCGGCTCGGTCCCGGCGTTGTACAGCTCACGGTGGATGACGGACCGGTAGCCGGCGTCGGTGTGGGTGAGGGTGGCGAGCTCCCGTTCCACGACGAGGCCGGTGCCGGGTGGCAGCCACTGCCCGGGCAGGTGTGACTCGCGGTGCGGCTGACCGCTGCGGGCGTGCCGGAGGTCGTTGTACTCCCGGAAGCGCTGCCAGATGGCGCCGTTGGCTTCGAGGACGGCCTCGGCACGCCGGGCGAAGTCCTCGGTCGGGCGGTGCCGGCGCCCTTCGACGTGGCTCACGTAGGACGGGTCGAAACCCATGAGGACTGCCAGTTGTTTCTTGGACAGTCCGCGCCCGGTCCGTTGGCGGGCAAGTTCGGCCGCGAAGGACTCGGCAGCCCGTTCGAGGGGTGAGGTCGTCATCGGCTTCCTCGCGGCCGGGAGTATCAGTTTCACGTTCCGTGCCCAAGTGCACACATATCTGGCATGTTTTCGACACATCACTTGACAGCTCACCGGGCGAACGTCGGTTGTGACGGACGTCGGCGGCGGCAACCCCCGCCGGGTGTTCGGAGTCCTTATCCCCGTGAGAGTTGATCCGAGTTTCGACAGCTTCGTCGAGCAGAGGTCGGCAGCGCTCCTGCGGCTCGCGTACCTCCTCACCGGGGACCGGGGTCACGCCGAGGATCTGCTGCAGACGGCTCTGCTGCGCACGATGCGTCGCTGGTCGAAGGCCCGCGGGGCGCCTGAGCCGTACGTCCGGCAGGTCATGGTCAACCTGTCCCGGGACCGGATCAGGGATCTTCTACGGCGGCCACGCGAGACCGCGCTGCCGGACAACCCCGACGCGTTTCGTTCCACCGATGCGGGATTTGACGGCATCGGGGAGCGGCAGACGGTCGCCGCCGCGCTCGCACGACTTCCCGTGCGGCAGCGACAGGTGGTCGTGCTCCGCTACTTCGAAGACCTCTCCATCGAGCAGACGGCGGAGCTGATCGGCTGCTCGATCGGGACGGTCAAGTCGTACACCTCCCGCGCGCTGGCGCGGCTGCGCGAACTACTCGGCGACCTTCACGAGACCGAAGAGGCAAGGACCTTGCGATGACCGCTCTCGACGACGAACAGCTCGGCCGGTTGCTGAGCGACCGGCTCCACGAGGAGATGTACACGATGACCGCACCAGCAGATCTCACCGAGACCCTGCACCGGAGGAACAGGCGCCGTACCCGGGCGTTGGGCCTCGCCGTCGCCACGCCGGTGCTCGCCGCCGTGGCTCTGGGCGCCTCGCTGGCGCTCGCTCCCGGAGGCGCCGGAGGCGGCGGCGTCACGGCGGAGGCGCCGGAGATGCTCACCGTCGGCTACGTCACCGAGAAGACGGCCACCGCCCTGAGCGAACTTCCGGGGTACGTCCAGCACGAGACCACCCAGCACCAGGGCCGCGACGGCAAGCCGGCGAGCTCGATCGAACTCTGGGCCGACCCCACCACCAAGCGGGAACGGCAGGACAACAAGATCCTGTTCGGCGACGTCCGCTCGTACACGTTGGCGCTGGACGGCTCCACCGCCGTCGAGCTGAACCACGACAAGAAGAAGTGGTGGACCTACCAGATCAGCTCGCTCAAGCCCCTCGACACCAACCAGGTCCAGCACCTGCCGCCGTCGCTCAACCCCGCAGACCTGAAGCGCGCGGTCGACAGCGGGAAGGTGACGCTCGTCGGGAAGGAGCAGCTGGACGGCAGGCAGACCCTGCACCTGCAGTGGCTGGGCGGCCCGGACAGCGCCATGGACGCGGCGAAGGCCGCCGAGGAGTCCATGCAGATCTGGGTCGACACGGATTCCTATCGGCCGGTGCGGGTGATCAACAAGGTGTTGACCGGCACCACCACCAGCGACTACGAGTGGCTGCCCCGCACCGAGGCGAACCTGGCGGAGGTCACGGTGACTCCTCCGGCCGACTACCGGAAGCTGTCCTGCCAGCCCACCCCGGCGAAGGACTGCGGCTTGAACGACTGAGCCGCGTTTACGAGGCCCCGGATCGCGGTACGCGGTCCGGGGCCTCCCCGTCTGCCGGAATCCGGCAGCACGTGTCACTCGAATTACCGGCACTCGGGTATACCGGCAAGCATGGTTAGGCTAGCCTTAGCTCAGGACGGCACTGGATCGTCCGCCGGGGCGCACTCCTCGGTCACGCAGACGGGGGATGACTCAGGTGACAGCGGTGATGCCGAGGCGGGACGCCGTCGCCACACCACTCGCCCCCGTCACCGCGGCGCTGCGGGCCATGTTCGGCACCGACGACGTTCCCGGGCTGGCCCGGGGCCTGGTCGTCGACGACGAGTTCGGCTGGGCGCCCGCCACCACCCTGCTCGACGGCAGTCGGCTGCCCGAGCTGCTGCGCGGCGCCGCCGTCCGCTGGGGTGGCACCCCGCACGCCTGCGCCGCGCTGGCCTGGAAGTCGTACAGCTACTGGACCGCGCTGCCGGTCGTGCTCGGCTGGGCCTCCGCCCGGCGGGTGCCGCTGCTCGATCCGGCCGACGTGCTGATCCACTTCGAGGACCACCGGCAGTTGCTCACCATGGGCCTACGGCGTGGCACCACAGTCGCGGTGCTGCCGAACGACCCGTTGGCGCTCGCCGGCCCGCCGGAGGTGCGGGTCGTCGCCGACGAGGCGGAGTTGCTGGGCGCACTGCGTGCCTCCCTGCTCGACGCCCACCTCGCACCGCTGATCACGGCGATCCAGTCGGAGGTCCGGGTGGGCACCCGGACGCTGCTCGGGTCGGTCGCCTCCGGCATCGCGCACGGCATCCTGCGGGCCGCCGACGGTCTGCCCGGCTCGACGGTGCAGAGCATCGACACCCTGCTCGGCGCGCTCGACCTGGCCGATCTGATCGAGCTGGTGCCGGGGCCGACCGGTGAGCCGACAGTGCAGCGGCGCACCTGCTGCCTCGCCTTCACCCTGCCCCGTCCGAAGGTCTGCCAGGGCTGCTGCGTCCGCTAGGACCGCACGGCTCAGTCGGTGAACGACCGGACGTCCCACACCCACACACCGCCGGTGAAGCTCGGCTGGATCCCGGTCAGCTCGGTCATCCCCCGACGCAGCGCGGTCTCGTGCTCGTGCGGCCCGAGGATGACCACACCCGCCCGCCAGAAGCGCAGGTCGTCGACCGCGCGGACCCGCCCCTGCGGGGTGATCGGCGGCACCGCCCCGGTACGCCGGATGGTGCCGAAGAAGCTGCTGGTGGGGCGGGGCGGGGCACCGAACAACGCGACGCGCGGGGCCTCGGCGTTCGGGCGGGTGTCCGGGCCGAGGAAGTAGCCCCGGGCCAGCGGCATGTCCAGCCGGGTTTCCGCGGACCACCGCAGCGGCTCCGCGTAGGTGGTGTCCGGCAGCGGCAGGGTCACCACACTGCGCCCACCTGTCACGTACGGACGCCAGGCACCACTCGTCACAAAGGTGGGGACCGGGTCGAGACGGGTCACTGGCAGCGGAGTGGGGACGATCGGCAACAGGGCCATCGTGAGCACGGTGGCGGTGACGAAGCGGACCTGTCCCCGGGCGGCCGGGTGCGAGTCGGCCAGTTCGCGGGCGCGTTCGGCGCCGTAGGCGAGGAGCAGCCCGATGATCGGGGTGATCGCCAACGCCCACCGCGTCGGCACCACCGAGTGCAGGATCGGCAGGTTCTCCAGTGCCGCCCAGGGGCCCGGCACGCCCGTGCCCCGGTTGTCGAAGCGGACCTCCCGACCCAGCGACAGCACCGCGAAGAGCAGCCCGAGCGCGGCGAGCGCGAGCACCACGACCGAGCGCCGCAGCCAACAGACCAGGCCGACCACCAGCACCACCAGCGCCCAGCCGAAGAAGCTGTTCTCCTCGGTCGGATTCTTGGCCAGGCCGGCGGCGGTGCGCGGGCTGCCGGCGAGTGCCTCCCGGGAGTACGCGACGAACGACGCCAGGTCGCTGGAGTAGCCGCGGATCAGCCGGGACAGCCCGGCATACGCGTCCGGTCCGAAGAACTGCACGTAGAGGGGGTACGCCAGCAGCAGCGCGGCGACCCCGGCGGCGACGGCCAGACCGGCAAGGAAGGACCGGGCGCGGGACCGCAGATCCGCCCGCCCGATGGCGAGCACGCCGACGACCACGCCGAGCCCGATCGCGGTCATCAGCAGGATCTCCAGGTTGAGGAATGCCTGCCAGACGATCACGAGCGCGAGCAGGATCCCGTTGCGCAGCCAGCGGCCCGGGTCGCCGAGTCGCAGGGTGCGCCAGATGATCAGCGGGACCACGAACTGCGACACGATGTTCGGGTGCCCGTTGGCGTGCGACACCATGGCCGGCGCGAACGCGCAGAAGCCGGCGCCCAGCCACGCCGGCCCCCGGCTGCCGATCAGCACCCGGGAGAGCAGGAAATACCAGGCGGTGGCGGTGGCAATCATGCCGAGGGTGAGAAAGACCAGGAATGCCACACGTGGCCCCAGGAACAGGGTGACCGGCGTCAGTGGCAGAGAAATGGACAATACGGACGTATTGGCCATCAGATTCACGCCGTCCGGGACGTTCATCTGATTGGAATGGAACGGATACGCAAAGTGCGACACGACCCGCGCACCGTGCGCCATCATCCATTCGAACTGCGACTGGTCGGACCGGTTGTCCCGCATGCCGCTGCCCGGTTCCAACCAGAGCCGAGCGGTCACCCACAGGCCGAGAAGCACGAAGCTCAGCACGGCGAACAGGTCCGTCCGCCTGCCCCCACGGGAAGGCCGGGCACGACCAGTGCTCCCCCGCGCCGACGACGCGGCGGCCGGCCCGTCGCTGTCGCTGGGCGAGGCCGACTCAGGAGTAGTCATGACAATTCACAGGGTAGTCAGGGCCCGGCGCTGCCGTGACATGTTTCCGGGTACTGCCGTACTATGTGCCGGGTTCGCCGACCGCCGATCACGAGCCCACCCCCGACCATAATTCGGCCACCCCCGATGCCCCGATTCTTCTGCCGTCCCAGCGGATGATTCACTCTGTCGGTCCAGGCACGGGTCGAGTTCATATCGTGAGGAATCGACGCATGGCAGAAATCACTGGGGATCAGCGCGTTCAGTCCGAGGTGTTGGAAGGCCTCGCGACGGCTGTCAACCACCGGCGCTGGTTCATCGAGCTGGCCGTGCCGTACCTCGGCGACGACCCGATCGAGATCGGCAGCGGCCTCGGTGACTACGCACTGGAGTGGTCTGAGCTGCTGCCCCGGTTCACCGCCACCGAGGCCGACCCGGACCGGCTGGTGCAGCTCAAGGAGCGCCTCGCCGACCGACCCAACATCGACGTCCGGCAGATGCTGCTGCCCCAGAGCGACCGGGGCAACTACAGTGCCGCGGTCTCGTACAACGTCCTGGAGCACATCGAGGACCACGTGGGTGCGCTGAGCAGCATGCGCGACCTGGTCCGACCCGGCGGTGCCGTGATCATCATCGTGCCGGCGTTCCAGTTCGCGATGAGCCCGGCCGACGTCGCCACCGGGCACGTCCGCCGCTACACGAAGAAGACCCTCCAGGCGGCGATGACCGAGGCCGGCCTGACCGTCGAGAAGATCCACTACGCCAACGCGCTGGGCCTGATCGGCTACTTCATGGCCACCAAGGTCTTCCGGCTGATGCCGAAGGAGGGCCCGATGGTCAAGGTGTACGACACAGTCGTCCTCCCCGCCACCAAGGCCGCCGAGCAGCTGGTACGCCCCCCGTTCGGCCAGTCCGTCTTCGCCGTAGCCCGAGTCCCGTCCTAACCCCGCCCCCGCGATCTTGCACCTTCTGTCGCCCTAATGTCCCTTGTGCCCGAGAATGTCGGGGCAGAAAGTGCAAGATCGCGGGGTACGGATCATTCCTTGATCTGGTACGTCGGGCGGATCACCGCTCGGGCCAGGGTGTGGAACGTGAGGTTGAAGCCCACGTAGGCGGGGCTCGCCTCTGGGGTCAGGTCCAGGCGGTCGACATCGAGCGCGTGCACCGCGAAGACGTACCGGTGCGGGCGGTCGCCGGGGGGTGGGGCTGCCCCGCCGTACCCCTGGTCGCCGTAGTCGTTGCGGACCGCGAACGCCCCGCCGAGGTCGGTGCCGGCCGCGCCACCGGCGCCGCTGGGCAACTGTGTGACCTCGACCGGCACGTTCACGAGCACCCAGTGCCAGAAACCGCTGCCGGTCGGCGCGTCGGGGTCGTAGCAGGTGACCGCGAAGCTCTTCGTCTCGGCGGGGAAATCCGACCAGGCCAGCTGCGGCGAGACGTTGTCACCCCCGGCGCTGCCATGCGCGTGCCGGGCGTCCATCGGCTCGCCGTTCTGCACATCGTCACTCGCCAGCGTGAAGGAGGGCAGCGTCGGCAGCAGCTCGTACGGGTCCGGGGCGATCGGTCGTTCCAGGGTCATCGGGACGAGTCCTTCCGGTGTGCGGAGCTATCAGCCCCTTCATACCCCGCCGCAGCCTCTCCAACGACCCTAAGCACGCCCGGTCGGGCTGGAACCGCCTCGACCACACGGCGCAGGATGCCAGCAGTCCCGCTTGACCGACGCGGGCACGATCAAGCGGGACTGCCTGGACCCGGTTACGAGCGGCTGTCGCCGACCAACTCGGCGATCGTCGCGTCGATCGCAGTGAAGGGGTCGTAAGCGGCGTACTCGTCCTGCAACCGGCGGGTGTGCTGCCGGAAGCTCGGCGTGCTGAGGATCTTCTCGACGGCCTCGCGGATCCGTCCCTCTTCCGGACGCTCGGTGGCCAGGTTGATCGCGGCACCCGTCCATGCCGTACGGGCGGTCACCTCGGCCTTGTCCTCGCTCAGCCCCGCGAGAACCATCGGCACGCCGTAGCTGAGCGCCTGCTGCACCCCGCCGTAGCCGCCGTTGCTGACCAGGACGTCAACGTGGGGCAACAGCTGGTCGAACGGGATGAACTCGGCGACCCGCGCGTTGGCCGGCACGTCGGTCAGGGTGGCCTCGCGGCCGAGCGTCGCAATGACCAGGACGTCCAGGTCGGCGAGTGCCCGCAGGGTCGGCTCGACGAGTTGGGTGAAGTCCACGTTACCCACCGTGCCCTGCGAGACCACGACCACCTTGTCCGCAGCCAGCACGTCGTCCCACCAGGTCGGTAGTGGCCTGCTCGACCTGGATCCGGTGTCGGTCAGTCCGCCGATGTAACGCAGGCCGGCCGGTGCGTCGCTGCGGGGGTACTCCAGGCTCGGGACGGCCAACTGGAGGAAGCGGTCGGGCAACGAGACGGGGCTGTCCAGGATGAACGGCGGCTGCTCGGTGGCTCCCAGCCCGCGCAGAGTGTCGACCAGGTGGGACTGCGAGTCCTTGAAAACCTGCGCCGCCACCATCGCGTTTGTCTCGCTGTTACGTGCCCGCCCCTCCTCGGAGCTGTCCGGCGGTGCCCCCATGCCGAATGGGGCGGTGTCGACGCTGGTGATCATGAGCGGCACCACGCCTACGCCGACCACTCCGGCGGGACGGATACCGGGGGCACCGAGCAGGATCGGTGCGGCGCCGAAGAACATCGTGTCGTAGAGAACCACGGTCGGCTCGTCGCCTGCCTTGGCCAAGGCGTCCTGGAGGGCCTCGTGCTGGTAGGGCATACCGTCGACGAACACCTGGAGATCAAAGTCGAAACGCTGCGGGCCGGGCGGGATCGAGGCCCGAGTGGGCCAGAGCTCATCGATCTTGGTGATGTCGTAGTCGGCCAGACCGGTCAACGGGATGAAATCCATGCCGGGTTCGTCGACCGCGTCGCGGAACAGCGATCCGGTGATGAAGGTGACCCTGTGCCCCCGCCGAATCAGGTCCACCGCAATGGCCCGCATGGGTGCGACGTGCCCGTAGATCGGCACGGCCGCGATGATGATGTTCGCCATCAGCTCTCCTGGCTCTCAACTGCCTGGTTCCGGTACCTCCGGGACACGACGGCGACGCTCAGGACTTCTCAGTGGCGACGCGTCGTGCCGGGTTCCACCGAAACACCCGGTGCTCCAGTTCCCGTTCAGAAACGGTTCACGCCGGGTCCGGGCTGGCCGGGGCCGGGCGTACGGACAGCGCCGCGCGGCTAGCTGGCCAGGCCCATCAGCAGTTGATCGCGCCCGCCAAGGCCGGCCTTCATCGTCTCGAGGCGACGCCTGACCGGCCAGAATCCCGCCAGCTCCGAGTCGAGGTCCGGATAGCGGGCAGCCTGGGCGGCGACGGCCTCGACCTGGGCATGTTCAACCCGGAGCCAGGCGCCGGCTGATGCGGCGTCGGCGAACCACGGCCCCTCCGCCAGCGCGGGAAAGAAGGGGGACTGCGGGACGGCGTCCGGGGACGGCTCGATTGCCCGAAGCGCATTGCGGGCCACGGCGAGGTAGTACCGGGCCAGCCTGCGGATCGCCGCCTTCGCCAGCGCCGGATCGTCCTCGACCAACCCACGGCGCCAGCCGAACAGCTTGATCAGGCTGAGGAACCGGTACCGATCAGCCGGCAGCGCCTCCAGCAGGTGCGCGTCCGCCAGCGGGAGTAGGAGCCGATCGGTCTCCCGCTCCGGCAGACCCAAGGCGACCGCGGCGGTCGCGAGCGAGAACTCCGACCAGTCCGGTGCCGCCAGCAGCCGGTACACAGCGGCGTGCGGAGCCGCCAGCCGGCGATAGATCCGCTCGAAGCGGGCCACCAGTTGCAGGCAGTCCTCCTGCGAGATGACCGGATCGCTGAACTCGTCGATCATTCGGCCCTCGATGGCCGCCATGCTCCAGTCCGGTCTGGCAGCCAGCCGGGTACCGGCGAGCCACAGGCCCATCGGATGATCGTCGAACGCCACCGCCAACCGCTGAACCACGTCCGGCTCCGCACGCACCCGTTCGGTGCCGGCGTACTTCTCCAACACCGCCAACGACTCGTCCCGCCGGAGCACACTCAGCTTCCGCCAGTGCACGCCGGGAAGGTCCAGCAGCCGCCGCCAACTGGTCATGATCACGGCGCTACCGGCAGTGGCGGGCAACAGGTGCTGAAGTTGCGCACCGTCGCGCGCGTCGTCGAGCACGATCAGGACGCGGCGTTCGGCCAGGAGCGTGCGCCACAGTGCCGCCCGTTCCCCGAGGTCGGCGGGAAGGGCCTGGTCGGTGATGCCGAACGCCCGCAGGAAGCCCGCGAGGACCATGCCCTGGTCTGCCGGTTGCTCGGTCATCCCGCCCAGGTCGGCATAGACCTGACCATCGGGGAACCGATCCCGTACGGCATGGGCCAGATGTACCGCCAGCGCCGTCTTGCCCACCCCACCAAGGCCGACGATGCCCACTACCGGCACCTCGTCGGCCCGGGTCAGCAGACCGGTCAACTCCCGTACGGTCTCCGATCGGCCGACGAAGTTGGCGAGATCGGCCGGTAGCTGCGCCGGCACCGGACGGTCGGCGGCCGGGCGCCGCGGCCCGACGCCCAGCGGCAACGGGCCGTTCCCGGCCGGGCCGGCGGATGAGGTCGGGCCAAGCAGTGTCGGATCGGATTGCAGCAGCCGAGCATGCAGCTCCCGCAGAGCCGGACCCGGCTCCACGGCGAGCTCAGCAGCCAGCACACGCCTGGCATCCTGGTAGACGGCGAACGCCTCGGCCGGCCGCCCAGCCCGGTGAAGCGCGAGCATCTGCAGCTCACGCAGCCGTTCCCGGAGGGGGTACTCGGCGACCAGTGCCCAGAGCTCGGCCACCGCTTCCGCGTGCCGACCCAGCTCAAGCTCGACCGCGAGCCGGTCCTCCACCGTGGCTGCCCGGAGGAAGTCCAACCGGCCCCGCTGTGCCTCCGCGTAGTGGCCCCGGACGCCAGCCAATGGCGTGCCCCGGAACAGGGCGAGCGCGTCGCGCAGGTGTACGGCGGCCAGGGCCGGGTTGGCGGCGCGTCGGGCCTGTTCCGCACGCGCCACCAGCTGACGGAACAGGGCCAGGTCGAGAGTCTCCGGTCCGACCGGCAGGGCATAGCCACCCGCCACGGACTCGATCGCGGGAGCGCTGCCACCGCCGAGAGCCTGCCGGAGTTGAGAGACGTACGTTCGAACGATCCCCGCTGCGGCCCGAGGCGGGGTTTCTCCCCAGACAGCGGTCGCGATCTCGCCCACCGATGCCTGGGCGCCCTCCCGCAACAGCAGTGTCGCGAGCGTCGCACGTTGCTGCGGAGAGCCCAGATCCAGCTCGTCTCCGTCACGCCAGGCCGCGACCGGGCCCAGCACGCCGAAGTTCAGCGTTCCACTCAAAGGACTACCTTTTCTCAATGGCGGGCCGCGCGAAGCCTTCCCCCTAACGTATCCGTCGCCGGGGTGGAGAGAGAATTGCGGTAGTGCCGGCCACGCATGAAGTCCCTGTCCGAATTCTTCCAGGTCGCAGTACGAGCAGCTCCAGCTGAGGCCCGGGGGGTCGCGCTCGAACAGCAGCAACCTACGAAGTTTGTGATCATCACCGCGGCGCTCCACGGGTGAGTTCTTGGCAAGCATCTGGTGTGACGTCCTGGTCGCCGTCGTCACCGCGCTCCGCAAGCCGGACGAGCAGGCACTCGCCCAGGAACGCCGACGAGCGGTGGAGCGCCTGGCCGAGGAGACGATCCGCGAGGAGCGGCGGGCCGCGAACCCGCCAGAGTGACCGGGACGCGAGGCGCCGGACTGCTTCGAGGCGAACAGTCAAGATGACCTGATGGGGTGGATCTCCCGCTCGCGGCCAGTAGTCACGGCGGAGGCACACCGACCGACGCTGTTCGAGATCTTCTTCGACCTGGTGCTGGTCTTCGGGCTCATCCGGGTCACCACGTTCATGAGCGAACGGCCCTCGCCGGTGACCCTGACGCAGGGACTCCTCGTCCTCGTGCTGCTGTGGAACTCCTGGCTCGTCTACGCCTGGTTGGGCAACTACGTCCGGATGGACGTCGGGCTGGTCCGCGCCGGCGTCACCGTGGCGATGGCAGCCGTCTTCCTCATCGCGCTTGTCATCCCCGAAGCCTGGCAGACCGGTCCGCACACGGCGAAACCGCGTCTGATCCTGGTGCTGGCGTACGTCGTGGTGCGGGTGATCGACTCCGCCCTCTTCCACTGGGTGGCGGCGGACGACCCCCGGTTGCTCCGGACCGTTCACCTCTACGCCCTCACCACCGCACTGTCCTGGATCCCGCTGGTCCTCGGGGCTGTCCTCGGCGGCACCGCGCAGATCCTGCTCTGGGCGGCGGCACTCGTCATCGACATGAGCGGTGGGGTGCTCGCCCTGCTGGTGAACGGGTGGCCGGTACGCAGCCCCGGCCACTTCGTGGAGCGGCACGGCCTCGTGGTGATCATTGCGCTCGGTGAGTCCCTGATCTCGGTCGGCGCCGGCATCGGAACGCAGATGATCCACACACCGACCCTGGTGGCGGCGCTGCTCACCCTCGCCATAACGATCTGCCTGTACTGGCTCTACTCCGCGAGCGCGACGAACGCCGGGCAAGCACTGACGAGGGCGTCCGGCCTGCGGCGCGGCCTGGTGGCCGGCAACGCCTACAGTGTCGCCCACCTCCCGCTGCTCGCCGGGACCATCTACGTGGCGTTGGGAGTCGAGGAGGTGCTCGCCGCCCTGGCGCACGAGAAGTCCCACGCCAGCCTGAACTGGATCTCGGCCATCGCGCTGTTCGGCGGGGCCGCCCTGTACCTCGCGGGCAGAACGGTGTTCCTGAGTCTCACCGGCCAGCGCGTGCGGCCGGAGCAGTTTGTCGCTCCCGGTCTGGCCCTGTTGTTACTGCCGGTCGGCCGCTACCTGCCCGGTCTGGCCGCGCTCGGCCTGCTCACCGCGTTCCTCGTCGCCCTCCTCAGCTACGAGGCGTGGACCAGGCGCGGTGCCGCCGGCACCGACTGACCAGCACCGCTCAGACGCACCAGATCCACTCGACTTTCAGGAAAGCGCGGCATCCGCACGGCCCGGACGCCCCGACTTCCGGAAAGTCGAGTTGATCAAGCGCGGCGTTCGGGTGGGCGGAGGGTGTGGGATTCGAACCCACGAAGACATCGCTGCCTTACCGGTTTTCAAGACCAGCGCCATCGGCCACTAGGCGAACCCTCCTGGGCCGCCACCCGCGGGCGTACGGCCACGCACAGTCTGCCACGACTCCCGCCGGTCGGCCCGGCGTCCCTCCCCCAACGCGGCGACCAGGCCATCTCGGCCGTCCACTGTGGGCTGCAGGGTGCGCCTGCGGCCCCCGGCGAGATCGGGAAGACTGGGCCCATGCGAGCCATCACCATTCCGCAGCCCGGTGGACCCGACGCGCTGGTCTGGGCCGAGGTGCCCGACCCGGAGCCGGGCCCCGACGAGGTGATCGTGGATGTGCGGGCCAGCGGGGTCAACCGTGCTGACCTGCTGCAACGGCAGGGGCGCTACTCGCCGCCGCCGGGTGCGTCCGCGTACCCCGGGTTGGAATGCTCCGGGGTTGTCACCGAGGTGGGGTCGGAGGTCGCCGGGTGGGCGGTCGGGCAGCAGGTGTGCGCGCTGCTGGCCGGCGGGGGGTACGCCGAGCGGGTCGCGGTCCCCGCCGGGCAGTTGTTGCCGGTGCCGGCCTGCGACCCGGTGGACGCCGGGGCGCTGCCGGAGGTGGCCTGCACGGTCTGGTCGAACCTGATCCAGGTGGGTCGGCTCGGCGCGGGCGACACGCTGCTGGTGCACGGCGGGGGCAGCGGGATCGGCACCTTCGCGGTCCAGTTCGGGGCGGCTCTCGGCGCGACCGTGCTGACCACCGCGCGGGAGGCCAAGCACGCCCGGCTGCGGGAGTTGGGCGCGGCGCACACGATCGACTACCGGGAGCAGGACTTCGTCGAGGAGGTCCGGCGGGTCACCGACGGTCGGGGCGCGGATGTCGTCCTGGACATCATGGGCGCGTCCTACCTGGGCCGGAACGTCTCCGCGCTGGCCACCGGCGGCCGGCTGGTGGTGATCGGGTTGCAGGGTGGGCGCAAGGCCGAGTTGGATCTCGGCGCACTGCTGACCAAGCGGGCCAGCGTCGCGGCGACGTCGCTGCGCTCCCGACCGCTCGCCGAGAAGGCGGAGATCGTCCAGGGCGTACGGGACGAGGTGTGGCCGTTGATCGAGGCCGGCACGGTCCGACCGATCGTGGACCGGCGGGTGCCGATGAGCGAGGCGGCGACGGCCCACCGGCTCGTCGAGTCGAACGACCACTTCGGCAAGGTGCTGCTCACGCGCGGGTGACGCGGCGAGCAGCCGGCCGAGCGGCGCACCAGCAGTCAGACGAGTGTGTCGTCCGTCGGGCGGGGCAGCATCAGGCGGGCGCCCGGCCCCTCGCCGGCCAGCGCGTCACCCGGGTTGTTGAGTGCGCAGCGTTGCAGGGACAGGCAGCCGCAGCCGATGCAGCCGTCCAGGTCGTCGCGGAGGTTGGTGAGCAGCCGGATCTTCTCGTCCAGCCGGCCGCGCCAGCTCGCGGAGAGCCGCGCCCAGTCCTGTGGGCTGGGCGTGCGGGCCTCGGGGAGCGACTCCAACGCCGCCCGGATCTCGTCGAGCGAGACGCCGACCTGCTGGGAGATCCGGATGAAGGCGACCCGGCGCAACTCGGCGCGGGCGTACCTGCGCTGGTTGCCGCCGGTGCGGTCGGCGCGGATCAGCCCGAGTCGCTCGTAGTAGCGCAGCGCCGACGGCGCCACGCCGGAGCGGGCGGACAACTCGCCGATCGTCAGTAGATCCTGCATCACCAGGTCCTTGAGTTGAAGTCCACTTCAAGTCACACAGTAGTGGCATGACCACCACACTGACCACCGACACCGGCGCCCGGCTTCCCGGGCTGATCCGACGACTGACCGGCGACGAGAAGCACGCACCCAGCGCGCACTCCACCATCGACGTGCTCCAGGTGCTCTACGACCGGGTGCTGCGGGTCACCCCCGACACCGCCGACAACCCGGAGCGGGACCGGTTCCTGCTCTCCAAGGGGCACGGGCCGGCGGCCTACTACGCGGTGCTCGCCGCGCACGGTTTCATCCCCGACGCCTGGCTCGACGACCTGGCCGGGCCGGACAGCCGGCTCGGCCACCACCCGGACCGGGTGCTGGTGCCCGGCGTCGAGATCGGCTCCGGCTCACTCGGTCACGGGCTCGGGCTGGCCGTCGGCACCGCCCTCGGCCTGCGAGCCCAGGGGCTGCGCACCCCCCGGGTGTACGTGCTGCTCGGCGACGCCGAACTCGACGAGGGCGCCAACCACGAGGCGATCGCGTACGCGGGGGCGACCGGCCTGGACAGCCTCACCGCGATCGTGGTGGACAACTCGTCCGCCACGCACGGCTGGGCCGGCGGGATCGCCAGCCGGTTCACCGTCAACGGCTGGACCGCCGACACCGTCGACGGACGGGACCACACCGCCCTGTACACGGCGCTGACCGGGCACCGGCCACGACAGCCGCACCTGGTGGTCGCCCGGGTCGAGAGCAGGGGATGACAGTCATGCGGAACGCCTTCATCGACACCACCACCGCCCTTCTCGACGAGGACCCGCGTACCGCGCTCGTGCTGGCCGACATCTCGGCCAGCCAGTTCGCGCCGGCCGGTCACCGGCACCCGGACCGGGTGCTCAACGTCGGCATCCGGGAACAACTGATGATCGGTGTGGCCGGCGGGCTCGCCCTGACCGGGCTCCGCCCGATCGTGCACTCGTACGCGACGTTCCTGGTGGATCGGGCGTACGAGCAGATCAAGCTGGATCTGGACCACCAGGGCGTGGGCGCGGTCCTGGTCAGCATCGGCGCGTCGTACGACGGGTCGGCGGAGGGCCGGACCCACCAGTCGCCCGCCGATGTGGCGCTCTTCGACTCGCTCGGCGACGGCTGGACGGTGCGGGTGCCCGGCCACCCGGACGAGGTCGCGCCGCTGCTCCGGTACGCGGCGACCGGTGACGACCCCCTCTACCTGCGGCTCAGTGAGCAGCGCAACGCCGAGGCGTACCCGGATGCGGACCGGCTGCGGGTGCTCCGGCGGGGCGGGACGAACGCGCCGCTGGTGGTGGCCGTCGGGCCGATGCTCGACGCCACGTTGGCGGCGACCGAGGCGATGGACGTGACAGTCGCGTACACCCACACGCCCCGGCCGCTCGACACCCTGGGGCTACGGGCGCTCGCCGGGACCGACGTGGTGCTCGTCGAGCCGTACCTGGCGGGCACGTCGAGTGCCCTCGTCAGCCGGGCGATGGCGGACGTGCCGCATCGGCTGCTCGCGCTCGGGGTGGGTCGGACCGACCTGCGGCGCTACGGAAGCCCGGCCGACCACACCCGGTGGCACGGCCTGGACGCCGCAGGTCTGCGCCGGTCGATAAGCGCGTTCCTGGGGTCAGCGCGGGGCTGAGGTGGCGGGACGGCGGCGTGCGCGCTCGCGGCCGAGGATCCAGATCGCCTCGACGCCGTCCTTCCAGGTGATCTTCTTGCCCTCTTCCCGGCCACGGGCCCGGTAGCTGATCGGCACCTCGTACGGCCGAATCCGGCGGCGCAGCAGCTTGCCGGTCACCTCGGCCTCCATGCCGAAGCCGCGCGAGCGCACCTCCAGCGACCGGTAGAGCGCCACCGGCATCAGCTTGAAGCAGGTCTCCAGGTCACCGATGTACGAGTTGAACAGCACGTTGGCCGCCATCGTGACGCCCTTGTTGCCCATCACGTACCAGAAGCTGTAGGCGCTGTGGCTGCCGAAGGTGCGGTTGCCGTAGACGACTGTGGCGCGCCCGTCGAGCACCGGGTCGAGCAGCTTGGGGATGTCCTGCGGGTCGTACTCCAGGTCGGCGTCGAGGATGACCATGTAGTCGCCCTCGGCGCTGTCGACGGCAGTCTTGATGGCGGCACCCTTACCGGCGTTGCGCTGGTGGGTGATGACCCGCAGGCGTGCGTCGTCGGCGCGACCGAGGATCTCGCCGGTGCCGTCCCGGCTCCCGTCGTCGACGACGACCATTTCGATCTCACACGGGTAGTCCACCGCCAATGCCTGCTTGAGGGCATCCGCGATGCGTTCTTCCTCGTTGAAGACCGGCATCAGGATCGAGAGCTTCACGGGAATCTCCACGGTGGCGACGACACGTCGGGCATAGCCTAGCCCGGCTGGTCAGCGCGACGGTGGCCGCCATCGCCGGGCAGTCGACGTGGCAGTCCCAGACCGATGGTGTTTACTTCCCGCCATGTCGGCTGCCGGCTCCCTGCTCGCGGTGGTGCCTGCCGCCGCGGTGCTCCTGCTCACCGTCGTGACGAGGCCGCGCGGGGCCGCCGGGGTGGCACCGCTGCGGCTCGCCGTGGTGCGCGCCGCCCTGCTCAGCGGGGCGTACGCGGTGCTCGTCGTCGAGGTGCTCGGCGCGTCGCACGCGCTGACCCGGCCGGCGTTCGTCGCCGCCTGGCTGTTCTTCCTGCTCGCCTGCGCGGCTGCGGCGCGGGTGCGCTGGCGCCGGGACGCCACTGCCGTGCGGCAGCCCGCCGCGGCACCCCGACCGGTACCGGTCGGCGCGGCGGTGGCCGCCGGCGTCGGCCCGGAGCTGCCCGCGCCGAGCACCGACGCTGACCCAGCCGGGCGCGACCACCGGCCGGCCGGTGGGGCCCGCAGCGGCCCGCTCGCCAGGGCGCTCGACATCTGGCGTACGGCGGGGCGGGGCGAGCGCCTGCTCGCCGGCACGGTCGGCGGGCTGGTCCTGGTGGAGTTGCTCGTCGCGCTGCTGGCCGAGCCGAACAACTTCGACTCGCAGACGTACCACCTGCCGAAGGTGGAGCGCTGGGTGGCCCAGGGCGACCTGGACTTCTGGCCCACCGCCATCCACCGGCAGGTGACCATCCCACCCGGAGCCGAGTACCTGCTGCTGCACCTGCGCCTGCTGACCGGCGGGGACCGGTTGCACAACCTGGTGCAGTGGGCCGCCGGAGTGCTCTGCCTGCTGGTGGCCGCACGGATCACCGCGCAACTCGGCGGCGGTCGGCGGGCTCAGTTGTTGACCGCGTTCGTGCTGGCCACCACGCCGATGGTGGTGCTCCAGGCGACAAGCACGCAGACCGACCTGGTCTGCGCGGCCTGGGTGGCCTGCGCGGCGACCCTGGTGCTGGACGGGCTGCGTCGGCGGACCGGCTGGGGCACCCTGCTCGGGCTGGGGGCGGCCACCGGGCTGACCGCGGTGACGAAGACGAGTGGCCTGATCGCGGTGGGCCCGCTGCTCGTACTCTGGGGGTTGGCGCAGCTCCGACTGGCCCTGGCCAGCCGGGCACCGGCTGCCGGGGCGTCGACTGCCCGCCCGGCCCCGGCGTCCCGCCCGGCCGCTGGCGCGGCGCGCGTCATCTGTGGTTCGGTGCTGATCCTGCTGGTCGCGGCCGTGGTGGTCGGCCCGTTCCTGGCCCGGGTCACTGCCGAGTTCGGGCATCCGCTGGGCCCGCCCCGGTTGCGGGAGTCGATCCCGATGGAACGGCACGATCCCCCGTCGATCCTGGTCAACGCGCTGCGGATCGGGCACACCGCGTTCGACACGCCGCTGGCGCCGCTGCGTGACCTCGGCGGGAAGGCGATCATCGG
This sequence comes from Micromonospora sp. NPDC048898, assembly GCF_043198035.1. Classification (NCBI taxonomy): domain Bacteria; kingdom Bacillati; phylum Actinomycetota; class Actinomycetes; order Micromonosporales; family Micromonosporaceae; genus Micromonospora; species Micromonospora sp. NPDC048898. Next base: position 592,120 of record NZ_JBICUF010000002.1, read on the forward strand.
CGGCGCGGACGCGATCGGGGTCGACCCCCAGGACCGGGCCATCACGTTCGGCCGGGAGATCTTCCCGGAACCCGCCTGGTACCCGGACGAGGACCGGGTGGCGTTCCCGATCGCCGGAGCGCTGGCGTTGGTCGGCGCGGTGGTCGCGCTGGCCCGGCCGCGCCGGATCGACAGCGGGCAGGTCGGGCCGCTGCGCGCGTACGCGGTGGTGGTGCTGGCGACAGTCCTGCTGCACACCTCGATGCTCAAATGGCAGCCGTGGGGCAACCGGCTACTGCTCTACGCCCTGGTGTTGGCCGTGCCGCTCGCCGGGCTGTGGCTGGACGCGCTCCTGCGGCGCCGCGCCAGCGCCGCCCGGAACGCGACGAACACGGCCGGCCCGGGTGGGCGGCGACGGTCGGTGGCCACCCTGGCGGTGGTCGTCGTGTTGGTCACCTCGGCGCTGGCCGGGATGCTCGCACTGTCGTACGGCTTCCCGCGCCGACTCGTCGGCTCCGGCTCGGTCTTCACCACCTCGGACTGGGACACCCGGTTCCTGCGCCGCCCGCAGTGGGCCGACGAGTTCCGCTGGGCCGCCGGGGCGGTCCGGGACAGCGGCGCGCGGCGGATCGGGCTGGTGGAGCAGAACGACAACTGGGAGTACCCGTGGTGGCTGCTGCTGCGCCAGCCGGACGGCCGTTCGCCGGAGCTGGTGTCGTTGCAGTCGGTCCTGCCGGAACGGCCGCCGGCCGATCCCACCTCGGTGGACGCGATCGTCTGCACCGGCGCCAAGGCGGCCTGCGCCAAGCTCGTTCCGGCCGGCTGGCGGTTGGAGTTCCGCGACTACGTGGGCTACGCGCTGCCACCCGGCCGCTGATCCGGCCGGACACTCGCACCGGCCCCGCACCGTCACGCGGCCAACGCCCGGATCGTCCGATCCGGGCGGTTCGGCAGCCCGCGCGCAAGGATCCGAGACGCATTCACATCGGTTGATCTGCACGTTACCGTCTGGTAACTCAGTCGACGTCCCGCGACTGAGCCGAAAGGAGTGCGTCGATGCCTGCAATCCCCGCCAGGCCCGAACGCGCGACCCGACGACGGGCCAGCACCGTGGTCGTCTCCGTCGCCGCTCTCGTGCTACCGATGCTCGCCGGACCTGCCGCCCCGGCCACCGCCGCCGACCGACCGGCCGTCCAACCACTCCCCGCCAACCTCGAAGCCGTCCGCGCCGCCGAGGCCACCGCCCTCTACGGCAGCCCGGCGATCCGCCCGATCGAGCAACGCCGCACCGCGTTGGTCACCATGGGCGACAGCGAGATCTCCGGCGAAGGCGTCGGCAACTACGTCCCCGGCACCCACCAGGACGGCAACTGGTGCGACCGCTCGTACGACCAGGCGGTCTTCCGGACCGGCATCCCGTCGGACACGCAGTACAACATCGCCTGTTCCGGTGCCACCCCGTGGAACCTGATCGCCGGCGGCCCGACCCAGCACAACGAGCTGAACCAGGGCGACTACCTGGGCATCAAGGCGCGCAACACGCACGTGAAGCTGATCTGGGTGGTCGTCGGCGCGAACGGTGACGGCACCATCCAGTTCGGCCCGGTCGCCACCGACTGCGCCATCCGTCGGGTGTTCTTCCAGGGAGCCTGCTATCCCACCTACACCGACCAGTGGACGATCCGCACCGACGGCAGTCGGCAGGCCGTGACCGACGCGCTCACCGACATCCGGCAGACCATGACCAACGCCGGCTACCTGCGCTCGGACTACGAACTGGTGCTCATGTCGTACCCGAGCCCGGGTAGCCCGGACGTGGAGGACAACCCGAACTTCCCCGGCTGGTACTCCGGTGGTTGTCTGCTCTACCTGGCCGACGCGGCGTTCGCCCGCAACAAGGCGGTGCCGCTGTTCGAGTCGGCGCTGCGCGCCGCCGCCACCGCGACCGGCACCCGCTACCTGGACGCCAGCCGGCTCTTCCACGGGCACGAGGTGTGCACCGACAACACCTCGGTCCGCGGCCTGTTCATCGAGGTGGGGATCTGGAACGAGAACGCCGCCCGCCAGTCGTTCCACCCGAACGCCCGGGGGCACGGCATGTTCGCCCAGTGCATCACCCAGTTCTGGAACTCCGGTCAGGAGCGGGCCAGTTGCGTCGACCCGGCCAGCACCGGCGGCGGCGTACTCTACCCGGGCCTGCTGGAGTTCAGGCAACTGCGCAACCTGGCCACCGGCACCTGCGTCGACGGCCGGGGCTACGACTCCCGCAACGGCACAGTCCAGCAGCCGCACGCCTGTCACGGTGGGCGTAACCAGGGCTTCTGGTACGACTCGACCCGGCGGTCGCTGCACTCGGAGCTGTCCCACGACCGCTGCCTGGACGTCGCCAACAGCTCGTTGACCGCCGGCACCCCGGTCAACATCTACGACTGCAACGGCACCGGCGCACAGCAGTTCGTGTTCGTGGGCAACCAGCTACGGCCGGCGGCGGCGAGCAACCTCTGCGTGGCGTTCGACAACCCGTTGCTGGGCAGCTCCCGCCTGCGGTTGGCCACCTGCGGAAGCAGCACCCGGCAGCAGTGGTCGTTCGAGGCCCGTACCGCCGCCAACCCGGTCGGCTACGGGCACGACGACTTCATCGGCTCCCGCGTCTACTGACGAAGAGGGGCCCCTGCTCGACGCAGGGGCCCCTCGGTCACTTGGCTCGGGGGACGAGGATGAGGCGGGCCACGCCCCTGTCGCCGTCCTGGGTGCCGGCGACACCGAGCGTGGCGCCGACCTTCACCTCACTCGGCTGCACCGTGGCCCGCCGCTCGACGACCCGCAGGTCGTCGCCGAAGGTCCAGGTCATGGTGAAGCCGTCGGTGGACTTGACGGTCATCGAGTCACCGTCGATCGCGGTCACCTCACCGCGCTGCACGGCGACGGTCTGCGTACCCTCCTTGGTCTGCACCACCGCCGTACCGTGCAGGGTGTTCTTCCGCAGCTGCACGCGGGCCTGGCGGCGCTTGCGCCACTCCTCGCCGCGCTTCTCCCGGGCCTTCTCCCCGGCCGTGGGCGAGGCACCGGGCGTCGGGGTGGCCGGCGCGGCGATGGTCCGCACGTCCAGGTCGTCCGCGTCGAAGCCCATCGCGGTCAGCGCCTGGCCCTCCACGCCCATCGCGGCGGCGACCTCGACGGCGACCTCCCGGGCGGGTTGGCTGGCCACCTCGGCCGCACCGCAGCCGCTGACACCGAGCGCGACCGCCGCGAGCAGCGCCGTGGTGCCGGTGGCGAATCCCCAACGTGGCATGGCTTTTCCTCTCGTCCGTGGAGGTCTCAGCCTCTCCCGCGACGACGAGCGGAGCGTCAGGCCGATGTTCGGGCCAGGTAAGGATCGCCGGGCAGCCGGACCGTGAAGGCGGCCCCGCCCTCCGACGCGTGCCCGGCGGCGATCGCCCCGCCCAGCCGCCGGACCAGCCCGGCCGCCAGCGCCAACCCCAACCCGCTGCCGACCTTGCGCACCCCCCGGTAACGCTGGTGCAGCGCGCCGCGTTCGAACGCCACCGCCAGGTCGTCGTCGGTGAAGCCCGGCCCGCCGTCGCGGACCTCCAGCACGCCGCCGGCGGCCGGGTCCGCACCGGCCGGCCGGACCGCGAGCACCACCGGCGACCCCGGGGGTACGACCCGCAGCGCGTTCTCCAGCAGCCCGTCCAGCACCTGCCGGATGCGCCCCGGATCGGTGTACGCGGGCACTGGCTGACCGGGCGTCTCTACCCGGAACGGCACGCCCACCGCCGCACACCGGCCGGCCCAGGTCGGCTCGGCGTCCAGGGCCAGTCGGGTCAGGTCCACCGACACCGGTTCGAGGGGGAAGTCGGCGGCCTCCAGCCGGGCCAGCGCCAGCAGGTCACCGATCAGCCGGTCCAGGTGTTGGGCCTCGGCCAGCATCGTCCGGCCGGTGTCGACGGTGTCGTCCGCGCCGAGCACCCCGTCGGCGAGCGCCTCGGCGTACCCCCGGATCGCGGTCAGCGGGGTGCGCAGTTCGTGCGACACGGACAGCAGGAACTCCCGTTGCCGCCCCTCACTGGTGGCCAGTGCGGCGGCCAGCCCGTTCAACGCCTCGGCCAGGTCGGCGACCTCGTCCGGCGGCTCGACCGGCACCCGGACGGCGCGGTCGCCGGCGCGTAGCCGGGCGGCGGCGGTGGCCGCGACGCGGATCGGCCGGGCCAGCCGGCGGGCCAGCAGCAGCCCGGCCACCACACCGGCGGCCAACCCGGCCAGCAGCGGCAACCAGAGGCTCAGCAGCACCCGGGCCCACAGCCCGGGTGCCGCCGCACGGGAGAGCACCACCCCGTTGCCGTTGGGTAGCGCACGGCCCTCGACCAGGGCGCGCTCCCCGTTGACGACGCGCCGCACCGACACGTTGCGACCCTGCCCGATCCGCTGCACCACCCGAGTCGGCAGGCCCGGCCGGTCGACCGCCCCGCGCCGGATCAGGTACGCGTCGATGCCCTGGTCACGCAGTTGCTGGACGAGCCGTTCCTCGTCCGCGGTGCGGCCCCGGTCGAGGCGGGTCCGCAGCACCTCGGCGGCGAGCCGGGCCTGCGCGGCGAGTGCGTCCTGATCGCGTCGCTCCGCCCCACGGATCGCCAACGGCACCGCGACGATCGCGGTGACCAGCACCGACACCAACGCGACCGCGCAGGTGACAAGCACCGCCCGGGCGGTCAGGGTGCGGCCGAACCGGCCTCGTCGAGGTGCGGCGGGCGGGCCGGCGCCGATCACCGGCAGGAACATGGTCGGCGACTCGACAGGCCCGGGGTGATCAGGCATCGACCGCGTACCCCACGCCACGGTGGGTGCGGATCACGCTGGTCGGGCCGAGCTTCGCCCGCACCTGTGCGACATGCACGTCCACCGTGCGGGTGCCGGCGTGTGCCGCGTAACCCCAGACCCCGGCCAGCAACTCCTCCCGGGTGAAGACCCGACCGGGCCGGGCCATCAGGTGGGCCAGCAGGTCGAACTCGGTGGAGGTGAGCTGCACCGGCGCGCCCGCGACGGTGACCGTGCGGCGGCCCGGGTCGAGCGTCACCGGGCCGACGACACGCGGCCGGTCCGCGCCCTCCGGGCCACCGGCGGCCCGGCGCAGCACCGCCCGCACCCGGGCGACCAACTCGCGGGGGCTGAACGGCTTGGTGACGTAGTCGTCGGCGCCCAACTCCAGGCCGACGATCCGATCCACCTCGTCGTCCCGGGCGGTGAGGAAGATGACCGGGGTCCAGTCGCCGACCTCGCGCATCCGGCGGCAGATCTCGGTGCCGGGCAGGCCCGGCAACGCGATGTCCAGAACGCAGGCCACCGGGCGCAACCGGCGGGCGGCGCTCAGGCCGGCAAGACCGTCCCGTTCCAGGTGGACGCCGAATCCGTCCCTGGCTAGGTAAAGCCGGACCAGGTCGGCGATGGCCGGTTCGTCCTCGACCACGAGGACGAGCCCGCGGTGCGGCGGTTCGACGGTCACCGGCCCATGATTGCCGACGACGAACGCTCGACGCGATCGGTGTGTGTTCGAGTTCGGTAAAGGTGCGGCAAGGCGTGGCCGGGTTTCAGCTCACCAGGACGGAGCGAACATCCCGGGCCGCGCGCCGGCCGGCGCGTCGCCGATGCTGGCGACGACCCTCGCGCCGGGCGGCCGCAGGCGGCTCCGGAACGCCTGGTTGAGCAGCGCGTCGAGCTGCCAGACCTGCTTCGCGTGGCTGGTGCGGATCAGGAACCGCTCACGGATCCCGTCGATCGCGGTGGCCGCCATCTCGACCGACTGGAGTCGCGGGTCCGGGCTCCAGGTGACGTTGCTCAGCTCGCGCAACTCGGTGTTGAGATGCAGGCGCAGACGGTGCAGTAGTCGGGTCTGCTGGGTCACCACCAGTCGACGGTGGGTGAGCAGCAGCAGGTAGTCGCCGGTGACCGGACGGTCGGGGCGGCTGCAACGGGTGACCAGGATGGTGGCGTCACCGGAGCCGACACAGCGCCGGAAGACCGGCATGTGCCGGCTCACGGTCTGCACGGCCAGGCCAGCCTCGGTGGCGGCCGGGAGGAACGTTCGGGAGAAGACGTCCATGACCTGCCCAACGACCTCCCCGGCGGGGTGACGTGGGTCACGATGCACTTTTGGAAGTTCCACGCCGGGGGTCGCACTGGCTGTCCGATTTCCGACGTGGACGGATCATGGTCAGGAATCGGGCTGAAGAGGACTGGCGGCGAACAGCTCCGCCAACCAACCGGGGACCGCCTCGGCGTACTCGGCGCGGGACCTGTCGACGGTGTCCAGGGCGCGACGCCAGGACAGCGACCGGCTCACCGCCCCCAGGTTGATCGCGAGGTCGACGGCCTCGACGAGGGTCCGGCGGTCGTACCTGTCGGTCCACGCCTCCAGGTAGGCGTCCCGCAGGCGAGCCAACCGGGCGTCGTCGGCCGCCAGTTCCGTGGCGTACCGGATGGACCGCAGGGTCACCAGCAACGTGCCGAAGGGGTGCGCCACCGAGGCGTCGCCCCAGTCGAAGTAGCGGTAGCCGTCCGAGGCCGCGAAGACGTTGCCGTCGTGCAGGTCGTCGTGTTGGACGGTGGCCGGGATGCCGATGTCGGCGAGCCGTCGACACCGCTCGGCGTACGACGGCAGCTCCGCCCGCAGCCGCTCGTGCACATCCGGGCTGAGCCCACCCTCGGCACCGACAAGCAGCGACTCCCGATCGTCGAGCAGCTCGGCGAGCAGCCCGGCCAGCACCTCCGGGCGGTGGTCCGGCACACCCTGGGCGACCAACTCGTCGGCGTGCGGCACGGTGGCCAGTTGGAGCGCCGCGTACCCGGGCAGCGCCCGCTCCCAGTGCGCCAGATCGGGGTCGCGCGCCAGCACCTCCCGCAACGACTCGCCACCGTCGGGCAGCAGCGACCAGCCCTGCGCCGGGTCCACCGCGATGGGCGTCAGCACCCGTGCCGGCGTCAACCGGGCGAGCGTCGCGATCAGGACCGCCTCGTGCACGGTGCCCGGGTTGTTGGCCTTGAACCAGACCGGGCCGTCGTCGGTGGGCACCCGCCAGACCAGCGACCAGGGGCGCACCCGAGGCTCCACCGGCCCGGTCACCCGCCGGCCGGACTGGCTCAGCCGCGCGTCGACCCAGGACCGGGCCCCTGCCTGCCACTGCTCGGTGGACCAGGGCGCGGCGTGCGGGTCAGCGTTCGTCGTCACGCTGGGCACCCTAGGCGGCCCGCCCGCGCCGACGCGAGCGCGTTTGCGGCCTCGGGGGAGTCAGACCAGCTCGACGATCGTCGCGTTGGCCATGCCGCCGCCCTCGCACATGGTCTGCAGGCCGTAGCGGATCCCGTTGTCCCGCATGTGCTGGAGCATGGTGGTCATGATCCGGGCACCGGAACCGCCGAGCGGATGACCGAGGGCGATCGCCCCGCCACGCGGGTTGAGCCGCTCCGGGTCCGCCTCGGTCTCCGCCAGCCAGGCCAGCGGCACCGGGGCGAACGCCTCGTTCACCTCGTACACCCCGATCTCCTCGATGCCCAACCCCGCGCGGCGCAGCGCCTTCGCGGTGGCCGGGATGGGGGCGGTGAGCATGGTGACCGGGTCGTCGGCGGCGACCACGGCGGTGTGGATCCGGGCCAGCGGGCGCAGGCCGTGCCGGCTGGCCCAGTCGGAGGTGGTCACCGCGAGGGCGGCGGCGCCGTCGGAGATCTGCGACGCGGACCCGGCGGTCACCACGCCCTCGGCACGGAACGGGGTGGCCAGCTCGCCCAGCTTCTCCAGGGAGGTCTCCCGGCGGATGCCCTCGTCGGCGGCGAACTTGCCCCCGTCGGCGAGCGGCACCGGGGTCAGCTCCGGGTCGAACGCGCCGGCGTCCTGCGCGGCGGCTGCCTTCTCGTGGCTGGCCAGTGCGAACTCGTCCAGCTGGGTACGGGAGAGCCGCCACCGCTGGGCGATCAACTCGGCCCCGACCCCCTGGTTGAACGGCAGCGGCGCATCGTCGGCGAAGCCCTCGACACCCCGGTAGCGGGCGCGCAGCTGATCACTGAACGGCATGCCGTCGGCCACACTGGAGCCCATCGGCACCCGGGTCATCGACTCGACCCCGCCGGCGACCACCAGGTCGGCCTGGCCGGAGAGCACCGTCGCGGCGGCGAAGTGCAGGGCCTGCTGGCTGGAGCCGCACTGCCGGTCCAGGGTGGTGCCGGGCACCGTCTCGGGCCAGCCGGCGGCGAGCACGGCGTTGCGGGCGACGTTCCACGACTGCTCGCCGACCTGGGACACGCAGCCCCAGTAGACGTCGTCGACCTGGGCCGGGTCGATCCCGGTGCGCTCGGCGAGGGCACGCAGCACGTGCGCCGAGAGGTCGACCGGGTGGACGTCGGCGAGGCTGCCCCTGCGCCGTCCGACCGGGGTGCGCACCGCTCCGACGATGACCGCGTCACTCATGTTTACTCCCCGGTAACGTGGGCTGTCCCGATCCTACGTTGTCCGTGGACCGACTGATTGCCCCCGGGCTTGCCTCCCTCTACCGACACGCCGGTACGCGCCCGCGCCGGTGGTACGGGGCACTCGCGGACCGGGCGGGCACTCGCGGACCGGGCCGGCACTCGCGGACCGGGCCGGCACTCGCGGACCGGGCCGGCACTCGCGGACCGGGCCGGCACTCGCGGACCGGGCCGGCACTGCCGGGAGCCGGCAGCCGCTGGCATGCTGAGCGGGTGGATGAGATCTCCCCAGTCCGGCAGTGGCGAGTGCCGGCGAGCCTACCGGCGGCGAAGCTGGCCGGTGCGGTCCTGCTGGTCCTGCTCGGGCTGCTCTTCGCCGACGACGACCCGGTGCGGTTGGTGCTGGCCGTCCTGGCCGCCGCCGCGCTGGCCACTTGGGCGGTACGCGACCTGATCGCACCGGTCCGACTGGCGGTGGATCCGGCAGGACTCACAGTCATTCGCGGGTTCGCTGGTCGCCAACTGCTGCCCTGGCCGGCGATCGAGGCGATCACCGTGGACCGGCGACCGCGACTGGGGCTCACGTCCGAGGTCCTGGAGATCGACGCGGGCGTGTCACTGCACCTCTTCGGCCGATACGACCTGGGCGCCACCCCGGAAGAGGTCGCCGTCGCGCTACGCGCCGCCCCCCGCTCCTGACACCCTGAGATCTTGGAAGGAAACCGCCCCTCCGGGGGCACCTTCCTTCCAAGATCTCGATCGAGACGTCAGCCGAGCAGGACGGCGGTGCGGACGAGGACCAGAGCGAGCAGGACCAGCAGGATGATCCCGCCACCGGTGGCCTGCGCCAACGTGCGCCAGCCGCGGGGCGCGTACGCGAGCACCAACGCCATCAGCCCGCCGACCGCCAGCCCGCCCAGGTGCCCGGGGATCGAGATGCCCGGGACGGCGAAGGTGAAGACCAGGTTGACGACCAGGACCGGCACGATCGACGAGGTGTTGTGGCCGAGACGTCGCATGATCACGAAGATCGCGGCGAAGAGCCCGAAGGTGGCCGTCGACGCACCGACGGTTGACTGGTTGGGGGCACTGAACAGGAAGACCGCGACGTTGCCGCCGAGGCCCGCGATCAGGTAGAGGGCGAGGAAGCGCACCCGGCCCAGCGCGCCCTCCAACTCCCGGCCGAGCACCCACAGCGCCCACATGTTCAGCAGCAGGTGAAGCAACCCGTAGTGCAGGAACATGGCGGTGAACAGTCGGTACCACTCGCCGGCCGCGACCCCGTGCACCGGGCCGAAGGGCACGTACGAGGCGTAGCCGAGCACGCCGCCCCACCGGGTGAGCGGTGTCTCGCCGCCGGCCAGCCCGCCGAAGCCGGAACCGCCCGCTGCCGCGTCGCCACCCCGATCGGAGGCGATGGACAGCACCATGAGCAGCACGTTCACGGCGATCAGCGCCTTGGTGACATAGCCGTGCCGGCCGGCGATACCGCCACCGAAGGCGGTACGCGCCGGCCGGACACTGCGACGTCCCTCGTTGACGCACTCCGGGCACTGGTGCCCGACGGACGCCTCCCGCATGCAGTCCGGACAGATCGACCGGTCGCAGCGGGTGCACCGCACGTAGGTCTCCCGGCCGGGGTGCCGGTAGCAGACCGGGGCGGTCGGCGGAGACTCACTCACCGGGCCGCCCCTCCGTCCACCGACACGCGATCCACCGACGCCGGCCGGTGCGGTGCTCCGGAGCGCTCAATCATGCGAGCAAAGGTACCTCGCCGGTCGGTCAGGAAGCAGACCGCTCGATCTCGACCCGCTCGATGACGACGTCCTGCAGCGGACGGTCGCTCGGGCCGGTCGGGGTGCTCGCGATCGAGTCGACGACCTTCACCGACTGCTCGTCGGCAACCTGGCCGAAGATGGTGTGCCGGTTGTTGAGGTGCGGCGTCGGGGACACGGTGATGAAGAACTGCGAACCGTTGGTGCCCGGTCCGGCGTTCGCCATCGCCAGCAGGTAGGGCCGGTCGAAGCGCAGCTCCGGGTGGAACTCGTCAGCGAACTTGTAGCCCGGCCCGCCCCGACCGGTACCGGTCGGGTCGCCCATCTGGACCATGAAACCGCTGATCACCCGGTGCGAGATGGTGCCGTCGTAGTACGGCCCACTGCCCGGCTGACCGGTGCGCGGGTCGGTGTACTCACGGTTGCCCTCGGCCAGGTCGACGAAGTTGCGGACGGTCTTCGGCGCGTGGTTCGGGAAGAGCTCCAGCCGGATCGAGCCAGCGTTGGTGTGCAGGGTGGCGTAGACAGCCTCGGCCACGGGTACTCCTCACTCGTTGGTCAGTTCCATGCGGATCCTCCCATGTGCCCGATCTGGCATCGCGGAGGCATCCGTTGGTGGAGGATGACGAAGGAACAACTCCCAGGAGGTAGGACCGTGTTTGGATTCGGGCGGCGTAAGTCCCAGGGGCAGTTGGCCAAGGCCGAGCTGAACCAGAGCATCAGCCACCTGGTGCAGGCAGCCAACCACGCCGCGAAGGGTGCCGGCGCGACAGTCGGCCCGCGGGTCCAGGTGGCCCGGGGCTACGTCGGGCCGGCCGCGGCGAGGGTTCGCGACCAGGCGTCGACCGGCTGGGGGACGACACTCACCACGCTGGCACCGCTGGCCGCGGCGGCCCGTGACGGCGCCGCGCAGGCAGGGCCGCTGACCAGGAAGGCCAAGTCGAAGACCATGCGGATCACCGGTAAGAAGAAGCAGCCGCGCCGTCGCGGCCCGATGATGACCGGCCTGCTGGCGGCAGGTGTCGTCGCCGGCCTGGCCGGCGCGGTGGCCCTGCGTCGCCGCCGGGAGCAGCAGGAGTGGGCCGAGTACGACCCGACCCGCGGCAGCCTTGAGCCGATGCGTGACGAGGTCGACTCGATCGAGGTGCGCACGCCGCCCGCCACCAAGGGCACCGACGGGGCGGCCATGACCGGTGCCGCGGGGATGACCGGTGCCGGCAGTTCGGCAGTGGCCGGCGGCACCAGCGCGAGCACCACCGGCCCGGCCAAGCAGACCGGCATCCGCCCGACGGACAAGGTCCCGTCGGTCGCCGAGGGTGCCACGGACGTCTCCGGTCGGCCGACCGACGACCTCACCAAGGCGCTGGGCAAGGACAAGGACACCGCCCGCACCAACGGCCGCCGCTGACACCAGCGACAGCGCATCGAGCGCCGACGAGCGGGCTGCCCCCGCTCGTCGGCGCTTCCGCGGACGCGGGGCTCGCACGGACGCGGGGCTCGCACGGACGCGGGGCTCGCACGGACGCGGGGCTCGCACGGACGCGGGGCTCGCACGGGCGGGCCCCCACGCGGGCGGACCCTCGCATGATCGACTCGGCTTTCAGGAAGTCGGGGTGTCCGGGAGCGCGGGATGCCGCGACTTCATGAAAGGCGAGTGGATCACTGCGCCTGCCGGGCGGCGGAGCGGTCCAGTCGCTCCCGCCGCGCGGTCTAGAGCCACCCGTTGCGGCGGAACCACCGGTAGAGGGCCAGTGAGACGCCGAGCATGAGGGCCAGCACCACCGGATAGCCGTACGTCATCTTCAGCTCGGGCATGTTGTCGAAGTTCATCCCGTAGATGCCGGCGATGGCGGTCCACACCGCGGCGATGCCGGCCCAGGCAGCGATCTTGCGCATGTCGTTGTTCTGGTCGACGGTGACCTGGGCCAGCCGCGCCTGGAGGATCGAGTTCAGCAGGTCGTCGTAGGAGTTCACCTGCTCCACGGTGCGGCTCAGGTGGTCCTGCACGTCCCGGAAGTACTTGCGAATCTCCTTGGGCACGTCCCGGTTGACCTGCGAGGTCAGCGTCATCAGCGGTCGTTGCAGCGGCACCACCGCCCGCTTGAACTCCACCAACTCCCGCTTCATCTGGTAGATCCGCTGGATCCGCCCGTGTCCCTGCCGGTCGAAGACCTCGGCCTCCAGCATGTCCAGGTCGTCCTCGATCTGGTCGGCGACCTCCAGGTAGAGGTCGACCACCCGGTCGGTCACCCCGTACGCCACCGCCCACGGGCCGTGCAGCAGCAACTCCTGCTTGGTCTCCAGGTCGGCGCGGATCGGGGCGAGCCGGCAGGCGTCCCCGTGCCGGACGCTGATCACGAAGTTCGGGCCGATGAAGAGCATCACCTGCCCGGTCTCCACGACCTCGGAGTTCTCGGTCAGCTCGGCGTGCTCGCAGTACCGCGCGGTACGCAGCACCAGGAAGACGACGTCGCCGAACCGCTCCAGCTTGGGGCGCTGCTCGGCCTTCACCGCGTCCTCGACGGCCAGCTCGTGCAGCCCGTAGGTCTCCGCGATGGCGGTCATCTCGGCCAACTCGGGCTGGTGCAGACCGATCCAGACGAAGCCGTGCTCCTCCCGGCGGGCCGCGGTCAGCGCCTCGGCGTACGTCCAGTCGCCGGGTTGCCGCTTGCCGTCGACGTAGAGCGCGCAGTCGACCACCGCGCTGCGACCGGTGCCACTGGGGGCCGGCACGGGCGGCGAACCGTCGGCGTTGAGGATCCGGGTCATCGCCCGGACCGGGGAGGGCCAGGCCCGAGGTCGCAACACCCGGCCGGTGGACGGCGGTGCCGTCCGGTCCCGCTCTGTCCGATCCGTCATCGCGTCACCTCCCACGCTCGGCTGCGGCTTGCAGGCTACGCCGACCGCGGTCGAGGAGACGTGTGACGGCGGTCGCGTGGGGGCCGCCGCAGGCCGGCCAATCCCTGTGCAACAGGCCCCTTGGGGCGGCGCCGGGCGGGCCGGGCCGCATCGGGGGGTGTGCGGGGACGACACGGCCCACCCGGCACCTGTGGGGGCGGGAGGTTGTGCTGCCGCGTCACCCCACTCGCGGCCAGCCCGGAGACCGGGTGGTGACGTCCGCAACAGCTGAAGGGTGGCGCTCGCAGCATTGTGGGGCCGCCGACCACCCGGGCGGGAGTCCCGAGGCGGCCAGCGCCGCCCTTCTGTCGGGAACCCGACAGTCAGCCCGGCTCGGGACCGCCCCGGACTCAACTCCGGACCGCCTCCGGCCTCAGCTTCGGACGCCCTCCGCCCTCAGCTGCGGACCGCCTCCACGGCCTCGGCGAGCCGACGGACACCCTCGTCGATCTTGTCAGCGGTCACCGCCGAGAAGGCCAACCGGAGCGCGTGCCGCCCACCGTCCAGCACGAAGTCGCTGCCCTTGACCACGGCGACCCCCCGCTCGGCCGCCGCCGGGGCGAGCCGGTCGACGAGCACGTCCTCCGGGAACTCGACCCAGAGGAAGTAGCCGCCGTCGGGTTCCACGAACCGCGCCTGCGGCAGGTGCCGGCGCAACGACTCGGCGAGCACCCGGGACCGCTCACCCAGCGCCGCTCGTACCGTCTCGATCGAGCGGTCGATGTCACCGGAGACGCAGAACTCGTGCACGATCGCCTGGGACACCATGCCCGGCGAGATGTAGAGGCTCGTCGCGTTCTTGGCGATGGCGGCGATCAGATCCGACGGGCCGACCAGGTAACCGACCCGGACACCCGGGCAGACCGTCTTGGTGAAGCTCGACGCGTGCACCACCACGTTGCGGGTGTCCAGCGAGAGCATCGACGGCAGCGCCTCGCCCCGGAACCGGACGTCCGCGTACGGGTCGTCCTCGAAGATCGTGAACTCGTACTCGGCGGCGAGGTCGAGCAACTCCCGACGCTTCTCCAGCGACAGCGTCATGCCGGCGGGGTTCTGGTAGTTCGGGATGACGTGCGCGAGCCGGGGCCGGACCCCGGACTCCAGCAGCTTGCGCAGCTCGGCGGTGTCGAGGCCGTCCGGCTGGACCGCGATGGAATGCAGCTCACTGCCCATCCGCTGGAGGTTGAGCAGCGTCCGGTCGTACGTCGGGCGTTCCACCACCACCGCGTCGCCGGGGCGGACCAGGTGGTCGAAGAGGAACGCGTCGGCCTGGAGGGACCCGTTGGTGACAAGCACCTGGTCGGCCTGGACGCCGTGCTTGTCGGCGATCCACTTCCGCAGCGGAAGGTAACCGACGGAGGTGCCGTACGCCGTGACCCCCGCGGGGTCGGCGTCGAAGGCGCGGACGGCTGCGGCCTTGAGCCCCTCGACATCGACGATGTCCAGCGAGGGAGCCCCACGGGCAAAGGAGATCAACTGCTCGGCGGTCATGGATGTTGAGCGTACGGGCGGCGGCGGGGGACGCGCGGACGGCACGGCGATGTCCGCATCCTGAGCCACCGGGACGGGTGACCCGACTCCACCGGTCGGCGGCAGATCAGACCGGAAGGGCGAGCGCGTCGTGGTGCGCCACCCGGGACAGTCCCTCAAACTGCACGCCGATCGCGTCGAGGAGCTGACTCCAGTCGAAGTAGGAGCGCCAGGCGGTGATCCGGCCGTGCCGAGCACGGACCACGTCGGCCACCTCCCAGCTCACCAGCCGGCCGGTGGGCGCGACGGTGCCGTACGGCGAATGCAGCGTGCCGGTGTGGGTGCCGGTCAGACGCAGCTCGACGGCGGCGCCACCGCCGGTGCGGACCGCGCCGAGCGGGTCGACCCGCAGGTCCCCGAAGGCGCCCGTCCAGGTGCGCAGGAGTGCGGGCAGCTCGATCGGGCGGACCGTCACGCCCGGCATGGAGTAGAACGCCTCCGGAGCGTAGAGATCCGGTAGACGGGCCACGTCCCGACGCAGGAGCATGGCGTACTGCTGCTCGACCAGCCGCTCCGCGTCACGCATCGGAGACCTCCCCCGCGGGCCACGGCGTCTCCGTGCCCGCAGGGGATCCTTACCCGTCGATCCGGCCGGCCACACCTGCTCGGCTCAGGTCGTGGCGGCCACCTGACTCTCCGCCCAGACCCGCATGATGTCCCGTACCGAGATCACCCCGGCCACCTCGCGGCCGTCCAGCACCACCAGGTGCCGGAACCCGCCCCGGGCCATCGCGGCGGCGGCCTCGGCCACCGTCCACTCCGGGCCCGCGTAGACCACGTCCCAGGTCAGGTGGGCGCCGGTGCGTTCCACGTCGCAGTCCAGGCCGGCGCCGATGGCCTTCAACACGTCACGTTCGGTCATGATCCCCACGCCCTCGGAATCCGGGTCGATCACGACCGCCGACCCGACACCGCGGGCCGACATCATCCGAGCCGCCTGTCGGAGCGTGTGCTCCGGACCGACGACAAGGACCTGGCTGGACATCGCATCCCGTACCCGCATCACACATCACCCCTTTGGGACGGTGGCATTCGGTACGGACATGGTGGTCTGTGGATGTTTCCGGGACAAGAGCGGCATCGCACAAGCTGCGGACGCTGGCTACTGTCGGATGGTGTCCACCGAGCCCCTGCGCTGCGCCGGCGCGCTGATCGTCGACCACGACGGCCGCATCTTCTTCCAGCGCCGCTCACCGCACCGACGCCTCTTCCCCAACTGCTGGGACATCGTCGGCGGCCACCTGGAGCCGGGTGAGGAGATCGACGAGGCGCTCCGCCGGGAGATCACCGAGGAGACCGGCTGGGTCCTCTCCCATGTCCTGGGCCAGGTGGGCGAGTACACCTACGTGGGCGACGACGGCCTGGCCCGGATCGAGTACGACTTCCTGGTCCGTGTCGACGGTGACCTCGCCCGGCCGACGTTGGAGGTCGGCAAGCACACCGAGTACCGCTGGCTGGCCGAGCACGAGGTGACAGCGCTGGACGAGCACCGCGACGTCAACGACGGGCTGATCCGGCGGATCGCGGAGGAGGGCTTCGCCGTCCTGCGGTCGATCGGTCTGTGAACACCGTCGAGCTGGCGCCGCACCGCGTCGCCGGGCTGCTCGCCCCGGCCGTGGACCGGGTCTTCCGCGCCGGCATGCTGGCCGGCCGCGACGGCGGGGGCGCCGAGCTGAGCCAGCGGTACGGCGGACCGACCGCGAGCGGCTTCCTGGTGGACCTGCGCACCCGCCTGGCCGCGCCGGGCGGCACCGTCGACGCCCCTGGATTCGCGGCGATCACCCGGTACGGAGACCCGGTCGTCGCCCGCCGGACAGTGGACAAGCACGTGGCGCACGGGATGCTGCACCGCGGCCCCGACGGCGCGCTCTCCGCCACCGAGCGGGGCGCGGCCTTCCTCACCGAGCTGTACCAGGTGCACGCGGAGGTCACCGAGGAGCTGTGGGCCGGGCACGACGAGCGGGTGTCCCGGCTGGTCGCGGTGCTCGGCCGCCTGCTGTCGTACGCGCTGGTGCTGGCCGACGAGGAGGGTGACCGGGGCGGTTCGGCCTTCGCCGCGTTGGCGCCTCCGCACGAGCCGGACGGCACCGGATCGGGCGTGCTGCTGCTCAACCGGCTCGGTACGCTGCGCTACCACCGCGCCGACGCGCACGCCGCCGCCTGGGCCGCCGCCGGGCACACCGCGTCGAGCGTCGCCGCCCTGCCGGCCGGCCCCGAACGGCTCGCCATCGAGCTGGAGACCGACCGCCGGGCTGCCGGCCCGTACTCCGTGCTCAGCGCGGACGAGCGGCTGAGCATGCTCGCCGACCTGGCCGCACTGCCCGGCTGACCCGGTTGGCCCCAGCGGCGAGGCCAGCCGGCGCTATCCTCCAGCGGTGACGGGGAGCAGGACGAGGGAGGATGTCGCGATGATCGGAATGGTGCTCGCGGCCGGGGCGGGACGACGGCTGCGCCCGTACACCGACACCCTGCCCAAGGCTTTGGTGCCGGTGGACGGCGAGACCACGATCCTGGACATCGCGTTGGGCAACCTCGCCGAGGTCGGGCTCACCGACATCGTGATCGTGGTCGGCTACGCGGCGGACGCGGTCCGCGAGCGGCAGGCCGACCTGGAGAAGAAGTACGGGGTCACGCTGACCCTGGTGCACAACGACAAGGCCGAGGAGTGGAACAACGCCTACTCGCTCTGGCTGGCCCGGGAGTACTTCGCCCGTGGGGTGCTGCTCGTCAACGGGGACACCGTGCACCCGGTGAGCGTGGAGAAGACCCTGCTCGCCGGGCGCGGGCCAGGCATCCTGCTCGCGGTGGACACGCTGAAGGCGCTGGCCGAGGAGGAGATGAAGACCACCTTCGACGCCGCCGGCCAGCTCACCCGGATCACCAAGATCATGGACCCGGGCGAGGCGTACGGGGAGTACATCGGCGCGACGCTCATCGAGCCGCAGGTCGCCGACGCCCTCGCCGACGCGTTGGAGGCGACCTGGCGGCGGGACCCGAACCTCTACTACGAGGACGGCTACCAGGAGTTCTCCGACCGGGGCGGGGAGGTGCGGGCGGCGCCGATCGGTGACGTCCCGTGGGTCGAGGTCGACAACCACGCCGACCTGGCCCGCGCGCGGGAGATCGCGTGCCGCTACTAGCTCGGAGCGTCCTCACCCCGCTGCACATCGACGTGCGACGGGGGGCGGTGGCCGACCTGGCGGCGATCCTTTCCGACGGGCGGATCTCCGCCGGCGGTGACGTCGCGGTGGTGGTCGGCCCGGGTCAGGGCACCCAGATCGCGGAGCTGATCCGACCGTCACTGCGAACGGCCGACGTGTTCACCGTCTCCGGGGGCACCCTGGACGCCGCCGACGACCTCGGCGGCAAACTGCGCGCCCGGTCGTACGACGCGGTCGTCGGGATCGGTGGCGGCAAGACCATCGACGTGGCCAAGTACGCGGCGACCCGCCGAGGGCTGCCGATGGTGTCGGTGGCGACGAGCCTCGCCAACGACGGGATCGCCTCCCCGGTGGCCAGCCTCATCACCGACGGGCTCAAGGGCTCCTACGGCGTGCACATCCCGATCGCGGTGATCGTCGACCTGGACTTCGTGGAGAGCGGCCCGGACCGGCACAACCGGGCCGGCATCGGCGACGTGATCAGCAACATCAGCGCGCTCGCCGACTGGGAGCTGGCCCGCCGGGTACGCGTCGAACCGTTCGACGGGCTCGCCGCCTCGCTGTCCCGGGCGGGTGCCGAAGCGGTGCTCAACCACCCGGGCGACATGGCCGACGACGCCTTCGTCACCGTGCTGGCCGACGCGTTGATCTCCAGCGGCCTGGCCATGGCCATCGAGGGCACCAGCCGCCCGTGCAGTGGCGGCTGCCACGAGATCATGCACGCCATCGACGCGCTCTTCCCCGGCACCGCCTCACACGGCGAGTTGGCCGGGCTGGGCGCGCTGTTCTGCACCTGGCTGCGCGGGGACCTGCGCCGCTTCGGGGAGATGTCGGCCTGCCTGGCCCGGCACGGTCTGCCCCGGCTCCCCGCCGAGGTGGCGCTCAGCGACGACCAGTTCGTGGAGGCGGTGCAGTTCGCGCCGCGTACCCGACCGGACCGGTACACCATCCTCGAACACCTGGCGCTGTCTCCTACCGAGACCCGGGACCGGCTGGCAGACTACGCCGGTGCAATCCGCGACCAGCTTGGCTGACCCCCGTCCCACCATCGCCGACTTCCACCGGGTGAACCGGGGCGGCGGCCTGTTCAGCGAGTCGATCAGCCAGTGGCTGGGTGCCGTCTTCGCGCTCGTCGCCCAGCGCCTCGGGCTGCGACCGACCGCGCTGACCATCACCAACCTGGTGCTCGGGCTGGCCACCTCGGTCACCGTGGTGGCACTCGCCGGCCCGGTCGCCGCCGGCGACGTACCGGCCTGGGTGGTCGGCCTGCTCGCCCTGGTCGGCTGGCAGGTCGCGTACTCCCTGGACTGCGCCGACGGGCAGCTCGCCCGGGTGACCGGCCAGGGCAGCGCGGCCGGGGCCCGGGTCGACGTGCTCTGCGACGTGGCCGCGCAGATCGCCCTGGTCGCCGCGCTCGCCGCCACCGCTGTCGCGCAGGAGCCGTCGACCCCGACCTGGCTGGTGGCGACCTTCGCGGGCACCTGGATGGTCAACCTGGTCACGTCGGTCATGCAGGCCGGCCCGAACGCCGCCAGCATGGTCACCTCGACCTCACTGCCGGTACGCCTGGTGAAGCTGGTCCGCGACTACGGCGCGGTGATCTTCGTGGCCGCCCTGGTGCTCGCCGTGGCCCCCGCGCTGGTCCTCTGGGTGCTCGTCGCGTTCACCATCGTCAACGGCGGCTTCCTGCTGGCCAGCATCGCCTTCTCCGCCCGCGCCTCCCTGTAGGGGCCCTGCGGCGCGTCGACGGAACGCCACCCGTTGGCATCCTTCGTCGTCGGCAGCGCTGCCCTCACGGTCCCGCAGGCGGTTCAGAACCGCTGTCTTCCGCGCGTTGTTGGCGGAGTTGTTCGAGGAGGGCGGTGTCGGCTTCGAGGTCGGGGTGGTCGACCTGCCGGTCGAGGTCGACGACGTGTTCGAGTTCCCGGATCGCCTGGTCGAGGTCCCCGCCCGCCCGGTGGGCCATCGCGATGTTGTACCGGATGGTGGCTTCGCCGGCCCGGTTGCCGACCTCCTGCGTCATGGGGAGGGCTTGGTGGTAGTGGTCGAGGGCCCGCTGCCGGTCCCCTAAACCGTCGTACACGTGGCCGATGTTGTTGAGGGTGGTGGCTTCGCCGGCCCGGTCGCCGACCTCCCGCGTAATGGGGAGGGCTCGGTGGTAGTGGTCGAGGGCCTGCTGCCGATCCCCCAGGTTGTCGTACACGAGACCGATGTTGTTGAGGGTGGTGGCTTCGCCGGCCCGGTCGCCGACCTCCCGCTGGATGGGGAGGGCCTGGTGGTAGTGGTCGAGGGCCCGCTGCCGATCCCCTAAACCGTCGTACACGTGGCCGATGTTGTTGAGGGTGGTGGCTTCGCCGGCCCGGTCGCCGACCTCCCGCCGGATGGGGAGGGCCTGGTGGTAGTGGTCGAGGGCCCGCTGCCGATCCCCCAACCGGTCGTACACGTGGCCGATGTTGTTGAGGGTGGTGGCTTCGCCGGCCCGGTTGCCGACCTCCCGCGTAATGGGGAGGGCTCGGTGGTAGTGGTCGAGGGCCTGCTGCCGATCCCCCAGGTTGTCGTATACGTGGCCGATGTTGTTGAGGGTGGTGGCTTCGCCGGCCCGGTTGCCGACCTCCCGCGTAATGGGGAGGGCTTGGTGGTAGTGGTCGAGGGCCTGCAGCCGGTCCCCCAAACCGGCGTACACGCCGCCGATGTTGCTGAGGGTGGCGGCTTCGCCGGTCCGGTTGCCGGCCTGCTGGTACATGGTCAGGGCCTGCTGGTAGTCCTCCAAGGCTGGCCAGGGCCGACCGGTCGACAACCGCGCCCAACCCCGGTCGTAGAGGGCGCCGGCATCCGGGCCTAGGGTCAGGGTCGCGGTGGCCATAGCCTCGACCGCCGCGAACCGCGAGGTACCCAGCCACACCCGACACACCCGGTCACCGACATCCCGGGCGATCACCGGCTGCTGACCGGCGACAGCAAGCCGATGCACCTCCACGTGTCGGGTGACGGTGGTCGCCGCAGCGGGAGCGACGGGGCGCGGTCCCGGCGGTTCCCGATCCTCCATGCCCGATCCACCTCGTTCTTCCTACTACTCCCGGTAGCCGACGCGGGCGGTTGCCGAGGGTCGGACCGTGACACCACCGGCGTACGGCGGCGGCATCGGCCGTCATTGTTCTTCCCACGATGGCCGGGATGCGGTCAGCGAGTCGGAAACCCGTCACCTGAGCCGGGCTCACCGAGCGGTCCCGGACGCGAATGAAACGTACAGTGGCCGCCAAGGTCCACCCGTTGATCGCCTGGCCTGGGCCAGAGATGGGCGGTCCTGGGCCGGCTTGACCGGGCGCATCAGGGGAGGGTGCGGGCAATGGGAAACGCCACGGTGGAGGTGTCCGGGGCGCACGCCGCGAGTTGGGCGGCGGAGCTGCGGGCCGCACTGGTCGGGGCCGTGGGGCCGGACGACAACGTGTCGCCGGTACAGGTGCAGCGGTCGGCCGAGATGGTGATCGCGGTGATCGGGCTGGTGTTCTCCGGGGTCGAGGTGGCCAAGACGATCACCGAGTGGTGGAGTGCCCGCCGCCGGGACGGTGCCGCGGTCACCGTGCTGCTGCCGGACGGCACCCGGATCGAGCTGGCCGAAGGCAGCCAGGCGCGGCTGGAGATCGCCATGCGGCCGGACGGCACCGGGCCGCACTGAACTGACCGCCACGACGGGATGGGCAGATGGGCACCTTCGAACTGGAGGTCTTCGCGCAGACCTCGAACCACTACGAGCTGCGGCTGTCCGCCGACGGCGAGCCGCCCCGGACCCGCGGTCTGGACCGGGCCGCGGTCGATGAGCTGATCACGCTGGTACGACGTGACTACAGCACCGACGCCGCCGCGCAGAAGGTGTACGGCGCGGTCCGGCTGGCTGAGCTGGGGGCGCGGCTGGCGGAGTTCCTCGACGGTGACCAGCGGTGGCTGACCTCGATGCTGGCCCATCCGGCCGGGGCGGTGCTGCGGATCACCGCCGAGCAACGGCTGCGGCACCTGCCCTGGGAACTGCTCGCCCGGGAGGGCGCGTTCCTGAGCGTAGCCGGCCGGGCGCCGCTGCTGCCGGTCCGTGCGGTCGGCACCCACGCGGCGCTGACGGGCCCGGTCGCGCCGGGCAACCGGCCGTTGCGGGTGCTGTTCATGGCGGCTTCGCCGGAAGGCGTCGAGCCGGTGCTCAACTTCGAGGCCGAGGAGGCCGCGATCCTGGCCGCGACGCGACGGACCGGCACCGATCTGGTGGTCGAGGAGAGCGGCACCCTGGAGGGGCTCCGGTTCCTCAGCCGCGACTACGGGCCCGGCCACTTCGACGTGCTGCATCTGAGCGGGCACGCCACCACGGACGGCGGAAAGCCGGTCTTCGTGGTGGAGGACGAGTTCGGCGCGCCCGCGAGTGCGACGGCTGACCAGATCGCCGAGGCGATGCAGGGGCACTGGCCGAGGCTGGTGTTCGTCTCCGGTTGCCTGACCGCTGAGGCCCCCGATGGTGGGGTGTTCCCGTCGATGAGTGAGAGCCTGGTCGATGCTGGTGCTCCTGCGGTGCTGGGCTGGGCGCTGCCGGTCGGGGACGTCTCCGCCACCGATTTCGCCGCCGCGCTCTACCAGGCCCTGGCCGACGGCCAGTCGTTGGACCGGGCCGTCGTCGAGGCCCGCCGTCACCTGTTCCACGACAGGAAGAGCAGCTACTGGCATCTGCTCCGGGTCTACGCCGACCGGTCCCCGCTGACGCCCATGGTCACCCCGCTGCACACCCCGGGCCGCAGACGGTCGCAGGTACGCGCTGTCGACCAGCAGTTCCTGGACCCGCAGACCCAACTGTCCCGGGTCGCCTCCCGAGCCGAGTTCGTCGGCCGGCGTCGACTCATCCAACGGTGCCTGCGCGCCCTCCGGCAACCCGCCGACACCCCCGGCGCGGCGCAGGGCCTGCTGTTGGCCGGCATGGGTGGGCTCGGCAAGAGCAGCCTCGCCTCCCGGCTCCTGGAACGCATGCCCACCCACCAGCACGCCGTCTGGTACGGCCGGGTCGACGCCATCAAGTTCCGTGAGCTGACCAGCAAGATCCGCTTCGACAGCGTCGACCAGACCATCGCGGCCAGCGCACTCCTCGACAACGAACAGGTTCCCCTCCTGACCCGGCTGCGGCACCTGCTCGACGCCGACGGGCCACTCGGCGGGACACCCTGCCTGTTCGTCTTCGACGACTTCGAGACCGGCAACCTCGACACCCGCGACGACGGCAGCCGCGTGCTCGCCCCGGCGATGGCCGAGATCCTGCCCGCCCTGCTCACCGCGATCCGCGACACCGGTAGCCCGAGCCGCGTCATCATCACCAGCCGCTACCGCTTCCCCGCCCCGGCCGGCACCACCGTCGCCGTCGAGGCCCTGGAGACCCTCACCCTCGTCGAGCAGACCAAGAAGATCGCCAACCTGGCCAACCTGCGCCCCGAATCCACGATTGACCCTGCCATCCGGGACCGGGCGATCGAGGCTGCGGCTCGCAATCCCCGGCTGCTCGACTGGCTCAACCGGATCGTCGACGATGCCACCCTCGACATCGACGGCCTGCTCACCGCCATCGAGAACGAAGCGGACCGGTTCCGCCGCGAGATGGTCCTGGCCGACAACCTGCTCGACTCCCAGCCTCTCGAACTCCGCCGGATGCTCGCCAGGATCAACGTCGTCGAGCTACCCGTACCCGCCGCCACCGTCCACGCCCTGCACCAACACCCCGACGCCACCCGGCACATCCAGCGGGCCGTCCAACTCGGCCTGCTCGAAGAGGGCACCGACCCCGAGACCCGCCAGCCCCGTTACTACGTCTCCAACATCCTGCACCCCCTCGTCCGCCCCCTGCTCACCGACGACGAACACACCGACGCCTGCGCCGCCGCCGCCCAGTCCCTCTACCAGCTCTGGGTCCTCGACCCCGCCGTTTCCGATGGCCACTGACCCAAGGAAGCTCGCCCGATGGGTCGAGGTGCATCGGCTTGCTGTCGCCGGTCAGCAGCCGGCGATCGCCCGGGACCTCGGTGACCGGGTGTGTCGGGTGTGGCTGCGTACCTCGCGGTTCGCCGCGGTCGAGGCCATGGCCACCGCGACCCTGACCCTCGGCCCGGACGCCGGCGCCCGCTATCAGCGTGGCTGGGCGCGGGCGTCGACCGGTCGGCCCTGGCCGGCACTGGAGGACTACCAGCAGGCCCTGACCATGTACCAGCAGGCCGGCAACCGGACCGATGAAGCCGCCACCCTCAACAACATCGGCAACGTGTACGACAGGTTGGGGGGCCGGCAGCAGGCCCTCGACCACTACCACCAAGCCCTCCCCATCCGGCGGGAAGTTGGCGACCGGGCCGGCGAAGCCGCCACCCTCAACAACATCGGCAACGTGTACGACAACCTGGGGGATCGGCAGCGGGCCCTCGACCACTACCACCAGGCCCTCCCCATTACGCGGGAGGTCGGCAACCGGGCCGGCGAAGCCGCCACCCTCAACAACATCGGTCTCGTGTACGACAACCTGGGGGACCGGCAGCAGGCCCTCGACCACTACCACCAAGCCCTCCCCATCCTGAGGGAGATCGGCGACCGGGCCGGCGAAGCCACCACCCTCAACAACATCGGTCTCGTGTACGACAACCTGGGGGACCGGCAGCAGGCCCTCGACCACTACCACCAAGCCCTCCCCATCCGGCGGGAAGTTGGCGACCGGGCCGGCGAAGCCGCCACCCTCAACAACATCGGCAGCGTGTACAACGGGTTGGGGGACCGGCAGCAGGCCCTCGACCACTACCACCAAGCCCTCCCCATCCAGCGGGAGGTCGGCAACCGGGCCGGCGAAGCCACCACCCTCAACAACATCGGCAGCGTGTACAACCGGTTGGGGGACCGACAGCAGGCCCTCGACCACTACCACCAAGCCCTCCCCATCCAGCGGGAGGTCGGCAACCGGGCCGGCGAAGCCACCACCCTCAACAACATCGGCAGCGTGTACAACCGGTTGGGGGACCGACAACGGGCCCTCGACCACTACCACCAAGCCCTCCCCATCCAGCGGGAGGTCGGCGACCGGGCCGGGGAAGCCGTCACCCGGTACAACATCGCGATGATCTACCGGGCGGGTGGTGACCTCGACCAGGCGATCCGGGAACTCGAACACGTCGTCGACCTCGACCGGCAGGTCGACCACCCCGACCGCGAAGCCGACACCGCCATCCTCGAACAACTCCGCCAACAACACGCGGAAGGCCGGTAACGAAAGACCTCCTGTCAATGCTTTCGGCACAGGAAGAATCCCAACCCGGCTAGGCAAGTCAACGGCCCGGCGGAGCTGGCAGCCCACCTCCGGTCAACAACTGCCGCTGTTCCAGGCCGCCGCAGCGGAACCAGGCCGGCCCGAGACGCGATCATCACGAGCTGGACGGGGTTGTGTCCGCCCGGCGTCACCGCGCCCAGGTGATGCACTCCTGAAACGAACGCTCTCCGAACCCTAGACGCAGCAGCCCCGGCTCTCCGGAAATGGGAGCCGGGGCCTTCACTGCCTCATCCAATATGAAGAGGCAGCGTCAGTTGCGCTTGAGGGAGTCGATGAAGCTGCGCCAGCCCTGAACGTCGAAGGCCAGCACGGGGCCGGCCGTGTCCTTGCTGTCTCGGACGGCCACCCCGTCGCGGAGGTCCGCCACCTCGACGCACTGGCTGTTGGCGTCGCTTCGGCTGCTCTTACGCCACACGGCGCGTGAACGGTCCATTGCCGCGACTCTCCCTACGTCATGTCCTTAACGATGGCGGCGATCAGGTCGCGGGACTTGTTGACGCTGAGCGCTGCCGCGTGCAGGTGGGTGTAGGTAAGCGTAACGCGCCGCAAGTCGTCCTCGCGTTCGAGATAGGTGTCTCCCGCCTGGCTGATCACGTACACGACAGGGCTGTGGATGTTGTCGGGGAACTCCAGGATCGAGAAGGAACCCACAGTGCCGGGGTGCCACCCCTCGCTGAACGGCAGTACCTGAAGCTCGATGTTCGGCCGGTCGCTCATCTCGATGAGGTGGTGAAGCTGGCCGCGCATGACGTCCAGGCCGCCGGTCTGACGACGCAGCACGCCCTCGTCCACAATCCCCCAGAACTTCAGCGGCGGATCTTCGGTCAGGCAAGCCTGCCTGGTCATGCGCACCTCGACCCGGCGGCGCGCTTCCTCGTTCTGGCCCGGCCACGCGGCGCTGGTGATTGCGTGGGCGTATGCCTCGGTCTGGAGCAACCCCGGCACAACGGCCAGCTCGAAGTTCCGTACTGCGGTCGCTGCGGACTCCAACCCGATGTACATGCTGTAGGGATTCGGAAGTTGGCCGAACTTCGCCCACCAGCCGCGTTCCTTGCCCTGGCGCTGGAGGTCGAGGGCGGTTTGCCGTATCCGGTCGTCGCTGACGCCGTAGCGGGTGAGCATGACGATCACGTCAGACCGGCTGACGCCGACCACCCCTGATTCGATCTTGTAGATCTTTGACTCCGAGCAGCCCAGCTCGGTTGCGATCTCCTTGTGCGAGACACCGGCCGCCTCGCGTAGCCGGTGCAACTCCCGGCCGAGTTGCCATCGCGCGATCGTCGGGCCACTTGCCCTCGCCACGTCTACCTCCAGGGTTGCGAACACCGCCAGTGTTCTCCCCTCCACCTCCGAGATCAAGGAACGCGGGGCGAACCTCGATCTTCCATGGAAACTTTCCATAGAAGCCTAGACTTCTCAGATTTACCTTGTCACTCTCTGCATGGAAGGAATTACGTTTCGGAGGTCCGATGGCTCGGCATGCGAAGAACCCGACGCGCTCCGGCCTGCTGCCGAAGCTCTGGTCGGTCAGGCGCCGGCGGGTAAATCCACTCGACCGCCTCCGCCCGGCAACCAACCACGCGCGGTGCGTGAGGGCGTACCGGACGATAGGTGTTACACGGGTGCCCCACCTGCCGGAACGGCCGTTGCCGGCCCCGGCGGAGGAATACCGGGCGGGGTGCTGGTCGTGACGGCGCGACGCAAGCCCGACCGGGAGGACCGGGGCGAGCAGATCCAGGCGGTGGAGCGTGAGGCGGCGCGGCAACGGATTCTCGACCAGGCCGAGGCGGAGCGGATACCGCCAGAGGAGACGACCCGGGCGGTGCCGGATCGGCGGTGGCGGCGTGGACAGCAGTGAGCTGCTGCCGATTGGCCGGCGGGTGGCGTACTGGCGGAGGCGGCGAGGGTTGTCGCAGCAGGTGTTCGCCGATCGGCTCGGCAAGTCGAAGTCCTGGGTCGACAAGGTCGAGCGGGGCGTCCGGGCGCTGGACAAGGTGTCGACGTTGCGGGACATCGCCACTGCCCTACGGATCGACACCGCCGTGTTACTCGGTCGGGACGTTCAACCCGCGCTGGTGGCCGAGCGGGTCGAGGGGGTGGAACGGATCCGGGAGGCCCTCTCGGCGTACGACATTGTTTTGGGGCGGCCGGCGGCGCGCGGCGTGGTGCTGCCCGCGGACCGGTTGGTCCGGGATGTCGAGCTTGCGTGGGTCATGTTCCAGCATGCCCGGTATCCGCAGGTGGTCGCCGTGGTGCCGGGCCTGCTCGCCGGGATGCAGCATGCCGCCGCCTACGAGCCCGGGTGGGGCCGCCCGCTGCTGGTGGAGGTGTACCGGTTGGCCGCGTCGCTGTTGGTGAAGCTCGGTGAGGCCGAGCTGAGCTGGCTGGCCGCCGACCGGGCCATGGCCGTCGCGACCGGCGATCCCGTGCTGGTCGCCGCCGCCACGGTGCAGCTCGGCCAGGTGTTCCGCGCTGCGGGGCGGGCGCGGACGGCGCAGTCGGCGACGCTGGCCGCCGCGTACCGGATCGCCCCACCCGATCCGGACGACAGTGCGCCCGGCGCGTTGTCGTTGTGCGGGACGTTGCTGGTGCAGGCCGCCCTGGCGGCAGCCCGCCGGGGCGACGACCACGCCACAGCCGAACTCCTCGACGAGGCCGCCGGCATGGCCGCGCGGGTGGGCGAGGGCCACGATCACCACCGGACGGCGTTCGGGCCGACGGCGGTCGACCTGGCCCGTGCCGCCGCAGCCCTCGACCTGGGCGACGCGGGCGAGGCGGTGGCCTGGCACGAGAAGGTGACCAAGCGGGACGCCTGGCGGTGGCTGCCGGTGGAGCACCGGGCAGCGCACCTGGCCGATGTCGCCCGCGCCTACCTCCAGGGCGGCGACCCGGTCAGCGCGGGCCGGGCGTTGGTCGACGCCGAGCGGATGGCACCGGCGGAGGTACGCCACCGCCCGGCCGTCCGCGAGGTACTCGCCCAGGTGGCCCGCGACCCGCACGCTCCGGGCACGATCATTCAACTCGCCGTCACCCTCGGGGTGACCTGACCATGACCGCGCCATGCCGTGGGGCAGCGCAGGGCCGCCCCGCACGGGTTCAGACTCGGTTGGGGGTTCGGGTGACCCCGGCGTAGATGTCGATGAGCTGCTTGGTGACCACGTCGGGGTGGAAGGTGCGCTCGTAGCGGGCGCGGGCGGCCAGGGCCAGCCCGGCCGCACCCGCCCGGGCGACCGGCAGGGCGGCGGCCAGGGCGGCCGCCTCCGGTGCGACGACCCAGCCGGCCTCGCCCACCTCGATGCCGGCCGGCATGGGCGATCCGCCGCCGACGACAGCGGAGGCGACCTCGGCGGGGCCGGTGCCGGCGGGCTCGTGCGGGGCGTCGGCCCCGACCAGGTACGGGATGCCGCCCAACGCCGTGCCGAGCACCGGTCGGCCGCTCGCCAACGCCTCGATGATCACGGTGGGCAGCACGTCGTGCCACATGGAGGCGGCGATCACCACGGCGCTCGCCTCGACTGCCGCGCGCACCCCGGCCCGGTCGAGCTGGCCGAGGTAGACCACGTCGGGTCGCTCGGCGGCGGCGGCCTCCACAAGCGGGCGCAGCTCCCCGTCGCCCGCCACGCGGAGCGTGCCCAGGGCACCCACCGGGTGCCGGCGCCAGGCGTCCAGCAGCAGGTCGACGCCCTTCTCCGGCGAGAGCCGGGCCATGTAGAGGAAACCGTCACCCAGCGGTGCCGGCCGACCCGGGTCGGGGACGGAGTTCGGCTTCACCACGATGCGTTCGTCCGGAATGCCGTAGTCGCGGAGGTGGTCGGCGATCGCCGAGGTGAGGGCGACGTACCGGTCGACCGACCGCCAGGTGCCCCGGTGCACGACCAGGGTGGTCGCCATCAACGCGCTCTGCGCCGCCGAGTCGCGGTAGCAGCGGTGCCTGATCGCCGGCACCCCCAGCGCCCGACCCTTGCAGTCCTGGCAGATCACGCCGTCGCGGAAGTAGATCCCCGACGAGCAGACCTGCCGGTAGTTGTGCACCGTCTGCACGACCGGCACGCCGTGGCGGTGCGCGGTCCGCACCACCCAGGGCGACAGCAGGGGGTACGGGTTGTGCAGGTGCAGAACGTCCGGTCGGTGCTCGGTGAGCAGCCGGCTCAGGTCGTGCTGGGCGCGCGGAGCCCAGATCGGCGAGATCGGCAGCAGCGCCTTCGCCACCTTCGACATCGACGGGATCTCGTCCGAGCTGCGGAGGAAGGGCAGCACCTCGACGCCGGCGGCGGTGAGCTGGGCGATCTCCGAGTCGACGATGGTGTTCTCGCCGGAGGGTTGGGCTTCCCGGTACCGGTTGTGCGCCACCACGATTCTCACGGGAAGAAAGGCTACCGTTGGGTCGTGCCCGAACTACCGGAGGTTGAGGCGCTCGCGGGTTATCTGCGACAGCGCGCGGTGGGCCGGCGCGTCGATCGGCTGGAGATCGCCGCGATCAGCGCCCTGAAGACGTACGAACCGGCACCGACAGCGGTCGCCGGCCGGGCGGTGGTCGACGCCAGCCGGCACGGCAAGTTCCTCGACGTGCTCTTCGAGGGCGACCTGCACCTGGTGGTGCACCTGGCCCGGGCGGGCTGGCTGCACTACCGAGAGGCGTTCCCGGCCACCACCCCGCTGCGCCCCGGCAAGGGCCCGATCGCGCTGCGCGTACGCCTGGATGACGGCTCCGGGTTCGACCTCACCGAGGCCGGCACCCAGAAGAAGCTCGCCGCGTACCTGGTGACCGACCTGGCGGCGGTGCCCGGGGTGGTCAAGCTGGGCCCGGACGCGCTCGCCGCCGATCTGGCCACCTTCGCGGAGCGACTGCGCAGCCGGCGGGGGCAGGTCAAGGGGGTGCTGACCGACCAGTCGGTGCTGTCCGGGGTGGGCAACGCGTACTCCGACGAGATCCTGCACGCCGCGAAGCTGTCCCCGTTCGCGATCACCGACCGGCTCACCGACGACCAGCTCGCCGGCCTGCACGCGGCCACCCGGCAGGTGCTCGGCGACGCCGTCGAGCGGTCGCTCGGTCAGCGGGCCGCGGAATTGAAGGGCGAGAAGCGCTCCGGGTTGAAGGTGCACGCCCGCACCGGGCTGCCCTGCCCCGTCTGCGGGGACACCGTGCGCGAGGTCTCGTTCGCCGATTCCAGCCTCCAGTACTGCGCAACGTGCCAGACCGGTGGAAAACCCCTCGCTGACCGCCGGTTGTCCCGACTCGTACGGTGAGTCACACCACTCGGTGACTACGCAGCGGAATCGCCCGCAGTGAGCGGAACCTCCGGTCCGCCGTTCTGGTCATGCGCGCATCCATCGGTATAGTGGCCCGGTCCCCGGCTTCTGAAATGGTGCGGAGCCGGCCAGATCCCTCCGGCACCATCGGTCGCCAATCTCGTTCGGGGCGGCGACCGGTCGGAGCCCGCGTGGGAGACTGGGACGGTGGGCGACCCGGGCCCTCACGCCGAGTGAGCGGCCCGTGTCATGCGGGAGGACATGGGTGAGGTGACGGCAAGCCTCCAGCGCCCGGTATCCAACGAAGGCCGGAGCAGACTCGTGCGGCACGTCGACAGCTTCGAGATCCAGCCGCCGACGCCGCCGTCTCACAACGGCGTCCCCCGGTCGGCGTGGACGAGGTCGCGTCGCCGGGTCTCCCGCTGGCACCGCCCCTACATCGCGGTCCTGCTGTTGCTCGACTTCGGCGCGGCGGCGTTCGCCAGTTGGATCGCGATCCAACTGTTCGACCAGGCCGCCTCCGGGTTCTCCGGCACCCAGCAGGACCCGACCTGGTTCCACACCGTCTCCTACCTGCTGCTCCCGCTCGGCTGGGTGGTCATCCTCTGGAGCAACCGGGGGTACGACCGGCGCTACCTGGGGCTGGGTCCGGACGAGTTCAAACGGGTGATCCGGGCCGGGGTGACGGTCGCCGCGAGTGTCTCGTTCCTCGCCTTCGCCACCAAGACCGAGTTGTCCCGCTGGACGGTCGGCACGGCGCTGCTCGGGGCGCTGCTGCTGATCCTGTGGGGCCGGTTCGTGGCCCGCTGGGCGCTGCACTACATCCGGCGGCGGGCCGGTCAGGCCGCGCACCGGATGGTGCTGGTCGGCACCCTGCCGGAGTGCCTGGAGGTCTACGCGGCGGTCACCCGCAGCCCGGCCGCCGGGCTGATGCCCGTCGCCATCCACATCACCGACGGATACGCGGCGGCCCGCGGCATGCCGACCCCCGTCCCCGTGTACGCCGGACGCGACGTCCTGGCCCTGGTCCGTGAGGTCGGTGGGGACACCATCGCCGTCTGCGGGTCGGCCAGCGCCGAGCCGGGCGAGCTGCGCCGGCTGGCCTGGCAGTTGGAGGGCTCCGGTGTCGACCTGGTGGTCGCCCCGCAGTTGACAGACATCGCCGGGCCCCGGGTGCACATCCGGCCGATCGAGGGTCTGCCGCTGCTGCACGTCGAGGAGCCGACCCTCTCCGGGCCGGCGCTGCTGGCCAAGAACCTGATGGACCGGGTCGCCGCCGGCCTCGGCCTGCTGCTGCTGGTCCCGCTCTTCCTGGCCATCGCCGTGGCGATCCGGATCTCCGACCGTGGGCCGGTCTTCTTCCGCCAGCCCCGGGTGGGGCACGAGGGGCGCACGTTCCGGGTGTGGAAGTTCCGGACCATGTACGTCGACGCCGAGGACCGGCTGGCCAGCCTGGTCGACCGGAACGAGACCGACGGCATGCTGTTCAAGATGAAGCAGGATCCCCGGGTCTTCCCGGTCGGTCGTTTCCTCCGGGCCACCTCGCTGGACGAGCTGCCGCAGCTGATCAACGTGCTCTGGGGTGAGATGTCGCTGGTCGGGCCCCGCCCGCTGCCGGCCGACGACGGCGACTTCCTGGGCGACGTCCGCAGGCGGCTGCTGGTCCGCCCCGGCATGACCGGGCTGTGGCAGGTCTCCGGCCGCTCCGACCTGTCCTGGGACGAGTCGGTCCGACTGGACCTCTACTACGTCGACAACTGGTCGCTCGCGTACGACCTGAGCATCCTGTGGCGCACCGTCGGGGTGGTGCTCGCCCGCAAGGGCGCGTACTAATCGCTGCGTGGCTGCCAACCTCTCCGCCGTGGTCGGCGTCGTCTCACTCGTCACCGCGCTGACGGCGGCGCTGCTGGCGGTGCTGCGGCTGCGGGCCCGCCGGGGCATCGCGACAGCCACCCAGCGGGCCACCTACGAGGTGCTGCACACCGCCGGCCTGGCCGCCGAGCCGCTGCGGGCGGGGCTGAGCGAGGCGGGCGCGGCGAAGGCCGTACGTCATCTGCGGGCCCTGGTGGGCGCGGTCGGGCTGGCGCTCACCGACGCCGACCGGCTGTTGGCCCTCGACGGGCGGGGCACGCACCACGGCGGGCAACTGCTCGCGGCGGCCCAGCGGACGGTGCACAGCGGCCGCTCGACGGTGCTCGGTGAGCAGGATCTGCACTGCGACCGGGTCGACTGCCCGATCCGGGGTGCGGTGGTCGCCCCGTTGCAGGGGGCGGACGGTCGGGTGGTCGGCGCGCTGGTGGCCGTCGCCGACAGTCCGCCGGCCCCGGGGTTGGTGCAGGCCACGCTGGAGACCGCGCACTGGGCCGGCAACCAGCTCGCCCTGGCGGAGTTGGACTCGTCCCGGGAGCGGCTGGCCCGGGCCGAGATCCGCGCGTTGCGGGCGCAGATCAGTCCGCACTTCATCTACAACGCGCTGACCGCGATCGGCTCGTTCGTCCGGACCGATCCCGAGCGGGCCCGGGAGTTGATCCTGGAGTTCGCGGAGTTCACCAGGTACTCGTTCCGGGCGCACGGGGAGTTCACCACCCTCGCCGAGGAGCTGCGGTCGATCGACAGGTACCTGACCATCGAGCGGGCCCGGTTCGGCGACCGGTTGCAGGTGCGGTTGCAGATCGCCCCGGAGGTGCTGCCGGTGACGCTGCCGTTCCTCTGCCTACAGCCACTCGTGGAGAACGCCGTCCGCCACGGGTTGTCCCGCAAGCCGGGCACGGGCATGGTGAGCATCGAGGCCCGGGACGCGGGTGCCGAGTGCCACATCACGGTGGAGGACGACGGAGTGGGAATGGACCCGACCACGCTGACCGCCGGCATCGCCGAGCTGGCCCGCGGCTCCGCCGATCCGGGCGACGACACGGGCCAGCACGTCGGCCTCTCCAACGTCGACGAGCGGCTGCGGTCGGTCTTCGGGGACCGGTTCGGCCTGGTCGTGGAGACCGGGCTGGGTTCGGGTACGAAGGTGAGCATGCGGGTGCCGAAGTTCCATCCCGGGGTACGGGCAGGCTCGTGACTACTGCCTTCCTCCGGGTGCTCGCGGTGGACGACGAACCGCCCGCGCTCGACGAGCTGGCGTACCACCTGCGGGCCGACCCTCGGGTGGCCCGGCTGCACACCGCCGGGGACGCGACCGAGGCGCTGCGGCTGCTGCGCGACGGCGACGTGGACGTGGTCTTCCTGGACATCCGGATGCCCGGCCTGGACGGCATGGAGTTGGCGCGGGTGCTGCGCCGCTTCGCCCGGCCACCGGCGATCGTGTTCGTCACCGCGTACGACGACGGCGCGGTGGACGCCTTCGACCTGGGTGCCACCGACTACGTGCGGAAACCGGTGCGCGCCGATCGGCTGGCCGAGTCGCTGCGCCGGGTGATCGGCTCGCGGGTGGTGCCGTCGCACCCGGCGGCGCTGGCCCGCGCCGAGGAGGACCCGACCATCCCCATCGAGTTGGCTGGCACCACCCGGATGCTGCCCCGGTCGGCGGTGCGGTGGGTGGAGGCGCAGGGGGACTACGCCCGGCTGCACACCGCGGAGGGGTCGCACCTGGTACGCGTCTCGCTGGCCACGCTCGCGGAACGATGGGCCGATGCCGGTTTCGTCCGGGTGCACCGGTCGTACCTGGTGCAGTTGAAGTTGATCGCGGAGCTGCGGCTGGTCAACTCGGGCTATGTGGTGGTGATCGACGCCACCGAGCTGCCGGTGAGTCGGCGGCACACCCGGGAGCTGAAGGACAAGCTGGTCCGGGCCGCGAAGCAGGACTGGGGCCGCTGAGCCGGACTGCCGCGGCGGGAATAACCCCGACTCCCCGTACGTCGTACGGTACGTTTGCTGGACGACGAATGGAGCCTCCGTGTTCGACGCCGCCACCGAGTTCGACAGTCAACTGGACCGCCTGGTGCAACTCGGTTACCCCGAGTTGGCCGGGCTGTCCGAGAGCGCCTTCCGCGACCTGGTCGCGCCGCTGCGGGCCAGGGCGGTCGAGGGCACCGCCGGCCTGCCCGACCCGACCGACGCCCGGGTGCCGTTCCTGCTGGTGATCACCAGGGACCTGATCGGGGTGCCGGAACGGGTGGGCCGCACCACCCTGGCCGGCAAGCGCAAGCCCGGCGTCGTCGACCGCAACTACGCCGAGGACGACCTGCCCCGCTTCGACCCGATCAAGGAGTTGGAGGTGCCGGCCGGGCCGGCGTACCTGCTCTTCGACGTCGACCGGGGCGAGGAGTTCCGCAACCTGCCCCCGGTCACCGCCATGGAGGGGATCACCGCCCGGGGCCGGCTGCCGCTCACCATCGACGAAGGGCTCGCCTTCGTCACGCTGCACCCGGCCGCACTGGCGAGCAACAGGTGCTTCTCGCTCGTCGGCTCCCGCTGCGGCGACAAGCGGGTGCCGGCGCTCTGGATCAGCCAGGGCGCACCGAAGTTGGGTTGGTGCTGGTACGGCAACCCGCACACCTGGCTCGGCTCCGCCTCGGCCAGGCCGGAGCGCGTCGGCCTGGAGTGACAGTCCACTGAGGGGGATGGCCGGTCGTGCGAAACCTGCCCGACCGGCCGTGCCGGCACATATCGCCGTTGGCCTATTCTCCTGCTACCGATTCCGGTACGGGGCGCAGGGTCGGGGTGGGCGAAGCCTGCGCGGGCGCCCCACCACCCTCACATTGGGACATCGATGCAGCTAACCAAAGCTCGCCGCGCCCTGCTGGGCGGTGCCATCGTGGCGGCACTCGTGCTGCCCGGCGCCACCCCGGCCCAGGCCGCGGCCACCGGCGCTCTCAGCGGACACGTGACCACCAGCACGGGTGCCGCCGCCGCCGAGGTTCAGGTGATGGTCTACGAGTCGGAGACCTACGACTTCCTCAGGAACGCCATCACCGACGCCGACGGCGACTACACCGTCGCCGACCTTCCCGCAGGCTCGTACCTGGTGGGCTACTTTCCGCCCGAGCAGCCTGGGCAGTACTACCGCCAGCAGTCGACAATCGGGGACGCCACGCCGGTGACCGTCACCGCCGGTGGCACCACCAGGGCCGACGACCAGCTCTTCGCCGTCGGCACCATCACCGGTCAAATCGTCAACACCGCCGGTGAACCCCTGCCCAACCTGTGGATCGAGGCCCGCGAGGTCGAGACGGGCGGCACGGCCGGGAATCTCACTGACGACCAGGGCCGATTCACCTTCGGCGTACGGCCGGGCCGCTACGTCCTCAGCTTCCAGCCGGTCGAGGGCTCCTACCAGGTGCAGTACGTGCCCGGAACGACCAACTCGGAGAACGCCACGGTCTTCGAGGTGAAGGCGAACGAGGCGACAGTGGTCAACGAGACCGCGCTGCAGGCGGGCACTCTGACCGGCCGGTTCACCACCGCCGCCGGTGCCCCGCTCGCCGGCGCCGAGGTCAGCGTCAGCAACGGCAGCAGCTCCAGCGGGGCGTGGACGCAGACCGACGCCAACGGCGAGTTCTCCGCGCAACTACTTCCGGGCTCGTACGTCGTTGGCGTGTCCAGCGGGGAGCGGCAGCAGTACTACCGCGGCAAGTTGACCTCCGAGGAAGCCGACCGCGTCGAGGTACGCGGCGGGCAGCAGACGAGGATCACGGACAGCCTGCTCGGCACCGGTTCGGTCACCGTGCGGGCGGTCGACTCGGTCAGCGGAGCGCCCATCGCCAACTTCTGCGCCCAGTCGGTCTGCAGCAACGGCACCGGCACGGTCACCGTCACCGGCCTGCCGCAGGCCAGCCACACCATCTACCTGGACGTGCCGGACCGGCTCCACTTCAAGCGCGAGGTGACCGGGGTACGGGTGAGGGCGGACCGCGACACCAAGCTGACCGTGAAAATGCGTCCCGGCGCGCTCGTCAGTACCACTGTGCTCGATCGGCAGAGCGGCAGGCCCGTGCCGGACGTCTGCCTGGACACGTTCCTGCCGAAGCAGGCGAAGCTCGCGGACGGCTACAGCGACTGCAGCGACCAGAACGGCAAGATCACGGTGGGGCCGCTCGCCGCCGGCAGCTACAAGCTCTTCGCGGCGCCGCGGGACAGCAACTACGGCCGCCAGTGGGTGGGCGTCAACGGCGGCAGTGGAGACGAGCGGGAGGCGGCGGTCGTCACCGCGACCGTCGGCCAGGTCGCCACCGGCCCGCAGATCAGACTGGACCGGGCCGGCACGGTCACCGACCCGGCCGGCAAGCCGGTGCAGAACGCCGCCGTGTCGGTGCTGACCGCCCACCCCGGGGTCGGCGCGCAGGACGCCGTTACCGACGAGCACGGCGTCTACACCCTCGAGCGGCTCGGCCCGTACGCCTGGCCGGTGATTGTCGGCGCCAACCCGTACGCGAGCGAGTGGTCCGGCGACAAGCCCAGCCGGTTCACCGCCACTCCGGTGCCGGTGACCGCCGGGGCGGCCGCCACCCACAACGTCCAACTCGACCAGGGCGTCCAACTGAGCGGCACCTTCCGCACGCCCGACGGCACCCCGTTCACCAGTGGGTTCGTCGTCGCCCACAGCGTGGACACCGGCGACATCGCGGGCAGCGGCTGGCTGACCGACGGGCGGTACAGCTTCCGCCTCAAAGGGCCGCAGCGGGTCTTCTTCACCTACAACGTCGCCCTCGGTGACGAGCAGTTCGACGGCCGCTACCTGGTGACCCAACCGGACGGCACCCGCAAGCTGGCCCAGTTCACCATCCCGGCCAGCGGCAGCATGACCGTGGACCTGGTGGTGCCGACCAGCTGACGGATTCGACGCAGCGGGGCCGGTGGCGTTGCCACCGGCCCCGTTTCGCGTCCGGTCAGAAGATGTCGGCCAGCGGCAGGGCGAGGGGGAACGGCTGTGCGGTGCGGTAGACCTCGCCGACCGGGACAAGGGCCTGCTCGCGGTAACCACCCGCGCCGTTCGCCAGCACAGTCAGTGTCTGCTTCCGGGGCTCGACCAGCCAGTAGAGCGGAATGCCGACGGCCGCGTACTCGTGACGTTTGAGCACCAGGTCCCGGCCGGCGTTGCTCGGTGAGATCACCTCGACGACGAGGAGCACGTCGGCCGGGTCGAGCGCGGCACCGCCGCTGTCCAGTGCGCTCTCACCGGCGACGAAGAGATCCGGCACGAAGTACGACGAGCGCTTGGCACTGACGCCGATGTCCTGACCGACGAGCACACCGGCAGGGGCCTGCCGGTCGAGGATCCGGCGAAGGCGGTTGGCGACCGCGCCGTGGAAGACGTCCGCATGGGGGGACACGAGCAGACTCCCGTCGAAGATCTCGTAGACCTGGTCGTCCGCGGGGAGGCTCTGGAGGTCGTCCACCGTCCAGGCGTCGCCCCAGCCGGGCCGGGCAGGGTTCGTCACCGTCACACCTCCTCTCTACCGGACCACCCTGACAGCTCACCCGGTCGTCCACAACGAGCCTCGGGAGTTCACCCATGCCAGCCGGCATGGGGGCGGAGTTATCCACAGGCGTGAACGGTTCTCCACAGGTTATTCACAACGTGACCCACTGATCTCCACGGCGGCTCCCTACAGTCGGGACCCATGAAGGAACGCCGGATACTGGTCGTCGAGGACGAACGGACCATCGCCGAGTCCATCGCCGCCCGACTGCGCGCCGAGGGTTTCACGGTGCAGGTCGCGGCGGACGGGCCCAGCGCCGTCGCGCAGTTCCGCACCGGCCAGCCGGATCTCGTCGTACTCGACGTGATGTTGCCCGGCTTCGACGGCCTGGAGGTGTGCCGCCGGATCCAGGCCGACCGGCCGGTGCCGGTGCTGATGCTCACCGCCCGGGACGACGAGACCGACCTGCTGGTGGGGCTCGCGGTCGGCGCGGACGACTACCTCACCAAGCCCTTCTCGATGCGGGAGCTGGCCGCCCGGGTGCACGTCCTGCTGCGGCGGGTGGAGCGGGCCGCCGCCCCGGCGCCGCCCGCGATCCACCTCGGCGACATCGAGATCAACGAGGCCGAGCGGCGGGTCCGCCGGGCCGGCGCGGACGTGCACCTCACGCCGACGGAGTTCGACCTGCTGGTCCACCTCGCCGGGCGGCCCCGCACGGTGCTTCCCCGGGAACGGCTGCTCGCCGACGTGTGGGGATGGGTCGACGGGAGTGGCACCCGCACGGTGGACAGCCACATCAAGGCGCTGCGCCGCAAGCTCGGCGCCGACCTGATCCGGACCGTCCACGGCGTCGGGTACGCCCTGGAGGTGCCCGCGTGACCGGTCGGCTGTTGGGCTGGCTGGACCGGGTGTTACCCCGTCCACTGGACCCGGTCCGCTCGATCAAGATGAAGCTCGGCGTCCTGCTTGTCGCCTCCTGGGCCGTGGCCATCGGCTACTTCTGGTACGGCGTCGGGTGGCTCCCGCCCGGCACGGCGATCACCAGCATCGGCATCGCGCTTGTCACCTCGCAGGTGCTCGCCCACGGGATGACCTCGCCGCTGCGGGAGATGACGGCGGCTGCCGGCGCGATGGCCCGGGGCGACTACACCCGACGGGTACGCGCCACGTCCCGCGACGAGGTCGGCGAACTGGCTCAGGCGTTCAACAAGATGGCCGAGGATCTGCACGCCGCCGACCAGCGTCGACGTGAGCTGATCGCCAACGTCTCACACGAGTTGCGTACGCCGATCACCGCCCTGCAGGGCGTGCTGGAGAACATGGTCGACGGGGTGGCCGATCCCGAACCGGCCGCGCTGCGCTCGGCGCTGTCCCAGACCGAACGGCTCGGGCACCTCGTCGCCGACCTGCTCGACCTGTCCCGCCTGGACGCCGGGGTGGTGCCACTGCGCCGGGTACAGATCGACGTGAACGACTTCCTCGACGAGGCCGTGGAGCATGCCACCGCCACCGCGGTCGGCGCCGCACTGGATGTGCGCTTCCAGCTCCGCGAACTGCCGGATCCGCTGACCGTCTACGCCGACCCGTGGCGGCTGCACCAGGTCTTCGCGAACCTGCTCGACAACGCGGCACGGCACAGCCCGCCCGGCGGCACGGTGCGACTGAGCGCCGAGGAACACGCCGGCCAGCTCCGCTTCGAGGTCAGCGACGAGGGCCAGGGCATCTCGCCGAGCGAGCGGTCCCGGGTCTTCGAACGGTTCACCCGAGGCGACCGTTCCGCCGGCGGCGGGACCGGCCTCGGCCTGGCGATCGCCCGCTGGGTCGTCGAACTGCACGGCGGTCGGATCGCCGTCCTCGACCCCGTCACACCACCGCACCGGGTCGATCGGCCCGGCTGCCGCATCCAGGTCACCATCCCGAGCGACGGGTCACACCGGAAAGAGGTCGCATGACCAGCCCTGGTTCCACCCCGCTTCCGGCCGGCGGACCGACCGCACCGCAGGTCTTTCCGCCGGTCAGGCCGGGCCCGGCCGTCGGTCAGCCCCAACCGTGGCCGATCGCGCCGGCCCGGCCACGGCCACCGTCACTGATCGAGCGGCGCTGGCCGGGGCCGTCCGGCTCCGCCCGTCCGCTGGTCCTGGCGGCGGTGGCGATGGCGGCGGTCGTCGGCGCCGCCACGCTCACGATGGTTCGTCCCGGCCTGGGCTGGCTGGTGGCCACACTGGCCGGCACCGCCGCCCTGGTCACCGCCAGCATCGCCCGTTCCCGGACGTCGTCCCCGCCAGCGGGCGTCACCGCGCCGGTCGTGCCCAGCGCCGCACCGGGCGGGCCGGCGACCCCGACCGCCACCGCGCCAGATGCGCCAGGTGCACCAGCAGCGCCGACAGCGCCGGGTGCGCCGACCGCCGCCACCACGCCGCCAGCGGGCGGCACGTCGGCCGCGACCGCGACCGCACCGCCTACCGCGGGGGCGGCTGACCGTCCCGGTGCCACGGGGGCACCGGGACGGGCGGCACAGGTCGCCTGGGCCGTCGCGACGATCGCGTTGGTCGCCGTCGGCACGGTCCGCGCGGCCGGTTGGCTCTTCGCGCTCTGCCTGGTCGCGGCGGCGGTGACCGGGACACTCGCGGTGACCGGCGGGCGAAGCCCGCTCGGGATGCTCGTCGCCGCGACGCTGCCGCCGGCCGCGACGGTACGGGCGCTCCCCTGGGCGGTACGCGGACTGCGCGACACCCGCCCGGCCGGGGCGGGGATCGGGGTCGGCCGCATCCTGACCAGCTTGGCGATCTCCGCCGGCCTGTTGCTGCTGTTCGGTCTGCTCTTCTCCTCCGCCGACGCGGTCTTCGCCGATCTGGTCACGGGTCTCCTGCCCGACATCTCGGCGGCCGGTGTCGTTGGCTGGCTGGTGCGTCTGGGGCTGATCGGTGGTGGTCTGCTCGGTGCCGCGTACCTGGTCAGCCGTCCGCCCGACCTGGAGGGCCTGCGGCCGGGCCCGGCCCGACCGGCCCACCGGTTGGAGTGGACCCTGCCGCTGGTGTTGCTCGACACCCTGTTCGCCGCGTTCGTGCTGGTCCAGCTCACGGTGTTCTTCGGCGGCGCGGGGCACGTGCTGCGGACGGCCGGGCTCACCTACGCCCAGTACGCCCGGGGCGGCTTCTGGCAGTTGCTCGCCGTCACCGCGCTCACCCTGCTGGTGATCGCGATCGCCGCCCGTCGGGCACCGAAGGCCACCCGAGCGGACCGGCTGCTGGTTCGCGTACTGCTCGGCACGCTCGCCGCGCTCAGCCTGGTGGTCGTCGCCTCCGCGCTCTACCGGATGCAGGTCTACGCCGACGCGTACGGCGCGACCCGGCTCCGGCTCTTCGTGACGACAGTCGAACTCTGGCTCGGGCTGCTCTTCGTCCTGGTCGGGGTGGCGGTGGTGCGGTTGCGGGCCGCCTGGCTGCCCCGGCTGGTGGTCGGCACGGCGGTGCTGGCGCTGCTCGGGTTGGCGCTGGTCAACCCGGACCGGCTGATCGCCGACCGCAACGTCGACAGGTACCTGGAGACCGGTCGGTTGGACGTCAGCTACCTGTCCGGGTTGTCGGCGGACGCCGTACCGGCCCTGGCTCGACTGCCCGAGCCGATGCGCACCTGCGCACTGGGGGAGATCGCCGCCGAGCTGCCCAGCGATGGCCTGTGGGGAGCGAACCTCGGCCGGGAGAGGGCACGACAGGACCTCGCCACGATCCCGACAGTCACCAATGTGACCGACTGCCCCGGTACGCGACGCTGGTGAGGGCCACCGCTTGACAATCGCGCGCGGCGGGCAAGACTGCCGGGGTGGCCAAGCAACTCCCTGACGTGGGGTCGGGCGGTGCGGTACCGCCGCCCCGGCGGGCCCGGATCGTGCTGGCCGAGATCAGCCGGCAGGACACCCGCGCCGAGCGGACCCGCGCCGAGCTGGCCCAGCAGACCCAGGTCGGCGAGGCGCTGGTCCGCGGCCTGGTCCGGGCCCAGCTCGCGCTGGCGTTGCGGCTCTCCCTGGTGGTGGCCATCGGGTTGGGTGGGTTGCCGTGGCTGTTCGCCATCGCACCCTCGCTCGGCCGGACCACAGTCGTCGGTGTCAACCTGCCGTGGTTGCTGCTCGGGGTGGCCTCGTTCCCGTTCCTGATCGGGGTGGGCTGGGCGTACGTGCGGTTGGCCGAGCGCAACGAGCAGGACTTCACCGATCTGGTGCAGCGGCCGGAGCACTGAGGTGGGCAACGACTTCGTGGTCCCGGCCATCGTCGCGGTCACCCTGGTCACCGTCGGGATCGGCTTCTACGGGCTGCGGTTGGCGCGGACCACGTCCGACTTCCTGGTGGCGTCCCGGGCGATCAGCCCGACGTGGAACGCCGCAGCCATCGGCGGGGAGTACCTGTCGGCGGCGAGCTTCCTCGGCATCGCCGGTCTGGTCCTCAAGTACGGCGTGGACGTGCTCTGGTATCCGGTCGGTTTCGCCGCCGGTTACCTGGCTCTGCTGCTGTTCGTGGCCGCGCCGCTGCGCCGCTCGGGCGCGTTCACGTTGCCCGACTTCTGCGAGCTGCGACTGGGGTCCCGCCGGCTGCGCATCCTGGCCACCGCGTTCGTGATCTTCATCGGTTGGCTGTACCTGGTGCCGCAACTCCAGGGCGCCGGGCTCACCCTGGCCACGGTCGCCGGCGCCCCGTACCCGGTCGGTGCCCTGCTGGTGGCCGCCGTGGTCACCGCCAACGTGGCGCTGGGCGGGATGCGGGCCATCACCTTCGTGCAGGCGTTCCAGTACTGGCTCAAGCTGACCGCGCTCGCCGTACCGGTGATCTTCCTGGCGTTGCAGTGGCAGGCCGACGGCCGCCCGGCGGTGACGCCGCCCGACGGGCCGACGTTCCGGACCGCGACCACCGTCGTGGTCGAGCACCGCGCGACCCTCACCCTGCCCGCCGGTGACATCCGGGAGGTACGCCCCGGCGACGAGTTGACCTTCGCCGCCGGTGACCCGGTGCCGGACGTCTCCGGGGTGGCCACCGGCGCCAGCGACTGGCTGCTGCCCAGCGCCGCGGGCAACGACGACCGGGGGCTGTTCGCCACGTACTCGCTGATCCTGGCCACGTTCCTGGGCACCATGGGGCTGCCGCACGTGCTGGTGCGTTTCTACACCAACCCGGACGGCGCGGCGGCACGCCGGACCACCCTGGTCGTGCTGGCCCTCGTCGGCGTCTTCTATCTGCTGCCCACCCTCTACGGGGTGCTCGGCCGGATCTACACGCCGCAACTGCTGGTCAGCGGGCAGACCGACGCGGTGGTGGTGTTGCTGCCCGGTGCGGTACTCGGCGACGGGACAGTGGGGCGGCTGCTCGCCGCGCTGGTCTCGGCGGGCGCGTTCGCGGCGTTCCTCTCCACCTCGTCCGGGCTGCTGACAAGCGTCGCCGGAGTGATCTCGACGGATGTGCTCGGCCAGGGCTCGGTACGCGGCTTCCGGCTGGCCACGGTGCTCGCCGGAGCGGTGCCGACGCTGCTGGCGCTGCACGTCTCCGGACTCGACGTGTCGCAGGTGGTCGGGCTGGCCTTCGCGGTCGCGGCGTCGAGTTTCTGCCCGCTGCTGGTGCTCGGCATCTGGTGGCGTGGGTTGACCGACGTGGGCGCCGCCGCCGGTGTGGTGGTTGGCGGCGGCGCGGCGATCGGGGCGGTGTTGGTCACCGTGCTCGGGCCGCCGTTGACCGGCTGGCCGGCCACGCTCACCACGCAGCCGGCCGCCTGGACGGTGCCGCTGGCGTTCACCGTGATGGTCGTGGTGTCGATGGCGACCCGGCGTCGGGCCCCGGCCGACATCGCGGCCACCATGCTCCGCCTGCACACCCCCGAGACCGTCCGCCTCTAGCTGGTCGCGACTGAGCGCCGGTCCTGATCAGTCGGTCGCCCTCGGGTGGCCCGTGCCGGCGTGCTTGACCCAGCAGGTGCGGGTGTCGTGATCGGGGAGATACCAGATACGCCCGCCCGCGGTGACCTCGTACTGCCACTGCGGCAGCGTCTTGCCGTTGTGCGCAGCGGTGGCGAGAGTGCCTTTGAGGGGGTGCTGCCGGCTCGTCGGTGGAGA
The DNA here is from genome assembly GCF_043198035.1 of Micromonospora sp. NPDC048898. Taxonomy (NCBI): domain Bacteria; kingdom Bacillati; phylum Actinomycetota; class Actinomycetes; order Micromonosporales; family Micromonosporaceae; genus Micromonospora; species Micromonospora sp. NPDC048898. Next base: position 635,952 of record NZ_JBICUF010000002.1, read on the forward strand.
GGGGCAGGGGTTGGATTCGATGGCGTCGAATGCGGCCCGCGTGTTGGCTGCGGCCTGGCGGCACAGGTCCTCCCAGCCCTTGGCCGCATCGTTGGTGGCGAATCGCAGGATGTAGCCGCCAGGGCGGGGTGGCGGCGCAGCCCGGTCGCCGCGCTTGGCGCTCACTCGCCGCTCGGGCGCGCCACCGGCCCGAAGTCGTCGGAGCTCGGCGCTGCCAGGACTCGATGCAGGTCGGGATCGGCGTGGATCTCGGCGGTATGCCGCCACTCGGTGAGCAGCTGCGACACCGCCGCGGTGTTGCCCACCGCGGCCGCCGCCTCCACCGTGGCGACGAACTCGCTGGCCATCTGCTCGACGTCGTCCGGCGGCAGGAACCGCACCCAGGGCAGCACGGTCGGCAGCGCCTCGCGGACCAGGGTCGGATCCCGGTGTACGACGCTGGCCAGCAGCCGGGCCGTCAGGTCCACCACCTCGCCCTCGGCCGCCGCCCGGTCGGCAGACATCAGCACCAGATCAGGCGCGTCACGGCGGCGCAGCCGCACCGCGCGAGCACGAGAGAGCCGCTCCGCCGTTTCGACGGGTTGGCGTAGCAACTCCGAGAACGGCACGGACTCCGATGGCATGGACATGACATCAACACTACTTCAGTAGTCGACGATTCGCGGCGGATGCGACTACCGGATGATCGCGCGTCCGTCTGGCGCCGGAGGGCGGAAGTGGCGATCGACGGATAACGTCGGCGCATGACTGTTGAGCACCCCGCGCTCGCACTGCGTGGCCTGGCCAAACGCTTCGACGGCACGATCGCGGTGGCCGGCGTCGACCTGGACGTCCCGGCCGGCTCGTTCTACGGTCTGCTCGGCCCGAACGGCGCCGGCAAGACCACCACCCTGTCGATGGCGGTCGGGCTGTTGCGGCCGGACGCCGGCTCGGCGTGGGTGCTCGGGCACGACGTCTGGCAGGATCCGGTGACCGCAAAGCGGCTGCTCGGCGTGATGCCCGACGGTGTCCGCCTGTTCGACCGGCTGACCGGGGCCGAGCTGCTGGCGTACAACGGGTTGTTGCGGGGGATGGACCCGGCGGTGGTCGACCAGCGGGCCGCGGAGTTGCTCGACGTGTTGGCGCTCGGCGATGCCGGCCGAACGCTGGTGGTGGACTACTCGGCGGGCATGAAGAAGAAGATCGGCCTGGCCTGTGCGCTGCTGCACGGTCCTCGGGTGTTGGTGCTGGACGAGCCGTTCGAGGCGGTCGACCCGGTCTCCGCCGCGCTGATCCGGGACATCCTCACCCGTTACGCGACAGGTGGCGGCACGGTGATCTTCTCCAGTCACGTGATGGAGGTCGTCGAGCGGCTCTGCTCGCACGTGGCCATCCTGGCCGGCGGCACCATCAAGCGGGTCGGCACGATCGGCGACGTGCGCGGCGACCGCTCGTTGGAGGAGGTCTTCGTCGAGGTGGTGGGCGGGCGCACCGCGACCGGCGAGGAGCTGTCGTGGCTCTCCCGGTGATCGCGGACACCGCACCCGCCGTGCCGGTGCGTGCGGTCTCCGCTCGACACTTCGCGCGGCTCAAGCTGCGGGTGATGGGCAACAGCTTCCGGGGCCAGGGCTGGCGGGTCGCCCTGTTCATCGGTGGTGCGGTGGTCGGGCTCTGGTTCGCCGTCGGCGGCTTCTTCCTCTTCGCCGCGCCCGGCCTGGCCGACGACGGCACGTACGCGGTGCTCGTCGCGGCGGCGGGCGGCGGCCTGCTGGTGCTCGGTTGGCTCCTCCTGCCGCTTGTCTTCTTCGGGGTGGACGAAACCCTGGACCCGGCCCGGTTCGCGCTGCTGCCACTGCCCCGCCGGACGTTGGTGACCGGCCTGTTCGTCGCGGCCCTGATCAGTGTGCCGGTGGTGGCGGTGCTCATCGCGTCGTTCGGGCTGGTGCTCACCGCGCTGTCCCTGGGCGGTTGGTCGGCGGGGTTGGTCGCCCTCGTCGGCGTGCTCGCCGGGCTGCTGCTCTGCGTGGCCGCCAGCCGGGCGGTGACCAGCGCGTTCGCCACCATGTTGCGGTCGCGTCGGGTCCGTGACCTGGCGGCCGTGCTGCTGGCGGTGACCGCCGCCATGCTCGGCCCGTTGCAGGTCGTCGGCCTCGCCGCCCTGCGGGAGGCGAACTGGGACCGACTGGCCGGCGTGGCGACCGTGATCGGCTGGACGCCGTTCGGCGCGCCGTGGACGATGGGCATCGACGTGGCCCAGGGCCGGGTCTGGGCCGCACCGGTCAAGTTGCTGATCACGGTGGTGGCGATCGGTGCCCTGCTGCTCTGGTGGTCCCGGTCGCTGGAGTCGGCGATGGTGGGTGCGGTGAGCGCCGGCAAGACGCCGGTGCGGAGCGCCGCCACCGGCGGCGCGGTCGAGCAACTGTTTCCCAGGTTCGTCGGCTGGGCGCGGCGGGGCCGGTTCGGTGCGCTGGTCGCCAGGGAGGCCCGCTACTGGTGGCGGGACGCCCGCCGCCGGGCCAACCTGGTCACCATCGCGGTGGTCGGCATCTTCGTGCCCGTGTTCATCAACGTGACGGGCGGGGACTTCGCGTTCGAGGGCGAAGCGGGGCTGACCGCGGCTGTCGCCGACAGCTCACCGTTCGTGGTCACCATCTCCATGCTCCTCGTGGGTGTGCTCGCCGCCGTCACCCTGGCCAACCAGTTCGGCTTCGACGGCAGCGCGTACGCGGCGAACGTGGTGGCCGGCGTGCCCGGCCGGGTGGAGCTGCACGCCCGCATGGTGGCCTTCTCGCTGTACGTGCTGCCGCTGCTGGGGTTCGTCGCGGTGGTGCTGTCGGTAGTGCTCGGCCGACCGGAGTGGATCGGGCTCACCATCGGCAGCCTGGTCGCCACCTACGGTGCCGGGCTGGCGGTGAACAGCCTGATCTCGGTGTTCGGGGCGTACTCGCTGCCGGAGACGAGCAACCCGTTCGCGATGAACAGCGGTGCCGGCGTGGCGAAGGGGCTGCTCACCGTGGTGGCCATGCTCGCCTCGGTGGTCGCGGCGGTGCCGATAGTGGCGGCTGCGGCACTACTCGGCGACGCCTGGCTGTGGCTGGCCCTGCCGGTGGGCGCGGCGTACGGGGTGGGCGCGGCGCTGCTGGGCGCGTACCTGGCCGGCGACGTGCTGGACCGGCGTCAGCCGGAGCTGCTGGCCCTGGTCACGCCACGCCGTTAGCCGACGCGCCGGCCGAGGGCCTGGGCGGTGTCGGCGACGAAGCCGCGAACGGCGACCACCGGTGATGGGTGCCGCCCGGGACTCTCGCATCGCCACGAGCGGTAAGCCTCCGTGTCATAAATATGCCTCTGAGTCATCACGGTTGTTCGTGCATCGTCCCCCGGCCAGCGAACCGCTGCCGATGCGCCCGGCCTGGCGGGGTCGGGGCGGCACAATGTTTCACGTGAATCATGAGCCGGGTGCCGAGATCCATCACACCGACCCGTTCGCGGTGCCGAGGGGGCAGCGGTCGCCGGTACGCCGGCTGCGCGGTCGGCTCGCCACGCCTGTGACACTCTGGACGGCCCCGGGCCCGGCCGGGCTGACGGTGTCGTCCACGCTTGTCGCCGAGGGGGAGCCGGACCGGCTGCTCGGGCTGATCGACCCGGAGTCCGACCTCTGGGCGGCAGTGGAGGAGGCGAACCGGTTCGCGGTCACGCTGCTCGGCCCGCCGCACCGGCAACTCGCGGACCGGTTCGCCGGCCTCTTTCCCGCCCCGGGCGGGCTCTTCGCCACCGGCGAGTGGGTCGACACTTCGCACGGGCCGGTGCCCGGGGATGCCGGCGGCTGGGTCGGATGCCGGCTGGACAGCGCCCGCGAGTGCGGCTGGGGCCTGCTGGTGGAGGCCACCATCGAGACGGTCGAGCTGACCGAGGAGACGTCTCCGCTGCTGCACTTCCGCGGTCGGTACCACGAGTTGCCGGCCTGAACGGGCGGCTCGACCGGACCGACCGGTCACCGGGGTGACCTGAGTCACTTGGCGCAGGCAACCAACCGCTCGGCGCACTCGTCTACCGCCGTCGATCTCAGCCTTCCCTGTCGGGGAGTGCGCTCTCTACCGTGCGCGAAACTCCTCTGACGCCTGTGAAGGTGGTGATCCACAGATGTCCACGGACACACCCGCTCCGGCCGCTTCCCAGTCGGACAAGTACCTGGCCGTACAACGGTCGGACGAATTCGCCGGGCTGCGGCGTGCGCTGCGCGGCTTCGTCTTCCCGATGACCGTCGCTTTCTTCCTGTGGTATGCGCTCTACGTCATTCTCTCCGCGTACGCCCGGGACTTCATGGGCACGAAGCTGTTCGGCAGCAACATCAACGTCGCACTGGTCTTCGGCCTGCTCCAGTTCGTCTCGACGTTCCTGATCGCCTGGCTCTACGCCCGGTACGCCGACCGGAAGATCGACCCCATCGCGGACCGGATCCGCGCCGAGATCGGGGAGGTGACCCGTGAAGACGGTTCACGCGGTTGAGACGTTCCTCGCGGCTGAGGCGGGCAACCACACCGCCCGCAACCTGACCATCACGCTCTTCCTGGTCTTCGTGGCGGTGACCCTGGCCATCACCATCTGGGCCAGCCGGCAGACCAAGACGGCTACCGACTTCTACGCGGGCGGCCGGTCCTTCTCCGGCTTCCAGAACGGCATGGCGATCGGCGGCGACTACATGTCGGCCGCCTCGTTCCTCGGCATCGCCGGCATCATCGCGCTGTACGGCTACGACGGCTTCCTCTACTCGATCGGCTTCCTGGTCGCCTGGCTGGTGGCCCTGCTGCTGGTCGCGGAGCTGCTGCGTAACTCGGGCCGGTACACGATGGCCGACGTGCTGGCCTTCCGGATGCGGCAGCGTCCGGTGCGTACGGCGGCGGCGGTCTCCACCATCACGGTGTCGATCTTCTACCTGTTGGCGCAGATGGTGGGCGCCGGTGCGCTCGTCGCGCTGCTGCTCGGCATCAGGCCGGGTACGACCTTCCTCGGCATGGACGCGGCGACCGCCAAGGTGGCGACCATCATCATGGTCGGCGCCCTGATGATCGTCTACGTGACCGTGGGTGGCATGAAGGGCACCACGTACGTGCAGATCGTCAAGGCGTTCCTGCTGATGAGCGGCGCACTGCTGATGACCGTGCTGGTGCTGGCGAAGTACAACTTCAACCTGTCGGAGCTGCTCGGCGCCGCCGCCGCCAAATCCGGAAAGGGCGAGGCCCTCCTGGAACCGGGCCTGCGGTACGGCGTGGAGGTCGCCGGAAACGCCACGCAGACGTTCTACAACAAGATGGACCTGCTCTCGCTCGGCATCGCCCTGGTGCTCGGCACCGCCGGTCTGCCGCACATCCTGATCCGCTTCTACACGGTGCCGACCGCCAAGGCGGCCCGTAAGAGCGTGCTCTGGGCGATCGGCATCATCGGCACCTTCTACCTGCTCACCCTGGCCCTCGGCTTCGGTGCGGCAGCACTGGTCGGCAGCAAGGCGATCACCGATCAGGACAAGGCCGGCAACACCGCCGCACCGCAGTTGGCCGAGGCGTTGGGTATGGACTTCTTCGGCGGCGACCTGGGTGGTGCGGCCATGTTGGCGATCATCGCGGCGGTCGCCTTCGCCACCATCCTGGCGGTGGTGGCCGGGTTGACCCTGGCCTCCTCGTCCAGCCTCGCGCACGACTTCTACGCGAACGTCATGAAGAAGGGCGAGGCGTCGGAGCGCCAGGAGGTCCGGGTCGCCCGGATCTCCGCCCTGGTGATCGGCGCGATCTCCATCCTGCTGTCGATCTTCGCGCAGAACCTCAACGTGGCGTTCCTGGTGGCGCTGGCCTTCGCGGTCGCCGCCTCGGGCAACCTGCCGGCGATCCTCTACAGCCTGTTCTGGCGGCGGTTCAACACCTCCGGCGCGGTGTGGGCGATCTACGGTGGTCTGCTCTCGGCCGTGCTGCTGGTGTTCTTCTCGCCAGTGGTCTCCGGCGCGGCGACCTCGATGTTCCCGGACTACGACTGGCAGTGGTTCCCGCTGTCCAACCCGGGCATCCTCTCCATCCCGTTCGGTTTCCTGTGCGGGTGGATCGGCACGGTCATCTCCAAGGAGCACGACGAGGAGAAGTACGCGGAGCTGGAGGTGCGCGCCCTCACCGGCGCTGGCGCCCACTGATTGATCCAGGCACCGGGCCCCCTGCTGACGCCACGCGTCCGCGGGGGGCCTCTCGCCGTTATCGGGGATCGGTAGGCTGACCAGCATGAAGGTTGCTGAGCGCTTCGGTTCCGGTCACCGCGTTCTCGTCACCGGCGGAGCAGGCTTCGTCCCGTCACACCTGGTGGATGTGCTGATCGCCCGCGGTTGCGCGGTGGTGGCGCTGGACAACTTCGTGACCGGCTCCAAGGAAAACATCGCCCACCTGCTGGAGCGGCCAACGTTCACGCTCGTCGAAGCGGACATCTCCGACGGCCTGCCGACCAACCACCCGGCACTGGCCGAGCGGTTCGACGCCATCCTGCACATGGCCTCACCGGCGAGCCCCACCGACTTCGCCCACCTGCCGGTGGAGATCCTCCGGGTCGGCTCGGTGGGCACCCTGCACCTGCTGGAGCGCGCGGTCGCCGACGGCGCCCGGTTCCTGATGGCCTCCACCTCCGAGGCGTACGGGGACCCGAAGGAGCACCCGCAGCGCGAGACCTACTGGGGCAACGTCAACCCGATCGGGGTGCGCAGCGTCTACGACGAGGCGAAGCGCTTCTCCGAGGCGGCCACCATGGCGTACCACCGGTACCGGGGGCTCGACGCGGCGATCGTCCGGATCTTCAACACGTACGGCCCGCGGATGCGCCCGGACGACGGCCGGGCCATCCCCACCTTCATCTCCCAGGCGCTGCGCGGCGAGCCGATCACCGTGCACGGCAGCGGCAACCAGACCCGGTCGATCTGCTTCGTCGAAGATCTGGTGCGGGGCATCCTGCTGCTGCTCGACTCGACCGAGACGGGCCCGATCAACTGCGGCACCGAGCACGAGCTGTCCATGCGGCAACTCGCCGAGTTGATCGTGTCACTCTCCGGCAGCAGCTCGACGGTGACCTATGTCACTCGCAGCTCGGATGACCCGGAGATGCGGCGGCCCGATCTCACCCTGGCCCGCGAACTGCTCGGCTACGAGCCGACGGTGGCGCCCGAAGACGGCCTGCGACGCACGATCGCGTACTTCCGGGCTCACCTCGGGTGACGCGACGGCGATCGCTGAGTGTCGGCTGAAGGCGGCAGTGGCTCGCGCTACGTACCCTGAGTGACATGTCTGCGACCTCGTCTGCCGGCGTCCCGCATCCGCACCTGCACCGCAGCTCCGGGCGTGCGTCGGTGCCCGGCCCCGATCGGGCAGCCTCCGGGCGTGCCCGTCCAACCGAGGCACGCTTCTACCCGCCGTACGACGAGGAGCAGCCCAGGCCCGACGGCCCGGTGGGGCCACGGGGGCCCGGCGGGCCGGGTGGCCTCGGCGGGTCGGGGCGACGTGGGCCGCGACCGCGCTGGGGCCGGATCGCCCTCGTGGCGGGGGTCGCGGTGCTGGTGCTGGCGCTGCTCGGCAGCGTGGGCGCCTGGTTGTACGCCCGCAACCTCAACGGTGACCTGGCCCGCACCGACCCGTTCGCGGAGATCACCGGTGGCCGGCCGGCCAAGACCGTTGACGGCGCGCTGAACATCCTGCTGGTCGGCAGCGACTCACGGGACCCGGACGCGCCGGTCGACGTCAAAAGTCAGTGGCGCGCCGACACGGTCATCGTGATGCACATCCCGGCCGACCACCAGCAGGCGTACCTGGTCTCCATCCCGCGCGACCTCTACGTGCCGATTCCGGAGAGCGCCGGCGCGGACTGCGCCTCCGGCCAGCGCGCGAAGATCAACGCGGCGTTCGCGTTCGGCGGGCTGCCGCTGGCGGTTCGCACCGTGGAGTGCTTCACCGACGTCCGGATCGACCACGTGATGGCGATCGACTTCGGCGGCTTCAAGGAGGTCACCGACGCTCTCGGCGGGGTGGACCTGAAGGTGGAGCGGACCATCACCTCGATCCACAAGCCGTACCGGACGTTCACCAAGGGCACCAACCACATGGACGGCGCCGAGGCGCTGGACTGGATCCGGCAGCGCAAGCAGTTCCCGGACGGGGACTTCGCCCGGATGCGGCACCAGCAGGAGTTCCTCCGGGCGCTGATGGACAAGGCGGCGAGCAGCGGCACGCTGGCGAATCCGGCGAAGCTCAACAACTTCCTCAAGTCGGTGACCGCGGCCGTGACCGTCGACCAGGATTTCTCGGTTACCGACATGGCGCTGCAGTTCCGCAACCTGCGCGGCCAGAACCTCACCTTCGTGACAAGCCCGAACTCGGGCAGCGACACGATCAACGGCGAGTCGGTGGTGGTCTCCGACCGGGAGAAGGCGCTCGCCATGTACAAGGCCATGACGGCGGACACCATGGCGGACTGGGTCAAGGCCAACCCGCCGAAGGGCAAGAACGGCGGCTGACCGTGCCGGTCGGCCGCCGGGCCGACGGTGGTCCCGCCGTTCGGCTCATCGAGACGCGGCGATCGATCCGCCCCATGGGAAATCGACGACCCAATTGACCCGCGATGAACTCGCCAAGTCGATTTGATGTACGTAGAGTGGTGCCGCCCCCTCCTGATCACGAGCTGGAGCACGCATGCCGGTTCAGGCCAGTCGTCGCCCTTCGTCCCCCGGGTCCGCCGCGCCCAGCGGCCGTGCCGCCGCATCCATACCGGCCCAGGCGCGCCCCTCGCGTGGCGGGCCGGGCGGTCGCCCGCCCGGCGGCGGGAACGGTGGTCGGGTCGTTGGCGGGGGGTCGGCGAAGAAGCGGACCAAGCGCAAGGACCCGCTGTGGGCCCGGCTGACCGTGGTGTTCGGGGCGGTGCTGATGCTCAGCAGCGGCGTGGGCATCGTCGGCGGCAAGGTGCTGATCGGTCAGGCGACCGGGGACATCGCGCAACGCAACCTGCTCGGTGACGCCAGCAAGTCCGACGCCGAGGGCGGGGCCAGTCTGGACGGCCCGATCGACATGCTGCTGCTCGGCGTTGACGCGCGGGAGCGCTGGGCCGCCGACGACGTCCGCTCGGACAGCATCATCATCCTGCACATCCCGGCCACGCACGACCAGGCGTACCTGATCTCCATCCCCCGGGACACCGAGGTGCAGATCCCGGCCCGCCCGAAGAACGGCTGGTCCGGCGGCAGCGCGAAGATCAATGCGGCCTTCGAGGTGGGTGCCCGCAACGGCGGCGGCTGGGAGGGCGGCGCCCAGTTGATGGCCGAGACGATCAAGGGACTCACCGGCGTCAGCTTCGACGGCGCGGCGATCATCAACTTCGGCGGCTTCAAGAACGTCATCGACACCCTCGGCACCGTGCGGATCTGCGTGAGCCACGAGGTCAGGTCCAAGCACATGTCGTTCGTCGACGGCAAGCCGATGTGGAACGCCGACGCCAAGAAGACCGGCAAGGCCCGCACCCCGGTGGTGCACAAGAAGGGCTGCCAGCAGATGGAGGGCTGGGCCGCACTTGACTACTCCCGGCAGCGCTACGGGCTGCCCGGTGGCGACTACGACAGGCAGCAGAACCAGCAGCAGCTGATCAAGGCGATGGCCAAGAAGGCCACCGACGGCGGGATGTTGACCAACCCGACCAAGCTCCAGCAGCTGATCAAGGCGGCCGGCAAGGCGTTCGTGCTGGACACCGGCGGCGCGTCGATCGAGAACTTCATCTTCACCATGCGCGGGGTGACCGCGAACGAGCTGACCATGCTGAAGACCAACAACGGCACCTTCAACGGCACCAGCAACGGCACCGAGGCGTTGAACGACGAGACGAAGGAAATGTTCCGAGCGGTCAAGCAGGACAAGCTGGCCGAGTTCGTCTTCGCCCACCCCGAGGTGATCTCCAGCCGCAAGTGAGCGGTGCCGGTCGGAAGTCCCGGAAAGCCGGCGACCAGCCCGTCACCGCCCGTAACCTGACGTGAGCGGGTTTCACGTATCGGTCGCGGGGAGGCGGTCACGTCCAGGTGGGGACGGAACGTGGCGGGCCGAGCCGGAGCGGCTCCGCCCAGCCGAGCACGCCGCGCCCGAGGGTCACGGATCATGCTCGGCATCGGCCTGGCCCTCGTCCTGCTGGCCGGGCTCGCCGTGGTCGGCCTCAGGACGCTGAGCAACAGGTACGACCGCACGGTCACCAAGGAGCAGTTGCTCGACGCGGACGCCCGCACCAAACGCACCGACCTGGACGGGCCCCTCAACTATCTCCTGGTCGGCTCCGACCGTCGCCCCGGCGACAGCGGACCGGACCAACGCTCCGACACCATTCTCATCGTGCACGTGCCGGCCGGCCAGCGGGAGGCGTACCTGGTCTCCGTGCCGCGTGACCTGCTTGTCGCCATCCCGCCCGCGAACGGCTTCGGCGGCGGACCGGACAAGATCAATGCGGCGTACGAGCACGGCGGCGGCGGACCGGCCGGCGCCCAGCTGCTCTCCGCCACCCTCAACCGGCTCACCGGAATCCGGTTCGACGGTGCCGCGTTGATCGACTTCTCCGGCTTCCGGAAGGTCATCGACCTGCTCGGCGGGGTGCGGATGTGCGTGGACACCGAGGTCCGCTCCATCCACACCAACCGGGTCTTCCCCGTCGGCTGCCAACAGATGGACGGGGCGCAGGCCCTGGACTACGTCCGGCAGCGCTACGACCTGCCCGGGGGCGACTACGACCGGCAGCACCACCAGCAGCAGTTGCTCCGGGCGATGCTGGACAGCGCCGGCAGGGCAGATCTGCGGAGCAACCCGGTCAAGTTGGACCAGGTGCTGCGGGCGGTGGGCGGCTCGTTGACTGTAGACACCAACGGCGTACCCCTGGAGGACCTGCTCCTCGCGCTGCGCGCGCTGCCGCCCGACGGGATGCGCGGCGTCCAGGTGCCGTCGTCCCCACAGACCATCGACGAGGTCTCGTACGTGGTGCTGGACAACGGAGGCAACGGGCTGTTCGAGGCGGTACGCGGCCGGCAGATGCCGTCGTGGGCGCAGGCCAACCCGCGCTGGGTGACCCGGTTGTGATGGTCCCGACGGCCAGGTCGGTGCCGAACCGGTCGACGAGGATCTAGTGTTGCTTCCTGTGTTCGGACCCCAGGTTCCCACCGTGCCCGTGACCGAGATCGCCGACGAGACCTACCTGCTGGATGTGCGGGAGGCCGACGAATGGGCGGCCGGCCATGCGCCCACCGCCCACCACCTGCCGATGATGGAGCTGCCGGCCCGGCTCGCGGAGGTGCCCACCGACCGGGACGTGGCGGTCATCTGCCGCTCCGGCGGACGTTCCGCCCAGGTCGTCGCCTACCTGGTCAACAACGGCTGGGAGCAGGTGCGCAACGCCGACGGCGGGATGCGCCAGTGGGCCGCCGTCGGCCGTCCGGTGGTCGACGCGAACGGGCAGCCCGGCCAGGTCATCTGAGGCGGCCGGGATGGGTGGGCCACTTGTCTTCGCGCACCGCGGCGCCTCGTACGACCTTCCCGAGCACACCCTCGCCGCGTACCTGCGCGCCCTCGACGAGGGTGCCGACGGCCTGGAGTGTGACGTCCGGCTGACCCGGGACGGGCACCTGGTCTGCGTGCACGACCGGCGACTGGACCGCACCAGCAACGGTCGCGGTCTGGTCAGCGCGCGGACGCTCGCCGAACTGGAGGCACTGGACTTCGGCTCCTGGCACCCGGGCAGCGCACCGGACGGGGACGTACCCCCGGACGACTCGCACACCCGGCTGCTGACCCTGACCCGACTGCTGGACGCGGTCCTCGCCGCCGGCCGGCCGGTCCGGCTGCTGGTGGAGACGAAGCATCCCTCCCGCTACGGCTCCAACGTGGAACGGCGACTGGTCAGCCTGCTGCGCCGGTACGGGCTTGCCGACCCGGCGCCGGACGACCCGGTGCAGGTCACCGTCATGTCGTTCTCCCCGCTGGCGGTCCGCCGCGTGCACGAACTCGCGCCGAAGCTGCCCACGGTGCTGTTGCTGGAGGTGTTGCCGCGTTGGCCGCGGCTGGGGCGGCTGCCGTTCGGCACCCGCATCGCGGGGCCGGGCATCGGCCTGGTCCGGGCCCGCCCGCAGCTGCTGCCCGCACTTCGCACGGCCGGCAACCAGGTGTACGTCTGGACGGTCAACGAGCCGACCGACCTCGATCTGGTGCTGGCCGCCGGGGCGGACGGGATCATCACCGACCGGCCGGGCTACGCCCTCGCCCGACTGGACCGCTGACCCGGCAGGGGTGCCAAATCCAGGCCGGCGAGGCAGACTCGGCACATGCCGGAGCGTATCGATTTCCCCGCTCTCCTCACCGGTCACACAGTCGTGATCGAGATGATCAACTCTGGGGAGGCGGGCCTTCCGGTCCTCACCCAACTGCTGCGGGTGGCTCAGCCGTCCCTCGGCGCAACAGGTATGGCGTTCGTCGAGTTCGGTCCGACCGGCGGTCGCGTGATCGCCGCCACCGGCACGGCGGGATGGGCCCTCGGCCGTCCGCTGGCGGCCGACGACCCGGACACTGTCTGCCTGCTCAACGGGCCACGGGTGCGCAACGTGCGGGTGGGCCACCTCAACGGCAAGTTGGCCGGCGAGCTGGCCGGCAGTGACCTGCGCTGGATGGTGGTCTCGCGGGCCGAGATCGGCGGCCACACCGTCGGCAGCCTGCACGCGCTCTATCCCGGCGACGACAAGCCGGACGCCGAGCGGCAGGGGGTCGTCGCCTACCTCGCGTCCTGTGTCGCGCACATGTACGGCGACCAGAGCGGCCTGCCGGTGCACGGTGACGGCCCGGTGGTGGCGGCACTCGCCGACGGGCTCGCCGTCGTCGACCGGGACGGGTACGTCCGCCTCTGGAACCCGGCCGCCGCCCAGGTCACCGGCCGGTCGGTCGAGCAGGCCCTGAGCCGTCCACTGCCGTTTCCGTTGCCGCCCTCCGGTCAGGTCCGCGACCACCGGATGCCGGACGGCCGTTGGCTGCGGATCACCTCCGGCGAGCTGCCCGGCCCGGGCTCGCTGCGGGTGGTCACCTTCCGCGACATCACCGACCAGCAGCGCCGCGACCACGACCGGGAGCTGTTCGTCGCGGTGACCAGCCACGAGCTGCGCACCCCCGTCACCGTGATCAAGGGGTACGCGGACACCCTCACCGACCACTGGGAGTCGCTGACCGACATCGACCGGCGGCAGGCCGCCCGGGTGATCGGGCAACGCGCCAACGAGCTGGCCCGGCTGGTCGACCGTCTCCTCAGCTCGGCGGCCGAGGCCGGGCCGGGCGACGATCCGCCCACCCCGTTCGACCTCGGTGAGGCGCTGCGCTCGGCAGTCCTGGACCTGCCGACGGAGTTGCGCCGCCGGCTGGTGCTCCGCCTCCCGGCCGACCTGCCCAAGGCGCTCGGCCACCGACCCAGCCTGGCCACCGTGCTGACCGAGCTGACGACGAACGCCGGCAAATACTCCGCACCGGACTCCCCGATCGAGATCGCCGCCTCGCCAGACGGTCAACTGGTGGCGTTCCGGGTCAGCGACCGGGGCATCGGCATCCGACCGGAGCACGTGGAGCGGGCGTTCGACAGGTTCTGGCAGGGCGAGTCCGGCGACCGGCGCGGCTACCCGGGGGCGGGGCTCGGCCTCTATCTCGTTCGCCGAATCGTTGAACAACAGAATGGATGGGTATCCCTACGTCCGAGGACCGGCGGCGGTACGGTCGCAGAGGTGCGGCTACCGCGCGGTTGACCGAGGGTGGCGCGACGTGGAGGCAACGGTGGCAGCGGCAGCGAGGGATCGGGCGTGGTGCGTGGTGGTTCCCCACCACCCGGCCGGGGCACGGCTGGCCCGGCACCGGCTCGCCGGTGAGCTGGCGGACGTCGTAGCTCCGACGCTCCTCGCGGATCTGATCGCGGTGCTCGCGGAGCTGGTGGGCAACGCGGTGCGGCACGCCCGGCCGCTGCCCGGTGGGGTGGTCCGGGTGGCCTGGCGGTTGCGGCCCTCGGCCCAGGGCACCCTGATCCAGCTCGGCGTCACCGACGGCGGCGGCGCGAGCACCGCGCCACGGCTCCGGACGGCCAGCACGGACGCGGCGGACGGGCGAGGGCTGCACATCGTGGCCGGGCTGGCCACCCGCTGGGGCGTCGAACGGGACGGGATGGGCCAGCGGGTCTGGGCGGAGTTCGACCCAACCCCAGCGCCCCGCCCCAACCTGGTGCCGGCGGGCTGACATCGTTGATCATGGAGTTGTTGCCACGACACGCGGGCGCGATGCCAACAACTCCATGATCAAGGAGCGATGGGACGGGGTGGGTGGGTCCGGGCTCCGGCCGGGCGGCGGGGGCTCTAGGCTTTGACGCCGTGAGCAAGCGTCGAAAGAGCCAACGCACCACCACCGACACCGCCCCCCGCCGCGAGAAGGTGCGCGACGTCTTCGTGCCGCGCCCGTTCGACGGGCTGGCCGACGAGGTCGAGTGGATCGCGCTACGCGAGTTGGTGCCCGCCGCCTCCGCGCCGCTGCGGCTGGCACCCGCCCTGGTCGAGGAGTTCGGTGACCGGCCGGCGACGCTCGCCACGGTGCTGCCGATGGCCGCCCCGGCGATCACCAAGCCGGACGGCCGGGTGCTCATCGGCCTCCAACGCCACCAGCAGTCCGGTGACGTCTCCCGGGATCTGGCCGAGGCGCTGCTCAGCGCACTGCGCACCGAGCCGGGAGGCCAGGTGACCGTGCCGCCGCTGCCCGGCCCCGGCCCCCGCCTACAGGACATCCTCGTGGACGGCCCCCTTGAGGTCGCCCTGCACGAGGGCTTCGAGTTCTGGCTCGACCCCGGGGCTGCCGACGATCCGACCGTCCAGGCGTCGCTGGAGCGGGCGAACGCGGCCATCTACCCGACCGTGCGGCTGACCGCGGCGAAGGCCGCCTACTGGTGCCAGGTCCCGGAGAAGGCACACGTGCGCTGGGTGCTGCCGGACGACGAGGACGCCGCCCTGGACGCGCTGGCCCGCCTCGGTGCCGCCGGCACGCTGACGCTCGGCGAGCAGACCAAGTTCGCCGGCATGTTCCGCGCGCACGGTCGGCTGGTGCCGGTCTGGGACCTGCCGGAGGAGACTCCGGCGGCCGAGTGGGAGGAGCCGGTGGCGCAGTTCGCCAAGCGGTACGCCGAGGCACTCGCCGCCACCGACCCGCTCGACGCCGCCGGCCGGCGCTCCCGCCAGGGGCTGCTCGGCCGCCAACTCACCCTGCGCTGAGCGCGGTCGCCCAGCTCGGCCGTCCCGCCCAGCCGGGTACGGTCGCCGACTCGGTCTTCCGCCCAGCGCCGGGCGCGGTCGCCCGGCCAGGTCGGGCACGGTCGTCCCGCGCGGCCGGACGCCGTGCGTTTCAGCCGGCGACGGGCAGCGGGTCGCGGGTGATCGGGCAGGACATGCAGCGCGGCCCGCCACGGCCGGAGCCCAACTCGGAGCCGGCGATCGGGATCACCTCGATGCCGGCGCGCTCCAGTTGGGCGTTGGTCTCGGTGTTGCGCTCGTAGCCGACGCAGAGCCGGGGCGCCAACGCGAGGGTGTTGTTGCCGTCGTCCCACTGCTCGCGTTCCGCGGTCACCGGGTCCAACCCGGTGTCGATGACCCGCAGCAGGTCGAGGTCCATCGCGTCGGCGGCGGCCCGCAGGAACGGCGCGGGCCCGTCCACCCGCGGGTCCGCACCATCCGCGCCGGCGATCACGGTGTACGCGGACAGTGTGCTCGCGATGTTGGGATACATCAGCACGGCGTCCACGTCGACCATCGTGCAGACCGTGTCGAGGTGCATGGTGGCGCGCTTCTGGGCGATCGGCACCACCAGGATGGTGTGGGCGAGCCCCGCGGCGAAGACCTGCCGGGCGAGGCGTTCCGCGCCGGCCGGTGTGGTCCGCTCACCCACCCCGACCGCCAGCACCCCGGGCGCGAGCAGCAGCACGTCCCCGCCCTCCAGGTGCTCCAGGTTCGGGCGGTAGACGAACTCGGTGCCGGCGAAGCGTGGGTGGTGGCGGTAGATGGCGTCGGTCAGTGTGGTCTCGCGTCGGCGGGCCGGCATGGCCAGGCTCGTCACACCGACCCGATCGCCGATCCACAGCGACGAGTCGCGGGTGAACAGCAGGTTTGGTAACGGATCGATAACGAAGTCGTGTCGATCCATCAGCGTGTAGACCAGCCCGCCCGGCCGCGCCGATGAGATCCGCAGTTCCTCGTGGGCCAGCCCGGCGGTGAGCACGTCGGCCAGGGCGGCCGGGTCGAGGTAGGAGAGATGGTCGGCGACGCGGGCCCGCAGGGTGTCGCCGAGCCGCCGGGAGCGCAGCACCTCCTCGGTGAGCTCGGCACGGGCGTCCGCGACGGC
The DNA here is from genome assembly GCF_043198035.1 of Micromonospora sp. NPDC048898. Taxonomy (NCBI): domain Bacteria; kingdom Bacillati; phylum Actinomycetota; class Actinomycetes; order Micromonosporales; family Micromonosporaceae; genus Micromonospora; species Micromonospora sp. NPDC048898. The sequence goes on from NZ_JBICUF010000002.1 coordinate 652,361, forward strand.
AAGCGTCTCCGCCAGCAGGGTCGCCAGGTAGAGCACCTCGACCCCACGATCGCGCAGGGCGGTGGCGAACGCGTCGTGCTCCTCCTGGGCGCGTCCGACCCAGGGGATCGCGTCGAACAGGAGTGAGTCGTTGTTGCGGGGCGTGAGCCGGGCCAGTTCGGGGCCGGGCCGGTGCAGCAGTACGCTGCCGAGCCGGCCCACTTCACTGTCGACGTAGTGGGTCACTCCCGCAGCGTAGGGCAGGGTTTGGCGGCATCCGAGAAAAGAACTGTGGATGAATATGGCATTCATCCATAGTCACTCCGGCGCTCCGGCTTGCCGAACACCGGTAGTGGCAACGTAGGGTAGTGAGGACATAACTTCGAGGGACCTTTTGCCGGAGGTCGCGATGACTGTCTTTCCCGCACGACGAGCCGTACCGTCCGCTCGGGCACTGCCGCCCGTCGCGGTGCCACACCCCCGCGTCGAGTCGCCAGGGGTTCTCGAACCGGTCCGTCCGACACCGCTCGAATGGGCTCGCCGCCGTCGTGCCGAGCGGGGCGCGCGCCGCCTCGAGGCGGCCGGGGCACGGGCACTGGGCCAACTCGACCACCTCGGGCCGGCCTGGCACGTCATCGAGTGGCCGCGCACCGACGTCACAGACGTCCTCGATCGCGGTCAGGACGAACGGGCCGGGTTCCTCGCCATCGGGCCGAGCGGTCTCTTCGCCGTGACCATCGCCGATCACGGCCGGGCCAGGGTCCTCGTCGCCGGTGACGTCGTGCAGATCAACGGCAAGCGTCCACCGTACGTGGCCGAGTCCCGCCGGGACGCCAAGCGGGCCAGCAAGGCCCTCTCCGACGCGGTGGGGCTGCCCGTCCCGGTGACGCCGGTGCTGACCTTCGTCGGCTCCGGTGTGATCAGCGTCTACGGCCTCCCCAAGGACTGTCTGATGGCCACCCACCGAGAGCTGGACCGGCTCCTCGTGGCTGGTGGCAGCCGGATCAGCCCCGCCACGGCCGAGAAGCTCTCCCGGGTCGCACAGCATCCCAGCACCTGGCTCAACGGCACGTACCGTCCAACTGCCGACTACCGGTGGTATGACGAGGGCCGAACGGCCGCTGACAAGCCGGCCCACCGCCGGTAACGTCACCGTCGACGCCACGCGGCTCCGGTCCCCCCGACTACCCACCGGTCTCCGCGCCGTCACCGGTCGCCTCGGTTCACGCTGCGCGACTCGGTGACCCGGTGCGCTCGGTGATTCCGTCGGCGACCCGCTAGCGTGGACAGTCGATCGGTGCACATAGGAGGCGCGGTGGCCCACGTCGAACTTTCGCTCTCAGAAGCGTTCGTGCCGGCGGCGCGGGCCTCGACAGAGCCGGAGTCCGGCAACGTCGGCCAATGGTCCTCGACAGTCTCCCGGGCCGACGAACCGTGCTTGCTGATCGACACCGACACCCTGGTGGTGGCGATCTCCACCGCCGGCTGCCAGTTGCTCTGCCTGGGCGAGCCGGATGTCCTGATCGGGCGACCGCTGCTCGACGGAGGGCTGCGCCTCCTCGACTTCACCGCCAACCGGGGCGAGCTGACCGAGGCCGAGATCGACAAGATCCCGCCCCTGCTGGCGCTCACCTCCGGTCGACTCGCCCGGGGGCTGCTCCGAGTGCAGGCCGCCTCGGCGAACAGCTCCGACGCGACAGTCGACGCGATCTCCACCCCGGTGCTCACCGACGGTGCCGTGGCCGGTTCGCTCACCTTCTTCTCCGAGGTCTGACCTGCGACAAGCCGCACACGGCGTTGCTGGCGCAGCCCCGCGCGAGTAGGCCGTAAGGTGCCCCCATGCTCGATATCGCCCTGCTGCCAGGGGAGTACGCGGTGTGGCGGTTGGCCGCCGGCACCGCCCTGCCGTACGCGCTGTCGAGCGGGCTGAGCGGCACCGACGTGGTGACGGTGAGCTGGACCTCCGACGGGATCTCGGTGATCTGCCCAGCGGATCGGGTTCCGGTACAGGCCGTGATGGAGACCGCCTGGCGCTGTCTACGGGTCACCGCCCCGGCCGACATGGCCAGCACCGGCAGCCTGGCCGCGCTCGTCGATCCGCTCGCCGAGGCACGGGTCAGTGTGGTCACGTTCTCCACCTTCGACACCGACTACCTGCTGGTGCCGGCCGTCCGGCTGACCGAGGGCACCGCCGCGCTACAGCGCGCCGGGCACCGCGTCACCGGCTGACCTTCACCCGACCGGCCGCTGACCCTACGATGGGCTCGGCCACCCCGGCCGCGACGAATTCTCCGATGTCCCGAGGATCGGCCCGTGCCGTTCACCCCGTCCCACCCCCCGTCTCCCCCACCGCGGGCGACGGCCTACCTCCCACCGGCGACACGCAGCCGGGCATCCGACCATGTCCCCACTCGGGCCACCGCCCGGATTCGACCGGTCGCGCTCGCGGTGCTCGCCGTCGCGGTGCTCGCCGGCTGTGGCGCCCCACCCGAGCTACGGGAGCCGACTGCCGCGCCAACCCGCACCGCGGCACCGACGACACCTGGCCCGAGCACCGCACCCACCACGCCGCCGGCCACCGCACCACCACTCGGCACGGTCACGCCCACCCCGGACGCCGGGCTGGTCGCCACACCCTGCCGGAACGGGCCGACCGGCGAGCGGGTGGTGCAACTGCTGCGCGGCCGGGCCGGGGTGCTCCCGGCCAACGTTCGGGTCCAGGTCCGCACCGGGCCGCTCTGCGCCGCCGAGTGGCAGTACACAGTCCTGCAGGTGACCGGGCACGAGGAACTCCAGGTGGTCACCCGGGGCCAGGCCACCGCACCGACCCTGGTCACCGCCGGCACCGACGTCTGCACCATCGAGGTACGCGCCACCAGCCCAGCCGGGATCCGCGCCCTCGCCTGCGACGCCGCTCCGGCCAGCCGGCCGAGTGCGTAGGCTGACCGGCATGCCGGGAACACCGCCGACACGCTTCGTCTACCTCGGGCCGGAGGGCACCTTCGCCGAGCAGGCCCTGCGCACCCTTCCCGCCGCCGAGCGCGGCACCCGTACGCCCGCCCGCAGCGTCGGGGAGGCGCTGGACAGCGTCCGGACCGGGGACGCCGACGCCGCGCTGGTGCCGCTGGAAAACTCGATCGGCGGCGCGGTGGGCGTCACGCTCGACGAGATGGTCGAGGGCGAGCCGTTGGTGATCACCCGAGAGGTGGTCCTGCCGGTGGCGTTCGTGCTCGGCGCTCGACCCGACACTCCGCTGACCTCGATCCGCACCGTGGCGGCCCATCCGCAGGCGTCCACCCAGTGCCGGGGCTGGCTACGCGACCATCTGCCCGACGCCGTGGTGGTCGACGTGCTCTCCAACGGCGCGGCGGCGGCCGGTGCCGGCACCGGCGCGTACGACGCCGCGATCTGCGCGCCGATCGGAGCGGCCCGCCACCGACTCGTGACACTCGCCGACAAGATCGCCGATCATCCGGACGCGGTGACGCGGTTCGCGCTGGTGGCCCGCCCCGGGCCACCTCCGCCGCCGACCGACGACGACCTCACCTCGCTGGCGGTCTACATCGCGCACGACCGGGTCGGCGCGCTGCTGTCGGTGCTGATGGAGCTTGCCGTCCGCGGCGTCAACCTGACGCGCATCGAGTCCCGTCCCACCGGCGAGGCACTGGGCCGGTACGTCTTCTTCCTGGACTGCACCGGCCACGTCGCCGACGTACGACTGGGTGAGGCGTTGCAGGGGCTGCGCCGGGTCTGCGCGGAGGTCCGCTTCCTGGGCTCGTACCCCCGGCACCGGTGGGTTGAGGCGGCGCGCGATCGGCCGGTGCCCGCGCCGGCGGGCCTCTCCGACGCCGACTACGTCGACGCGGCGGCCTGGCTGACCCGACTGCGCACAGGTGAGTTGACCTGACCGGGCGGGGCGCCCCCCATCAGCTCAACCGATCGGGAGCGCCCGCGCCGCAGGTGGTCAGCTCAGCAGACCGCCGAGCAGACCGCCCTCCTGCTGCTGCTGACCGCTGCCCATGACCGGCGGCTCCTCCGACGGCTGCACCACCACGAAGCCCTGACCGGCGAAGCTCATCGTGAACGACTCACCGGTACGCCGACCCAGCAGCGTGCCGAGGCCCAGTTGCTCGGCCCGGTGGTAGCCGGTCTGCAGGTTCGCCGACCAGCACACCGCCGCCTGCGGGTCGACGTACGTGGGGGCGTCCACGTTGAGCACGACCGGGGTGCCCTTGGTGGTGATGGCGATCCGGCCGTGGCCGCTGAACACACAGTTGAACAGGCCGGACGAGGAGGCCATCCCGGCGCCGCCGACCATCCTGATGTCGTACTGGAGGGTCGAGTCGAAGGCGAGCACACTGGAGCCGTTGATGGAGAGGGCGTCGCCCGGCTCCAGGTCGATGATGTGCACGTCCTTGGCCAGCTCGGCGAGGAAGACGTCACCGTGGCCGGAAACCTTCATCAGGGGGACGCCCTCGCCGGTGAGCTTCTGCTTGAGAAACTTGCCGAGCCCGCCCGAGCCGAGCGCCTGGAACTGCACATTCCCCTGGTACGCGACCATCGACCCGACCCGGGCCATCGCCTCGCCGTTGAGTTCGATCTTCAACATCTTGGAGTTTTGCAGCCGCATGCCGGGCTGCGCGGACTCCTTCTCCAGATTCTCCGCGGAGAACAGCTCACTGCGCATGAAAGGGTGCCTCCTGACAGGGTTGCGATTGCTGCACCGAAGGTAGGCGACCAGGGCAACCACGGACCATCGGCCGAGCGGTGAGCGCGGCTGTCGGAGGGCTCAGCCCCAGCCCAGTGCGTGTAGCCGATCGTCGTCGATGCCGAAGTGGTGCGCGATCTCGTGCACGACGGTCACCGCCACCTCGTCGACGACATCGTCGTCGTTGTCACAGATTCGCAGAATCGGGTGGCGGTAGATGAAGATTCGGTCCGGCAAGACACCGGAGTAGTCCCAGCCGCGGCTGGTCAGGGCGTGGCCCTCGTAGAGGCCGAGCAGGCCGGGCTCGCCCTGCGGCGGGTCGTCCTCGACGAGGATCACCACGTTGCTCATCAGGCCGAGCAGTTCCTCGGGCACCTCGTCGAGGGCGTCGGCAACCAGCTCCTCGAAGCGCTCGCGGGTCATGTCTACCGGCACGGCACCCATTCTGCCCGACGCCGCACCCGTTGGGCCGGTCGAGACGTGGCGCCGATCGGATCCGCAGGCTCACGGAGAGAGTGACCACCCAGGGGCGGGCGGAGACTCTCGTCCGTGAACGAGCGGTTGTGAGGTCGACCGGCTGTTGTGGGTCGACCGCTCAGGAGGCCAGGCGCGCGTCGAGGGTGATCTCGGCGCCCGGCGAGAGCAGGCGGGAGATCGGGCAGTTGGCCTTGGCGGCCTCGGCGAGCTTCTGGAACTCCGCGTCGTCGATCCCCGGGACCTGGCCGACGGTCTCCAGGTCGATCCGGGTCACGGTCATGCCGGCGTCGGTCTTGTCCAGGTGGACCTTGGCGGTGGTCTCGACCGAGGTGGCCGTCGAGCCGGCGTCGGCGAGCGCCTTCGAGAACGCCATCGAGAAGCAGCCGGCGTGCGCGGCGGCGATCAGCTCCTCCGGGTTGGTGCCCTCGCCCTCCTCGAAGCGCGACTTGAAGGAGTAGTTGCCCGACAGGCCGCCCTTACCGGTGCGGACCGTGCCGGAGCCCTCGGTGAGATTGCCCTGCCATTGTGCTGAAGCGGTACGGATAGGCATGAGGAGAACGCTAGCGGAAAGGTGACCGTCGAGCGACCGACCGGCACGGACGCCTACCCTGCGATCCCTGTCACGATCGGCTGACTGTGCCATGATGCGACCCAGGTCCGTGACCGGCGGAAGGATTGCCGATGTCCGACGAACTTCCGATCCCCCGGCAGGGCGGCCGGTCCGAGGAGCCGGCCGTGATCGAGTGGGGTGCTGTCGACCCGGCTCCGCGGCGCCGGTTCGGCTGGTCCCTGGCCGGTTTCGCGCAGGACCCTCGGCTGCCCCTGCTGCTCGCCGGCCTGGGCGCGGTCGCCGGGATCGCCTCGCTGGTCGGGGAATGGCTGGTGATGAGCCTGCCCAACGGCGGCGGGCCCGAGGGTGAGGGCACGATCGAGGTGCCGGCCGGGGTGTCCGAGGTCGGCGGCTTCGGCGTTGGCTACCTGGTCGGGCTGCTCGGTCTCGTCTGCACCGTGGCGCTGGCCCTGCGGGGCACGGCGGCCGTGCGGCCGAACGCCCGGCTGGCCGGTCTCACCCTGGCCGGTGCCCTGTTGGCGGTGCTGATCGCCGCCACGGCCACCCTCAACGACCCCAGCCAGCGCAACTTCTTCTACTCGCCGCCGGACGGGTTCCGGGCCGAATACGGCCGTGGGCTGGTGATGGCGTTCGCCGCCTGTGTGCTGTTCGCGGTCGCCCTGCGGCTGGCACCCGCCACATCCTCCGGCACGTTCGCCGGGCCACCGGACGATGACGGGCCCGCCGAGGCGCCACCCTCGCGACCCTGGCGCCGCCGCCGCAACCCCGACCCCATCGAGTACGGCCCACCCGCCCCAACCGACCTGACAGTCACCCCCGCCGCCCCCTTCGCCCACCCCGACCCCCAGCCCTGACCCCCACGCCCCGCGCGGGCGCGTGCGGGGCGGGGTGGGGGTTGTTCGCGTCCGATTCGTCTGGAAGCCATGGATGCGACCCTTTGCGCGAGGTACGGTTGCTGCCCGCCGTGACGCCGGGTCTCCTCGACAGAAGGGGACAGCAGGTGCGACGGCGGCGGGCGAAGGAGGAACGATGACCCGCCCGGGCCTGCCCAAGCTGATCGCGACCGACCTCGACGGCACGCTGGTGCGCAGCGATGACACCGTCTCCGCGTACACCCATGGGGTGCTCGACCGGGTGCGGGCCGCCGGGATTCCGGTGGTCGGCGCGACCGGACGCGGCCCTCGGTTGACCGAGTTGACCCGCAACGACATCCGGGCCGCGGACTTCCTGGTGATGGCCGGCGGTGGCCGGGTGGTCGACCAGAGCGACCCGGCCGGCCCCGTGGTGCTCCGCGACGAGCGGCTGCCCGCCGAGGTACTGGCCCGGCTGCTCGCCGACCTGGAGGCCGAGGTCGGCCCGCTGACCGTGATGGTCGAGGCGTCCGACGAGCACGATGCTCCGCTCTGGGGCGACTACCACGAGAGTTGGCCCTACCAGGACCGGTTCGAGGCGCGCAGCCGCGCGGAGTGCCTCTCCTGCGACGTGATCAAGGCGTTCGCCCGGACCGCCGACCACCACGTGGACGAACTGCTGGCGGTGGCCCGCCGGATCGTTGCGCCGCAGGTCGCCACGCTCACCCAGGCCGGGCTCGGCTTCATCGAGATCTGCCCGCCCGGCGTGGACAAGGCCACCGGGCTGACGGTGGTGGCGCAGAGCCTCGGGGTGGATCCGGCCGACGTCCTGGTCTTCGGTGACATGCCCAACGATCTGCCGATGTTCGAGTGGGCCGGCTGGTCCCGGGTGGCGGTGGCCAACGCGCACCCCGCCCTGCGTGCCGCCGCCGACGAGGTGACCCTGCGCAACGACGACGACGGTGTGGCGGTGTATCTGGACCGGCTACTGTCCCGGTGATGCAAGAGACACCCCGCCTGATCGCCACCGACATCGACGGCACGCTGATCCGCGACGACCACACCGTCAGCCCCCGCACCGCCGACGTGCTCGCGCGGATCTCCGCGCGAGGCACGCCCGTCGTCCTGGTCACCGGCCGTCCGGTCCGCTGGCTCAAGATGGTGTACGACCAACTGGCCCAGCCGCTGCCGGCGGTCTGCGCCAACGGTGCCGTGGTCTACGACCCGTTCTCCGACGAGGTGGTGCGGGCTGATCCGCTCGCCCCGCACCACCTGGCCGAGGTCGCCCGACGGCTACGGGCCGAGGTGCCCGGGATCAGCTTCGCCGTGGAGATCCTGGACAGCCGGGAGATGCGGCACGAGGCGCACTACCCGCTGCGCTGGGACGTCGACCCGGAGGGCATCCGACCGATCGAGACGCCGGAGGAGTTGCTCTCGGTGCCGGCGGTGAAGCTGCTCGCGCGGGCCGGCGAGCAGGACCCGGACGCCTTCGCCGCGCTGATCGCGGCGGCGGTGGCGGGGCTGGCCGAGGCCACGCACTCGTCGTCCTCCGGCCTGGTGGAGATCTCCGCGGCCGGGGTGACCAAGGCGGCCGGGCTGGCCTGGTACTGCGACCAACTCGGGGTGGCCGCGGCGGACGTGCTGGCCTTCGGCGACATGCCCAACGACGTGCCGATGTTGAGCTGGGCCGGACGGGGCGTGGCGGTGGCCAACGCGCACCGCGCCGTCCTAGCGGTCGCCGACGACGTGACGACGGCGAACACCGAGGACGGCGTGGCGGCGTACCTGGAGAAGGTTTTCGGGGTGGACTGAGGGTTACAGGTACTGGCCGGTGTTGTGGCCCTCGCCGCCGCCCGGCTGGGCGATGCCGGACATCCCGGGGACGATCCCGCCGGGACCACTGGGCAGCGCCTGCCGGCCACCACGCATCTGCTCCAACTGCACCCGGGCGGCCATCTGCTGGGCCACCAGGGCCGCCTGGATGCCGTGGAACAGGCCCTCCAGCCAACCGACGAGTTGGGCGTGCGCGATCCGCAACTCGCCCTCGCTGGGGGCCTTGTCCTCGGTGAAGGGCAGCGAGATGCGCTCCAGCTCGTCGCGCAGCTCGGGGGCGAGGCCCTCCTTGAGCTCGACGATCGACCGCTCGTGGATCTCCCGCATCCGGTTGCGGCTCGCGTCGTCGAGTGGTGCGGCTTTCACCTCCTCCAGCAACTGCTTGATCATGCTGCCGATCCGCATCACCTTGGCCGGCTGTTCGACCAGGCGGGTCGGATCCTCACCCTGGCCCTCGTCGGTCTGCATCGTCCCGATCGGCCGGCCGTCCGGACCGACCACCACGACAGTGCCGGGGTGGCCGGAGTCGTCGGTGCCGGGCTCGTCGTCCTGTCCAGCTGAGCGCGCTTCGGTCATGGGGTCCATCTTTACCCAGCGGGCTGGACCGTTGGCGCCCGGGACCGACTACCGGGACCGAACCACCCGCGCGGGCGCGCTACCGTCGCGCCATGCCTGCCGACCCGCGCGCCGTGTTGACCCGGCCCGCACCGGGGCCCGACCGGACCGTGGCGTACGGCGACCACCCGGATCAGGTGGCCGACCTGCGGTGCCCGGCGGGAGCTGGGCCAGCGCTCCCGCTGGTCGTCGTCCTGCACGGCGGTTTCTGGCGGGTCGAGTACGACCGACGACACACCGACCCGTTGGCTGCGGCACTCGCCGCGGACGGCTACCCGGTGGCGCAGCTGGAATACCGGCGGACCGGGCAGCCGGGAGGTGGGTGGCCGGGCACGTTGACCGACGTGCTGACCGGGGTGGCCGAGCTGCCCGGGCTGGCCGCCGAGGCGCTGCCCGGCCGGGTGACCCGGGCCGCGCCGATCCTGGTCGGGCACTCCGCAGGCGGTCACCTGGCGCTGTACGTGGCGGCCACCGCGCCGGCGACGGTGGGCGGGGTGCTCGCCCTGGCCCCGGTGGCCGATCTGGGCGAGGCGTACCGGCGGGATCTGGACTCGGGCGCGGTGGCCGCGCTGCTCGGCGGCGGCCCGGCCGAGGTCCCGGACCGGTACGCGGCGACGGATCCACGGCTACTGGTGCCGGCGCGGACACGGACGGTAGTTTTGCACGGCTCGGAGGATCAACAGGTTCCGGTGGAGATGAGCCGGGGTTTCGTCACGGAGGCAACTGCCGCGGGATCCGATATCTCCCTTGTTGAGCTGCCCGGATGCGAGCATTTCGGGCTGATCGACCCGGAGTCCACCGCCTGGCCCCGCGTCCTCGCCGGGTTGCGGTCCCTGCAGGTTGATCACTAGCCATTGACGCAGCGTCGCGGACCAGGTAGAACGCCGGAGGGGCGGTGTTCAGCCCTGCAACGCTCCTTGGAAGGAACTCGGTGTCGCAGATGAATCGCAGGCGGGCGCTCCAACTGTTGGCCGCGCTCGGTACCACCGGGTTCGTCGCCGGATGTGGCTCCGACACCGACCCCGAACCGACAGTCAACCGCAGCCCGATCAAGATCGGGCTGATCACCCCGCAGGCCGGCGGTTTGAAGAGCATCGGCGATGACATCACCAACGGCTTCCAACTCTTCCTCGACCTGCACGACAAGCGGCTGGGCGGCCACCCGGTGGAGTTGTTGACCGCCGACGAGGGCGACACCGCGAAGACCGGCAAGGCCGCCGTGGATGGCCTGCTCAAGCAGGGCGTGCTGGCGCTCACCGGGGTGGTCAACTCGGCGGTGATGGTCGGCATCCGGGACACCGTCGAGCAGGCCAAGGTCCCGCTGATCGGCTCCAACGCCTCACCGAGCAGCCTGCAGAGCGTGTTCTACATCTGGCGGACGTCGTACGTGCTGGACGAGGCCGGCAAGGCGCTGGGCCGCTACCTGCGCGACCAACTGCCCGCCAACGGCCGGGTGGCGATCATCATGCCGGAGAACGTCGGCAGCCCGGACGTGGTGCGCGGCTTCCGGCAGGAGTTCGGCGCGACCGACCCGCGAATCAGCGACCCGGTCACCTACACCAGCGCCAACCCCAACCCCGGCAAGACCGCGTTCTCGGCGGACATCAGCACCGCGCTGGCCAAGGAGCCCACTGCGGTCTTCTGCTTCTTCGCCGGAGCAGCCGCGGTGGAGTTCATCAAGCAGTTGCGGGAGAAGTTCGCCGGGCCGATCTACGCGCCCGGCTTCCTCACCGAGGGCACCGTGCTGGAGAGCCTGAAGGAAAACGCGCTGGGCATCCAGACCGCGCTGAACTACTCGGCCGACCTGAACAACACGTCCAACCGTGTCTTCGCCTCGGCCTACCGCAAGAAATACCAGGTCACCCCCACCACGTACGCGATGGCGTCGTACGACGCGGCGCAGGTGCTCGACCAGGCGATCCAGCTCACCGGCGGCTCGCCCAACCCGCAGCAGGTCAACCTGGCACTCGGCCGGATCGGCCAGATCGACAGCCCGCGCGGCATCTGGCAGTTCAACCAGCCGCGTACCCCCCAGCAGAAGTGGTACCTGCGGGAGGTGCAGCGCGACGGCCAGGTCATGTCGAACGTGCTGATCAACGAGCTGGCCACGCTGGGCTGAGCCCGGAGCGTACGACAGGGCCGGCCTCCCGTTGGGGAGGCCGGCCCTGTCGTACGGGAGTCAGTGCCGCAGCTCGGCGATGCAGCACTTCACGCTGCCGCCGCCCTTCTTCAGCTCGGCCAACTCGACGGGGACCGGGGTGTACCCGGCCGCCTTCAGCTTGCCGGCGAACCGGGTCGCCTCGCTGTTGAGCACCACGTTCGCGCCGTCGCTGACCAGGTTCAGCCCGAAGGCCAGAGCGTCCTCGTCGTCGGCGAGCACCGCGTCCGGGAAGAGCTGGGTGAGCACCCGTTGGCTGGCTGCGGAGAACGCGCCCGGGAAGTAGGCGACGTTCGAGTCGTCGATGGCCGCGAGTGCCACGTCCAGGTGATAGAAGCGGGGGTCGATCAAACGCAGGGACACCACCGGTCGGCCCAGCGCCTCCTGCGCCTCACCGTGCGCCGGCAGCTCGGTGCGGAAGCCGTGCCCGGCGAGGATGAGGCCGCCGTGCGCCTCCGGCACGTACGCGAAGTCGCCCTCGCCCTCGTTGGTTTCGCCAGGTGCGACGAACCGCCAGCCCTGCGACTCGTAGAAGGCGTGGTGGGCGGCGGCCTCGGCGGCCCGCTGCTCGTGCCTGAACCGGGCGCCGTACACGCTGCCGTCCACCACGAAGGCACCGTTGGCGGCGTAGACCATGTCGGGCAGGCCCTCCTCGGGTGTGAGCAGGTGCACCTCGTGGCCGAGACCGACAAGCGTCTCGTGCAGCCGGTCCCACTGTTTGACGGCCAGGTCCCGGTCGACGGGCGTGGTCACGTCCATCCACGGGTTGATCGCGTACTCGACCGCGTAGTGCTCGGGCGAGCACATGAGATATGTCCGCTTTCGCGGGACTCGCTGCTGGTTCACGGTCACCAAGAGTAGGTACCGTGGAACTTTGGTAACAGCCACAACCGTTGCTTCTCAGAGGCGGAACGTTGCAGATAGACGCGGTAGACCAGCGGATCATTGCGTTACTCGTCGCCGACGCCCGTGCGTCGTACGCCGACATCGGCACCCGGGTGTCACTCTCCGCCCCGGCCGTCAAGCGTCGCGTCGATCGGCTACGCGCCACCGGTGTGATCCGGGGATTCACGGCCGTGGTGGATCCGGCAGCCGTCGGCTGGACCACCGAGGCGTTCGTCGAGCTGTTCTGCGCCGGCCGGACCACCCCCGCCCAGATCGGCGTGGCCGCCCGGCGACACCCGGAGGTGGTCGGCGCCTACACCGTCTCCGGGGAGGCGGACGCGCTCGTGCACCTGCGCGCCGCCGACATCGCCCACCTGGAGGCGGCGCTGGAGCGGCTGCGCGCCGAGTCCTTCGTGACCTCCACCCGCAGCACGATCGTGCTGTCCCGCCTGGCCGAGTCCCCGGGCGTCGGCCCGTCGCCCCGCACCGCTTGAGCGGGGCTCAGAGGTACATGCCGGTGCGGTGCTCCGAGTCGTCACGCCGGACCGGCTTGTCGCCCTCGCCGAAGAACCGCTTGCCGCCGAACTCGCCGTGCAGACGGTCGTCCAACTCGTCGGCGAGCCCGGTCATCACCTGCACCGCAAGCATCAGGTGCGTGGCCTGGAAGTTGCGACCGAAGACCGGGATGGACGCCCAGACCGTGTCGTCGGCGCAGTAGAGGCGGCCGATCGGCATCCGGTTGGTCAACTCGGAGAGCTTGACGTAGAGCCGCTCGGTCGGCTCCACCTCGGTAAGCACCGGGGAGAACACGTCCACCAGCGGCGGATTGTCCCGTACCCGTACGAAGACCATCGCCGAGCCGGCCCGGATGTTGATGTCGCCGTCCGAGTCGACCTGCAACCGGTCGGTGTCCGACTTGAGCATCGTGGAGACCACGGTCCGGACCCGATCAGCCAGGTCGAGCACGTCGTCCCGCTCGACCTGCGCGGAGGCCGCCTCGGCCAGCGCCTCCTCCAGGTCGGCCTCGACGTCGGCGTCCGGGCCGAACTCGCTGCGTGCCGTGCCCAACGGGTCCACGGCAAGCGGCTCGCCCTCGGCGTCCTGCACCAGGTAGACGAGGAACGCCGGGTGCGGGGCGCCGTAGACGTCACGCAGCGTCCGGGAGAGCAGCGCGGCGATCCGGGTGGACTCGCCCGTCGTGCCGTCCAGCCCGAAGAAACCGCCGGATCCGGCGACCACCCCGGGTGGCGACCAGCCGAGCGCGACCATGTCCGCCACCGCGCCGCGGTCCAACCGGTAGCCCGCCGGCAGCGTGGCGTTGCCGACCGCCCGCGCGGACAACGCGCCACCGTCGTGCACGTCCACGCTCACCGAGTAGACGGCGTCCCCGGTGCCGGAGGCGGTCGGGTCCAGGGTCACCTCCAGGTGCGCGCCGACGGGCAGCTCCCGCAGCCGCACGGCGAGCGCACGGGCGAACTCCTGCCACGCCTCGGTCACCTTCGCCCGCAGGTCGGTCGTGCTGGGTTCGTCGAGCAGGATCGATTCCGCCGGCTCAGCCGTAGCGCCGGGCAGGTCACCGATCGGCGCCGAGGGGTGGTCAGCCGTCATGATCGCCTCCGTCCGTCACGATCACCCTACCCACGCCGCCTGGCGGCTCAATCAGCCCGGACCGGGATCGGACAACGGTGGTCAGGGGGCCGTCGGGTCCGCGGGGTCCGCGCCCAGCTCGACGGGCCAGGCGCCAGCCAGGGCACTGAGTCGGGCCGCGGCGTCCGCCGGGTCGGCACCCCGGCCGACCGCCAGCCCCAGCAGGTACGCAGTCACCGGCGCACCCGGCCGCAGCACCTGGTGGGCGACGTCGCGGGCCAGATCCAGCACCGCCGGGACCGGCACCCCGGCCGGGTCCAGCTCCAGCTCGGTGCACGCCGCCGTGACCCAGTCGTCCATCACCGTCATCGCGCCCACTCCTCCGCCCGGCGTACGTCCTCGTCAGTGTCGCAGTCGAACCAGGGCGGCGGGCCCTCACCGGACCAGGGCACCTCCCGCACGACGAGGCCGGCCAGCAACGCCCGGACCGGGGCACCGGACAGGCTCCCGCCCCGCTCGGCAGTCAACCGGTCCAGCGCGGCCCGCAGCGCCGCGACCCGCCAGACACCGCAGAGCGACTGCCGCCGCCCGTCCCCGTCGACGAAGCACGCCCCGTCGGGCCGACGCCGCCCGTTCCCGACCAGACCGCTGCCAGCCGCCGCCGGTACGGCCTGGCCCGCCGATGCGGCTCGGCCCGCCGAGGCGGCCTGGCCCGCCGAGGCAGCCTGGCCCGCCGAGGCAGCCTGGCCCGCCGAGGCAGCCTGGCCGGGGTTCTCCTCGGTGAGATGGGTCAGTAGGTCGCCGATCGCGGCCCGGGTGAGCAGCGGCAGGTCGGCCGCGAGCAGAGCGACAAGTGCGGTGTCCGGATCGAGCAGTGCCAGCCCGGCGGCCGCCGCGGCGACCGGACCCCCGCCGGGCGGGTCCTCCCGGGTCACCCGCACGCCCTCCGGGACGGCGTCGACCGGCCCGACCAGCACCCGCGGCCCGGCGTCGCTGACGGCGGCCAGCACCCGCAGGCGCATCGGCCGGCCACCGACCGGGAGCGCGGGCTTGTCCACCCCGCCCATCCGTCGGGCGGACCCACCTGCGAGCACCACGGCGGCATACGTCCCCATCCGGCCACCGTAGCCGTGTCCACACTCGCTGGCGGTCGCCGCCGGGTGCGCGATGCCCGTGGCCGTGCGGGCGTACCGGCGGGAGGTGGAGGATGGCGGGATGGGACGGGCAACTGATCGGCGCGGCGTACTTCGGATCGACCTGGACGCTGCGACCGCCGGTCGCGGGTCCATCCGTCGGCCGGACACGCTGGCGGTGGAGGAGCCGCTGGAGATCCGGGTCGGCGCCGCCGGCCCCGGCCGGCGACAACCCCTCGCCGTGACCATGCGTACCCCCGGCGACGACCTGGACCTGGCCATCGGGTTCCTCCTGACCGAAGGGCTGATCCGGTCGACCGACGACGTGTTGACCGCGCAGCTCTGCGCTGGCGTGGAGACGCCGAACACGTACAACGTGGTGGACGTGGTGCTCGCCCCCGGCGTGCCGGAGCCGACCACCGATCCGTCCCGGAACTTCTACACGACCAGTTCCTGCGGAGTCTGCGGCAAGGCCAGCATCGACGCGATCCGCACCCGGTCACAGTTCCCGGTCTCCGCCGATCCGCTCAGCGTGCCGGCCACGCTCCTCGCCGAACTGCCCGACCGGCTTCGCGCCGCCCAGCGTGGCTTCGACCGGACCGGCGGGCTGCACGCGGCGGGCCTGTTCACCCCCGGCGGAGAGCTGGTGGTGCTGCGGGAGGACGTGGGCCGACACAACGCGGTGGACAAGGTGATCGGCTGGGCCGTGCGGGAACGTCGACTGCCACTGGCTGGACACCTGCTGCTGGTCTCCGGCCGGGCCAGCTTCGAGCTGACCCAGAAGGCGTGGATGGCCGGGTTGCCGATGCTGGCGGCGGTGTCCGCCCCGAGCACGCTCGCCGCCGAACTGGCCGACGAGGCCGGGATGACGCTCGTCGGCTTCCTACGCGGCCAAACCATGAACGTCTACACCAACCCACACCGCATCACGCTGGAGCAGTCAGCCTGACGACGCCCCCACCCGCGTCGATCTTGCACTTTCTGCCCAGACAAGAATTGGCATAAGACGCATAACGGCGACCGAAACTGCAAGATTGACGCTCAGGGCCGGTAATTCACTGGCCGATCCGGTCGATCAGGTCGAACAGGGCCAGCCGCGCGGCGGCGTCGCGGGCGATCAGGAAGCCGGCGATGCCGAGGATCCAACCCAACGCACCGCCCGCCTTCGAGACGATCCACGCGTTGAGGCGGGCCAGCACCGGCTCGACAAGCGCCGGGCGGGCCACCCTGGCGCCCAGCAACACCACCGCTGGCAGCACCATGACCAGGCAATATCCGGCGAGCAGCACCACCACGGCCACCGCGCTCACCCCCGAGGTCGCCAACAGGCCCACCGCGCCGAGGTACGGGAGCATCGTCGCCACCTCGGCGAGCGCGGCCAGCAACGCCAGCCCGACCAGCCAGCGGGCCGAGGAGTCGCCTGCGGTGGCCCGGTCCCGCCACCGCAACACACCACCGGTACGGGGGCGCCGCTTGCCGTCGTAGCGGAAGCTGAGCGCCAACATCGCTACGCCCAGCACGAGTTGTGCCCAGAGGACAGCCCGGTTGTCCAGGGCACCGCCCAGCGCATCGCCCAACCTGCTGCCGCCCCACACCAGCAGCAGTCCCACCGCGAGATAGAACGCCGCGATGGTGGCGAGGTAGCCCAGGATCCGCCGGGCGTTGACCGGCCCGGGAGCGAGCAGCAGCCAGACCGGGATGAAGAGGGTGCCGATGCTGGTGCTGTCCACCAACGCCAGCCCGGCCAGCGAGAGCAGCAGTTCGGGGGTCACCCGATCATTGTCGGCCGGCTCGCGCCCCACCGAGTCGGCCGCGATCAGGAGAAACGCGTACATCGTTCGACGGAGGGCCGTGCGGGGACCCGCCCCGGCGCGATCGCCCTCGGGGACGCGGGATCAGCGGCGGGGCGAGCTGTCGCAGGCTCGCCCCGTCACGCACTGACCCGTGATCGACTCGGGTTTGCTGATACCGGGGTGTCCCGGTGGCGGGGACACCCCGACTTTCAGGAAACCGAGTCGATCATGGATCTGTCGGCAAACCGCCGGCTGTGCGGCGACGATCCCGACCGCACCGCGCGGGAGGCCTTAACGGCGAACTCCATGCCAGCACCCTGGAAAGCTCGACGAGTGTCGAGATCGACGTCGACTGGTCGCCTGATTCCAGTCGCCCCAGCGGACACGGTCAACGGGTGCAGGACGCCTGGACCGCCCCCATGCGACCATCGAGGGACGTCCAGGAGAGGTCGCCTTGCGATGACGCGAAACGATGTTCCCCTAAGTGCGGGCCGCCGGGTGAGGATGTAGAGGTGCCATGGCCCGAGGTCGTTCGCCGCGCCATCAAGGTTGGCTCAGACCGTGACCTGGTCGGCGTCTACGCACGCCGCTCCGACCTTCCGAATTCGCTGTTCCGGGAGTTGATCAACAAAGCGGGTACGCGGTTGTGGTTCGGCGGATACACGAGCTATTTCGTGTGGCTTGAGGTACCTAACGCCGCCGCCGCCCTCGGCGCGAAGGCCCAGGGCGGAGCCGATGTGCGTTTCCTGCTCGGTGACCCGAGGAGCGACGTCACCACGGAGCGGGAGCGGATCGAGGCGACTCCCCTCACGCTCGCGACCCGCATAGCGATGACACAGGCGGAGATCGCCAAGTCTCCGGCACCTCTTGCGGTCCGGCTGTCGGAACGACACGTTGCTATGTCTGTCTGGATCTTCGATGACGAGGCGATTGTGGCAACACACATCGGCGCGGGGCTCGGGCAGGACTCAGTAACGATGCACCTCCGACGCAGGGAGTCCGGCGGTCCGTTCGATCGTTACGTGGAGCACTTCGAGTCTCTGTGGGATGCCGCGGGGGCGGCGTAGCTGCGCTCAGGGCCAGCCCGGTCGCCCGCTGACCCTTGATCGACTCGGGTTTGCTGATGCCGGGGTGTCCCGGCAACGGGGATGCCCCGATTTCCTTGAAGCCGAGTCGATCAACTCCCGACGCGCGGGCCGGGCGACCCCGACGTGCCAGGCCGGGCGACTCCCGTGCCAGGCCGGGCGCCGACCGGGGACCGGCTGGTCAGCGGCGGCCACGCCGCCTTCGCTTGCGGGGGCGGATCACGCCGGGCATGCCGTCCGACGGCCAACCGTCCAGCTCGGATGGGGGCACACCGCGCCGGAGCATGTCGTCCAACAGCACGGCGAGCGAGTAGTTGGGGTGCAGGCTCAGCGTGCGCTCCAGTGCGACCGCCGCCAGCGCCCCCTGCCCCGCGCGCCAGGCCGCGAACGCCAGCAACGCACCTGGGGCGGCGACCAACTCCGGCTCGGCCCGGCGCAGCACGTCGGTCCAGAGGGCGATGTCCCGATCTCGGCCGTCGGTGCGTTCCCAGGCGTGATCGCGGACCGGCAGGTGGGTCATCAGCAGGCTCAACCAGGCCACCTCGTCGTCGTCGAGCCGCTCACCACGACGCTGCCGACGCTGGGCCTCGCGGACCGCTTCGAGCCCTGCGGTGCGCACCGCCCGACTGCCGAGCAGGTCACTCTCGGGCGCCTGCTTGAGCAGCTCGGTCAGGCGCAGGCGGGCGCGGGCGGTGGCCGTACGCGCCGCGTCCCGAGCCGGCCCGTCCACAGGTGCCACCTGCGCCACCAGGGCGGCCCGGTCGGGGAGCGCGACCTGGCCGGCGAAGACCGCCGCGGCGGTAACCGGATTGGCGGCCGGGTCGTAGTGTCGGCCCTCGGGTGGGCAGCAGTCGGGCTCGGTGCAGAGGTAGGACCACCACCGGTCTCCGGTCACCCGCAGCGCGTCGAGCACCTCCGTCCCGCCGGCGTTCAGTGCGGCGCGCACCGCGTCGACGGCCGGTGTCACCCGATCGGGTGGCCCGTAGCCGACCACGGTGGCGGCCTCCGCGCCCTGCCGGCGGATCACTCCGGCCAGGTGCCGGGCCCGCTCGACCAGATCGGTCGACGGTTCGGGCAGGTCCGCACGGGCGGCGAAGATGATCTGCCGGCCGAGCAACGCCACCGCGACCACGCTGCCGGCGGGGTGGAAGCCGAGCAGGTACGGTACGGCGGCGATCAGGTCGGCGGGCGAGCGGACGGCGAGCTGAGGGCGTTCGGTCGAGGCCATGTCGGAAGCCTGCGGCGGGCCTGACCCGCCCGACAGACCCTGTGGACGACACGCTGCTTATCCACAGCTACTGAGCGTGTTCTCCCTGCTCATCGCGCACCTACGGATCGCGGAAAGCGCACCTGGGGGTGCCGAAAGAGGCCCGATGTCCTCGGGCGACACCGTGGTGTCACAGGAAGCGGTTACCGTGCGCTGATGGACCTGGCGTACCTGCGCGCGCACCCGGCACACCTGCCCACCTTCCGGACCCATCAGCGGATCCGGGAGACGCCGGTCGCCGGTGGGCACATCTGCGCCGCCGCCCGGCTCACCCTGGACGACGGCCACTCGGTCTTCGCCAAGTCCTGGCCCGAGGGGGCGGGCCGACCGGCCCCGGAGGGCTTCTTCGCCGCCGAGGCGGCCGGGTTGCGCTGGCTGCGGGAGTCCGGGGCGGTCGCCGTACCCGAGGTGATCGTGGCGTTGCCGGGCCTGCTGGCGCTCGACTGGGTCGAGCCCGGCGAGCCGACGCCGGAGGCCGCGGCACGCTTGGGCCGGGAGTTGGCCGACCTGCACCGGGCGGGCTCGGCGACCTTCGGGGCGGCCTGGCCGGGGTTCATCGGGTCGCTCCCCCAGGACAACACCCCCACCGCCGGGCCCTGGTCGACGTGGTTCGCCGAGCGACGCCTCGTCCCCTACCTGCGGCGCTCGGTCGACGGTGGTGCCCTGACCAGCGCCGACGCGAGACTGGTCGAGCAGGTGATCGGTCGGCTCGGTGAGTTCGGCGGCGACGAGCCGCCGGCACGCATCCACGGCGACCTGTGGCCGGGCAACGTGCTGTGGGGCGCCGACGACCGGGCCTGGCTGATCGACCCGGCGGCGCACGGCGGGCACCGGGAGACGGATCTGGCCCAGCTCGCGCTCTTCGGCGGCATCCCCCACCTGGGCCGGGTGCTTGCCGCCTATCGGGAGAGTTGGCCGTTGCCGGACGGCTGGCGCGACCGGGTGCCACTGCATCAGCTGCATCTGCTGCTCGTGCACACCGCGCTCTTCGGCGGCGGTTATCGGGGCGCGGTCCTTCAGGCCGCCCGCGCCGTCCCGGTCCGGGTCGAACGCGCTACGGTCGACAGGTGAGCGTCGCCCCGGGGACCGATGGCGTCCTCGTCGACCGGTACGGCCGCGTCGCCCGTGACCTGCGTGTGTCCCTCACCGACAAGTGCAACCTGCGCTGCACCTACTGCATGCCGGCGGAGGGGTTGCCCTGGCTGGCCGGCCCCGACCTGCTGACCGACGAGGAGATCGTCCGGCTGGTCCGGGTGGCCGTCGAGCGGCTCGGTGTGACCGAGGTGCGGTTCACCGGCGGTGAGCCGCTGATCCGCCCCGGGCTGGTCGGCATCGTGAGCGCGGTCGCCGCGTTGCGGCCCCGCCCCCGGGTCTCGCTGACCACCAACGGCATCGGGCTGGACCGGCTGGCCCCGGCGTTGCGTACGGCCGGCCTGGACCGGGTCAACGTCTCACTCGACACTCTGGACCCGGGCCGGTTCACCCGACTCACCCGCCGCCCGCGCCTCGACGCGGTGCTGGCCGGGCTCGCCGGGGCGGCCGCCGCCGGGCTCAGCCCCGTGAAGATCAATTCAGTGCTGATGCGCGGTGTCAACGAGGACGAGGCGCCGGCCCTGCTCCGCTTCGCCGTCGAGCACGACTACCAGTTGCGGATCATCGAGCAGATGCCGTTGGACGCCCAGCACGGCTGGGACCGCCACACCATGGTCACCGCCGAGGAGATCCTGACCTCCCTGCGTACCGTCTTCGAGCTGAGCCCCGACCCCACCGAGCGCGGCGCGGCACCGGCGGAGACCTGGCTGGTCGACGGAGGTCCCGCTCGGGTCGGCGTGATCGCCAGCGTCACCCGACCGTTCTGCGGGGACTGCGACCGCACCCGGCTCACGGCGGACGGCCAGGTCCGCGCCTGCCTCTTCGCCACCGAGGAGTCCGACCTGCGCGCGGCGCTGCGCACCGGCGCGGACGACGACGAGTTGGCCCGACGCTGGCGCACCGCGATGTGGGGCAAGCGCGCCGGGCACGGTATCGACGACCCGACCTTCCTCCAGCCGACCCGGCCGATGTCCGCGATCGGGGGTTGAGGCGTGGCCCCGAACCGACTGACCATCCGTTACTTCGCGGGTGCCCGCGCCGCTGCCGGGCACGCCGAGGAGGTCCTGCCCGCCGGCCGGTCGCTGGACGACCTCACCGCCGAGCTGGTGCGGCGACACGGTGATCGACTCGCCGCCGTGCTGCGAGTGGCGAGTTTTCTGGTGGATGGCGTCACCTGTCATGATCGTGAAGCACCCCTGCCGGCCGGGGCCACGATCGACGTTCTGCCCCCGTTCGCGGGCGGCTGAGGAGGCGCACATGTTGGCGGTTCTGGGGTTCGTGGCCGTCCTGGCGCTGACCACCGGTCTCATCCACCTCTACCTGTGGAAGCGACTCGTTCGGGACACCACACATCCGGGCCGCTGGCGGCGGGTCGGCGGGATCGCCGCCCTGGTGCTGGCGCTGCTCGTGCCGGCCACCCTCCTCGGGACGCAGGCCGGGCTCTACTGGCTCGCCTGGCCGGGCTACCTGTGGCTCGCCGTGATGTTCTACCTGCTCGTCGTGCTTGTCGTGCTCGAAGTGCCGATGCTCGTCACCCGGCTGGTGCTGCGCCGCCGGCTCGCCGCGGCCGAGCCGACCACCGCCGCACCCGAGCCGGTGCTCGTCGCCGCGGCCGAACCGACCACCGCCGCACCCGAGCCGGGGCTGGTGGGCGCGGCCGGGCCGCCCGAGCCGCCGGCCGCCGGTGCCGTCACGGCCGCGGGCCACGACCCGGGCCGCCGGCTGCTGCTGGCCCGTGGGGCGGCCATCTTCGCCGGCCTCACCGCCACCGGCATCACCGGGTACGGCGTTCGCACCGCTCTCGGCCCACCACGACTCGACCGGGTGCAGATCCCCCTCGCCAAGCTCCCGCGCAGCATGGACGGCCTGCGCATCGCGACCGTCTCGGACATCCACCTCGGCCCACTGCGCGGCCGGGCGCACACCGAGCGGATCGTCGCCGCGATCAACCGGCTCGACGCCGACCTGGTCGCGGTAGTCGGGGACCTGGTCGACGGCTCGGTCGCCGAACTCGGCCCGGCCGCCGCACCCCTTCGCGACCTGCGCTCCCGCTACGGCAACTTCTTCGTCACCGGTAACCACGAGTACTACTCCGGCGTGGAGGAGTGGGTCCAGGAGGTCGACCGGCTCGGCCTGCGGGTGCTGCAGAACCAGCGGCAGGAGATCCGGGCCCGGGGCGGCGTGCTCGACGTGGCCGGCGTAAACGACCTGGACGCCACGGGGACCACCGGCCTCGCCGCCGGGCCCGACTTCGCCGCCGCCCTCGGTGACCGCGACCCGAGCCGTCCGGTGGTGCTGCTCGCCCATCAGCCGCTGGCGGCGGTCGAGGCGGCCCACTACGGCGTCGACCTGCAACTGTCCGGGCACACCCACGGTGGCCAGGTGGTGCCGTTCAACCTGGTCGTCCGGCTGGCGCAGCCGGTGGTCAGCGGCCTCGGCGAGGTCGACGGCACCAAGGTCTACGTGACGAACGGCGCCGGCTTCTGGGGGCCGCCGGTCCGGGTCGGCGCGGAGCCGCAGATCAGTCTTGTGGAGTTGCGCTCGGCATAGCGGACGTCACGTCCGCGCGTGGCGGCAGGCGGCCGGCGCGGCGGGCGTGACAGGATGCGGCGTGCCCCCGTTCAGTGCCGTACCCTCCGGTGGCCTCTCGCCATTCGTCGCGGACCTGCACATCCACTCGAAATACTCGCGCGCGTGCAGCCGTGACCTCACCCTGCCGACCCTCGGGTGGTGGGCGCGGCGTAAGGGCATCGGTCTGCTCGGCACCGGCGACTTCACGCACCCCGCCTGGTACGACCATCTGCGGGAGACCCTGCGCCCGGCGGAGCCGGGGCTGTACCGGCTCGACGCCGAGATGGAACGGGACATCGCCCGCCGGCTGCCGCCGCGACTCGCCTCGACGGCGGAGGCGGACCCGGTCCGGTTCATGCTGAGCGTGGAGATCTCCACGATCTACAAGCGGGACGACCGGACCCGCAAGGTGCATCACCTGATCTACCTGCCGGATCTCGACGCGGTGGCCCGGTTCAACACCGCCCTCGGCCGGATCGGCAACCTCGGCTCGGACGGCCGACCGATCCTCGGTCTGGACTCCCGCGACCTGCTGGAGATCACCCTGGAGGCCAGCCCGGACGGCTACCTGGTGCCGGCGCACATCTGGACGCCGTGGTTCTCCGCGCTGGGCTCGAAGTCCGGCTTCGACGCGATCGCGGACTGCTACGCCGACCTTGCCGACCACATCTTCGCCGTGGAGACCGGCCTCTCCTCCGACCCGGCGATGAACTGGCGGGTCGGCAGCCTGGACGGCTACCAACTGGTCTCCAACTCGGACGCGCACTCGCCGCCGGCCCTCGGCCGGGAGGCGACAGTGCTGACCAGCGAACGGGACTACTTCGCCGTCCGGGAGGCGCTGCGCACCGGTGACGGTCTGGCCGGCACCATCGAGTTCTTCCCGGAGGAGGGCAAGTACCACGCGGACGGGCACCGGCTCTGCGGGGTCAACTGGTCCCCGGAGCGGACCCGGGCCGCCGGTGGGCGCTGCCCCGAGTGCGGCAAGCCACTCACCGTGGGCGTCCTCAGCCGGATCGAGGAGTTGGCGGACCGCCCGGAGGGGCACCGGCCGGCACAGGCTCGGGACGTCACCCACCTCGTCCCGCTGGCCGAGATCCTCGGTGAGATCAACAAGGTGGGTGCCCGGTCGAAGAAGGTCGAGGGACGGCTCAACGAGCTGGTCGCCGCGCTCGGCCCGGAGCTGGAAATCCTGACCACGACGCCGCTGGCCGACATCGGGCAGGCCGGCGGTGAGCTGCTCGCCGAGGGCATCGGGCGGCTGCGCCGAGGCGACGTGCGTCGGGTGCCGGGCTACGACGGCGAGTACGGGGTGATCACGCTCTTCGACCCGGCGGAGTTGGACGCCAACTCCGGCTCGGCACAGGAGACGCTTTTCGACGTACCGGTGCCGGCGCAGCGTCGGCCCGCGGAGCCGGCGGCCCGGCCGGCGGCAAAGCGCCCGGCGGCGGCGAAGGCGGAGCCGAAGCGTAAGCCGGCCCCGGCTCCCGCACCCCCGATCGCGTCGCCGCCGTCCCCCCACGAGCCGTTCGAGCCGATGCTCTCCGGCATGGAGGAGGTCGGCACCGGCCTGCTGGACCGGCTGGACGCGATGCAACGGGTGGCCGCCTCCGCACCCGGCGGGCCGCTGCTGATCGTGGCCGGGCCGGGCACCGGCAAGACCAGGACGCTCACGCACCGGATCGCGTACCTCTGCGCGGAGCTGAACGTCTTTCCCGAGCGCTGCCTCGCGATCACGTTCACCCGTCGGGCCGCCGAGGAGCTGCGACACCGCCTCGACGGCCTGCTCGGCCCGGTCGCCGAGGACGTCACCGTGGGTACGTTCCACGCGCTGGGCCTGACCATCCTGCGCGAGAACGCCGACGCGGCGGGCCTGCCCGCCGACTTCCGCATCGCCGACGACGCCGAGCGGGCAGCGGCCCGGTCCGCGGCCGGCGACGACGTCGCGAGCTACACGACGCTGCTGCGCAAGCAGGACCTGGTCGACCTGGACGAGCTGGTCACCCTGCCGGTGGAGCTGCTGCGGGCCGACCGGAAGCTGGTCGAGCGCTACCGGGACCGCTGGCGCTGGATCTTCGTCGACGAGTACCAGGACGTCGACGAGGTGCAGTACGAGCTGCTGCGGCTGCTCAGCCCGGCGGACGGCAACCTCTGCGCGATCGGCGACCCGGACCAGGCGATCTACTCGTTCCGGGGTGCCGACGTCGGCTACTTCCTGCGCTTCTCCGAGGACTTCACGGACGCCCGGTTGGTCCGGCTCAACCGCAACTACCGCTCGTCGGCGCCGATCCTGGCCGCCGCCGTGCAGGCCATCGCACCGTCCTCGCTGGTCCGTGGCCGGCGGCTGGATCCGGCCCGACTCGACCCGGAGGCCCCGCTGGTCGGGCGCTACCCGGCGGCGTCAGTCGCCGAAGAGGCCGACTTCGTGGTGCGCACGGTGGACGAGCTGGTCGGCGGGCTGTCCCACCGTTCGCTGGACTCGGGCCGGATCGACGGCCGGTCCACCTCGCTGTCGTTCTCCGACATCGCCGTGCTGTACCGCACCGACGCGCAGGCCGCACCCATCGTCGACGCGCTGGCCCGCGCCAACATCCCGGTGCAGAAGCGGTCCCACGACCGGCTGCGGGACCGGCCGGGGGTGGCGGCCATCGCCCGCGAGTTGCGGCACGCGGACGGGTTGGCCGGCTCGCTGGCGGCCCGGGTCCGGTTGGCCGGCCAGGTGGTCGCCGAGCGGTTCGCGGTGCCCACCCTGGACGGCACCGGCACGGTACGCCCCGAGGCCGTCCGCTCGGCGGTGGACCTGCTGACCCCGCTGGCCCGGCGCTGCGGTGACGACCTGGAGGCGTTCCTGTCGCAACTGGCCACCGGAGCGGAGGTGGACGCGCTCGACCCGCGCGCCGAGGCGGTCACGCTGCTCACCCTGCACGCCGCGAAGGGCCTGGAGTTTCCGGTGGTCTTCCTGGTCGGTGTGGAGGACGGGTTGCTGCCGCTGCGGTGGCCGGGCTCGACGCCCGACGAGGACGCGGTCGCCGAGGAGCGCCGACTCTTCTTCGTCGGGTTGACCCGCGCCCAGGACCGGCTGTACGTCAGTCACGCCGCCCGCCGCACCCGGCACGGCGCGGAGCGCGACTGTGCCCCGTCGCCGTTCCTGGGCGTGATCGATCCGGGCCTGTTCGAGCGGTTCGGCGAGGCCGAGCCGCGCCGTCCGAAGGACCGCCAGCTCCGCTTGATCTGAGCGGCCGACGGCCCGGGTGACGACGGCGTGGCGCGAGCCACCGAACGACGTCACGCCATCCGGCGAGGTCAGCCGACGAGCATGCCGAGCCACGCGCCGACGAGCAGCGCCGGCCCGAGCGGCAGCAGGGTGTCCCGACGTACCCGCCGTGCGACGAGCAGGCCCAGGACCAGCCCGCCGTGTAGCACGTGCGGCAGGAGCAGCCCGGCGAGCAGCGCGTCCCGACCCAGCCAGCCGAGTGGCAGCCCGAGGACGGCGGCGAGTTTCACGTCTCCGAAGCCCAACCGGGATCCCGGCAGCAGGGCCAGCAGCACGTGTGCCGCGCCGGTGACCGCCGCGCCGATCAGCGCACCGACCAGCCGCCCGGGCGTGCCGGCCAGCAGCGCCGCCGCAGTCAGACCACCGAGGGCCAGCGTGCCGGCGACGCCGACGAGCGGGTCGGGCAGCCGCAGGCAGGCCAGGTCGACAGCGGCCAGCACCAGCCCGACCGCCGCCACCGCGAGCAGGACCGGCAACGCCGGGTCGTCACGCTGTGCGACGGCAAGCCCCACGAACACCATCGCCGCCAGCGGCGGACCAAGCCAGACCCACGGGCCACGCCAGGGCCGCGGCCGGATCGGCAGGGCGGTGAAGCGCCGGGCCAGCCAGGGTACGACGACACCGACCAACCCACCGAGCACCGCCACCCCCAACAGCGCGGCGGCCGACATGGGCCGGACGTTACCGGCCGTCGCCCCTGCACGCGGTCCCCGATCGCGGGTTCCCGCCGATCCCGCTCGGTGGAGATGAGCTCATCAGTCGACCACGCTACGGTGGCGTCGGAGTCGGCGTCGCGTATCGGTGATCGCACTCCCACCACTCGTGCAGGAGGGCGGCATGACGAACTACGGACCACCCGGGGGCAGCTACCCGGGGCCGTGGCGGGGACAGCGACCGGACGAGACGCCCGACCCGCCGGCGCAGCAGCCCCATCCGCCAGCGCAACAGCCGTACCCGCCGGTGCCGCAGCCCTACCCACCGGCGCGGCAGCAGTATCCGCCGACGCACCAGCCCGGCCCGCCGACCCAACAGCCGTATCCGTCGGCGCCACAGTCCTATCCGCCGGCACAGCAGCCGTATCCGCCAGCGCAGCAGTCCTATCCGCCGACGCACCAGCCCTATTCACCGGCGGCCCCGCCGTACCCGCAGGCACCCCAGGGACCATCCGCGCCCTCCGGCGGCGACCCCACACCGGCACCGCGCCGACGCGGTCGGGGGCTGCTGATCGCGGTGCTGGCCGTCGTGCTGCTGATGGCGGCCGTCGGCGGTGTGTTCTGGCTCCGAGGCGGGCAGGACGACCCGGCTCCGGTGGCCGCGCCGACCGACTCGCCCGCCGCTGCCGAACCCAGCGCGGACGCGACCGAACCCGTACCGAGCGCCGCGGCCCCGGAGTCGTCGGCCGATCCTCGGTTCGCCAAGGTTGGCCAGTGCGTCCGCAATGACGCCGCCGCGGGAGCCAAGCCCAAGCTGTTGATCAGCGAGTGCGTCGCGAAGTCGTACGAGGTGTTGAGTCGGATCGACGGTGCGACAAGCGGTGAGCGCGACGCCGAGACCAAGTGCGGCAAGGTCCAGGGTTACACCAACTGGTACTTCTTCGACAGTGAGCTGGACACTCTCGACTTCGTCCTCTGCCTCAAGCAACGCTGAGACCACCCACCCCAGGGATGACATGACGACCTACGGACCAGCGGGCTCCGAGCAGCCGGAGGACCCGCACCAACGCCCGCCCGCCGAGGATCCGACCAGGCAGCAGTGGGGCCCGCCGCCACCTGACGCGGAGCCGCCCACCGTACCGATGTGGGCGCCGCCGCCGACCCAGCCGGAGCCGCCGACCCAGCCGGAGCCGCCGACCGCACCGATGTGGGCGCCGCCGCCGGTCTCAGGCCCGGGTTACCCGCCCGCCGCAGATCCGGGATACCCGCCGGTCCCAGGGCCGGGTTACCCGCCGCCGGTCTCAGGCCCGGGTTACCCGGCACCCTCAGGGCCGGGTTACCCGCCGACCTCGGACCCGGGTTACCCGCCGCCCGGGCCGTTTCCGCCGGCCGGACCGGTGCCGGGTCAGCCGCCCGCGCCGTGGGGGCAGCCGCCGCCCGGCGGCTACGGCATGCCGCCCGTCGCGCCGGTCAAGAGGACCGGCCGCAAAGTCGCCCTCATCATCGTGCTGGTGGTGGTGCTCCTGCTCTGCCCGTGCCTGGGCCTGGCCGGTTGGGCGATCTGGAGGGTCGCCGACGCCGGCAACGACGGCCGCACGCCGTCGACGAGCGCCCCGGTCGTCCCGCCGGTCCTGCCCAGCGGCGCGCCGAGTTCGGCCGCGCCGACGCCGGACGACGACGAGTTCGCCACGGGCGACTGCCTGGTGAACGAGGGCACCGAGGACGCCGCGGAGCTGCGCAAGGTGCCGTGCGGGCCGAACACCTATCAGGTGCTGCTGCGGATCCCGGCGACCACCGACTCGGCCCGGTGTGACGCGCTGCCACCCCCGATAAGCGCGACCTACGTGCACGACAACGCCGTGGACCTGCTCGACTACGTGCTCTGTCTGCGGAAGCGGTAGCTCCGATTGCCAAAACTAGGGCTGTCTAGCGTGGATGCTAGACAGCCCTAGTTTCTTGTCGACGACTCCTTGACCTTGTCGACGGCCCCGACACGCCGATAGCCCCATCTATCCGTGTCTAGGTTCGCAGCTAGACGGCCCGATATTCTGCGATGCGTGGATCCGGTCCGCAATCCGTACGCGCCGGGCGCCGGCCAGCGTCCGCCCGAGCTCGCCGGGCGGGGGCGGGAGCTGGACGTCTTCGACATCGTGCTCGAACGCATCGCACGAGGGCGACCCGAACGCAGCCTGATGCTCACCGGCCTGCGGGGCGTCGGCAAGACGGTCCTGCTCAACACCCTCCGATCGCAGGCGATCAACCGGCTCTGGGGCAGCGGCAAGATCGAGGCTCGACCGGACCAGTCGTTGCGCCGCCCGATCGCCGCCGCGCTGCACATGGCGGTCCGGGAGCTCGCCCCCCGACATCGCGCACCCGATCGGATCGACGCGTTTCTCGGCGTTCTCAAGGCGTTCGCCCAGCGGTCCGCTCCGACCGGCCGGGCCGGTGCCGCGCCGAAGCTGCGCGACAGGTGGCAACCCGGCATCGACGTGCCGGCGGCCAGCGGCCGGGCCGACTCCGGCGACATCGAGATCGACCTGGTCGAGTTGCTCAGTGACGCCGCAGCGGTGGCCAGTGACGTCGGCACCGGCATCGCCATCTTCATCGACGAGATGCAGGATCTCGGCCCGGAGGACGTGTCGGCGCTCTGCGCGGCCTGCCACGAGCTGTCCCAACTCGGCGCGCCGCTGATCGTCGTCGGCGCCGGCCTCCCGCACCTGCCGGCGGTGCTCAGCGCGGCCAAGTCGTACTCCGAACGGCTGTTCCGCTACCAACGCATCGACCGGTTGGACCGGATCGCCGCCGACCAGGCGCTCTGCGCGCCGGCCGAGCGCGAGGAGGTCGAGTACGAGCAGAAGGCACTCGACCTGCTCTACGAGAAGTCCGGCGGCTATCCCTACTTCGTCCAGGCGTACGGCAAGGCGACCTGGGACCACGCGCCGCGCTCGCCGATCACCGCTGCGGACGTGCGTGTCGCCGCGCCCGAGGCGGAGGCCGAGCTGGCGGTCGGGTTCTTCGGCTCCCGGTTCGAGCGAGCCACGCCCGCCGAGCGCGAGTACATGCGGGCGATGGCCATGATGTCCGCGGTCGAGGGGGAGCCGGGGGAGGTGACCCGCGACGACATGGATGCCGCGGTGCCCACCGCGGAGATCGCCCGCGCTCTCGGCCGCAAGCCCGCCAGCCTGTCCCCGGCACGGGACGCACTGATCAAGAAGGGCCTGATCTACTCCGGCGAGCGGGGCACCGTCGCCTTCACTGTTCCGCACTTCGGCAGGTACCTGCGCACCCAGCCGGCCTGACCACCGACCGGGGTGTCGACGCGGTCAGACCTTCGACCACGGGGCCGGGAAGAGCACCTCGCCGCGGGGCGGGGGCCCTTCCTCGCTCGTCGACGGCGGCAGCACCAACGCCTGCCAGGGCTCCCCGAGACCCGCCCACGGACCGGTCAGGCCCAGCTCGGTCGCGGGGCCGAACCCGAACCGGCGGTAGAAGGCCGGGTCACCGAGGACCACGACCAGCCGCTCACCCAGCTCGGTGGAGGCGTCCAGGGCCGCCTGCACCACCGCCGTGCCGTGCCCGACGCGCTGTCGATGCGGCGCGACCGCCACCGGACCGAGCGCCAGGGCGGGCACGTCCGACCCCCGCTCGGGCCGCAGCCGCACGCGGGTGAGCAGCGCGTACCCGACCACCTCGCCGCCGTACTCGGCGACCATCGCCAGCTCCGGCAGCCAGGCGGCGGTGCCGCGCAACTCGTCGACCAGGCTCACCTCGGGTGGCGTCGCCACGTCCGGGCGGGCGAAGGCGGTGGCCAGCACGCGGCGTACCGGACCGGCGTCGGCCGCGTCCTCGGGGCGTAGCCGCAGCGTGGTCACCCGCGCGACGTTACCCGCCGGGGCCCGTCCATCCGTGACTGTCGTTCGATTCGGCGTGGCGCGCGTGTGCGGAGACCGAACCGGATCCACCGGTTGCCGGGGTAGCAAACGCCGCGACGGGGTATGACTGATCCATGACGCCCGTACGCTCCCTCGCCCGCGCCATGTTGAGCGGCATCTTCGTGGTCAGCGGGTATCGCAACCTCCGCAACCCCGGCCGGCTCGCCGTGGCCGCCAAACCGGTGACCGACAGGGTCGCGCCGATGCTGAAGAAGGCACACCCGAGCATTCCCACCGAGACCGAGGCGTTGATCCGGATCAACGCGGCGGTGCAGGTCGGCGCGGGGCTGATGCTGGCCACCGGGCGGTTCAGCCGGCCGGCTGCGCTGGTCCTGGCCGGCACGCTGGTGCCGGTGACCATCGCCGGTCATCCCTTCTGGAACAACGACGACCCGATCGCCAAGAACAACAACGAGATCCACGCGCTGAAGAACCTCGGCCTCTTCGGCGGTCTCCTGTTCGCTGCGGCCGACACCGGCGGCAAGCCGGGTCTGCGGTGGCGCGCCGGTCATCGCATCGACCACTCTCGACGTTCCGTGCAGCGCGCCGTCCGCACCGCCCGACGCGAGGCCAGGATCGCCGCCCGGTCCGCGTCCACCGCACGTCGACTGCCCGGCTGACCTGCGTCGATGCCTCTCTGTGCCACCCCCACCCCCCGCTAAGGCCGCGAATTACCTGAACCACCCGGTAGGCGTTAACGCGGTGGAAATGTCAAAAACATGTGTGGGATCGGACACGGTCGCATAACGCGGGAGGCAGTTACGTGAGGCGCCGTTCTAGGCTCCCTGCAGGACCTGGACGGGTAGGACGACCTTGGTACGGGGGTGGCCACGCCATGCCGACGACTGTCGGTAGTCGGGCGGACCGCCTCGCCCCAATCCGACGCTTAACGCGTCTCCAACGCGTCACGCGTCGGATCGATCGCAAGAACGTCGTACGGGGCGCCATCGTCGCCGCCGTCGCCTACGCCGCATGGCTCGCCATCGGCGCCTTCGGGCGGCCGTACAACTTCTTCGACATGAAGATCTACCACGGTGCCGTGGTGTGGTGGGCGAGCGGTCACGAGCTCTACGAGTTCATCGCGCCCGGGACCACCCTCGGTTTCACCTACCCGCCGTTCGGTGGGCTGGTCATGCTGCCCATGGCCCAGCTGCCGATCTTCGTGGCCGGCATGGTCAACGCCGTCGCCAGCATCGCCGCGTTGGCGCTGGTGCTGGCCGGGCTACTCCGCCCCATCGTGGACCGGCTGGGGTGGCCGCTGTGGTTCACCGTGGCCGTGGCGGTGCCACTCGCGATCGCCATCGAGCCAGGTCGGGAGACTCTCGGCTACGGCCAGGTCAACATCCTGCTGTTCGCGTTGATCATGGCTGATCTGATCGGCCTTCGCTGGCGCTCCCGCCGCGGCACCCACTACGCCGCGACGGACGGCCCCCTGCTGCGCTTCCTCTACGGCGGGGCCTGGGCCGGCGCCGGCATCGGCCTGGCCACCGCGGTCAAGCTCACCCCGGCACTCTTCATCCTCTACCTGCTGATCACCCGTCAGTGGCGGGTGGCGGCCACCGCCATCGGCACCACGATCGGCGTGACGGTGGCGACCTTCGCGATCGTCGGTGACGAGTCGCGAACGTACTTCGGCAGTGTGCTCTGGCAGACCGAACGGGTCGGCGCGGCGGACATGACGCCGAACCAGTCGCTCGCCGGCCTACTCGCCCGCCTGTACGACTCGATCGAGACCCCGGGGCTGCTCTGGCTCGCCTTCTCGGTGCTGATCCTGGCGCTGGGCCTGTCCCGGGCGGCCAGTTCCCGCGCCGACGGTGACGAGCTGACCGCGTTCACACTTGTCGGTCTCACCGCGAACGTGATCAGCCCGATCTCCTGGACGCACCACCTGGTCTGGGTGATCCCGGCGATCATCGTGCTGGCCGACGCCGCCGTACGCCGCCGGGAGGCGACCCGGGCGATGCCGCAGCGCACCGGCCAGGGCCCGGTGTTCGGCGGGTTGCCCGGGGTCAACGGGCTCCGCCCGCCGATCTGGTATCCCACGCTGACCGGGCTTCGGCACGGTGCCGCGGCGATCGGGCTCTATCTGCTGTTCCTGATCTCCCCGATCTGGCCGTACGAGCACCAACTGCCGGAGATGTCGCACTACCAGGACGGCCTCTTCGGGGCCCTGATGGAAAACTCGCTTGCACTCGCACTGATCGTGCTGGTCGCCGCGCTGCCGTGGCGTCCCGGTGCGGAGCCGGCGTTCTACGGTGACCGGCTTTCCCGGCCAGTGCTGGTCAACGGCCGCCGCTGAGCGGTCAGGGGCAGTTGACCCATTCGTCGGTGCCGTCGGTGAAGACCTGCCGCTTCCAGATCGGCAGGCGCGCCTTGGCCTCGTCGACGAGTCGAGCGCAGGCCGCGAAGGCCGCCGCCCGGTGGGCGGTGCTCACCGCGGCGACGAGCGCCACGTCACCGATCGCCAGGGGGCCGACCCGGTGCGAGACCGCCACCGCGTAGACGTCGGGCTCCGCGGCGATCTCGGCGGCCACCTCGCGCAGCACCTGCGCGGCGCTCGGGTGCCCTTCGTACTCCAGGCTGGTGACCTGCCGGCCGTGATCGTGGTCGCGGACCACGCCCTGGAAGGAGACCACGGCGCCGGCCCGACGGTCGGCGACCGCTGCCTCGTGTGCGGCGAGGTCGAGCGGCTGGTCGGTGATCTCACCGAAGGTGATCGTCGGTGCGGTCATGACGAACGCTCCCCAGGAAGCAGCGGCAACGGCACGATCGGCACCCGGTCGCCCGGCTCGCCCCTGGTGCCGGGTCGGATGACGGCGAAGCCGTCCGCCCCGGCCAGGCCACGCAGCATCGCGGAGCCGACGTGTCGCACCGGAGACGCGGTCCCGGCGGCCTGGTCCAGCCGAACCAGGGCCAGGTGGGTGTGGTCACCGCGGCCGGGCACCGCCTCGACCAACGTGGCGTGCGGCAGCACCGGCATCGAGCGGCCCTGTAGGCCGGCGAGCAGCGGCGCGACGAGCGACACCAGCGCGATGATGGCGGACTGCGGGTTGCCCGGCAGCCCGGCCACGAACCGGACCCGCCCGTCGTGGCCGGCCACCCGGGCCAGCAGCATCGGGAAACCCGGACGGACCGCCACGGTGTTGACCACGTAGTCGGCGCCGAGCGCTTCCAGGGTCGGGTGCAGGTGGTCGACCGGCCCGTTCATCGTGCCACCGGTGGTGCAGACCAGGTCGGCGTTGGTCAGCGCCGCCCGCAGGGCCGCCACGTGCGCGGGCAGCGTGTCGGCCACCGGGCCGACCACGTCCGACGGGCGGATCTGGCAGCCGTAGCGCCGCAGCCACGCCGGCACCGCGGGGCCGAGCGCGTCGCGGACCCGACCGGCCGCGGGCGGGCCCGTGGTCAGCAACTCGTCGCCGAAGACCAGCAGCGCGGCGCGCGGCGCCCGCCGGACCCGCAGCGTGTCGTGCCCGCAGGAGGCGGCCAGGCCGATCACCGCCGGGTCGACAGGCGTGCCGACCGGCAACAACTCCTCGTCGGCGTACGCCTCCTCGCCGGGATTGCGCCACTCGGGTGTCTGTCGGGGAACGCCGCTGACCAGGCCCTCGACAGTCGTGGACTCCTCCACGCGCAGCACGGCGGTGGCACCCTCGGGCACCATGGCCCCGGTCGCGATCTCGACTGTCGTGTCGTCCTCGGTGAGCGGCGCGGGGGTGCTGCCGGCCAACACCCGGCCGACGATGCGCCACGGGCCGCCGCCGCGCACCGCCCAGCCGTCCACGCTGGAGGTGGGGAACGCGGGCAGGTCGGTGCGGGTGGTCAGCGGCTCGGCCAGGGTCGACCCGTCGGTGTCGACGAGTGGTCGGTTGGCGGCGGGCAGCGCGGCGGCCAGGCCGACCGCGTAGACCCGGGACCGCGCCTCCTCCCACCCGGCTGGCGGAGGTGCGGCGACCCGATCCGCGGTGGGTGCGGTTTCCGTGCTCACCGGCCGAGCCTATCGGCACGGACCGACACCCGCCCGAGCCTGGCGTGGACCCGTCGGTGGTCTCCGCCGCAGAATCGGTGGTCTCCGCCGGGGAATCAGTGGTCTCCGCCGCGAAGCTGGTCGACGGTGTGCCCGAGGATCGGCCCGAGCACGGCCAGCCCGTCCCGGGCGCCACCGGTCGAGCCGGGCAGGTTGACCACCAGCATCCGGCCGGCGACCCCGGCCAGACCCCGGGACAGCGCCGAGGTGGGCACCCGGTCGCGGCTGTGCGCGCGGATCGCCTCGGCGATGCCGGGGATCTCGTAGTCCAGCAGAGCGCCTGTCACGTCCGCTGTGCGGTCCGACGGGGTCACCCCGGTGCCACCGCTGGTCAGCACCACGTCGACACCGTCGGCGCGGGCGGCCCGTAGGGCCGCGCCGACCGGCTCGCCGTCGGGCACCACCACCGGCTCGTCGACCTGGCACCCCAACTCGCGCAGGCCGGCCACGAGCAGCGGACCGCTGGTGTCGGCGTAGACGCCGGCGGCGGCCCGGTTGGACGCGACGATCACCCGGGCCCGGATCACTGCCGGTCCTCCGGCCGGACCCACTCGCCGGTCTTGCCGCCCTCCTTGCGCAACACCCGGACCGCCTCCACCGAGGCCGCCGGATCGACCGCCTTGACCATGTCGATCAGGGCGAGACCGGCGACGGCCACGGCGGTGAGCGCCTCCATCTCCACGCCCGTCCGGTCCGCCGTGCGGGCGGTGGCCGTGATCTCCACGGTGTCGGCGGTCAGCCGCAGGTCGACGGTGACGCCGTGCAGGGCGATCGGGTGGCACAGCGGAATCAGGTCGGGGGTGCGCTTGGCGCCCATGATCCCGGCCAGCCGACCGACCGCCAACGCGTCGCCCTTGGGCAGCCCGTCGCGGTGCAGCAGGTCGACGACCTCGGGCGTGGTGCGCAAACGGCCGGCCGCGACGGCCAGCCGGCCCGTCACCGCCTTGTCGGAGACGTCGACCATGCGGGCCGCGCCAGCACGGTCGACATGGCTGAGCTGCGCGGGTTCGGTCACGACCGTGAGCCTATCGGTGCGGTACGACGGCGCTCGGAAGGAGCGGCGTCGCTCTGCCCGCCGCGCCGCGGTGCAGACGGCGCACCGGCGGGACGCCGCTCCTCCCTCACCGACCTGCTGCCGAGGCCGCTGGGGAAGCCTGGCAACGGGTACGTGCGGCGACCAGATCCTGCGCTTGGGCAGAACCTCCCCGTTCGTCGTCACGGCGCAGAAGCTACCGGGCCTCGCGATAAGAAATCGATAAGTGCCGTTCAGCCTGGTCGGCGTTCCGTGTCTTCGTCACTCAACTCGGCGAGACGGCGCTCGGTCTCGAAACGCTCCGGCACGCCCATCCGCTTGAAGATCGCCAACGCCCGCTCCCAGTGCCGTCTGGCCTCGGCCGGATCGGCGCGGACGAAGTGTTCGGCGAGCCCGGCCAGGGCCCGCCCCTGCTCGTACGGGTTGGAGACGCGTTCAGCAAGCTGCAGGCCCTGGCGGTGAGCCGCAAGGGCTGCCGGCCCATCCCCGCTCGCCAACAGAGTCGACCCAAGATCATTAAGGGCGATGCACTGCGCGTGCCGCTCGCCCGATTCAACGGCCAACTCGAAGGCAGCCAGGTGGTGTCGTCGGGCGAGGTGGAGCTTGTTGAGCCCTCGGTACGCGACTCCCAGAACGTTACGCGCCTCGGCCTCGCCGTACCGATGACCGGTACGGTGGAACAGCGACAGCGAGGAGTTCAGTAACGCCACACTGCGCCGGTACTGCCCGAGCCGGACGCGCACCGCCGCGAGATGGCTCAGAGCGTTCGCCAGGTGGTAGTAATCCTGATTGAGCCGTGCCTGGAACAGGTGCTGTCGATGGATCTTGAGTGCCTCGTCCCATCGGCCCAGCAATGCCAGCGCGATACCCAGATTCGGCAAGGCCAACGGCACGCGGTTGTCGTAGAGGCGCCCGGCCAGGCTCTGCCGTCCCGTCGCGACAGCCAATTCAAGGTGCCCGCTGAGCAGGTAGACGACGCACAGATTCGAACGGAGTCGGGCCAACTGCCGCCAGTCGCCAGACTCGCGGCACAGCGCTATGGCCTCGTCGAGATGAGTTGACGCAAGACGGTGAGAGCCCGTCTTCACCAGTGCCGATGCGAGATAGTTGTGCATCGAGACGATGGCGGATCGGTGTTGGAGCACCATCGCCGAGGCTAGACCCGCGCGATGGGTGGCAAGAATATCGTCGAAATGTCCCCTTACATGAAGAAAGCGCCAGAGGGACCGGGCGAGCTTCCACACCTGGTCGTGGAGTCGGTGCTCGGCGCCGAGGCCCACCAGCATGCCGAGATTCGGGCGCTCCCGCTCAAGCCAGTCAACCCCGGACACCGTCTCCGGGCCGATCAGATCGGGACGTCGGGGCGGACCGGCACCAATCTCTTTGTGGACGTCGATGGACTGGTGCAGCTTCGAGGCGGCCTGCAAGGTGGCGTGCAGGGCGAAGTCCAGGAGACGCGCCACGGCCGACGTCATGGCTTCGGGCGTCTCGGAAACCAGGCACTGTGCTCGCGAGTACTGCCGCAGGAGGTCGTGAAGTCGATACCGACCTCCCTCGACCTCGTCAACCAGGTGCAGGTCGACCAGATCATCGAGCAACCTGGCGGCGACATCGAGCGGCAGGTCGAGCAGGGCCGCGACCATCTCCACGCTGTGCTCACCGCGATGAAGACTCAACATCCGGAAGGCCCTTTTGGCAGGCACCGGCAAGGGCCCGTACGACGTGGCGAAGGCTCGTGCCAGAGTCCGATCACCGACCTTCAGCTGGTTCAGCGTTGGAGAGTCGGCCGCCAGGAGAGCTGCCAGATCCGCGACCCTGCGCGCCGGTCGAAGGGCAAGACGTGACCCAGCGAGCCGGATCGCCAACGGGAGGTGCCCGCAGCGACGCACGACCTCTGCGGCAGCCGCCGGCTCCTCGGCGATCCGCTCGACGCCGGCAGTCTGCGCGAGCAGTTTCAGCCCCTCGTCGAGAGTCATCAGGGGCAACGACTCCGGTGGGCCGACGTCCAGGTCAGCCAATCGTCGACGAGAGGTCACCAGGACGACCGCGCCCGGCGACGCGGGCAGGAGAGGGCGGATCTGGTCACTGCTCGCCGCGTTGTCGAACACGACTACCGATCTCCGGCTCTCGAGTTCGCGGCGCCACAGCTCCGCCTTGTCGTCGAACTCGACAGGTATCCGTTCCGCCGGAACTCCGAGCTGCCGGAGCAGTGTGACAAGTGCCGCCGACGGCTCGATCCGAGTCGTCTCGCCGTCACCGCACAGGTCGACGAACAAGCTCGCGTCCGGGTATCGCTTCGACAAGCGGCGAGCCAGATGAACGGCCAGAGTGGTCTTTCCGCTGCCCGCCATGCCGTCGATCACGTGCACTGGCGAGACCCGTTCCTCGACCCGGCGGGTCTCTGCCAGCAACCGCGACACCACCTCCTCCCGACCAACGAAGTCGGTCACCGCTCGAGGAAGGTGATCGACAGGCCCACGCCGATGCCATTCATCCGTTGGGACGGGCGCGTCTGCGGCGAGCCAACGCGCTGGGGTCGGACGGGGTGACACGTTGATCGCCGGCTCGCCCGCGGGAGCCTCGGTGACGATCTCCAAGTACAGGCCCTGGATGTCTGGCCCCGGTTCGACGCCCAACTCCTCGGCGAACGTCGTTCGGACCGCGTCGTACACGACAAGAGCCCCGGCGTGATCGCCACGCTTGTACAACGCCCGCATGAGGAGGAGGTGCGCCGGTTCCCGGAGGGGGTGACGAACAATGACCTCCCGCAGCAGCGGTATCACCGAGTCGTTCCGCCCCGACCTCAGCTGGACGTCGGCGAGAAGCTCCACGGTCAGCAGCCGTTCCTCTTCGACGGCGACGGTTCGGGAGGTGAGGACGGGCCCAAGCGGGACGCCGGCGAGCATCGGACCCCGCCACCGGGCCAAGGCGCGCTCCAGCAGCTCACGGGCACGGTCCAGGTGACCGGCCGTCAGCGCTTCCCGACCCGCGTTCCGTTCCAGCTCGAAGCAAAAGACGTCGACCTGTTCCGGGTCCACAACGAGTCGATAGCCGTTGCGTTGGCGTTCGATCGCACCGTGACCGGCAGGGAAAGCCTCGAAAATCCGGCGCAGATTGGCCGCATAGGTCCGCACATTAGCCACAGCTGATCGCGGTGGGCAATCAGCCCATAACTCGTCGACGAGGTCGCCCAATGTCACCAGCCGCCCGGGCTGCACTGCGAGCATCGCGAAGATTGTCTGCTGCTTGGGTGTACCGAGGCGCAGCATGCGGGTAGACAGTTGCACCGCAAGGCCGCCCAGAACCTGAATCTCCACCGGCCCCCTGTTCCAGCCATGCTAGGTACTCAGTCGATCACGCAACGGAGTCTACGACCATTCTCCGGTGACGTGCTGCGCACGGAGCGAGGGAGGATGGCCGTTGGTGACCTGAGGATTACCGTGTGGAGGCCGCTTCACGACTCTCCACACCCGTACCGTGTCGGTCGCAACTTGCATCGACACCGGCCGGGATGCAAATTCCACCCCGCCCCCCTAGCGCCACTCGAACCTGACACCTTTACCCCGCCTCCCGACACCCCGGGCGCGTCTGGCGAATAACGCATCCATTACCTCGTCGGATACCGTCTGCAGTTGCCAACTGTCCCACCAATCCAACACGGTGGGTTCGACCGCACTCCGTTCAGCAGTGATGGACACAACGTCACAAACGCTCTCCAACTTGGCTAATGTTGCGCATACCGACATTTATTTCTTCTAAGCTGCCGATCCTTCTCTTAAGCTGCCTTTCCGAGGAAGACCTCCCCTTTGGGTAGGCCCTCGAATTGGCTCAGCGAGAAGGGGGCAACGCGATGCGCGGCAGCGAGTGGAACTGACCCCTCGACCGGGGACGTGCACGAGCCTCGAACGGTAGGCTGTGCGCACGGCAGAAGCAGGCCTTCGGGAGTCGCATGACCCTTCCTCAGCGACGAGAGATTGAGACCGATCAGCGGCTACGGCTGCTCGTCGGTCTCGTCGTCGTTGTAGCAACCATCATCACGGCCACGTCGCTACCGGGCGCGGCGCGCTCGGCGATGACCGCCCCGCCGACCAACATCGCGATCCTCGTCGCGCTCACCGTCGCGATCGCCCTGGGAACCCTGGTCAAAGCAAGGGTGCGAATCCGGTCCACCACCCACTCGATCAGTTGGACCGAGGCCGCGATCATCGTCGGCCTCGCCATCGCCCCGGCCCACTCGGTGGTCCTCTGCACCGCGGTCGGCATCACCTTTGCCTCGCTGCGGCTGTCGCCGATCAAGATGGCCTTCAGTGTGGGCAAGAACGTTATCGTGGCCTGGGGTGCCGGCATCACGCTGGCAATCACGACCTGGACCTGGCCACCTGAGAGCGCCGTCGCCCTGATCATGCCGGTCGCCGCCTCGTACCTGGTCGCGGCACTGCTGGACGACCTACTGGCCATCCCGGTCATCGCGCTGGCCTCCAACACCAAGATTTCAAGGCAGTTCCGGACCAACCTCGACCTCCGACTCGCCGGCTTCGCCGTACGGTTCGTCGTGGCGGTCTGCACGCTGCTGATCCTCGACGCGAACTTCAAACTCCTGTTGGCCGTTCCGCCCCTGGTTCTCAGCCTGCACCTGGCCTACTCCACGAGGATCCGTTCCAGGACCGAACAGCAGGCGTGGCAACGACTCGCCCGCACCACCGACGCGCTCAACGTCGTCGACCTGGACACCGTTCTCACCACCGCCGTCACCCAGGCCGCCGAGCTGTTCTCCGCCGACGAGGTCGAAATCGAACTGCGTGACGGCGACCGCACCGTCCGCGGCAACACCGGCGGCATCACCTTCGACGGCCCCATCGGCAAGCCCACCGACGTGGACGGCACAATCGTCCCCACCCCGCTCGAAGGGCACGACCGCACTGTCGACGTCGGCGTCCTCCGACTACGCTTCCGCGGCCCGGTGCAACTCTCCGAGCGCGAGCAGTACACCCTGCGCACCTTCGCCTCCGCGCTCTGCACGGCCGTGCGCAACGCCCAGGCGTACGCCGAACTGGCCCGGGTGGCCGACGAGCACGCGTACGCCGCCACCCACGACGCGCTGACCGGGCTGGCCAACCGCCGGCACCTCCTCGACGAGGGCACCAAACAGTTGAGCACCCGACACGCGGACGGGGTGACCGCGCTGGTGCTGATCGACCTCAACCACTTCAAGGAGGTCAACGACACACTCGGCCACGCCGCCGGTGACCAGGTGCTGGTGCAGGTCGCCGACCGACTACGGGACGCGGCGCAGGCGAGTGACCTGGTGGCCCGCCTCGGCGGTGACGAGTTCTCCGTACTCCTGCGTGGGCTGCCGGCCCCGGCGGTGGCCGCGCATCGAGCCGAGACGCTCCTCGCCACCCTGCACGAGCCGTTCGAGCTGGACGGCATGCGGATCAGCGTCGAAGCCAGCGGCGGCATCTCCGTCGCCCCGTCGACCGGTGGCATGACCGAGCTGCTGCGCCGCGCCGACGTGGCCATGTACCAGGCGAAGCGTGCCGGGCAGCGACTCTCCACCTACGCCACCACCCGCGACACCGCCGACCTGGGCCGCCTCACCCTCGGTGGCGACCTGCCCCGTGCGGTCGCCGACCACGAGTTCATCGTCAACTTCCAGCCGATCGTCGACCTGGGCACCGGCGAGGTGACAAGCGCCGAGGCGTTGGCCCGCTGGCGCCACCCCACCCACGGCATGATCGACCCACTGCGTTTCCTGGAGGCGGTGGAGCGCTCCGGCCTGCTGCCGGCCTTCGCCGAGGCGATCCTCGACCAGGCACTGATCGCGGCCACCACCTGGCGTGACGCCGGCTTCGACATACCCGTCGCGGTCAACGTTTCCCCCCGCAGCCTGCTCGACGCGCGGTTCCCCGGCTCGGTGCTGGCCCGTCTGCGCGCCCACGACCTACCGGCGGACCGGCTGGTGCTGGAGCTGACCGAAACGCTCACGCTCAGCCAGCTCGACGTGGTCGACCGCGTGCTCAGCCGGCTGCGCGACGAGGGCGTCCGGCTGGCGTTGGACGACTTCGGCACCGGCTACTCCTCGCTCTCCCTGCTCTCCCGCATCCCCGTGCACGAGCTGAAGATCGACCGAAGCTTCGTCACGACCATGGAGAGTTCAGCGGAGGCCGCCGCGGTCATCCGTTCCACCCTCGACCTGGGTCGCAGCCTCAACCTGGCAGTGGTCGCCGAGGGGGTGGAGAGCGAGCCACAACGGCGGGCCCTCTGGGAGTTGGGCTGCGTCGCCGGCCAGGGCCACCTGTTCGCCCGGCCGGTGCCAGCCGGCACCCTGCTCGCGGCCATGCAACGCGGCTCCGGCGGGCGTCCCGGCGCCCTCGTGACGCCACTGCACAACGCCGGCGCGGTGATCCGGTTGAGCCAGACCCGCCGCCAACCCGGCCGCACCCGCCTCCCGCACCTGCCCGCCTGACCGGGCACCAACCGCCCACCCGACACGGTCCGGTGCAGGTACGGCCCGGTCTGCCAGACTGGCTCGCGTGATCGCCGACGCCCCGACCGCCCGCCGCCGCCCCTGGCACTGGCGCACGCTCGACACCGCCGCCGACGGACTCGCCGTCGACCTCGGCCTCTACGCCGTGTCGACCATCTTCGCCGCGATCACCGCCGTCACGTCGACCCTGTCACCGCACCGGGCCTGGGGC
This sequence comes from Micromonospora sp. NPDC048898, assembly GCF_043198035.1. Lineage (NCBI taxonomy): Bacteria > Bacillati > Actinomycetota > Actinomycetes > Micromonosporales > Micromonosporaceae > Micromonospora > Micromonospora sp. NPDC048898. Next base: position 694,577 of record NZ_JBICUF010000002.1, read on the forward strand.
GCGGTCGCCGCCGTCGGGTACCTGGCCGCGACACTTGTGGTGATCACCCAACTCCTGCTGCGTCGGCACCACCCGAGCACACCGCTGACCGGTCTGCGCGCCCGGTGGACGATCACCGGCCTCACCTGGGCGAGCACCGCACTGCTGCCCCTGCTCTGGCAGAGCATCGAGCGGGCCAGCGGGCGCACCGACCGCGCACAGGAAGAGGTGCTGGTCGTGGAGCACGCCGGCACCCGCCTCCTGGAACACGGCACGCCGTACCTCGGACGCGACGCGATAGCCGCCCTACCCCCCGGCGAACAACTGCTGGGATACACCCCGTACCAGCCCGGCATGGCGATGTTCGGCCTGCCCAGAGCACTTGCCGACACCTGGTGGACCGACTCCCGGGTCTGGTTCGCGGTGGGCACCGCACTGGCGCTCGCCCTGGCCGTCGCCGCCCTGCGCAGACCACCGGCTGCCGCCGGCCAGACCGACAGGGGCCACCGACCGGACGCCACGCTGCTGCGCGGCGTGCAGGCCGCCACCGTCCTGCCTGTCTGCGCCCTCACCCTCGCCACCGGCGGCGACGACCTACCCGTACTCGCGCTCTGCCTGCTGGCCCTCGCGCTCGCCGCCACCGACCGACCCGGCCGCGCCGGCCTCGCGGTCGGGCTCGCCGGCGCACTGAAGCTCTTCGCCTGGCCGGTCGCGCTCGTCCTGATCGTCTGGGGCCTGACCCGACGCGCCGGCACCCGGGTCGCCGCCGGCGCGATCGGCCTGCCCGTCGCGGCCCTGCTGCCGGCGATACTCGTCGACCACGACGCGCTGACCGAGAACGTGCTGCGCTTCCCCCTCGGCCACGGCCTGGTCACCAGCCCCGCACAGTCCCCCTTCCCCGGCTACCTGATCGCCAACGCGCTACCCGCCGGCCGGGTCGTCGCCGCCGCGCTGCTTGTCGCCGCCGGCGTGGTCATCGCCGTCCGGCTCGCCCGCCGCCCGCCCCGCACCGCCGTCGCCACGGCGCTGATCTGCGGGTACGGGCTACTCGCCGCCATCGCCCTGATGCCCTCGACGCGCTTCGGCTACCTGCTCTACCCGATGGCCCTGCTCACCTGGGCACCCGCCCTGCACCGCCCGGTCCACCCGCCGGCCACCCCGGTCCCCGAGCTGACCAGTCGGACCGCATCGGCGTAACTGCCGGGCGGAACGGCCCGCCAGGGCGTAGACCTGAAGGCATGACGACGTACCGCGACCGGGCCGACGCGGGCCGGGTGCTCGCCGAGCGGCTCACCGCACTCGTCGGCGACCCGGACGTGGTCGTCCTCGGCCTCGTCCGTGGCGGCGTACCGGTCGCCCGCGTCGTCGCCGAACGACTCGGCGCACCACTGGACGTGCTTGTCGTCCGCAAGCTCGGCATGCCGTGGGCCCGGGAGGTCGCCTTCGGTGCGCTCGGACCAGGCGGTGTCCAGGTGCTCAACGACGCGGTGGCCAGCCGACTCAGCAGCGACGACATCGCCGAGGTCAGCCAACGGGAGCAGGCCGAACTGGCCCGTCGGGAGCGGCTCTACCGAGGAGGTCGCGCCCAGTTGGACCTCACCGGGCGGACCGCCGTGATCATCGACGACGGCCTGGCCACCGGCGCGACCGCCCGCGCCGCCGTGGAGGTCGCCCGCCAACTCGGGGCACACCGGGTCGTGGTCGCCGTCCCGGTCGGCGCACAGGAGGCGTACGAACTGCTCGCCGCCGAGGCCGACCAGGTCATCTGTGCCCAACGCCCACCCGAGTTCGGCGCCGTGAGCGTCTACTACGACGACTTCCACGAGGTCTCCGACGCAGAGGTCAGCGAGGCGCTCACAGCAACTGCTTAGGTGGACCAGGTACCGTCGGGCGATGAATAGTCTCACCTGTCCCAAGTGCCACGGAGAGATGCGCCAGTACGAGCGCAGCAGCGTCGTGATCGACCAGTGCGGGGAGTGCCGCGGCATCTTCCTGGACCGCGGCGAGTTGGAGAAGCTGTTCGAGGCCGAGGCCAACTGGAGCCGCCAACAGCCCGGTGGCGCGCCGCAGCAACCCAGCCATCAGCCGGCCGGCTACCCGCCTCCGCCGCCTCCGCCGCACCAGCCCGGTTACGGTGCCGTCCCGCCGCCGCCCCCGCCCGGCTACCCGCCGGCGCCGGCCTACGGCCACCAGCAGCAACAGCACCACGGCTACCACGGGCACTACCGCCAGAAGAAGCGCAAGGGCTTCCTCGACGAGATGTTCGGCTGAGCCAGGACCGACAACCCGCCCGGGTCGATCACGCGTCGACCCGGGCAGCAGCTCGCCGGTTGGCGGGCGGATGGTCCATGCGAGGCTGAATCGCATGACCACGATCCGAGCGGACGAGGCGCTGGCCCAGGCGTACGACGGGATCACCGCAGTGGTCGGCGACCTGGACGACGCCGGCCTGCAACGAGCCACCCGCTGCCAGGGCTGGCTCGTCGCGGACCTGCTCCTGCACGTGCTCGGCGACGCCCAGCGTGCGCTTGTCGCACTGGCCAGCCCCGCCGACGGGCCGGCCGACGTCGACGACGTCAGCTACTGGCGCGACTTCCCCGCCGACGACGAAGCGAGCACCCGGCACGCCTGGTGGGTGCGCCGATCGGCCGCCGCGTTCGACAGTCCGGGCGGGATCGTCCGGCTCTGGCGGGACACCGCCCCGGCGGCGGTTCGCGCCGCCAGGTCAGCAAACCCCGAGGGGTACGTGACCACGCAGGGGCACGTGCTGCGTGTGCCGGACTTCCTCGCCACCCTCACCACCGAGGCGGTCATCCACCACCTGGACCTGACCCCGGCCCTGCCCGACGCACCGCTGCCCGGCCCACTGGCCGTGGGTGTCGCGGTGGCGACCATGGACGGCCTGCTCAGCGACGACACGGTGCGGCCCACCGCGTGGGACGACCAGGATTTCCTGCTGAAGGCCACCGGGCGCGTCCCGCTGACCGACCGGGACCGGCTGGAACTGGGTGAGTCGGCGGGCTGGTTTCCGCTGCTCGGCTGATCGACGGCGGGTGCCCTGCCGGTCAGCCGATGGCCATGTCGACGAAGCGGGACAGGTGTAGCTGGGCCGCGACGGTCACCGTGTCGGTGGGGCCATTTCGATGCTTGGCAACAATAAAATCCGCCTCCCCGGCCCGAGGGGACTCCTTGTCGTAGTAGTCGTCACGGTGCAGAAGGATGACAACGTCGGCATCCTGCTCAATCGAGTTGTGGGTGGCGATGCCGTTGGCGATGAAGTTGTGCTTCTCGAGCACAGTCGCGTCGAACACCTCCTGCTCACCAATCGACTCGATGGACACGATCGAGTCCCAGAAGATGTCGTTGGTGGCGTGCAGGTCCAGGTCGGCCGCATCAAGAACGGTGGCGATCGCCGCCAGCCGGGAGCGGCTGGGCGCATGCTTCCAGAGGGTGCTGCCGCAGAATTGGGTGCCGATGGCCTCGGCGAACTCACGGTGAGTCATGCCCTGCTCGACCAGGATCTCCTTGACTCTGGTCCACACCTCTCGGGGCACGGTGTCGACGTTGGTGTTGCTCTCCGTCAACTCCAATGCGGCGAGCAGAGCGGAACAGCCCTCCGACCGCTGCCCGTAGACACCGATCTCGCGCAGGAACCTCAACTGGTCATCCCGGCCGGAGATGTCGAGCGTGTACTGAGGGCGGTGTCTCACGACTGGTACGACCCTCAGCCGGGCCGTAATGCCGTACCTCAGGAGCAGTCGAGAAATGTCCTCGAGCATTCGTCGGCTTGTGGACGCGAAATAGACGCGCCCTCCGCGGCCCGCGCTGTTGACGGTCACCGAACCATCAGTGGCCCACAGGTGCCGCAGGAAGGCGGTGATCTGCTCCTTGGGCAGGCTGAAAACGGCCGAAGGAAGGAACTTCTCGTGTGACCTCAGCCCGAAGAGGCCCAGGTCGTCCAGCCAAGCCGCGATCGGGTTACGCCGACCGCGTGCCAGGCGGTAGGGCGCAGGCAGCCGGAGGGTGGTCACCCTCGCGGCCGCATAGTCGTCGCGAACGGCGGTGATCCCGAAATGCTTCGCGGCTTCCGCCACAGCCTGCAGGTTCAGCTCATCGCAGCTTGCGTATCGGATCGGTTGGCGCCGCACGAAGGAGCCGTCGCCCAACAGGTGCGCCAACATGACGACCTCCGCGTCGGCCCATGGGCGGGTGGCCATTGGCGGCGGCAGGTGACGTGGTGTGGCAAGGCGATCCCCGGGTGACAGCTCGCCGAGCGGAACCCACCCGGTGAACGCGAGGAAGGGGTGGTTGGCAGTGGCATCGATCTGCTTGCCCGAGGCGAGGGTCAGTCGGAACACCTCGCGGCTACCGCTCGGGAAGACGTGGGTCATCGTGCGTGGCGTGTACCGAAGGCTCTCGTCCAACGCCCAGACCGGGATGTCTTTAACGTTGTTTGACAACAACTCACCGAGCGTGATCTCGGTATTGTTATCCGCGCGAACCACTCGAGTCTCCGCCGTAAGGCAACCCGACTCCCGCAGATCGGACAACTGGGGTCGTTTGTCGGTGCGCTGCTCGGGGCCACGGTTCAGCTGACTGACCGCGATGACCGGGCACTCGACCTCCTTGGCCAACAGCTTCAGGCCACGGGACAGGTCGGCGACCTCCTGCTGGCGGCTCTCGGTGCGCTTCGGTGAGGTCATCAGCTGGAGATAGTCGACCACGATCATCTTGAGGTCGTGCCGCTGCTTCAACCGTCGGGCCTTCGCCCGGATCTCCATCAGGTTCATGCTCGGCGTGTCGTCGACGAAGAGCGGCGCCTCGCTGATCTCGCCCATACACCGGGCCAACTTGGTCCAGTCGTCGTCGGAGAGCTGACCGCTGCGCAGCACGTGCAGAGGCACCCGCGCCTCGGCGGAGAGCAGCCGCATGACGATCTCGACCTTGCTCATTTCCAGCGAGAAGATCGCGGCAGCCTGGTTGGCGCGAATAGCAGCATTGCGGGCGAAGTCCATGCTCGCCGTGCTGTTGTGCGTCGGAATCATGGCCCGGCCGGCCAGGTACAGGTGTTCGTCGTTGTCGACGGTCACGCACCGCACCGGCACGCTGGCGATCGGCCGGACGTCGACGATGAAACGCGAGGTCGTCCGCACGTCGGAGGTGGTGCGGCGGCGCTCGGCGTGCGCGTCCTGCTTCCGTTTGAGTCGGAAGACGACATCCGGTGTGGAGAAGTTCAACGTGTACGCCGTCGACGACTCGGGGGTGCGACCGCGGACCGGCTTCACGTTGACCGTGCAGCGGTAACCGAGGCTGACGATGAGTTCGCGGACGTCGTCGGCCAACCGCTTCGAGGTCGACGTGTACTGGAGGTTTCCGGTGGGGGCGACGGTGCCATCGGTGTCCATCAGGCCAGCCAGCAATGCCCGACGCTGGGCCTCGGAGGCGCGCAGATAGCTGCCCGGGATGTGCTTGGCCCCTGCCACTCCGACCTGACGCAGCAGCCCGAGGAAGGAACCGTTCCGGTGACGGCAGTCGGCACACTTCCTGGTCGCTGGATTCTCCCGCAACGCCCGCGTGGAAACGCCACAGTCCGCGCAGACGCCGTTGCCGACGGCAGCGGGCTGGGGCGGCAGGATGGTGTAGACCATCGGGCCGCTGGGGCGGACGGCGAAACCGTCCGCCTCGACCAGCGTGATCATCTCCGGATCCGCAGTGGTGAAGCGGCTTGCCCCGGAGTGACCGTCACCGAGCCACGCCCCCAAGGTGTAGGGCGGGATCAGCAGGTCCCGATCCGGAAGGTGGAGGGGAGCGCTGTTTCGTACCGCGTGGTTGAGCCGTTGGTCGGTGCCCGTACGCAGCGTGGCCGCGATCTCGGCGGTGGTGACGACTCCGTCGTGGTCGGCCCGACTGCCAGCGTTGACCTCCCGCTCGGCCCGTTCGAGGAGCGCAGTCAGGAGGGGACCGACCGGATAGCCGGGCGCGGTCCAGTTCCGCGTCCTACCGCTGCGGACGGTGGGACGGCTGATCCGCCCAACCGACCCGACCTCGTGGGCGACGGTGTGCAGGACGTGTCGGAACTCCGGGCCGACCTGCGCGATCGTGTCGAAGAGTGTGCTCGGCTGGTTGTGCGCGGCACCGAGCCTTTCGTGTGCCGCACGCACATTGGCCAGCGACGACTCGGGCCAGTGGCGCCGCTGCCGCGCCGGCCCCTGTCGTCGGCTCGTCGTCTTCCACAGGTGCTCCGCGTCGGCCACGATGACCGTGCCGTCGGAGAACTCGACCTCGTAGCAGGGGCGATCGTGCATGACGTCGAAGGCGTGTGTGACTGTGGTGGGTCTGCCGTCGGCCGCCAGAAGTTGATCGCCGGCCCTGACCTCGCCCATGGTGGTCCAGCCGTCCGGCGTCGGCAGCGGGGTGTCGAGCGCGAGCGCCTTTCCAAGACCAGGCCTTCCAGCCACGATGATCAACTGTCCGGCGTGCAGGCCGTTGAGCAGTCGGTCCAGGTCGCTGAAGCCGGTCGGCACCCCGGTCATCATGCCGCCCTGCGCGCCCACCGCCTCGATCTCGTCGAGTGTCGGCTGCAACATGTCGGCCAGGATCGCGAAGTCCTCGCTGACCCGCCGTTCGGTGACGTCGTAGACGGCCTGCTGGGCGAGGTCCACGACATCGTCGACGTCCCGGGCGCCGCCGCTGGCGGTGCCGTAGCCCAGTTGCACGATCTTGGTGCCGGCCTCGACCAACCGGCGCAGCACCGCGCGTTCGCTGACGATGCGCGCGTAGTAGGCCGCGTTCGCGGCGGTGGGCACGCTGGCGATGAGGGTGTGCAGGTAGGGCGCGCCGCCGATGCGGACCAGGTCGCCGGAGTCGGCGAGCGCCGCCGCGACCGTGATCGAGTCGGCCGGCTCACCCCGGCCGTAGATGTCGAGGATGATGTCGAAGATGGTGGCGTGCACCGGCCGATAGAAGTCGTTGGTCTTGAGGATCTCGACGACGTCGGCGATGGCGTCCTTGGAGAGCAGCATGCCGCCGAGGACGCACTGCTCGGCGGCAACGTCCTGGGGCGGGGTCTTGTCGAACTGGCCGTCTCGTGGCGCGGGTGGTTGACCGCCACCCGACCGTGACTCCGCCCGCATGTCGTCGGTGACCGACACGGGTCCCCCCTCCACTGCGTCGGATCTGTTCCAGCTCTACCGCTGGGGTCTGACAACTCCGTCCGACCGGGCCGGTCGATCGGGGGCCATCGCGCCGGCGGTCGGGGGCCAACCATACGGACCCCGAGGTCAGAGACTCAACAACGCCGGTGGACGAGCCTCGGGACAACCTGTGGATGCCGGTGGACATGGTGTGCGCAGTGTGTGCACAGCCTGTGGATAACCACTGGGGAATTCTTGGCCTTAGCTCTTTGACCTGCGGAAACATGCTCCCCAGCCTGTGGAGGAGAATATTTCGGTCGGGTCTGTGACACGATCGTCCCGTACTATCTCCAGCGAACGGCTACACCTGGACAGCGGATTCCGCTTTCGGTTCAGAAGGGTCACACTCCGGCCGTGAGTTACCGGGACTGGGGACGCGGGGATGGCAGCCCGCGCGAGCGCCAGCCGACCGCCTCGTGGGGTGAGCGCGCGGCGTCTCTTCCGGTTGAGCCGTACGACGAGGACGGCCGTTACCGGACGTCCAGTCGGCGGCGTGCGTTGGACCGCGGCCAGGACGAGCCGGTCGACGCCTACCTGCCCCGATGGGCGCTGGAGTCGGGTGTTCGGCACGCCGACGGTGGCGGTCGCCACGCGGCACCGGACGAGGACGAGCCCGAACGGCCGACTTCCGGTGCCGGCCGGCGGTCCATCGAGTCGTCGGGCAGCCGACGGCGGGGCAGCGAGACGAGTTGGCGGGAGCAGGCGGCGATCGGCGCGGCCCCCGAGTCGGACCACACCCGGGAGTGGACGCTCGACCGTCCGCAGGAGCAGGGGTACGCCGGGCGTCGACGCGCGGATGCCGGGGAGGACGAGCCGGTCTCCGGTGCCGTCCCGGACCGCCGTCCCCGCCGTGCGCCCGCTGGCCGTCCGCAGGTGATCTGGTCGGGCGGGGATCTGGAGCCCGCTCCGAGCGAGCCGGTGCCGGACGTGAGCCGCCCCACCCGGCGCAGCCGGCGTGCGGCGGAGGAGTCGTGGTCCCGGCCGGCGGCCGACCCGTGGGCACGTGGGTCGGAGCGGGTGGCCGAGCCCGAGCCGTCGTACCCGCCCGCGGTGGATCCGTGGGACTCCTCGGGCGTGCACGCGTGGCCGCCCGGTGCCGGTGCTGACGGCACGGATCTGAGCGAGCAGTGGTCGGCGGTGGATGGCGTCGGTGGCTGGGAGCGGTCCGACCGCACCGGCCAGTGGGAGCGGTCCGCGATCGAGGACGACAAGTGGGAGCGTGCGCTGCCGCCGCCCTCCGACCGGGCTGCCGCGACGGAGGATTGGCCGACGCGGGACGACGGGTTCTGGTCCGGCACCCGGCTGGCGGGCGACGATCCCAGATGGACGGATCCGCTGCCGTCGGCGCCCCGCTCGCCGGTGGTGGGCTACACGGCTCCTCGGCCGCGCAGTGCGCCGGTGCCCCCTCGGGCAGCGCCACGGCGTCGGGCGGACCGGGCGGCGGTCGGGGCGGCGTCGGTGCGGCGTCGGGTCGAGTCGGCGGCCACGGGTGCCTGGGCTCGCCGCCTGGAGGACGATCTGCTCGACCCGGATCCGGGTGGGCCCTTCCGGCCGTTGCTGTACACGGCTGCCTGTTATCTGACGCCGGCGGTTCTGATCTTCGTGTGGCTGTTGACGTTGGACAGTCAGGCGCCGGCTGGTTGTGTGACCGACATCAGCGGGGGTGGGTGCGACTCGCCGCGGTCCCGCGCGTTGGAGTCGCTGCTGGCCGGCTCACCGCGCTTCGGGTTGGCGTTGGTGAGCAGTCTGGTGGTGGCGGCGCTGCTGCGCCGGGTGGGCACGACGTGGCGTTCGGCCACCATCGCGCTCGCCGCCGCGGTGGTGGGCGGCGGCCTCTCCACGGTGCTGATCAGCGCGGTGACCGGTCAACCGATCGGGTGACCGACCGGCCGGTCGAGGCTGTGCCGGGTGGGTTCGCCGGCGAGCGCGGGAGCCGAGTGCCCGGGCTGTCTCGCCGCTGCTGCGCGGGGTGATCGTCAGCGGCACCGGTGGCGAGGCATTGGTCAGGATCCGATGACGTACGCACGAGGGCCCGCACCGACTGCTCGATGCGGGCCCTCGTGGTGGTGTTGCGGACGTCAGCCCTGAAGGACGTTCAGGTTGAACGACGCGGTCACCTCGGGGTGAAGCTTGATCTTCACCGGGTAGCTGCCGGTCGACTTGATGTGACCGGGCACCTCCAGCCGGCGCCGGTCGAGGACCGGGCCGCTGGCCGCCTTGACGGCGTCGACGATCTCGGCCGGAGTGACCGAGCCGAAGAGCCGTCCGCCGTCGCCGGCGCGGACCTTCAGGTTGACCTTGAGACCCTCGAGCTGAGCCTTGACCTCGTTGGCGTGGTCGAGGTCGCGGATCTCGCGAGCCCCACGGGCCCGCTTGATGACCGTGACCTGCTTTTCCGCGCCCTTGGTCCAGGCGATCGCGAAGCCCTGCGGCAGCAGGTAGTTACGGCCGTAGCCGTCCTTGACCTCGACGACGTCGCCCGGGGCACCGAGGCCGGACACTTCCTGAGTCAGGATGATCTTCATATCGGTGCCTCCTCTCAGCGGGTGGTGGCCGTGTACGGCAGGAGCGCCATCTCACGGGCGTTCTTGACTGCACGGGCGATCTGCCGCTGCTGCTGCGAGGTCACGCCGGTCACCCGACGAGCGCGGATCTTGCCGCGATCGGAGATGAACTTGCGCAGCAGCGCGGTGTCCTTGTAATCGATGTAGGCGATCCCGTCCTTGTCGAGCGGGTTCACCTTCTTCTTGGGCTTGCGCAGTGCCGCAGCCTTGGCCGTTGCACGTGCTCCTGGTTTGCGATCGCGAGCGCTAGGCGCCATTAGAACGGTGGCTCCTCATCAAAATTGGCGCCCGAACCGGCACGCGCGGGAGAGGGAGAGGGCGCAGCCGAGGCCCAGGGGTCGTCGAAGTTGCCTCCGCCGCCACCCTGACCGCCGCCACCGCCGCCACCGAAGCCGCCGCCACCGCCGCCGGAGCGGGACATCTTCTGCACCTTCGCCGTGGCGTAGCGCAGCGACGGGCCGATCTCGTCGACCTCAAGCTCGATGACGGTGCGCTTCTCACCCTCGCGGGTCTCGTACGACCGCTGACGCAGCCGGCCCGACACGATCACCCGGGCGCCACGCTGCAGCGACTCGGCGACGTGCTCGGCGGCCTGCCGCCACACGGTGCATGCGAGGAACAGCGGCTCGCCGTCCTTCCATTCGTTCGACGCCTTGTCCATGAAGCGGGGCGTCGAAGCGACTCGGAACTTGGCGACCGCAGCCCCGGAGGGGGTGAACCGCAACTCGGGGTCATCGGTCAGATTGCCGATGACCGTGATGGTGGTGTCTCCTGCCATGACCATCTCCTCGCGCACTCAGCGTCTCGTCGTACAGGCTCGCAGAGCCGTACGACAGAGTCACGGAGGCTGATCCGGACGAACCGGGGTTGGATGCTCTAGCGCATTTCCGGTCGGATGACCTTGGTGCGCAGCACGGACTCGTTGAGGCGCAACTGACGGTCCAGCTCGGCCACCGCAGCAGGCGTGGCCTGCAGGTCGATGACGGCGTAGATGCCTTCGGCCTTCTTGTTGATCTCGTACGCGAGGCGCCGGCGGCCCCACACGTCGGTCTTCTCAACCGAGCCACCCGCGGTCCGAATCACGTTCAGGTACGTGTCGAGCGACGGTGCGACGGTGCGCTCCTCGAGGCTGGAGTCGAGGATGACCATGAGTTCGTAGTGACGCAAGACGTGCTCACCTCCTGTGGGCTAAGCGGCCACGGTCCTTCCGTGGCAGGAGGTCTTGTGTCGCTGCCCGCACGCGCCGAGGGAACCCGGCCGGACGCGGACAACCTGACCAGGATACCCGGTCCGAACGATCATGCCCGGGGCGGTCGGGTCAGCACCCGGACACGCTGACGGGGGCCCACCGCCCGACCGTGTAGCGATCGGTGGTGGACCCCCGTCCAACGAGGCCGCGGGGCGTCCCGTCCGCATTCCTTGGGTGGGACCTGGGGAGGAACGACCACACCGATGAGGTTGGACGGAAGACGCCCCGCGGAGCTTTATCGTGTTGTTATCTGACGATACAACAGCACTCGTACCTTGTCGGAGGAAAAAGTACAAATTTCCGAGATTCTTCATCGGTGGGGATCCGGGATGTGAAGGGGCCGCCCCCGCCGCGCCGGGCCGCGTGGCGGAGGCAACCTCGCTGTCGGCCGTCGACCCCGGTCGCCGCACGTGGCGCTCACACCACCAACCGGACCGGGCGCTGGTCGCCGGTTCAATCCCATCAACGACCGTCGGTCCCAGCGGTGACGTGTGACCCCCCGCGACACCGCCCCGACCGTCGCGGCGGCAGTCAGGGTCGCGACGTAGGCTCGCTCGCATGCGTATCGGAGCCCACGTCGACTCGACCGACCCGCTGGCGGAGGCGGCCGCCCGGTCCGCCGACACCGTGCAGTTCTTCCTCTCCGACCCTCAGGGGTGGAAGGCGCCCAAGCCTCGGGAGGACGCCGAACTACTGCGCGCGGCCGAGGTCGACCTCTACGTGCACGCGCCGTACGTCATCAACGTGGCGACCCTCAACAACCGCATCCGGATCCCGAGCCGGAAGCTGCTGCTCGGGCACGCCAACGCGGCCGCCGCCATCGGCGCCAAGGGCGTGATCGTCCACGGCGGGCACGTCAACGCCGGTGACGACCTGGCCGTCGGCTTCGACAACTGGCGCAAGACCTTCGCGTACGCCGCCGACTCCGGTGGCTTCGGCGTGCCGGTTCTGATCGAGAACACCGCCGGGGGCGACAACGCGTGCGCCCGTCGACTGGACGCGCTGGCCCGACTCTGGGACGCCATCGGCGACCACGAGGTCGGCTTCTGCCTGGACACCTGCCACGCGTACGCGGGCGGCGAGGACCTGCTCGGGCTCGTCGACCGGGTCAAGGCGATCACCGGCCGGATCGACCTGATCCACGCCAACAACTCCAAGGGCGCGTTCAACTCCGGCCAGGACCGGCACGACAACCTGGGCGGCGGGACGATCGACCCGGAACTGGTGGTGGCGGTGATCCGGGCGGCCGGGGCGCCGGTGGTGGTCGAGACACCGGGAGGTGTGGCCGGTCAGGCCGCCGACATCGACTTTCTCCGCCAGCAGCTCGGGACGGAGAGCCGGGCAGCATGACAACCGGACAGCCCGGGACCGGTGCGGCCCGGCCCGCCCCCGCCGGCGCGGAAGCCGAGAACCAACCCGCCACCGCGTCCACGACGGGCAGCCCGACCCGGCCGTCCGACACCTCGGGCACCGACCAGGCGCCCGACTCCGCCGAAGCATCGGCTGCGACGACCGGGGAAAGCCCCGAGCCGCGATCGACCGACGAGGCGAAGCCCGCAGCGGCGACGAACGGCAGGCCCACGGGTGCCAGCGTCGCCACCGGTGACATCGAACCCGGTCCCGCGAAGGACGACGTACCTGAAGCCAGCGGTACGGGCAAAGCCGGCGGTACGGCCAAAACCAGCGACACAGCCGAAGCCAGCGGTACGGCCGATACCAGCGGTACGGCCGATACCAGCGGTACGGCCGATACCAGCGGTACGGACACGCCGAAACGGGGCTGGCTCAGCCGCCTGACCAAGCGCGGCAAAGCGGCCAAGACCGACAGCGCCAAGGCCGGTGCCGTCAAGGCCGACGACACCAAGGCCGACGACCCGGCCAAGACCGACGACGCCGAGACCGACGACGCCGAGACCGACGACGCCAAGGCCAACGCCGCCAAGGTCGGTGACCCGGTCAAGGACAGCGACCCGAAGGACGACGCGACCAAGGGCGATGGCGCGACCAAGGGCGATGGCACGACCAAGGGCGCGAAGCCGGGCGACGCCAACGGTCAGGCACCGACCGATGGCGAGACGAAACCGGCTGACCCGGATCGTTGGGAGGCGTTCGCTTCCGCTCCGGAGCCGAAGCCGTCCATCCTCACCCGGTCCGGCCGGGCCGTGGGCCGATTCCTGATCCACGAGTGGACCCTGGCCGCCCTCGGCTCGCTGGCGCTGGCCGTGCTGATGACCTGGCCGACGCTGCGCTACCCGCGCTACACACTTCCGCAGGACTACTGGGATCCGAGCCTGCAAGCCTGGCAGATGGCCTGGTCGGGGCACATCCTGCTGACCGATCCGGCGCGCCTGTGGCAGTCCAACACGTTCTTCCCCGAGCTGTGGAGCTTCGCGTTCTCCGACACCCTGCTGGGCTACGCCCCGGCGGGGATGCTCGGCAGCGGCCCCGAGGACGCGGTCCTGCGCTACAACATCATGTTCGTGCTGGCGCACGCGCTCGCCACGTTCGGGGCGTACGCCCTGGCTCGACAGTTGGGCGCTGGTCGGATCGGTGCCGCCGTCGCCGGCGTCACCTACACCTACGCGCCGTGGTTGCTGTCCCAGGCCGGGCACCTGCACGTGCTCTCCAACGGCGGGATTCCGCTGGCGCTGGCAATGTTGGCACGCGGGCACGGTTGGTCACTGCGGCACGGTTACCGGCCCGAGCGGCGGCACGACGGTTGGGTCTACGGCGGTTGGCTGGTGGCGGCCTGGCAGCTCAGTCTCGGCTTCGGCATCGGGCTGCCGTTCGCGTACCTCCTGGGCGTCGCGGTGCTGGTCGCCGTCGTCCTCTTCTGTGTGCGGCGGGTGCGCACCCGCCAGGCCGTGCCGTTCGGTCGCCGGTTGTTCGTCGCCAATGTGCTCGGCGGGTTGTTGTTCGCCGGTGTGGGGCTGCTGATGGCGTTCCCGTTCTTCCGGGTGACCGAGCTGCACCCGTACGCCGAGCGCACCATCGACGACGTCGACGTCTTCTCGCCGCCGGCGTCGGGGTTCGTGACGGCGCCCGCCGAGTCGTGGATCTGGGGTGGACTGCACGAGGGCGCCCGCGCGGCACTGCCGTGGCACCCGGAGATGACCCTGTTGCCGGGCTACGTGCTCTACGCGCTCGCCCTGGGTGGGCTGTTCTTCTCGGTGTGGCGGCTGCGGCACCGACTGCTGCTGCTCGTCGGGGTGCTGGTGACGATGGCCTTCGCGATGGGCACCCGTTTCTTCGACGGCACCTTCACCTACGTGCCACTCTTCGAGCACGTGCCGGGCTGGAGTGCTCTGCGTACCCCTGGTCGGTTGATGCTCTGGACCACGTTGTTGCTTGGCCTGCTCGCGGCGGGAGCGGTCACCGCGCTCACCGACCGGGTCCGCGAGTTGACCGCGCAGCGGATCCCGTCGTGGCCGGGGCCGTGGCTGCGGATGGCCACGTTGCTGCCGCTGCTGCTGGTCACCGTCGAGGGCCTGAACAACACCCCGCACCCGGTGGTGCCGAGACAGCCGGCCGCGATGCGTACGGCCGAGGGGCCCCTGCTGGTGTTGCCCAGCAGCCAGAACCTGGACCAGCACGTGATGCTCTGGTCGACAAGTGGGTTCCCCGACGTGGTCAACGGCGGCAGTGGCTTCACGCCACGCCAGCTGGACGACGTCCGTCGGGTAAGCCAGGCGTTCCCCAACCAGACAAGCATCGACTACCTGCGCACGCTCGGCGTCCGGACGGTGGTGCTGCTGCGCGACCGGGTGCCCGGTACGCCGTGGGAGATCACCATCGACGCACCTGTCGAGTCGCTCGGCATCACCCGCCAGGATGTCGGGAACGCCGTCGTCTATCGCCTGTGAAGCTTGAGGGCGGGTTTTCGGGGGAGCCCACCCGGCTCCGGGCGGTCAGGCTTGATCCCTGCGCCGGGTGGGCTCCCCCGCAAACCCTGACGTGGTGCGGGCCGCGTTCGGCCTAACTGTCAGGTAGCTGCGACGGGCTCGGGTCGGGGTTCGCTGCTCGTCTCTTTGCGGCGCCAGCGGTCCAGCCAGGGCGCGTCTGGTGCGCCGTCGAGGACGCCACCGTCCGGGTCGTCCGGATAGGTGGCCCGCACGGCGTCCCGCTCGGGGTGCCGGATCTCCTGGACGACCAGCACGCAGAGCACCACCACGGTGGTCAGCCGCAACGTCGAGGCCAGCACGAACACCCCCTCGGGGAAGACCGGGCGGCTGGTCGCCGCGCCAAGCAGCTCACCGTAGAAGGCGACGAAGTAGCAGACCTCGGCGATCTGCCAGGCCAGGAAGGCTCCCCACTTGGGGCGGGCCAACACCACCAGCGGCAGGAGCCACAGCACAAACTGCTGCGACCAGACCTTGCTGAAGATGAGGAACGCCGCCACCACCAGGAAGGCGAGCTGGCCCAGCCGCGGGCGGCGTGGTGCCCGCAACGCCAGCACGGCCACGCCGAGGCAGGCCAGCCCGAACAGCGCGTACGAGAGGGTGTTGAGGGTGGGGATGTTGGCGTTCAGCCACTCGAACGGGCCGAGCCGGGCGGGGTCGTTGCCCACCTTGCCGTCCAGGTAGCGCCCGATGTACCAGAACGTGCCCCAGTCGATCGGCCGAGTGGTGTTCAGCTCGAAGAATCGGTCCCAGTTGTCCGGGTACGCCCGCGCGGCGGGCAGGTTCACCAGCACCACGGCGGCAATCGCCATGCCGATGGCGGTGAGCGCGGCACGGAGCCGGTTGGCCCGCAGCGCGAGAATGAGGATCGGCCCGAGCACGAACAACGGCCACAGCTTGGCCGCGCCGGCCAGCCCGAGCAGCACGCCGGCGACCGCCGGTCGTTTTCGGGCCCAGGCCAGCAGGCCGAAGGCAGCCAGCCCGATGGCCAGCAGGTCCCAGTTGACGGTGGCGGTGAGCACCAACGCCGGGGCGAGTGCGAACAACGCGGCGTCCCAGGGTCGTCTGCGGCGCAGCGCCAGGATCACCGCCACCGTGGCCACCGCGAGCGAGCCCAGCACCAGCGCGTTGAGGTTGTAGAACCACTGGCCCTGGTTGATGCCCGGGTCGCCCTCGCCGACCGCGTGCACCGGCAGGCCCAACGCGCCCATGAAGTAGCCGGTCAGCACCGGGTACTCGACCGGGTGGTCACGGTAGGGCACCTTGCCCTCGTTGAGCCCTTCGGCGTAGTAGAGGGCGAGGACGTCGGTGTAGCAGAACCGGGTGTACTGGACGTTGTTCTGCCAGGCGCCGTCCTGGCAGGGCGACTTCTGCACCCAGTGCAGCGCGAGAGTGAGGCAGACCAGGGCCAGCACGATCCGGACGGCGGTCCAGAACCGCCGCTCCTGGCCGGCCGGCCGGTCCAGCGCGGTCGCGTGGTCGCCCAGCGGGCCGCCGATCGCACCGGAGAGGCCGCGGACGAACCCGTCGGAGCGGGACGGGTGGTCGGTGGTGCCGGCGTCGTCGATGCCGGGCGTCGACTGGGTGCTCATGAAAAGGCATCCTGCCGTATGACGGGGGTACCCGTCCCGTCCCGACGCGGAGAGATCTGGGTACGAAAACGCCGCCGCCGGCCGGACAGGTCGTCCGGCCGGCGGCGGCGTCGTGCGGAGCTGCGGGTCAGTCCTGGTTGGGCGGTAGGCCGGGCAGCACTCCACCGCCGCCACCACCGGGCCCACCACCTGGCCCGCCGGGCCCGCCAGGCCCACCGGGATTACCGCCCGGGTTGCCCCCGGGGTTACCGCCCGGAACCGTGCAGAACGGGTCGGTCAGCGGGTCACAGACAGGGCCTCCCGGGCCACCCGGCAGACCTGGGATGGTCGGCGGCGGCTCCTTGCCGTTGCCCTTCGTGACGTCACCCTCACCGGTGACGCTGGGCAGGGGGATCTCCTCCAGGCCCTTGAGGGCGAAGTTCATGTACTTCTCCCAGATCGGGCCGGGGAGCGTCGAACCACCGATGTCCTTGCCGCTGGCGAGGCGGATCTGCGGCTTCTTCGGGTCGCGGCTGCCCACCCACACCGCTGTGGCGTTCTGCGGGGTGTAGCCGACAGTCCAGGCGTGCGAGTTGTCGTCCTTGTCGTACTCCCAGGTGCCGGTCTTGGCGGCGGCCTGGCGGCCGTTCTCCAGGGAGATGTCGTTGGGGCGCGGGATCTGCTTCAGGACACCGGTGACCTCGTCGGTGATCTTCTTGGGGATCCGCTGTTCCGGCTTGATGCGCTCGCTGCCGACGACCTTCCACTTGCCGGTGTCCTTGTCCTGCTGCTCCACCTTGAGGACGAAGTGGGCCTTGATGTACTTGCCGTCGTTGGCGAACGTCGCCATGGCGTTGGCGTGGTCGAACACGGTGATCGGGTACTTGCCGAAACCGGTGTAGTTGTCGAACGGGTTCGGACCCTTCTTCGACAGGTCGAAGGCCTGCGGCGGGTCGACGCCCCACATGGTGGTCACGCCGGCCTTCCGGGCCATGTCGACGACCTTGTCCGCGCCGATCTTGTCGGCAACCCAGTAGAAGGGCACGTTGTACGACTGGATCGTCGACTCTTCGAGGGTGCAGTACTTGCCGCACTTGAGGTTGGTGCGGCCGGCGTTGCCGATCGCGACAGAGGAACCCTCGGGCTTGTACGGCGTGGGGTCCCAGTGCGACTTGACCGAGATGCCGGCCTCGATCGCGGCGGCCAGCGTGTACACCTTCATCGACGAGCCCGGCTGGTGCCCACCGGTCAGGTCGCCGTTCTTGTCGGTGTTCTTGCCGGCGTAGTCGAAGTCGGCGCCGCTGTCACCGCCGTAGTAGGCGAGCACGCGACCCTTCGACGGGTCGATCGACACCACCGCAGCCATCAGGTTCTTCGGCTGGTCGTTGAGCTCGGAGCCCTTCTTCGACTGCATCGCCGTGTTCTCCGCGGCGGTCTGCAACTTGGGGTCGATGGTGGTGGTGATCCGGTAACCGCCGTCGCGCAGCGCGTCCACGCAGCTCGTCTTGCCCTCCGCACCGCTGTCGGAGCAGAGGCCCATCGCGTCCATCTCCTGGCGGACGTAGTTGATGACGTTGCCGCGCGGGCTGTCGACACCGAACCCGTTGCCGCCCTTCTTCGGTGCCAGCACCTTCGGGTACTCGGTCGGCGACACGGGCTTGCCGGGGGAGTCCACCCAGCCTTCCTTCTTCATGCCGGCGATCACGTAGTCCCACCGCGCCTTGGCGTCCGGAAGGTTGACCGCGGGGTCGAACCCCTTGTGGGTGTCGCTGGCCACCGGCTGCTTGATGACCGCCGCGAGGACCGCGCCCTCGGCCACGTTGAGGTCCTTCGCCGACTTGCCGAAGTAGGTCTGTGCCGCCGCCTCGATGCCGTACGCGCCGCGGCCGAAGTAGATCACGTTGAGGTAGTGCTGCATGATCTCCGGCTTGTCGTACTTCTCGTTCAGCTTGGAGGCGAGGATGGCCTCCTTCACCTTCCGGCCGTACGTGTCGTCCTGGAGATTCTCGAACGCGTTGCGGGCGTACTGCTGGGTGATGGTCGAGGCACCCTGCTTGTCGCCACCGGAGATGTTGTTCCATCCGGCCCGGACGATGCCCTTGTAGTCGACGCCGGAGTGCCGGTAGAAGTTGCGGTCCTCGGCTGCCGCCACCGCGTGCTGCACGAACTCCGGGATCTGGTTGATGGTGACGAACGTGCGGTTCTCGCTGCCCAGCTTGGCCAACGGGGTCTTGCCGTCCTTGGCGTACACCGTGGTGGACAGCGGCAGCGGCAACTCGTTGGGCATGACCACGTTCGTCGAGTAGTAGGTGAACCCGACCACGCCGACACCGGCCAGCATGATGAAGACCGCGACCCCGGCGATCAGCAGGTTCATCCGTTTGCGCTTCTTCGCCCGCGCCGCACCCGGGCCGCCCGCACCACGACCGCCCCGGCCCGGCCCGTTGGGTCCGCCCGGACCGTTGGGCCCACCCGGGCCACCGGGACCGCCGGAGACCGGCGAGACGCTCGCCCGGGCCACCGCGGCACGGCCACCCACCGACGCGGAGCCGACACTGGCCCGGCCCGCCGAGGCGGCGCCGACAGCGGCGGCACCGACCGTGGCCCGACCTGCCGGCGCTCCGGGCGCCGGGGACACGGGCACCGAGGCCCGGCCCGCGCCGGCGCGACCCGCGGCCACACCCGGCGCCGGCGACACCGGCACCGAGGCCCGCCCCGCTCGGCCCGGGGTCGCCGAACCCACCGAGGCCGATCCGGCCGCCGCGGTGCCACGCGGCGGCACCGAGGCGGAACCGCCTACCGTGGCCCGCCCACCGGCGGCTCGCGGCGGCACCGAGGCGCGACCCGGGGTTGCCGCGCCGCCCTCCGAGGCCGACCAGCCACTCCCGGGGGAGTCACCGCCGGGTCTGCGGTGCGCGTCGTCCGCGCCCGACCCGGGGTTGCCGTTCGCACCCGGGTACTGGGCCCGGCCGCGCGCAGAACTGGGATCGCCGTACGAGTTCATTCCTCACACCCTGCCGGTCGCGGTGGGGCGCGACTGCGCCGCCACCGGGTTGCCGTGAGTTGCTTCACCCGGGACGGTGGCACGAGAGTGCCACCTCACCGAGGTCAATGCCGTATCAATCGGGCCAATCGGACCAACGAGCGGTCGTCCGTCCCGGGCTTTGTCGATGGCCCCGGGGCCGGTCCAACCAGCTGCGATCACCGTTGCGCCTCTCGCCTCCGCCGACCCGCACCTTCGGCGGCCGCCACGTCCTGCTCGCCGGTGCCGTCGCTGTCGCCGGTCAGACCGTCCCGGCCGAGCAGGTACTGCTCGACGAGATGGTTCCAGTCACAGCCGAGGCACACCTCCACCACGAAGACCTGGAACTCACGCAGCGTCATCGCCAGGACGGGCAGCTCGGTAAGTGTCCGTGCCTGCCCGGCGGACTGCTTGAGCTCGTCGCCGTAAATGTAGTGGACGAGGGTCAGGTTTTCACTGCGGCAGATCGGGCAGCGCCGGTCGGTCGGCTCTCCGTGGAACCGAGCGGCGTTCTTCAGGTACGGCGATGCGTCGCAGACGTCGTACGTGCCGACCCGCCCGGCCAGGAGTTCACGCAGCACTGCTCGCTTCTGAAGCGAGTAGTCGACGACCTGGCGCTGCGTACGCATGCGGAGAAGGGTACGCGGTCCGGCCCGACCAGGCGACCATGCTCACAATCCGTGACGACGACGTCTCGGAACGGGGGTTTGCCCTGGCTGGCGCGACCCGCTAACGTGCGATGTATCGGACCGATACATCGCGGCGGTTACCGCTTCACGCCGGAGGGTAAAGAGAGGATGGCCAGTGCTCGAGTTCGCCATCCTCGGCCTCCTGCAGGAGTCTCCGATGCACGGCTACGAGCTGCGCAAGGAGCTGACCGCCAAACTCGGCGCGATCCGGGCGGCGATCAGCTACGGCTCGCTCTATCCAACCCTGCGCAGGCTGCAGGCGGCGGGATGGATCACCGAAGCTGCTGAGACACCCGCCACTGCCGAGGAGGTTCCCGCGCTGACCAGCCGACGAGGTCGGGTGGTCTACAAAATCACCGCGGACGGCAAGGAACGCTTCGCCCAGCTGATCGCACAGGCCGGGCCCGAGACGTATGACGACACGGGCTTCGGGGTGCACTTCGCGTTCTTCGCCCGGACCGACCAGGCGACCCGCCTGCGCATTCTGGAGGGTCGCCGCCGCAAGATCGAGGAGCGTCGCGAAGGGCTTCGTGACGTGCTGGGCCGGGCAGCCGAGCGCCTCGACGCTTACACCTTGGAACTACAGCGCCACGGCCTCGACGCCTGTGAGCGCGAGGTCCGCTGGCTGGAGGAGCTCATCGCCAACGAGCGCTCCGGCCGAGCCCCGACGGTCCCGAACATCGGGACGGCCGGTGGCCGACGAGAAGACAACAGCCCGCCTCCGCCTGGAGAGACCAGGAATGAGCGGCCGTGACAGAAAAGAAGGAGGCAGACGCTATGGGCTCCGTCCGCGTCGCCATCGTCGGTGTGGGTAACTGCGCCTCGTCCCTTGTTCAGGGCGTCGAGTACTACCGGAATGCCGACCCGAACGACCGCGTCCCGGGTCTCATGCACGTCGCCTTCGGCGACTACCACGTCAACTCCGTGGAGTTCGTCGCGGCGTTCGACGTGGACGCCAAGAAGGTGGGCATGGACCTCGCGGAGGCGATCGTCGCCAGCGAGAACAACACCATCAAGCTCTGCGACGTGCCGCCGACCGGCATCAGCGTGCAGCGCGGTCCGACCTTCGACGGTCTGGGCCAGTACTACCGCGAGATCGTCGAGGAGTCCGACGCGACCCCCGTCGACGTGGCGCAGGCACTGCGCGACGCGCAGGTCGACGTCGTCGTCTGCTATCTCCCGGTCGGCTCCGAGCAGGCCGCCAAGTTCTACGCCCAGGCCGCGATCGACGCCGGCTGCGCGTTCGTCAACGCCCTGCCGGTCTTCATCGCCTCCGACCCGGAGTGGGCCCAGAAGTTCACCGACGCGGGCCTGCCGATCGTCGGTGACGACATCAAGAGCCAGGTCGGCGCCACCATCGTGCACCGCGCGCTGGCGAAGCTCTTCGAGGACCGCGGCGTCGAGCTGCTGCGCACGTACCAGCTCAACTTCGGCGGCAACATGGACTTCATGAACATGCTGGAGCGCAAGCGGCTGGTCTCGAAGAAGATCTCGAAGACCCAGTCGGTCACCTCGCAGATCCCGCACGAGATGAGCAAGAGCGACGTGCACATCGGCCCGTCGGACCACGTGCCGTGGCTGGATGACCGCAAGTGGGCGTACATCCGCCTGGAGGGCCGCTCGTTCGGTGACACCCCGCTGAACGCCGAGCTCAAGCTCGAGGTGTGGGACTCTCCGAACTCGGCCGGCGTCATCATCGACGCGGTCCGGGCTGCGAAGATCGCGCTGGACCGGAAGATCGGCGGCCCGATCCTGTCGGCCTCGTCGTACTTCATGAAGTCCCCGCCGGTGCAGTACGCCGACCACGACGCCCACCAGGCCGTCGAGGAGTTCATCGCCGGCGAGGTCGAGCGCTGACCCGCTGAGCACCAGGTACGGCCGAGGGCCGGGTCCGTTGGGACCCGGCCCTCGCCGCGTTCGGTGCCTCGCCGTGGGTACGGCGTTCGAGTTACTTCCAGCTCGGCTTGCCCTGCTTGGCCTTGGCCGCCCGCTCCGCCTTGCGCTCGGCAAGCGACTTGGCGCCGCGCGCCGCGGCGTTGACGGAGTACGGCAGGATGTCCTCGTGGACACTGCCGTAGCCGACCACGAACGCCGTCACGTCGAGGACGACATGCGTGGTCTGGAGCGCGTAGATCGAAACGGCGTCGGCGGTCCAGCCGATGCCCGACATGAACGCGTTCGAGTTGACCTGGTTGGCCGAGTAGTTCAGTGACGCGAAGTTCGCCGGCCGCGGGGTGTCGTAGGGGAAGATCTGCAGGAAGCCCGCGTTGACCGCGGTCGTCGCGGTGACGATGCCGAAAAGCGCGTCACCGTAGTAGACGAAGTCGTCGAGCAGGACGTGGATCGTCTGGCCGCCACGCAGCCGGCCCGCCGAATCCAGGGTGGTCGACGAGGCATTGTGGATCCGGGCGCGCAAGGACGGATCGCGGGTGTCGATGACCCGCTGCGGGATGATCGGCACGATCTGGTTCGAGTTGCCGGTGGTGTACACGTAGTCGGTGATGGAGTTGTTGGCGCTGTCCTTGGCGGACACCACCTGGAAGTTGCCGTCCTCGTCCACGCCCATCGAGCCGATCGGCGCTTTCTTACTCAGCTGGTCACCGCTGGGCGTCAGCATGAGCTGTGGGCCGGCGAACTTGACGTTGAACGCGTCCGTTTCGAGGTTCGTGTTCTCCAGCCGCAGGGTCGGCACGTTCGCCGGGTTGACCAGCGCGGTGGTGCCGCCGCCCGTGACGACGTTGTTGGCGGCCTGGACCACCGGCTGACCAGGGTCGGCCTGGGCCGAGCCGGCCGCGGCGGCGCCGACCACTGTGGTGCCGGCGACACCGGCGGCCACGGTGCCCGCGCGGCGCAGCAGCTGACGCCGGCCGACGGTCTTGTCCTGGTTTTCGGTCATGAGTACCCCCGCGAAAGTGGAAATGACGCTTGATCATGACCGTTGCGGCGACGTATCCACATCGACCGGTCGGCTGATAGTCAGGATTTGTCCCCCCTCGGGCGGGCCAACCGACCGCGAACGGTCAGGACCAGGCATGGCGCAGGGCGACCACGGCCTCCAACTCCAGCAGTTTGACCTTGCGGGGCAGACCGCCACCGAAGCCGACCAGCTTGCCGCCCGCACCGACGATCCGGTGACACGGCACGATCACCGGCACCGGGTTGCGGTTGCAGGCCACCCCCACCGCCCGAGCCGCCCCGGCATCGCCGACCTGGCGTGCCACCTCGCCGTACGTCAGCGTCTCGCCGTACGGAATGCGCGTCATCTCCCGCCACACGGCCCGCTCGAAGTCCGAGCCACGCGGCATCGACACCGGGACGGTGAACGCGGTCAACTCGCCGGCGAAGTAGGCCCGCAGCTCGGCGACGGCCTGCCGGGACAGCGCGTCGCCGGGCTCCTCGGTGGCTGCCTCGACCCGACCGAAGTGGGTGCCGCGGACAGCCGTGCCATCGGTGGCGACGGAGAACTCGCCGATCGGGGAGTCGAGCACGGTCCAGCGCATCGCCCCATTCTCCCCGACCCGGGCGACCGGGCGAGCCCCGCCGGCAGCAGCCGGTCCGCGTTGCGCGGCGTCGATACCGTGCAGGTCGTGGCAACGGGGACGCTCATCTTTCTGATCATCGGCGGGGCGGGCATCGGGGTGCTCGCGCTCGCCCTGCTCGGCACCGAACTGTTCCAGTTCGGGCACGCCGACGTGGATGGTCCGATCTCGGTCGAAACGGTTGCCGGCTTCGCCGGGGCGTTCGGCTTCGGCGGGGCCATCGTCAACGAACTGCTCGGTGCGCGTACCCCCGGCATGATCGTCGGTGCGGCGGTCGGCGGCGTGCTCGCGGCCGTGCCCACCGGCTGGCTGGCGTCCCGCCTCAGCCGGGCGGCGCGGAACATGCGCACCGATCCCACCCCCACCCGCGACGACCTGGTCGGCGCGCTCGGCCTGGTCGTCACCCCGGTGCCGGTCGACGGCTACGGCGAGGTCCGGGTGCGCCTCGCCGGCCAACCGGTCAAGCTCAGCGCCCGCGCGGACCAGCCGATCCCGATCGGCGCCCAGGTCTTCGTCGTGCAGGCGCTCAGCGAGACAAGCGTGCACGTCGAGACCTACTGATCTCCTCCTCGTAGACGGGACTCCTTTACATGGCCCTGCTCATCGCCATCGGTGGCGCGGTTGTCCTCGCGCTCATCCTGGTGCTCTTCGTGCTCTCCCGGATCAAGGTGGCCGGGCCGAACGAGGCGTTCATCGTCACCGGCCGCAAGGGCCGCACCACGCAGACCGCCGACGGCGGCCGGTCGACCGACAACTCCGGGCAGAAGGTCGTGCTGGGCGCCTCGGTCTTCGTGCTGCCGGTGGTGCAGAAGCTCCAGTCACTCGACCTGTCCAGCAGGCGGATCGACGTCGGCATCCGGGGCGCGGTGAGCAAGCAGGGCATCCGCGCCGATCTGCACGGGGTGGCGATCGTCAAGGTCGGCGGCACCGAGGACGCGATCCGGGCCGCCGCCCAGCGGTTCCTGCACCAACAGGACGAGATCGACAACTTCACCCGGGAGGTGCTGGCCGGCGCGCTGCGCTCGATCGTCGGCCGGCTCACCGTCGAGGAGGTCATCCGGGACCGGGCGGCGTTCGCCAGCGCGGTCGCCGAGGAGGCCGAGCACTCGATGACCAACCAGGGTCTGGTGCTGGACACCTTCCAGCTCCAGGACATCCTCGCCGAAGGGTCCTACCTGCAGGACCTGGGTCGACCCGAGGCCGCCCGGGTGCTCAAGGACGCGGCCATCGCCGAGGCGCGGGCCCGACAGCAGGCCGAGCAGGAACGACTGCTCGCCGAGGAGGCCATCGCCGAGGCCAACCGCAACCTGGCCCTCAAGCAGGCCGGCATCCAGGCCGAGATCGACGCGGCGAAGGCGAAGTCCGCCGCCGCCGGGCCGCTCGCCCAGGCGGAGCGGGACCAGGCGATCCTCTCCGAGCAGCAGAAGGTCGCCGAGCGCAACGCCGAACTCAAGCAGCGCCAACTCGACACCGAGGTACGCAAGCCCGCCGACGCGGCCCGGTACAAGGTGGAGCAGGAGGCCGAGGCGTCCCGCGCCGCGGCGGTGCTGCACGCCGACGCGCAGCGGCAGTCCGTGATCGCCGCCGCACAGGCCTCCGCCGAGCAGGCGCGGCTCACCGGTGAGGGTGAGCGGGCCCGACGTGCCGCACTGGCCGAGGCGAACGCGATCGAGGGCGCCAAGGAAGGCGAGGCCGAGCAGCGCCGCCGTTCCGCGATCGCCGAGGCGGTGGAGCGCGAGGGTCAGGCCGAGGCGGCGGCCATCCTGGCCCGGGGCGAGGCCGAGGCGGACGCGATGGCGCGCAAGGCCGAGGCGTTCGCCGCGTACGGGGAGGCAGCGGTCCTGGACCTCCTGGTGAAGGTGCTGCCGCAGGTGGTGGAGGCGGCCAGCGCGCCGATCGGGGCGATCGACAAGATGACTGTCATCTCGACCGACGGTGCGTCGTCGCTGACCAAGTCGGTGGCCGGCAACGTGGCCCAGGGGCTCCAGCTCGGCAGCGACCTGACCGGGATCGACCTGGCCGGTCTGCTGGCCCGGCTCGGCTCCGCGTCGCCTTCCGCCGGCAACGGCGCCGCGTCCGGCAAGGGCGCGTCCGTGGACGGGACGGCCGTCGAGACCCGCTGACCCGTCTCCTCCGACAACGGGTGCCGCCCCTCTCGTGGGCGGCACCCGTCACGTCGGTACGGGTCAGATCAGCGAACGCCCGTTGACGCCAGCCGAGCCCGTACCGGCAGTGGCCTCCTCGGCCGTCCTTGGTGGTGCCTTCGCCGAAGGGGAGGTCGGCTCGCGGAGCAGGTCGGCGGCGTACGCGCTGACCGCGGCTCCTAGGCGTGCCTTGAGCTCGACCTGGTGTTCCTGGAGGTGCAGGTCGTGCTCCGCACGCCGCATCCTCGCCTGGTTGTCGATGCCGTCGCGCTCGGCAGCGTACGCGTCGGTGACTCTGCGTTCCTCGGTGTTCACCTGGTCGGCGAAGACCCGATGGGAACTTTCGCTCTTGATCCGGTAGAGGTTGTCGTAGGTGCTGCTGCCGCCGAAGAACTTGATCACGACGGGCAGGCAGTCGATGGCGACGAAGAACAGCCGGACCGCCCAGGTGCCCACGAAGAGCGCGGAACTGCTTCCCGCCAGTACGTGCAGGGCATCCATCCGCTCAAGGAACCCGATGGGCCCCTGATGACTGCGTTCCTCTTCGATCCGGGCCTCGACGAGACCGTTTCGTGCCTGTTCGAAGGTGAGCACCGCGCTACCGAGCCCGCGCTCCAACTCCGCGATTCGACCGCGCAACTCGCTGAGTTTCTGCCCCTGTTCGGCGATGGGGTGGGTGCGGGCGAACTCGTTCGCGTCCGCGGTGCGTTGCCTGCAACGTGGTCCGTCGCCGGGCCGCCCGGTGAAACCGGTGCCGCGACCACCGGCACACTCCTTGGCCGCGTTGTCCCGCAGGCGGTTGAGCTGCGCCCCATCCCGATTGATGATGTCCTGGAGGCTTGCCGCCTCGGCCCGGGTACCGGCAAGTTCCCGGCTCGTCGATGCCGGGGTCGTCTGGAACGACAGGGTGTACTCCCGGCACTCCGGCGTGATCGTGGTGTTGGCGGCGGTGGCGCTCTGCTCACCGTTGCAGGCCATGAGACGGCTCCGCAGCGTGTCGATCTGCTTGCTGCGGTCGGCCTTGATGTGCTCCTCGATGGCCGTCTCGAAGATCCGCATGACGAGTGGCTCCGCGATGATGAATCCGAACATCAGGGCGACGCCCAGCCGCATCAACAACGGGCCGATTCGCCTGGCGTTGCCGGCCATGCTGGTCACCAGCAGGCGGTCCAGGTTGAGGATGAACAGCGACCAGAGCAGAGCGGGGATCAGGTGCAGCGCCGACGTCCGCCCCATCGCCTGGTTGATCGCTATGAACATGGAAAAGCCGGCGATCAACGACGTGCCGACCAGAACCCCACCGAGCGCGGTGTGTCGGGCCCGCTCGTGCCAAACCTTCCGCAGCAGCGCCTCGTCCACGCCCGCCAGCGCCCGTAGGAGCCGGGACGGATCCCGGACCGAGCGCCGCGAGCCCTCGCCGGGCTGGTGACGCGGCGCTCGCATGTCCTCGTCAGTCAATGTCGGCCTCGTTCGGGATGAAGTCCGGCTCAGCGTCCTCACCCAGCTGAGAAACGCTCCGTCGACGGTGCGGCAGCTGGGCGGGCTCGTCGGCGGCCGGAACCGAACGAGGCTCCGCGGCGGCGCCAAGCCCGACCACCTCGTCCATCAGGCGCACCGGGTCTATCGACACCCGGTCGAAGAAGCCACGCTTGACCATCTCCTGGAGAGTCTCGTTGAGCTGCTGTCGGCGCAGCGACTCCGCGTCGTGCATCCGCTCGGCGACCTGGCCGACGTTGATCTCGTTGCGGCTGACGCCGAGCGCGTCGGCGTACGTGGGCCCGGCGGAGAGGAAGGACGCCACACGCTCGACGTCCTCGTTCTGCCACGCCACGTCCAGCCGGCCCAACTGCTGATCCCACTGTTTGTCCCGCAGTTTGCGCCCGTGGTCGCGCAGATCAGTGGAGGGGTGTGCCATCACCGAGGTCAGCTCGATCGCCATTCCGGGAACCGACGGGGGCACCAGGGTGCAGTAGGCGGTTATCCGGGCGTCCACCAGCCGGCGGACGTCGTTTATGTCGTCGATCCGGTAGTCCAGGCCGAGGTTCTTCAGCTCGCGGTCCTGCCAGAGGTGGTTGGTGAGCACCGTGGCGAGATCCGTCAACCCGGTCTCCGCGACCACCTCCGGAGCAAGCACCTGGCAGCGGAACGTGGTGACCACGGTGAACTCGTCCGCCGCACTGATCGACGGAATTGGCAGCTGGCTGGTCAGGGTCGCGGTGCGTCGCTGCACCACGCTGACCGCAACCGCGTCGACCACGATCTCGTCGCCGTAGTCGATGTGCCGATCGCCGTAGAGCCGTTGATGGCCGTCGACCTTGAACACGTACACCGCACCCGGGGGCAGCGGCGGCAGATCGGTGACGTTCCTCCGCCGTCCGAGCAGGCGACGGGGCGCCGGCGGCAAGGTCTTCTCCAGGAGTACGGGGTATCCCATTCGTTTCCTTCTTTCGGATCTGCGCACAAGGAATCAGCCCAGGGCCGGACGAGCGCCCTTTCCGGCCAGCGCCGCCAGCAGGGCGGCGACGACCGGGCGAGAGATGGAGGGATCTACCGGCGACGACAGTGCCCAGCTCAGTTCTCGTCGCAGGAGTACGCACTCGGCGCTCGTCAGCTCTCGGCACAGGACGTCACCGAGGGCGCGGACCGCGTTCTCGGTGCCGTCGTGCTTCGCGAGCGACTCCAGGGTGGCGCTGAGCGTGTCCATGGCGGTGGAGCGGTGCGGCAGGCTACGGAGAACCTCCGCCCAGAGCACCCCGACCGGCTCGACCGCGCTCGGGCACAGCCGCAGAAGGCGGGCCACCACCGGTTCCGAATGTTCCAGCTGTTCTGCGGAGAGCACTTCCAGGACTGTCTCGACGGCGTAACTCACCCACCGTGGGTCCGGCGCCTGCTCCAGCGTGCGCCGCAGACGCAGCACAAGGCGCTTGAGCAGCAGTGTCGCGGAGTCCAACTCGTCGGCGACGGTGCAGAACAGCAGGCCCAGCGATCGGGCGGCGAGGAGGCGGATCGGCCGTCCACGGGTGGAGAGGTGCCACAGCCAGCGCTCGGCCTCGGTGGGGTAACGCATGCCGAGCGGCCCGCCCAGGGCCATCGCGGCTGTCACTGCCGGGCTCTGTCCAGCCCCGTCGGTCCAGTCGAGGACCAGCCGTAGCGCGGCCGGCGCCAGGGCGTCTTCGCCGGCCATGAAGGACAACGCCGACACGGCGGTGAAACGTTCGGCGGCTCGGCCCCTGCTCCACTGCCCGAGCATGTCCCAAACCTCCGGGGCGGCACTGCGGTCGCGGGCCAGCAACGTCACCGCGAGGGCCAGTTGCAGCCGCACCTCGACGCTGCTACTGCCGGCCAGCTCGTTGATCCAGATTCGGAGTGGGCGCCAGAGCCGATAGTCACATTCGTAGAGTTCGCGCAGCACGTGCTCCCGCATGCCGTCGGCCACGAACACGACCCGTCGTTCCTCCCAGCCGACGTTGCCAACGGGATCGTCGCCGTATCGACGTGCCACCAGACCGCCGTCGCGGTAGAGGGTCCGCCGTCCCTGCAACGGCTCGACTGTCGTGCCCGCCTCGCCGAGAGTGGACCGACGGAGGTCTTCGGCGTGCTCGATCTCGCGCAGACGAGCGTGCTTCTCCTCAAACGTGCGTTCGGGGAGCTCGTGGGCAAAGGCCAGGGCCCCCACCCACAGCAGGTCGTCCCACGACGATGTCGTGGCGAACCACTTCGACACCCGGATCTGCTCCGTGTGCTCGACCTCGGCCAGCGCGGCGTCGACACCTTGCGGCAGACGGTCCAGCAGGCGGGCGACCTCCCCGGGAAGGCGAAGCTCGGCGATCCTGGCCCCGACGAGATCGATCTCCGCCTCGTCGAGGGTGCCCACACGCTCCAGATAGACCTGGAAGATGGACGAAGGATCTGGCGGGGACCACTGGACCGTAAAGTTTCCCAGGTCGCGCCGGGCGGTGGCGCGCTGATCGGTGGTCACGACCAGGTGAGCGCCGGCTCTCTTCAGCCGGTCAGCGAGGCGTCCCGCGTCGAACGCCTGCACCACGCCGTCACGTTTTTCGCCGAGCCAGTCGAGAACCACGTAGCCACGCCCGCTGACGAATTCGGACTCCACCAGTTGGGCGAGGGAGACCGCGGGTGAGAGCCCGTTGATGCGGCCGTCGGTGCCTATCCGGTCGCGCAACAGGGCGAAGGCGGAGGCTCGCCGCCCTGTGCCCTCGTCCCCGGTGAGGAAGACGAGGCACTGTTCCCGCAGCAGAGCAGCGGCGCGGACGTACCCGTCCGGCGGGGCGAAGTAGCGCAGAGCGTGATCCACGTTGATGCCCGGGAGCCGCCCCACCGATGCGTGTCCGCCGCCGACCGCCGCGCCGGACACCCCGAATGTCGCGCTGGTGGCATGCACCTGCCCGTAGAACTGGTTGATGACCCATGCGTCACGTCGCTGATCGCTCGCATCCGGCTCGTCCGGATCGGAGGTCGGCTCCGCCGCCGGCGCTGCCGGGGGCATGGCCGGATCCGGCGTCGAAACATCGGGCTCCGAAGTCCCCGCCGGGGAAGGCTCAGTCTGTGTGCCATTCGCCTCAGTCACGGGTGCCACCGGAGAACCCGAAGGTCGCCTGGCTCGCGTCGACCGCGCCGTGGAACACGTTCATGACACCGGGCTCACGGCGAACCGGCCGTTCCTCGCCAGCGAACACGATGTCCCGTCCCGCCTGGTTGACGGTCGAGCCATTGGTGGCCAGCGACTCCTGGCCCGAGTGCCCCCCGTGCTCACCCAGGTCCAGGAGACGCATGTCGGTGCCGGGCACCCGCACCCAGGCGGTGGCCTGATACTCCTTCTCCGCGACCGTGACGGGGCGAAAATCCCGCTCGGTGAGAGTGGTGTGATCACCGAGTACGAGTGTCCGGAAGACGTCGTCGGAGAGGGCGACCGCCACGTTGGCCGCCGGCGCGGCGGTGAGGGCCCGGTGCAGGGGAGCCGAGTTGAGCAGCCGACTGACCGTCACCACGCCCTGCCCGGCGAAGCCATTCGCGCTGGGATAGGCCACCCCCTGGTGAAAGGCGATCCGCAACCGGAGTCGCTCAGCGTCGGCCCGCCGACGATTGAGCCGAGCAAGCTCGGCGTCGACGTGGCGGACGAAGTCGTCGACGACTCTGGGCTCGTTCCTGCCCGGCGGCACCAGAGCCAACTCTCCGTCGCCGGTGGGCTGGGTGACCCACCTCGATCGGTCCACACCAGCGGCTTCCGCGGCACGAGCGAGTAGTCCGACGAGGAGCCCCTGTAGCTCCGCCTGCGCCCAGTCGTCCCGTCTTCCGTAACTCTCCGCGTCCACAGACACGCACAATCTGCGGTCAAAGGATCCAGCAGACATCAATTGACCGACCTCTCCCTACAAACGACAACATCTCTACCCTGCGATGCGGGCGCGATGAGAATCCCGTATTAGTACGGGATCTGGTCTGTCATCTGACTGACCTTGCGCAGACCCGGCAGATCCCTGATCACCAATTGCCGATAACCACGGCTGATCAGCCCTTGCTGATCGAGGCCGAGGAGTGCTTTCTCGGCCGTCGGGAGGGCCACTCCGGCCATCGACGCCAACTCGCCCTGCCGAAGGGGAAAGCCCAACTCCAGGCCAAGAGGGCTCGGCGTGCCGTGCATCTCCGCCAACCAGACGAGGATTCGGCCGACTCGGGTCGGCGCGTCGTACGCGCGGAGGTCGATACGTTGTCGGTTCGCCCAGCGCAGTCTCCGGCTGAACGTACGGTGTATCTCCGCGTCGATCTCCGGGTGCAGCTTGCCGATCCGGTGTAGTTCGGCCGGCTCGATCCGTCGTCCGGTCACCGCGCCGCAGGCGATCACCGTCGCCGAACGTGGCTCTCCGTCCACGGCGGCCATCTCGCCGATGATCTCCCCGCCCACCCGCACGGCGAGCAGCGCCTCGTACCCGCCCTCGGTGAGCGCGACGACCTTGACCGAGCCGCTCAGCAGCACCAGCACGTGTCGGGACTGGTCGCCCTGTCGGAACACCACTCGCCCACTCGCGATGTCGACCCGGGTGCCCGCCGCGCAGATCTCGGTGAGGGCGTGACCGTGTAGACGGCCGAGCATGGTCTGTCGAGGCCAGTCCGTCTGCGGGCTGTCGTCACTCATCTGTCCGGTGCCGTGGACCTGGAGTGGTAGACGACGTCGCGGCCCGCCTGAATCGTCGTCCCGCCCCGATCCGCGGTGGCGTGCTGAATGGTGCGCCGACTGTCCTGCGTCACGGACGGCTGGACCTCCGCCAGCAGCGTGCTCAGTCGGTTACGCAGCTCCAGGTCCGCCAACAGGCGATCCTCAAGATCGCCCTGCAGCAGATCGCGCCGGGACCGCGCCCGAGGGACGTCCGCGACGATCTCGGCCCGGACGTCGTCGATGCGGGACAGCATCATGTCGCTCGGAGTGAACATTTCGGCGAGGCGGGACCTGACCAAATGCCAGGAATCACTGGCCATTGCGCTAATCAGTGCCGCAGCACTTAGTTGGGCGATCTCTGAGACGTCCATTCTGCCCCCATAGAGGTGACCGACAGGCCGGACACCACGGTAGGTCAGGCTGGAGACTCGTAACAACAGACAGCAACGACATTCTTCGGTGCTGTAAAAAGAGCGACAGAGAGATCAGGACGACGGTTCCGAAGGTATTCGGGGCGCATTTTGCACCCCGTTAGCCCGCAGCCGCCGGGGCGGAACGGACGTCAGGGAATCAGGCCCTCGGCACGAGCCCAGCGCAGCAACTCCGCCTCGGCCGCGTCGCGGTCCAGCGGACCGTGTTCGAGGCGCTGCTCCTTGAGGTGCTTCCAGGCTCGTCCGACCACCGGCCCCGGCGGTACGCCGAGCAACTCCATGATCGCGTTGCCGTCCAGGTCGGGGCGGACCCGGGCCAGATCCTCCTCGGCCGCGATCCGGGCGATCCGGTCCTCCAGCGCGTCGTAGTCCGCCGCGAGTTGGGCGGCCTTGCGCCGGTTACGGGTCGTGCAGTCGGAACGGGTGAGCTTGTGCAGCCGAGGCAACAGGTCACCGGCATCGGCCACGTAACGACGCACCGCCGAGTCGGTCCACTCGCCCCGCCCGTACCCGTAGAAGCGCAGGTGCAGCGCGACAAGCGCGGTCACCTGCGCGGTGACGTCCTTGGGGTAGCGCATCGCCTTCATCCGGGCCTTGGTCAGCCGGGCGCCGACCACCTCGTGGTGGTGGAAGCTGACCCGACCGTCCGGCCCGACCGCCTTCGTCGCCGGCTTGCCCGCGTCGTGCAGGAGGGCGGCCATCCGCAGGACGAAGTCGCAGCCCTCCTCCTCGTAGGAGACCGCGTTCTCGACGACCGTCAGGGTGTGCTCGTAGACGTCCTTGTGCTGCGCGTGCTCGTCGATCTCCAGCTTCAGACCGGTCAGCTCCGGCAGGAACCGGTCGGCCAGGCCGGTGTCGACGAGCAGCCGAAGCCCGGTGATCGGGTCCGCGCCGCAGAGCAGCTTGGTGAACTCGTCGCGGATCCGCTCGGCGGTGATCCGGTCCAGGTCGGCGGCCATCTCGCTCATCGCCCGGTGCACGTCCGGGTGGACGGCGAAGCGCAACTGCGCGGCGAACCGGGCGGCCCGCAGCATCCGCAGCGGGTCGTCGCCGAACGACTCACCCGGGGTGCTCGGAGTGCGGATCACCTTGGCGGAGAGGTCGTCCAGCCCGCCGTGCGGGTCGGTGAACCGGTGCTCCGGCAGGCTGACCGCCATCGCGTTGATCGTGAAGTCGCGCCGCTTGAGATCCTCGTCGAGGCTGGTGCCGTACACCACCACCGGGTTTCGGCTGACCTGGTCGTACGACTCGGCGCGGAAGGTGGTGATCTCCAGTCGGAGGCCGTCGCGCTGAGCGCCGATGGTGCCGAACTCCCGACCGGTCTCCCAGATCGACTCGGCCCAGCCCTTGACGATCCGCAGCGTCTCGTCGGGGTGCGCGTCGGTGCAGAAGTCGAGGTCGTCACCGAGCCGGCCGAGCAGCGCGTCCCGCACCGAACCGCCCACCAGGTGCAACTCGTGACCGGCGCGGACGAACCGGCGGCCCAACTCGTCGGCGACCGGGGAGACCCGGAGCAGTTCGGCGACGGCGTTGCGCTGCGCGGCGGTGAGTTCGCGGCGGTCGGCGGCGTGAGGAGCGGAGGCTTCGGACATGGGATCGCCAGCCTATCGGGCCGGGGTGTGATCCGATCCGCCGGGCGTGGGTAACGGGTGGGGGTTGACTATGGTCTGTGGCGTGCGGGTCGGTGTCCGGCCCGACGTACCCCTGGGAGGCTGGAGATGAGCGGCGGGCTCTACCGCAGCGCCAACGCCGCGCACGGCGGCGGGCCCGGGGCCGGCGCGCGTCCGGGTGACGGCGCCACATTCATCTCCGCCGAGCCGCTGAACCAGCCGGCCCTGGAGTCGACCGCGCCGCCGCAGGAGCAGGTGGCCGAGGCGAGCGCGGCGACCAACAGCGCGGTGATGGCGGTTGGCAGCCTGGTCAGCCGCGGCACCGGCTTCCTCCGCAACCTGGTGATCGGCGCGGCGCTCGGTGGCGCACTGGTCGGTGACGCGTACACGACCGCCCAGATCCTGCCCGGCATGGTCTACGAGTTCCTGCTCGGTGGCGTCCTCACCAGCGTGCTGATCCCGGTGCTGGTCCGCCGACGCAAGAGCGACCCGGATGGCGGGCAGGCGTACGCACAGCGGTTGCTGACCCTCGCCGTGTTCGCCCTCGGCGCGGCGGCTCTCCTGGCGGTGGCCCTGGCCTGGCCGTTGACCTGGTTGTACGGCAGCAGTGAGTCGACCAAGGACTATTCCGAGCTGGTCCGGCACCTGTCGTACCTGATGTTGCCGATGATCTTCTTCTCCGGCCTCTCCGCGTTGATCAGCGCGGTGCTCAACACCCGGGGTCACTTCGCCGCCCCGATGTGGGCGCCGATCCTCAACAACCTGGTGGTGATCGGCACCGCCGGCCTCTACATCGCCATCTTCGGCGCGAAG
The DNA here is from genome assembly GCF_043198035.1 of Micromonospora sp. NPDC048898. Taxonomy (NCBI): domain Bacteria; kingdom Bacillati; phylum Actinomycetota; class Actinomycetes; order Micromonosporales; family Micromonosporaceae; genus Micromonospora; species Micromonospora sp. NPDC048898. Next base: position 729,455 of record NZ_JBICUF010000002.1, read on the forward strand.
ATAGTCCAGCCGGAGGACATGACGGCCGGCCGGATCATCCTGATCGGTGGGGGCACCCTGGTCGGCGTGGCGGTCCAGGCGACCGGCCTGCTGCCGGCGCTGCGCAAGGTCGGCTTCCGCTGGAAGATGCGCTTCGACTTCCGAGCGCTCGGGCTGCGCGAGCTGGGCCGGCTCGGCGCCTGGATGATCTGCTACGTCGCGGTCAGCCAGGTCGGCCTGATCGTGCTGATCAACCTGCTCAACCGGGCCGGTAAGGAGAACGCCGCCGGCCCGCTGATCTACAACAACGTCTTCCTGCTGCTGATGACGGCACACGGCATCATCGCCGTCTCGATCATCACCGCGTTGATGCCCCGGATGAGCGCGGCCGCGGCCGACGGCCGCTACGGCGACCTCGCCGCCGACCTGTCCCGGGGCACCCGCACGGTCACCGCGGTGCTCGCGCCGATCGCGGTCTGCTACGCCGTCCTGTCCACCCCGATCGCGTTCACGCTGTTCCGGGTGGGTGCCTTCACCGAGGACAACGCCACCGCCACCGCCGTCGTGCTGCTCGCGGCGGCGCTCGCGCTGGTCCCGTTCGCGATCAGCCAGCTCTTCACCTTCGCGTTCTACGCGCTGCCGGACACGCGTACCCCGGCGTTGATCAACATCCCGGTGGTGGCGCTCCGGATCGGGGTGCAGATCGTGCTCTTCGTGGCCTTCTCGGCGAGCTTCGCCGGCGCCGGAATGATGATCGGTAACGCGGTGTCCTATCTGGCTGCCGCGATCGGCTCTGCCTGGCTGCTCCGGCCACGTGTCGGTCGGATCGGCCTCGGCGGCATCATGCGCACCGGCGGCCGGGTCGCGGTCGCGGCGCTCGGTTCGGCACTTGTCGGCCTGCTGGTGGTGAAGCTGCTGCCCGGTGACGACACGCCCAGCCGGCTGGAAGCAGTGGTGCAGCTCGTGATCGGTGGTGCGGTGATCGGCGGGACCTACCTGGGCCTGGCCATGCTGCTGCGGATCAGCGAGATCACCGAGGTGGTCGGCATGGTCCGCCGCCGCCTCGGTCGCTGACCGCCAGCGGTTGGTCACAAAAAGTTGACACCCACACGGACCGTGACCGCGGATCACCAGGCTGGGGATGCACCTGTGGATAACTCCGCGATTCGCCGGTCAACCACCGCATCAGCCTGTGGATAACCAACCGTAAGGCTGAGGGTGCCGGGCCGATCGGTGGGAACATGCCAGGTGTGGGGAGGGGCTGCGCCAGCCCAGCCCCGGCGTAGGTCACTTGCGGTGAAGCCGTAGATTAGCTAGTACATGTGCCAGCAACGTGGCTGACAACGGTCGTAACCGGACGAGCTCCTCGACTGCCGGGAACCCGCCGGGTACGGCGGGAAGATGACATGTCGGGGAGACGGGCAACCCAGGTAAGGTCGCTCTCGACGGGTACGGCAGGGGCCGACGCGGCGCGTCGACACCGTCGGCCGGTTCCTTCAACGGCAGAGCGGGAAGCCACATGCCCAGCAGTTCGGGTCCATCGATCGACACGATCACCGAGGGAGGACGGGTGACCCAGGTCGGCGAGGGTCAGGAGGCAGACGAGAGCGCTCCTCCGGTTATGACCTTCGGTGCTCCCACGGCCGGTGAAGTCCTCGCCGAGCGTTACGAACTGGTTGAGCACATCAACAACGACAGCGCGGGTCGGCTGGTCTGGCGCGGGGTCGACGTCATCCTGCGCCGTCCCGTCGCGGTCGTGCTGCGTTACCCGGGTGGCGACTCCGCCACCGAGATGCTCCAGGCCGCCGTCGCGGCGAGCCGGGTCATCCACCCCAACCTGGTCGGCGTCTACGACGCGATCGACGAGGCCGAGCGGGCGTACGTGGTGCGCGAGTGGGTCGACGGGCAGTCCCTGCGCGACCTCGCGACCGACGGCCCACTGGATCCGGCCCGCGCCACCGCCATCGGCAACGCCGTCGCGAGCGCGCTCGCCGCGGTGCACGCCACCGGCATGGTGCACGGCAACGTCCACCCCGGCACCGTCATGATCAGCGACGAGGGTCGCGTGGTCCTGGCCGACGCGCGCACCGATGGTGCCGACAGCCAGGAGAACGACATCCGGGCGGTCGGCGGCGTCCTCTACTTCGCCCTGACCGGCTCCTGGCCGCACGCCGAAGCACCCCTGCACGGTGCCACCGCCGGTCACGGCCGTGCCGCCATCCCGGACGCCGTTCGGGACGCCGGGGGTGGCATCGCGGCGCCACGTCAGGTCCGGGCGGGCGTGCCCGCCTACCTGGACGACCTGACCATGGATCTGCTCGACGCCGAGATCGCGCCGCCGTCGTCCGATGTGCTCGCCGCCGAGCTGGCCCGACTGGACGTGCCGGCCGAGGAGGAGCACTACCTCGAAAACAGCGGCCCGTTGCGCTTCGCCGCCGAGACCGGTGAAGAGCCGTCGCCGCTGGCCGCGGCCGGTGGTCGCAAGGTCGCCGTGGGCATCGCCGGCCTGCTGGCGGTCGCCCTGGTCGGTCTGCTGATCGGGATCAGCACGCTTGGCGACAAGGACCCGCAGGCCAGCCCCAACCCCACTCCGTCGGCGAGCGCCTCGGCCGGCGCTGCCACCCCGGCCGCCGCCGTGGTCCGCAAGCTGCCCGTGAAGGACGTCCGGATCATCGACCCGGACAGCAAGGTGCGCGATGAGCTGGACGGCGCCATCAAGGCGGTCGACGGCGACCCGGACAAGGGCTGGGGCACCGACACGTACACGACCGCCAAGTTCGGCAACACGAAGCAGGGCATGGGGATCTGGCTGGATCTCGGCGCGCCGCACACCGTCAAGTCGGTGCAGGCGGTGCTCTCGGCCCGTGGTGCCTCCGCCCAGCTTCTCACCGGCACCGTCAATCCGCCGTCGACCTCCAACGGCGACAAGCAGGTGATCGCCAACTACAGGACCCCGAAGAACGCCATCGGGCAGCCATTCGAGGACCATGACGGCACCACCATGGCGTTCGACGGCTTCGACGCCGACCGGAAATACCAGTACCTGCTGTTCTGGGTCACCGAGTTGCCGCCCGCCGAGGGGGGCTTCCAGGTCGACGTCCAGGAGATCACGGTCCAGGGGTCGTGAGCCTGGTACCCCCACCGTGGCGCCGCATTCGCAGGACGTGGTGATGGACGGGCACGCCGCGGCTTCGGATCTGGAGCTGCTGCGTGCCCACGTCGATGGTGACCGGCATGCTTTCGCCGAGCTGTTCCACCGGCACCGCGACCGGCTCTGGGCGGTCGCCCTGCGTACGCTCGGTGACCGTGAAGAGGCCGCCGACGCGCTCCAGGACGCGCTGCTCTCCGCGCACCGGGCAGCCGCCCGGTTCCGTGGTGACTCCGCCGTCACCACGTGGCTGCACCGCATCGTGGTAAATGCCTGCCTGGACCGGATGCGTCGCCGGCAGGCGCACCCGACCGTGCCGCTGCCGGACGGCAACCGCGCGGGGGACGGCTCGGGCATCGGCGGGATCGAACCTGTCGCACCCGCACCGGACCACGACACCGCGCTGGTGGTCCGCGAGGCGCTGGCCGCGCTGCCCGTCGAGCAACGTGCCGCGCTGGTGCTGGTGGACGTCCAGGGCTACCCGGTCGCCGAGGTCGCCCGGATCCTCGGCATCGCCGAGGGGACGGTGAAGAGCCGGTGCGCCCGGGGCCGGGCCCGGCTGGCGGTGCTGCTCGGGCATCTTCGCCCCGCCGTCGCCCCGACGCCGTCTGCCCGCCCGCACGCAAACGGTCCGACCAGGGAGGTGCCGGGCGTCACGCCGGGGAACCCGAGCCCGGCCGAGGGCGTCGGATCGGGGTCGGGGCGGTACCGGCGGGACGCCAACCAGGAGGACACGTGACGACCGAGGGGTTCCGGGAGGTCGACGACGACCTCCTCGCTGACTACCTCGGCGGGGCGTTGGACGGCACCCCGCGGCAGGAGGAGGTCGCCGAACTGGTGTCCACGGACCCGGCCTGGGCCGAGGCGTACGCGCTGCTGGCTCCCGCGCTCGCGGAGGTCCGTGCCGATCTGGGCCGCTGGGCTGAGCCGTCGCCGCGGATGCCGCAGGCGATCGCCGACCGTCTCGGCGCCGCGCTGGCAGATGCGGGGCCGACACCGACAGCCGCCTCGGCCGACGAGGTTTCCTCCGCAAGTTTCGAGGCCGACCGACCCGGCGACACCGCGCCACCGCCCGTCGTGCCGATGCAGGGCGGCGCCGGTCGTCGGCCAGCCGCCCGCGTACCGGCAGGTGCTGGTCGTCGCGAGCCCACCGGCCCGGGTCGCCGGCGCGGCTGGATGCGCCGTGGCGCACCGGTGGCCGCCGCCGCGTTCGCCGTCGGCGCGCTCGTCCTGGGCCTCAACCAGCTGTCGATGCGCGCGAGCGACGACTCCGGCACCACCGCCATGAACGCGCCCGACATCGTCGCGGCGCCCGTACCGGTCCGCACCACCGGGCCGGCACTGCACAGCGGTACGAACTACACCCCGCAGACCTTCGGCGACGCGCAGACCGCATCGTCTCCCGGTCGGGCGACCAGTAACACGCCCGGCACCCAGCCGGGGGTGGAAGCCGAGGAGGACCGACGTCCGTCGCCCGACGGCTCGGACCAGTTGGCCCGGCTGACCACCGAGAGCGCGCTGACCACCTGCCTGGCCAGCGTGGCGGCGGAACACGGATCCGCCCCCCTGGCGGTCGAGTTGATCGACTACGCGCGGTTCCAGGGCGAGCAGACACTCGTCATCCGTTTCACCGACGCGACCGGGGCCCGCTGGGCCTGGGTGAGCGGCCCGGAGTGCGGAGTGCCGGGGTCCGGCTCGGACAACCGGTATTCGGCGCGGGTAGGGTGAATCCACGGTCGATGGCACGATGAGCACCCACGTGACCTGACCCACCAGATGCCGGTTTCGGGAATCCCCGGTTCGTACGATGACGTTCTGGAAGTCAGCTGTCGGCCCCATCCAGGCGTCGGCAACTCGGATCAGCACCGGCGCTCACACCGACGCTGAAACACACACAATCGGGAGACGGCAGTGGACGAGGTCCGCAACCTGATCATCATCGGCTCCGGTCCGGCCGGCTACACAGCGGCGGTCTATGCCGCACGCGCCAACCTGAAGCCGCTGATCATCGAGGGCGTGCAGTCCGGTGGTGCGCTGATGACCACGACCGAGGTGGAAAACTTCCCCGGCTTCGCCGACGGCATCCTCGGCCCCGAGCTGATGGACAACATGCGCAAGCAGGCCGAGCGGTTCGGTGCGGAGTTTCTCACCGACGACGTGACCCGGGTCGAGCTGGTGGACACCGGCGACGCTGGTTCCGGCGCGGTGAGCACCGTCTGGGTCGGCGAGACCGCCTACCGGGCCCGATCCATCATCCTCTCCACCGGTTCGGCCTGGCGTCCGCTGGGCGTGCCCGGCGAGCAGGAGTTCCTCGGCCACGGCGTCTCCTCCTGTGCCACCTGCGACGGCTTCTTCTTCCGCAACCAGCACATCGTGGTCGTCGGCGGCGGCGACTCGGCGATGGAGGAGGCCAGCTTCCTCACCCGCTTCGCGGAGTCGGTCACGATCATCCACCGCCGCGACTCGTTCCGGGCCAGCAAGATCATGGCTGAGCGGGCGTTGAGCAACGAGAAGATCAAGGTCGAGTGGAACAGCGCCGTCGAGGAGATCCTCGGCGACGACGGCAAGGTCACCGGCGTACGGGTCCGCAACGTGCACACCGGTGACACCAAGGTGCTGGACGTGACAGGTGTGTTCGTGGCCATCGGTCACGATCCCCGCAGCGAGCTCTTCCGTGGTCAGGTCGAGATGGACGACGAGGGCTACGTGAAGGTCCAGGCCCCCGGCACCCGCACCAACGTGCCCGGCGTCTTCGCCGCCGGTGACCTGGTCGACCACACCTACCGTCAGGCGATCACCGCGGCCGGCACCGGCTGTGCCGCCGCGCTCGACGCCGAACGGTTCATCGCGACGCTCAGCTGAAACAAGTAACACATCCCGGAGGAGGGGCACAGTGGGAAATACCAAGGCGGTCACCGACAAGAGCTTCGTCGCTGACGTACTGCAGGCCGACAAGCCGGTTCTGGTGGACTTCTGGGCCGAGTGGTGCGGCCCCTGCCGCAAGGTGTCGCCACTGCTCGAGGAGATCGCCGGCGAGATGGGCGACCGGGTCAGCATCGTCAAGCTCAACATCGACGAGAACCCGGAGACCGCCCGCGCCTACCGGGTCATGTCGGTGCCGACGCTCACCGTCTTCAAGAACGGCCAGCCGGTGCAGTCGATCGCCGGTGCCAAGCCGAAGGGCGAGCTGGTCCGGCTCATCGAGTCGGCTCTCTGACCAGCAGAAACATCCACCGAACCCCGTACCCGCTCGTCGGGTGCGGGGTTCGGTGTCCTTCCGGCCGCGCCGTCGACGTTTTTCCCGGCCAGGCCACCTCGCCGCCCCGGAACGCATAGCCTCAACCCTGGGCCGCCCGGCCAGCCAGCGTCGTGCAGAGGGGGTCGTGCCGTGCGTCCGATCCGATCCGGTGACCGGGGACCCGCGGTCACGGAGATCCGCAGCATCCTGACCGGCCTCGACCTGCTCACCATCGCCGGGCCGCACGCCGACGAGTTCGACCTCGCCACCGAGCGGGCGGTCCGCGCGTTCCAGCAGTCCCGGGGCCTCAGCGTGGACGGCCGGGTCGGGGCGGAAACCTGGCGCGCCCTGGACGCCGCCCGCTGGCGGCTCGGCGCCCGCACCCTCTACCACGCGGTCCCCGACCCACTCACCGGCGAGGATGTCCGGTCGCTGCAGGAGCGGCTACTGGAAATGGGGTACGACGTAGGCCGGGCGGACGCCATCTACGGAATCCGGACGTCCCGGGCGGTGGCCCAGTTCCAACGCGAGGTCGGCCTCACCCCCGACGGTTCCTGCGGCCCGCACACGATGAACGCGTTGCGCCGGATCGGCCGCAAGGTGGTCGGTGGCCGACCGCAGTGGCTACGCGAGTCCGACGCCATCCGGCAGTCCGGGCCGGCGTTGGTCGGCAAGACGGTGGTCATCGACCCCGGGCACGGCGGCACCGACCCGGGGATGGTGGTGCCCGACGGGTCGCTGCGCTGGACGGAGGCCGACCTGATGCATGACCTGGCCAGCCGGCTGGAGGGGCGACTCGCCGCGACCGGGGTGCGGGTGCAGCTCACCCGCGGCCCGTCGCCCGACAGATGCCTGCCGGACACCGACCGGGCCCTGCTGGCCAACTCGCTGGGCGCTGACGTGTTCATCTCGCTGCACGTGGACGGCCACGCCAACCCGGATGCGGAGGGCGTCGCCACCTACCACTACGGCACCGACAACGGCGTGACGTCGGCGACCGGTGAACGCCTGGCCGGGCTGGTGCAGCGGGAGATCGTCGCCCGCACGGGGCTGCGCGACTGCCGGACCCACGCCAAGACCTGGGACCTGCTGCGGCTGACGCGGATGCCGGCCGTCCGGGTCGAGGTCGGCTACCTCACCTCACCCACGGACCGCGCCCGACTGGTCGACCCCCGTTTCCGCGACCGGGTGGTGGAGGCCATCGTGGCCGCGGTACAGCGGATGTACTACCCGATCGAGAGGGACGTTCCGACCGGTTCGCTGGACGTCAGCGAGCTGCGTGCCGTCGTGGCCGCCGGCACGGTGGTCGACTGACCCGCCGGCTCGGCGATCAGGTGTTGGTGGAGCGGGTCGCCGGAGCGGGACGCACCGGACGAAGCAGGGTCTCCGGGCTCATCGAGCCGAGCAGTTTCTCCAGCGCGTACTCGACGTCGGACTTCCAGCTCAGCGCCGTCCGCAGCTCAAGGCGCAGCCGGGGGAAACGCGGATGCGGACGTACGGTCTTGAACCCCACCGAGAGGAAGAAGTCGACAGGCGCCACGCAGCCGCCCGCGGGGTCGTCCGCGTCGCCGAACTTGGCGTCGCCGAACGCCTCGATGGCCTTGATCCCCCGCTTGGTCAGGTCTCGGGCGACGCCCTGCACCAGCATCCGGCCCAGCCCGCCCCCGGAAAACGCAGCGACCACGTTGGCGGTCATCAGCAGCGCCGCGTCAGCGGAGACCGGCGACGTCGGGAACGCCATCGAGCGGGGCACGTAGGCGGGCGGTGCGTACGTCACGAACCCCGCCGGCATGCCGTCGACATACGCGAGTTTGCCGCAGGAACCCCACTCCAGCAGTGTCTGCGAGACCCACGCCTCCTTCTCCAGGCCCGGATCACCGGCGGCGCAGGCGCGATCCGCGGAGACCGGATCGAGCTCCCAGTAGACGCACTGCCGACACGGGCGAGGAAGGTCTTCCAACGTGTCGAGGGTCAGGCTGACCAGACGTCGCGACATACGGCGCATCCCCACAATAGGCTCGGTGGAAGGATCGGCACGAAACGACAGCGCCGCCTTCCTGCCCCCGACGAGCGATCGTACGCCGCCGATCGGCGATACGGGAGGGGACGCGCAGATGCCCACCGCACCGGGGGACGTCCCGGACGGCGGTCCGCCATGTGGTCGATCCGTCTCCGCAGGCCGGCGACGTGGCCCTGGCGGACTAGGATCGACAATCGGTGTCCCACTGCCATGGTCATCGGTAAATGGGGTATCCGGGGCGGGAACCACCCGAGCAGCGATCGAGGTGAGGTCATGACCGGCACGACTCTTGACGACTACACCGACCGGTACGCCCGGCGGGTACGCGGAATGACCGCCTCGGAGATCCGAGCACTGTTCGCGGTCGCCAGTCGTCCAGAGGTCGTCTCGCTCGCTGGTGGCGCACCGTACATTGCCGCCCTTCCGCTGGACGCGGTCGGTGAGATGCTCGGCCGGCTCGGCTCGGAGCACGGCGTGACCACCCTGCAGTACGGCATCGGTCAGGGCACCCTCGAGCTGCGCGAGCGCATCTGCGAGGTGATGTCGCTCTCCGGCATCGACGCCGCGTGCGGCGCCTCCCCGGAGGACGTCGTGGTCACCGTGGGCGGGCAGCAGGCCCTGGACCTGGTCGCCCGGCTCTTCCTCGACCCCGGTGACGTGGTGTTGGCCGAGGGTCCGACCTACGTGGGTGCGCTCGGCGTGTTCCAGGCCGCCCAGGCGCAGGTCGTGCACGTGCCCATGGATGCGGACGGGCTGATCCCGGAGGCGCTGGAAACCGCCATCGCCGACCTGGCCCGCGCCGGCCGACGGGTGAAGTTCCTCTACACGATCCCCACCTACCAGAACCCGGCCGGTGTGACGCTCAGCGAGGAGCGCCGGGAACGGGTGCTCGACATCTGCGAGCGCGCCGGTCTGCTCGTCGTCGAGGACGACCCGTACGGTCAGCTGGGTTTCGAGGGTGACGCGCCGGCGCCGCTGCGGGCCCGACGCCGCGACGGGGTCTTCTACCTCAGCACCTTCTCCAAGACCTTCGCGCCGGGGCTGCGCGTCGGCTGGATCCTGGCCCCGCACGCGGTCCGCGACAAGCTGGTCATCGCCAGCGAGGCCCAGATCCTCTGCCCCAGCGTCTACGCCCAGACCGCGGTGGCCACCTACCTCGGCACGATGCCGTGGCGGCAGCAACTCAAGGTCTATCGCGAGGTCTACCGGGAGCGCCGGGACGCCCTGCTCGACGCGATGGCCGACCTGATGCCGGAGGGCACCAGCTGGACCACGCCGGCCGGCGGTCTCTTCGTGTGGGCCACCCTGCCCGAGGGCCTCGACTCGAAGGCGATGATGCCGCGCGCGATCGCCGCTCGGGTCGCCTACGTGCCCGGCACCGGCTTCTACGCCGACGGCACCGGCACCGGCGCGATGCGGCTGAATTTCAGCTTCCCGCCGCCGGAGCGGATCCGCGAGGGCGTCCGCCGGCTGGCCGGTGTGATGGAGCAGGAGATCGCGATGCGCCGGGTCTTCGGCGCCGTGGGCGGCACCGCCGGCCGACGCGGCCAGGCCGGCTCCGACGTCCCAGGGCCCGACTTGGCATGATGCCGGCATGGGTACGACCGCCACTGAGCGCCTCCTCGTGACCGATTCCGCCGCCTCCACCGACCTGCGCGTCGTGGTGCTCGCGGGTGGGCTCTCCTACGAACGGGACGTGTCACTGCGCTCCGGTCGACGAGTGCTCGACGCGTTGCGCGCCGTCGGGGTGGAAGCCGAGCTGCGCGACGCCGACGCGGCGTTGCTCCCCGCGCTGGCCGCCGACCCACCGGACGCCGTCGTCATCGCACTGCACGGGGCCACCGGCGAGGACGGCTCACTGCGCGGCGTGCTGGACCTGTGTGACATCCCGTACGTCGGCTGCGACGCCCGCGCCTCCCGGGTCGCCTGGGACAAGCCCTCGGCCAAGGCGGTGCTCCGCGAGGCCGGCATTCCCACACCGGACTGGGTGGCCCTGCCGCACGACCGCTTCTCCGAGTTGGGCGCGGTCGCCGTACTGGACCGGATCGTCGACCGACTCGGCCTACCCCTGATGGTCAAGCCCGCCCAGGGCGGGTCGGGGCTGGGTGGCGCGGTGGTGCGGGACGCCGCGGCGCTGCCCGCCGCGATGGTCGGCTGCTTCGCGTACGACTCGACCGCGCTTGTCGAGCGGTACGTGCCCGGCATGGACGTGGCGGTCTCCGTGGTCGACCTCGGCGACGGACCGCAGGCGCTGCCGCCCGTGGAGATCGTGCCGCGCAACGGCGTGTACGACTATGCCGCCCGCTACACGGCCGGACGGACCACCTGGCACGCTCCGGCCCGGTTGGACCCGGAGGTGTCCGCAACGGTCGCCGACGTGGCCCTCGCCGCGCACACCGCGCTCGGTCTGCGGGACCTCTCGCGGGTCGACGTGATCGTGGACGCTGCCGGCCAGCCACACGTGTTGGAAGTCAACGTCTCGCCGGGCATGACGGAGACGTCGCTCCTGCCACTTGCCGTGCAGGCGGCCGGGCTGGACTTCGGCCGGCTCCTCGGCACCCTGGTCGCCCGAGCGGCGGCCCGCCTCACCACTCCCTGACCGCCGCCGCCTCGGCGGGCCCCGCTGCCTCTGAGCCGACCATGAGGTTGGCGTGGTCGCCGCACGCCTGGATCACCGCACCACCCTCATGGTCGGTCCACCGTCAGCGAACCGTCCGTGCGTCCGGCCCGTCGGTGCGCGGCGGTGTGGCGGGTGCGGGACCGTCGGTGCTGCTGTCCGCGGTGCCGTTGTCCGCGGTGCCGCTCTCCGGGGCCGCCTGCTTGACGGTCAGCCCGGCCGTGCCGGGGGCGGCCTCGTCATCGGTGTTCCCCATTGAGCCAGCGCGGCCCGCGGCACCGTCGAGGACCGCGGAGCCGCCGGGGAGCGGCTCTGCCGTGCCAGCGGCGGCGGTTGCTGGGGCGGCGGTGGTTGCTGGGGCGGCGGTGGTTGCCGGCGTACCGGACGCCGAAGCGATGGATGGTGAGGCGGTGGACTCGCCCGTTGCCTCGTGGGTGGCGGATGCCGATCGGGCGGTTTCGCCGGTCGGCTCGGCGACGTCGGCCGGAGAGCCGGCATCCACGACGAGGGGATCCGCTGCGGGGACTTCGTCCTCGTCGGTCTGGCCGGTAGCGACGTTGGGCTCAGGCGCTGGTTCCAAAGTCTCCTCGGCGGCCTCGATGACTGAGGCCGCCGCTGCCGAGGCTGCCTCCGCAGCGGCGGCGGCAGCGGCATCCGCGGCGGCCGACTGGGCCAGCAGGCTGGACGGTGCCTGCCACTGGATTCGGGGTGGCTCGGCGAGCGGACGACCACCGAACTCGGCAAGCCAGGCGGCAACGAGCGCCAGATTTTCCCGCCACTGCGCCTCGGAGATCGGCGGCAGAATCGAATCCCACAGCGACAGGAAGGTGCCCCGCAACTGGAGCCGGCCGTACGGCCGGGCGAGGAACCACATGTGCAGGTGAGCCGAGCCGTCTCCCCACCGGTTGACGTGCACCCGCGCCACACCGTCGAGTGACCGGATGGCCCGTTCCAGCCGTACGGTCATCACGCCCAACTCGGCGGCAAGCAGGTTCGGCAGGTCACCGAGGTCGAGGTGGGTCCGCGACTCCAGGATGAGCACCATGGGCAGGCCGGTGGGTCGGTCCATGGCACGGACTCGCCACCGTTCGCCCACCCAGATGTAGGCCTCGTCGGGCGCGTTGCAGGCGGTGCATTCCCGGAGGCCCTCGCCCTTCCGGGGCGGTTCGACCGGGACCGGATCATCGAGTTGCTTCACGTGGAGGTCCCCCTCGAAGGGGAACGACGGCCACTGCGTGAAGTCCGGGACTGAGGGAGGGGTGTCGTGCACGACGCTGACCCTAACCGAGTCTGGCACCGCTGTCCCTACCCGTTTGACCCCTGCCGATCGACCAGATCAGTGCTCTTCGTCGATCAGGTGCGCCACGTCACCACCGTACGGCGAAGCGATATCCACAGGCTGCCGAGATCGCCAATACGGGCCGTCATCCACAGGCTCACACCCGCTCTCACGCGCTGTTTCACGTGAAACAGGGGGTGCCTGTGGACAACGGGTGTGGATAACTTTTCCACCGGTCGGTCGTTGTCGGAAGATCGCCGAACCGCGTGGCAATGACGGCTCGACACCACCGGCCGCTCGGAACCCGACCTGTCTGGCCCGGTCGCCCAGACGCGGCCCCGGAAGGGGCACCCGCGCGTCGACCGACCGACGAACAACGGCGATCGGGACGCCCCTCTGGGCTCCTGGCCCCGAGCCGACGCCTTGAAGAGGCGGTTGTCCGCCAGCGTGATCGCTCAGAATGGAGCTACGAGACGCGGACGCCTCCACACCCCCGACGAGTACCGGGGTTGCTGAGGGGCCAGGGCTGGCCGGGCTCACGGGATGTGCGTGTCAGCACCGGTCGGCGGTTCCCCGTCGGGGCTCACCGAACAGCGCGCGGCGACGACGAGAGGTGGCTGGCGAGCGTCGGGCAGTGACGGCGGCAGCGAGGATGCTCGGGAGCCGTACACGCGTCGAGAAGGTCGTAAGAAGTTCCGGACCGGCTGGAGGTACCCCTGCGGCACGCGAAGCGGCAGCGGGCCACTCAGCGGCCGCGCGAGTACGTCATGGTCATCCCCGGGGTGAACCGGACGGTCCACGCGGCAGCGGGTCTCTGTTTCACGTGAAACGGAGATCGCGCGCACTCGGTATTGCTCCAGCTGTCGCCGGTCGAGCCAGTACCGGGTCGGCAGGTCGGACTGCCGGCCCGGCTCAGGGACTGGTGATTTCCGGCGGTGCGACGTGGCGTCGGCGGTGCGACATGGCCCGCAATGATCGACTCGGTTTCCTGAAAGGCGGGGCATCGCACTGGGCCGGATACCGCGCCTTCATGAAAACCGAGTCGATCATCGAGGGCCCGCCGCCCCGGGCACGCCGCCCCGGGCACGCCGCCCCGGGCACGCCGCCGCGGACACGCCGCCGCGGGCCGCTGCGGGGCCGCGCCCCCGTGGCGATGTGGGGCGGCCGCCCGCTGCGGCTCCAGACGGTCAACCGTCGCGGGCCGCCGCAGGGACGCGGCGCCCGTTGCGGCATCGGGTGAACGGCTGGCCAGCCGCGGCTCGCGAGTGCGACAGACCCCGCCCTCGGAACGGCGATCGACAGCTGTTTCACGTGAAACGCGGGAGCCGGAAGCAGAACGGCCGCGCTACCCGAAGGGTGCGCGGCCGTGGGCGGAGAGGGCAGGCTCAGTCCCCGCTCTCCTCCTGCTGCACTCCGATGATCCCGACGATCCGCTCAAGGTCGTCCACGGTGGCGAACTCGATGGTGATCTTCCCCTTGCTCCGGCCGATGTCGACCTTCACCCGAGTGTCGAAGCGGTCGGACAGGCGGTCGGCGAGATCGGTCAGGGCCGGCGCGTGCGCCTTCGGCCGTCGCTTGGCGGCCTGCCCCTTCGCCGGCCCGTCGTTGAGCGTCAGCGCAACGATTTCCTCGGTCGCCCGAACCGAGAGGCCCTCGGCCACGATCCGCAATGCCAACTGCTCCTGCGCCTCGGTCTCGTCGAGACTCAGCAGGGCGCGGGCGTGGCCCGCGGACAGAATCCCCGCGGCAACCCGGCGCTGCACCTGGGCCGGCAGGTTCAGCAGCCGGATGGTGTTGGAGATCTGCGGGCGACTCCGGCCGATCCTGCGGGCCAACTCCTCGTGGGTGGCCCCAAACTCCTCCAGCAGCTGCTGGTAGGCGGCGGCCTCTTCGAGAGGGTTCAGATTGGCTCGGTGGATGTTCTCCAGGAGGGCGTCGCGGAGCATGGCGTCGTCCCGGGTGTCCCGGATGATGGCAGGAATGCTGTCCCGCCCCACCGCCTGGGCGGCCCGCCAACGCCGCTCGCCCATCACCAGCTCGTACTTCTCGTCGTCGAGCTGCCGGACGACGATGGGCTGAAGGAAGCCGACCTCCTGGATCGAGGTCTTGAGTTCTTCCAGTGCCTCCTCGTCGAAGACCTGGCGGGGCTGCTTCGGGTTGGGCAGGATCGCGTCGACCGGAATCTCGGCGAATCGTGCTCCGGGTACGGGGCTGAGCGTGGGCTCCGGCTCGTGAACCTGCGTCCCGGCGGTGACCGCCGGAACGGCTGCGGCTTCGGCCTCGACCGGGTGCTCGTTCTCCGGCTCCACCGTTGCGGTGCCGGCGGCACCCGGCGCCGGTCCGGTCGGGATCAGCGCCCCCAGGCCCCTACCCAGACCGCCCCGAGGACGGTTCTTCATGCCTCGCCTCCCAGCGACTCGTCCGCACTACGCATTCCGACCCACCGGCTCCTTGACGCCTCGTTCAGCGATCTCCTGGGCGGCCTCGAAGTAACTCGTGGCTCCCCGCGATCCGGGATCGTAGGTCATCACCGACTGGCCGTAGCTGGGTGCCTCGGAAACCCGCACGTTGCGGGGGATGACCGCCTGGAGAACCTTGTCGCCGAAGTGGTTCCGGACGTCCTGCTCGACGGCGTCGGCCAACCGGGTACGTCGGTCGTACATCGTCAGGAGGATGGTGGAGACATCGAGCTTCGGGTTGAGGTGTTGGCGCACCAGGTTGATGTTGTTGATCAGCTGGTTGAGCCCTTCCAGGGCGTAGTACTCGCACTGGATCGGGATCAGCACCTCCTGCGCGGCAACGAGAGCGTTGACCGTGAGCAGACCGAGCGACGGCGGGCAGTCGATGAAGACGTAGTCGAACTCGCCCGGGTAGGCGGCAATGGCCCGGTCCAGGCGTGACTCCCGCGCCACGACCGACACGAGCTCGATCTCGGCGCCGGCCAGGTCGATGGTCGCGGGTACACACCAGAGGTTGGGGATGCCCTCGACAGCCTGCGCCACCTCGGCAAGGGGCACGCTGTTGATCAGACAGTCGTAGACGTCCGGGATGCCGGTGTGGTGCGGGACGTTGAGCCCGGTCGAGGCGTTGCCCTGCGGATCGAGGTCCACCACGAGCACCCGGTTGCCGTGCAGGGCGAGCGCCACTGCAAGGTTGACGGTGGTCGTGG
Organism: Micromonospora sp. NPDC048898; assembly: GCF_043198035.1. Classification (NCBI taxonomy): domain Bacteria; kingdom Bacillati; phylum Actinomycetota; class Actinomycetes; order Micromonosporales; family Micromonosporaceae; genus Micromonospora; species Micromonospora sp. NPDC048898. Next base: position 744,905 of record NZ_JBICUF010000002.1, read on the forward strand.
TCTTACCCACGCCGCCCTTCTGGTTGGCGACACACATGACCCGGGTCCGGTCCGGCCGAGGCATGGTCACCTCGCCACTGGGATTCAGGATCTGCACGGCGCGCATCGCCTCCATAGCCAACGGTGGGTCATCCTCTTCGCGCGTCGGGGTTTCACGTGAAACGTACGTGGGGTCGGTTGCCACGGCAGCCAACGAGTCGGTCGAAGCGATCGGCGCGTCGGCGATCACCGGCACGGCATCTCGTACCGCCGCAGCGCCGGGTTGGTGCGGAACCGCCGGCTCGAAGCGAACCGCTCGGGCGGTGTTGCGCCGGCCTGACGTCTGCCGCACCTCGACGGCATTGGCCGGCCGGGTCAGCCCTTCGGGTGTCCGGCGAACACTCGCCGGGTCCACCACTTCGGGCCCGGTCGGTGGATCCGCTGGATCTCCGCCGAACAACGACGGATCGCCGTCCGCAGGCCCGGTCGTTCCGGGCGACCAGCTCGGGTAGTCGGTTTCACGTGAAACGGGATCGTCTGTCGACCCGGTCACGCGTGGATCGTCGTACCTGCCGTCGTCATGCACCTGTCATCCCTGCCCGCTTCGGATGGTCGGTCCGCGCCCCGGTCAACTTGGCCACACCCACGCTCGCAACCCGGAGCGTACGGCTCTCGGGAGCGGTCGGAGACCCCGCGACGTCCGTCGCCCGCTTCACACTATCGACGCGCGGTCAGCCTACGGCGGACGGGCGCGGCCGGTCCACGTCGGGTTCTCATCCCCTCGTCCATCCGTACCGGTACAACGAGGCAACCCACCGACCGGAAGCCCGATGACACGAAGTGTCAGCGTCGGCGGGGCCGGCCGTTCCGGGAGCGCTTGCTGGTCGCCGCGCGGGCCGGGCCGACCATCCGCTCGCGCACGATCTCCACGACGGTGGTCGGCGGGTCGATCACCCCGGTCCCACACAGGTGCAGGGTGGGCTCCCCGCCACCGAGTCGCGCCACCACCTCGGCGTGCTCCTCGATCTCCGCAGCCGCGGACGAACCCTTCAGCGCCAGCAGGCGGCCGCCACGCACCGCCAGGGGGAGACTCCAGCCGGCCAGGCGATCCAGTGGCGCGACCGCGCGGGCAGTGACGACGTCTCCGCTGATCGGGTCCCGACCGCTCGAACCGGTAGCCGCCTCGTCGGCCCGGCCGCGGAACACCCGTACCGACTTGGCCAGGCCGAGTCGCTCGACGACCTCGATCAGGAACGACGTGCGTCGAGCCAGAGGCTCGATCAGGGTGACCGTGAGATCGGGGCGTGCGATGGCCAGGACCAGACCCGGCAGACCGGCCCCGGAGCCGACGTCGAGGACCGTCGCGCCGGACGGGATCCGCTCGGCGACCGCCGCGCAGTTGAGGAGGTGCCGATCCCAGATGCGAGGGGCTTCGCGGGGGCCGATCAGGCCGCGGACCACCCCGTCGGTGACCAACAACTCGGCGTACGCGGCGGCCAGGTCGAGACGGTCGCCGAAGAGGGTCAGCGCGGCCGGAGCCAGGTCGGGCGGCAGCGCCGCGTCCTCTGCTGACGGGGCGGTGCCGAGGTCGGCCGATTCGACGCCAGCCCCAGCGGGCTGGACAGCGGACGGCCCGAGCGGTGGGCCGCCCGGGCCGGTCACGGCATCGGCCGTGCTGTCGTGGTGGGTCACCCGGTCAGTCCGCCGGCCGTACGACGATGCGCCGGGCCGGCTCCACGCCCTCGGACTCGCTCGCCACACCGGACATGGCGTTGACCACGTCGTGCACGCACTTGCGCTCGAACGCGGACATCGCCTCCAGGCGGACCGGCTCGCCGTACTCCTTGACCTTCTCGACGGCGTTCTTGGCGACGGCGGCGAGTTCCTTGCGGCGGTTCGCCCGGTAGCCGCCGACGTCGAGCAGCAGGCGGCTCGGCGTGCCGGTCTGCCGGAAGACGGCAAGGCGGGTCAGCTCCTGGAGCGCCTCCAGGGTGGCTCCACGCTGACCGACCAGATTCTGCAGACGCTCGCCGACCACCTCGACCATCGGACGGCCGGCGGCGACCAGCTCGTCGATGTCGCCGTCGTAGTCGAGGATGTCGAGCAGGCCCTCGACGTAGTCGGCGGCGATCTCGCTCTGCCGGAACAGGTCGCCCTCGCTCACAGCCTTCTTCACCCGGGTGCCGGCGGCGGTGTCGGTGTCGTCGTCCGCCTCGGTGTCATCGGCTTCGGTGTCGTCGCCGTCCACCGCGAGCGTGGCGGTCTCCTCCTCGTCCAGGGACTGCTCGGCGCGGGGGATGCTGGTCTCGGTCACGGTCTCATCTCCGTACTCGCTCGGCCGGACCGTCGGGTCCGACTGGTTTCCCGGGGCCGGCTGGAGGTTGCCGGTGCCCACAGGCACGTCTGTACGGGCAGTGTCGCCCGTGGCCGCGCGGTGCGCGGTCGGTTCCGCCCGGCGCCACCGGACGGCGGCTGCGCGGTGCGGAACGGGCCGCCACCGGTCATCCGGCGACGGCCCGTGCGGGTCAGCCCTGCCGCTTGGCGGGACGGCTCTTCTTCGGGTTGTTCGCCGGCTTGGCCCCCGGCTTCGGCCCGGCCACCTTGGGCGCGGTCGCCTTGACCGGCGCCGGCGGGGCCGCCTTGCCGCGACCGAACAGGCCGCCGGACTTGGCGGGCTGCACCGGGCTGCGGTTGGCGGCGGGGGCGACGGCCTTCTTGGCGGTCACCGGCGGCGGGAACTTCCGCAGCACCCACTGCTGCTGCCCGAGGGTGAAGAGGTTGTTGGTGACCCAGTAGATGATGACGCCGATCGGGAAGATCGCGCCGGAGATCAGCAGCGACGCCGGGATGCCGTAGAGCATGAGTCGCTGGATCATCCGCTGCTGCGGGTCCTCGGCCCAGCCGGTCTTGAGGATCATCTGGCGGCTGGTCAGGTAGGTGGTCGCGATCATGATCAGGACCAGGATGCCAGCAATGATCTTGACGGTGCTGCCGGTGGCGCCAAGGCGGGACAGCTCGTCGGCCGTGGAGCCGAACTTGCCGGCGATCGGGGCGGTGAAGAGCTTCGCCTGCGAGGCGCTGGTGAACTGGTCGACGCTCCAGCCGTACTTCGTCTTGCCCAGGTTGGCCGGGTCCAGCCGCTTCAGCACGTGGAAGAGGCCGAGGAAGACCGGGATCTGAAGGAACATCGGAAGGCAACCCATCAGCGGGTTGGCCTTCTCCTTCTTGTAGAGCTCCATCATTTCTTTCTGGAGCGTCTCCCGGTCACCCTTGTGCTTCTCCTGAAGCTCCTTGACCTTGGGCTGGAGCGCCTGCATCGCCCGTTGGGACTTGATCTGCTTGACGAAGACCGGGAACAGGATCACCCGGACGGTGACCACCAGGAAGATGATGGACAGGATCCAGGCGAAGTTGGTGCCGATCACCGAGCCGACCGGCACCCCGATGGCGTCCCAGGCAGAGTGCCAGGTCAGCAGGATCCACGAAATCGCGTAGTAGATCCAGTCGAGACTCAGACTCAATTCGGGGCTCCAGTCACATCAGCACGGCGGCGGCCGCCCGGCTCCGGCACCGGGTCATGTCCACCAGGGTGAAAGGGGTGGCAGCGCAACAGCCGCCGGACCGCCAGCGTGACTCCCCGGAGCGCGCCGTGCCGAACGATCGCCTCCTGGGCGTACGCACTGCACGACGGGTAGAACCGACAGCGGGCCGGCAGCGCCGGACTTATCCACCGACGGTACGCGATGATGGGCGCGATCAGCACCTTGGCACCGGTTGTCCGCAGACGTGGGCTGGTCGTCCCGGTGCCGGTCATCGGGACCGCCGCTCGCGGGGCGACCGGGCGACCGCGATGGCGGCGTCCAGGTCGGTGGCGAGGCGCGGGTATGACGCCTCCGCCGCTGCGGGCAGCGCCCGGACGACAAGGGTGCTGCCGGCGGGTAGGCCGGTCAACCGGTCCTGGACCAGTGCCCGCAGCCGACGCTTGACCCGGTTACGGATCACCGCGTTGCCGACGGCCTTCGACACGACGAAGCCGGCGCGGGACGGCACGGATAACTGCTCCGCACTGTTGTCCCGCACCGGCTCCGGCGAGGTCGATGTGCTGGGCTCGGTGCTCACCGGCACGGTCAGGTGGACCACGACGGCGCCACGTCCGACGCGTCGCCCACCGCGAACCGCTGCGGCGAAGTCAGTGCTGCGCCGCAGTCGTTGCGCGGCGGCCAGCACGACTGCCCACGTCCCCTGACCGGCCCGGTCGGCTCAGGCCGACAGGGTGGTGCGACCCTTGGCGCGACGGCTCGAGAGGATGGCACGGCCGGCACGGGTGCGCATGCGCAGCCGGAAGCCGTGGGTCTTCGCGCGCCGGCGGTTGTTCGGCTGGTAGGTGCGCTTGCTCACGTCAGGCTCTCCGTTTTCGTACGCGCCCCGCGCGACGGGATCGCCGGGGTCGTGTGGTGGTCCAGGCCACCTCGACGGTGGCCCCCGATCGGTGCTGTCCGGTGGTGCGGGACCTCGACGACGCGGGGATGCGACCGCGGACAGCAAGCACCCATCACCCTAGCAGAGGGCGAGAAAGCAGCCGTTCCAGCCTACGCAGGGGGGCAATGGCCGTCAAACACCCCGAGGAGCGGACAACAGGACGCGCCCGGGGCCGAAGGGTGGTTTTCGCTGATGCCGACAAGGCTGTCACCGCGTCGCCGGTTGATGGCGCAGGGACAACGCTGTTACCGTGCCCGATTGCGGTGAGCGTCGGAAGCTCCGGTCGTCGCGCAGGCAAGACCGGACAAGGTAGTGAATCGTTCGGCACGGTGAACCCGCTTCAACGCCCGGTCAGGCAGGGGGCAGGTCCCACCCGCGTCCGGTGGCGGCCACAATCGGTCGGTACACAGGCTGTGGATAACTTGTGGATGACCACCGGTCGACCGTCCGGGTGGGGTGTTGTTCCACCCGCGAACGCGGCGGGCCCGGGATGGCCGGCTGGCAGACAGCGGCGGCCGGGAGCAGAGGCGAGGGGGTGGCACGACGGTGGCCGGTACGACCGACCTTGCCGCAGTGTGGTTAGCGGCGACCGACGAGCTAGCCGACGAGATCATCTCTGCCCAGCAGCGTGCCTACCTCCGACTGACCCGGCTGCGGGCGATCGTCGAGGACACCGCGCTGCTCTCGGTGCCGGACGCGTTCACCCGCGACGTCATCGAGTCACGGCTGCGCCCGGCGATCACCGAGGCGCTCACCCGCCGGCTCGGTCGTCCGATCCAGGTCGCGGTCACCGTGCGCGTGGCCGAGGACGCCACGGGCCGACCGGCCGGCACCGTCTACCGCAGCGCCCCGGAGTCCAGCCCGTTCGACGTCGAGGGTCCGGCTGCCGCACCCTTCGACGACCACGGCGCACGAACGCACGCCGACACCATGATCCCCGAGCAGACCCACGCGCCGCGGACGTCCGAGCCGGTCGCGCCACCCGCACCCGCGGGTCCGCCGCTCGCGCCGAACCTCGACGCGCACCGTCCCGGGATGATCCCCGCCAGCCGAGACGGGCAGGAGGCGCTGTTCAGCGCCGCGTTCGCCGAACCGATGCGGCCGTCGCGCCCCGGGCCGGATCGCCGTGGCTACGACGAGCAGGCCGCTCGCCTCGATTCACAGGGCCCGGACACCCGGCCCTACGAGCCGCGCTACCGGGAAGATTCGGGGTCGCCGCGCGACCAGCACGTGATCCGCGCGATGCCCCGCGACAGCGGAACGGACAGCGGCCCGGGTCGCAGCGGAGTGGACCACCGCGCGGGTGGCCGCGACGACCGCCGGCTGCCCGGCGCCGACACCGGCGGCAACCGACTCAACCCGAAGTACATGTTCGAGACGTTCGTCATCGGCTCGTCCAACCGGTTCGCGCACGCGGCGAGCGTGGCGGTGGCGGAGTCACCGGCGAAGGCGTACAACCCGCTGTTCATCTACGGGCACTCCGGGCTGGGCAAGACGCACCTGCTGCACGCCATCGGGCACTACGCCACGACACTCGGCAACGCCCGCTCGGTCCGGTACGTCTCGACCGAGGAGTTCACCAACGACTTCATCAACTCGCTGCGGGACGACAAGACAAGCGCGTTCCAGCGGCGCTACCGCGACGTCGACATCCTGCTGATCGACGACATCCAGTTCCTGGAGAACCGCGAGCGTACGCAGGAGGAGTTCTTCCACACCTTCAACACCCTGCACAACGCCAACAAGCAGATCGTGATCACCTCGGACCGGTCGCCGCGTCAGCTCGCCACCCTCGAGGACCGGATGCGAACCCGGTTCGAGTGGGGTCTGCTGGCCGACATCCAGCCACCGGATCTGGAGACCCGGATCGCGATCCTGCAGAAGAAGGCGGCGCAGGAGCGGATGTACGCCCCGCCGGACGTGTTGGAGTTCATCGCCTCGCGGGTGTCGAACTCGATCCGGGAGCTGGAGGGCGCGCTGATCCGGGTGACGGCGTTCGCCAGCCTGACCCGGTCGACGGTCGAGCTGTCGCTGGCCGAGGAGGTGCTTCGGGACTTCATGCCCGACGGCGCCGGGCCGGAGATCAACGCCGACCAGATCATGGCCTCGACGGCCGACTACTTCGGCGTGAGCCTGGAGGACCTGCGCGGTCAGTCCAGGTCCCGGGTGCTCGTCAACGCCCGGCAGGTGGCCATGTACCTGTGTCGGGAGCTGACCGAGCTGTCGCTGCCCCGGATCGGGCAGGCCTTTGGTGGCCGGGACCACACCACGGTGATGCACGCCGACCGGAAGATCCGGCAGCAGATGGCGGAACGCCGCTCGCTCTACAACCAGATCGCCGAGCTGACCAACCGGATCAAGCAGAACAGCTGAGGCGTACGCCGCCGTCGCGGCGGCACGCAGTCCAGGAAACGCCCGCCCGGATCTCCGGTCGGGCGTTTTTTCGGCCCTCCGGCTGGACTCTCGACATGGTGTAGGCCACAGCATGGAGGCCGTGACCGCCTCGACTCCCACTCGTTGTCCACAGCTCGTTATCCACCGTCGGTGGATAACTACGGTCCGTCCTTCGCCGGTTACCCACAGGCTGTGGAGAAACCCTGTGTACGGAGCTGTGGACGCCTGGGGACAACCGTCACGTTATCCACCGCTGACCGTCGACCTGTGTGCGAGCTGTTGAAGGTTCTGGGGATGACGGCAATGGTGATCTTCATCGTCGTCCACAGGCTTGGGGAGAAAGTCGGTGGATTACCGGTGGACAACCGGTGGACAACGGTGGACAACCGAGCGCCGAGACCGGGCTGTGGACAGGCGAGCAAGTTGCACCCCCGGTTCTCCACAGCTAAATCACCTGTAGATAACGTGTCTGAGCAGGGAAGACGCGGGTTTTCCACAGTTTGCACAGGTGCGATGAAGACGATGAGTTATCTCTTCTAAGAGAACAAAAACCAATCATCACCGTTGGGCTTTCTGTGGATCGTGCCGAGCGCTGCCCGATCACCCGGTCAGCACCGACACGAACCATGGGGTCGGGCGCACAGCCGATACCCACGCGCCCTAAGGTGCGATGGGTACCCGCACGGTCGGGCGGGACGGTAGGCAGCGGTCGGCATGAGAGAGTTGTCGCTGACGTCGACGCGGAGGCATTGATGAAGTTCCGAGTGGAGCGCGACGCGCTCGCCGAGGCCGTGGCGTGGACCGCGAAGAGCCTGCCCAACCGGCCATCCGTCCCGGTGCTCGCCGGGGTGATGCTCCGGGTCACAGACGGCAACCTGCGGGTTTCCGGGTTCGACTACGAGGTCTCCAGCCAGGTGACAGTCGAGGTGCAGGGCGACGCCGACGGCGCCGCGCTCGTCTCCGGCCGCCTGCTCGCCGAAATCACCAAGGCGTTGCCGGCCAAGCCGGTCGACATCGCCGCGGTCGGCGCCCACCTCGAGTTGGTCTGCGGCAGCGCCCGGTTCACCCTGCCCACCATGCCGGTGGAGGACTATCCGGCGCTGCCCGAGATGCCGCAGAGCGCCGGCACTGTCGACGCTGCCGCGTTCGCCACCGCGGTCTCCCAGGTGGCCATCGCGGCCGGTCGGGACGAGACGCTGCCGATGATGACCGGCGTCCGCGTCGAGCTCTCCGGCAACACGCTGTCGATGCTCGCCACCGACCGGTACCGGCTGGCGCTGCGCGAGATCCAGTGGCAGCCGGACGACCCCGAGGTCAGCATCAACGCCCTGGTGCCCGCCCGCACCCTGAACGACACCGCCAAGGCACTCGGCCCGCTGGGCGGCGAGGTCACGCTCGCCCTCGCCCAGGGCGCTGCCGGCGAGGGCATGGTCGGCCTGGCGGGCGGCACCCGGCGCACCACCAGCCGCCTGCTCGACGGCGCCAACTACCCGCCGGTGCGTTCGCTCTTCCCGGCCACCCACAACGCCGCCGCCCGGGTGCCGGTCAGCACCCTGATCGAGGTGGTCAAGCGGGTCGCGTTGGTCGCCGAGCGGGCCACTCCGGTGCTGCTGAGCTTCAGCGCCGACGGCCTGGTGGTCGAGGCCGGCGGTTCCGAGGAGGCGCGGGCCAGCGAGGCCATGGAGGCCACCTTCACCGGCGACGCGCTGACCATCGGCTTCAACCCGCAGTACCTCATCGACGGCCTGGCCAACCTGGGGTCCCAGACCGCCGTGCTCTCGTTCGTCGACGCCTTCAAGCCCGCGGTGATCTCACCCGCCGGCGAGGATGGAGAGGTAATTCCGGGGTACCGGTACCTCATCATGCCGATCCGCGTCTCGCGCTGATCGCGTTCAGCAACACCCGGATCCACGGAGGTAGAAACACATGCAGCTCGGCCTTGTAGGACTCGGCCGGATGGGCGGCAACATGCGGGAGCGGTTGCGCGCCGCCGGTCACGACGTTGTCGGTTTCGACCACAACGCGCAGCTGAGCGACGTCCCGACCATCGCGGGCCTGGCAGAGAAGCTCGAGTCGCCGCGCGTGGTCTGGGTCATGGTGCCCGCCGGTGTCACCGACGCCACCATCGACTCCCTCGCCGAGGTGCTCGGCGAGGGCGACATCATCATCGACGGCGGCAACTCCCGCTTCACCGACGACGCGCCCCGGGCCGAGCGGCTCAACGAGTTGGGCATCGGCTACCTCGACGTCGGCGTCTCCGGTGGCGTCTGGGGCCGGCAGAACGGCTACGGGCTGATGGTCGGCGGCTCCCAGGAGCACGTCGACCGGCTGATGCCGATCTTCAACGCGCTCAAGCCGGAGGGCGAGTTCGGCTTCGTGCACGCCGGGCCGGTCGGTGCCGGGCACTACTCGAAGATGGTGCACAACGGCATCGAGTACGGCCTCATGCACGCCTACGCCGAGGGCTACGAGCTGATGACCGCCTCCGAGCTGGTGACGAACGTGCCCGGGGTCATCAAGTCCTGGCGGGAGGGCACGGTCGTCCGTTCCTGGCTGCTCGACCTGCTCGACCGGGCGCTCGACGAGGACCCGGAGCTGGCCGACCTGAGCGCCTACACCGAGGACACCGGCGAGGGCCGCTGGACGGTCGACGAGGCGGTTCGCCTGGCGGTGCCGCTCAACGTCATCACCGCCTCGCTGTTCGCCCGGTTCAATTCGCGGCAGGACGACGACTCGCCCGCCATGAAGGCCGTCTCCGCGCTGCGCCAGCAGTTCGGTGGCCACGCCGTCCACAAGCGCTGAGCGGCATCCACAACCTGTGTATGTCCACCGGCTGGAACTTGTCGACTTCCGCTCGTACGAGCGGGTGGCCGTCGACCTCCAGCCGGGGGCGAACGTCCTGACCGGCCCCAACGGCGTCGGCAAGACGAACCTCGTCGAGGCGCTGGGCTACGTGGCGACCCTGGACTCACACCGGGTCGCCACCGACGCGCCGCTGGTCCGGATGGGCGCCACCGCCGCGGTGATCCGCTGCGCGGTGGTGCACGACGGCCGGGAGCTTCTGGTCGAGTTGGAGATCGTGCCCGGCAAGGCCAACCGGGCCCGGCTGGGCCGCTCACCGGCGCGGCGGGCCCGGGACGTGCTCGGCGCCCTGCGACTAGTGCTCTTCGCCCCGGAAGACCTCGAGTTGGTCCGGGGTGACCCGTCCGAGCGCCGCCGCTACCTGGACGACCTGCTGGTCAACCGGCAACCCCGGTTCGCGGGTGTGCGGGCCGACTACGAGCGGGTGGTCAAGCAGCGCAACGCCCTGCTGCGCACCGCGTACCTGGCACGCAAGACCGGCGGGTCCCGCGGCGGCGACCTCGGCACCCTCGCCGTCTGGGACACCCACCTGGCCCAGCACGGCGCGGAGCTGCTCGCCGGCCGCCTGGAACTGGTGGCCGCGCTCACCCCGCACGTCGCCAAGGCATACGACGCGGTGGCCGCCGGTCAGGGTGCGGCGAGCATCGCCTACCGGCCCTCGATCGAGCTGGCCGAGCCGACCACCGACCGGGCCGCGTTGGCCGAGGCGCTGACCGCCGCCCTGGCCGCGTCCCGCTCCGCCGAGATCGAACGGGGCACCACCCTGGTCGGCCCGCACCGCGACGAGCTGGCGCTGACCCTCGGGCCACTGCCCGCCAAGGGATACGCCAGCCACGGCGAGTCGTGGTCGTTCGCGCTGGCGCTGCGGCTGGCCGGGTACGACCTGCTGCGCGCCGACGGAATCGAGCCGGTGCTGGTGCTCGACGACGTCTTCGCCGAGTTGGACACCGGTCGCCGGGAGCGCCTGGCGGAGCTGGTCGGCGGGGCGAGCCAACTGCTTGTCACCTGCGCAGTGGACGACGACGTGCCGGCGACCCTGCGCGGCACCCGCTACCAGGTCGGCGAAGGGACGGTACGCCGTGTCGGATGAGCCACGCCCCAAACGACCCGAGGCCGGCGGAGGCGACACCGCGTCCACGCGTACCCCGGGGGCGCCGGCAACCGGCGGTGAGTCGGCGGCCGCCAGCGGACCGGAGTTGGCGCGGGCGGTGCTCGACGCGGCGCTGTCGCGGCGGCAGGCGGCGGCCCGAGCCCGACGTACCCCGGGTGGTGCCGGCGGCGACGCGGCCGGCGGATCGGGGCGGCGGCTGCGCGGCTACTCCGGCCCGGGCCCCGACCCGCGCGACCCGCAGCCGCTCAGCGCCGTGCTGAACCGGCTGGTGAAGGCGCGTGGCTGGCAGCAGCCGGCGGCGGAGGCCACCGTGTTCGGCGCCTGGGAGCGCGTCGTCGGCGCGGAGGTCGCGCAGAACAGCCGCCCGGTCAAGCTGGAGAACGGCGAGCTGACCGTGGAGGCACGCTCGACGGCCTGGGCGACCCAGCTGCGCCTGCTCGCCGGCTCGCTGCTCAAGCAGATCGCCAGCGAGGTCGGCCACAACGTCGTGCGCAAGCTGCACATCCACGGCCCGGCGGCGCCCTCCTGGGGGAAGGGGCCACGCCGGGTACGCGGCCGGGGCCCCCGCGACACGTACGGCTGAGCCGGCCCCTCAGCGCCGCCGGTCGGCCTCGCGGGCCGCGCGCTTGCGCTCGCGCTGCTCCCGGGTGAAGCGCTTGCGCTCGGCCAGGTCGCGTTTCCACGCCTCGCGGGCCTCGGCCGAGCCGCCCTGCACCGCACCCCTGACACCCTCGGCCGGGCCGGCGAGGTGCCGGAACGCCCAGCTCAGGAGTCGGCCGCCCTCGCCCGGGGCCCTGGTGGTCGCGCCGTCCTCGCTCATCTGCCGCCCTCTTCCGCCGCGCGTCGTCCGCCCGCCGAACGAGCGGACGATTGGTGCACCAATGGTTGGCACACCAATGATCGGTAGAGTAGTCACCGTGCTTGGTAAGGGCAACCGATGACCGAACGACCGGATCGCGTCGACCCGTTGGCGTTGGAGCAGCAGGTCTGCTTCGCCCTCTCGGTGGCCGCGCGCAGCGTGGTGGCCGTCTACCGGCCACTCCTCGAACCCATGGGGCTGACCCATCCGCAGTACCTGGTGATGTTGGCGCTCTGGCAGCACGCGCCGCTGTCCGGCCGTGACCTCAGCCGCCTGTTGCAGCTCGACCCGGGCACGCTCTCACCCCTGCTCAAGCGACTCGAAGCCGCCGGCTACCTACGCCGGGAACGCGACCCCAGCGACGAGCGCAGCCTCGCCGTCACCCTCACCGCCAGCGGCGCCGCGCTGCGCGACCAGGCGGAGCTGATCCCGGCCGCGATCGTGCAGCGACTCGGGCTGCCCGTCGCCGACCTGCAACACCTGCACGCGGTGCTCACCCAGGTGATCGCCGCGGCCAACCGACCGGGCAGCGACCAGACCGTGGCAGAGACCGACGCGGCGGGTCAGGCGTCGGCGGGTTAAGCGTCGGCGGGTCAGGCGGTCGGCGGGTCAGGCGGTCGGCGGGTCAGGCGGTCGGCGGGTCAGGCGGTCGGCGGGTCAGGCGGTCGGCGGGTCAGGCGGTCGGCGGGTCAGGCG
>NZ_JBICUF010000002.1:757381-760549 GCF_043198035.1 Micromonospora sp. NPDC048898
CCGTCGGCGTAGACGGCGAAGCCGCGCTCGGCGCAGCGCCGGTAGAACGCGGCCAACACGCCCAGCTCGGCGCAGGTGAAGTTCCACTGCGGCGGGTCACCGCGCTCGTCGCGCAGCGCGTCGAGCCGGCTCTCCAGCCACCGCAACTGCTGCTCGGCCAACCTGCCGTCGCCGAGCAACGAGCGCAGCACCGTGCTCACCGACTCGAAGGTCACCGCCTCGCCGTACGCGCGGTGCCCGGCCACGAACCGCTCAATGCCGCTGGCGATCCAGGAACAGCCGTCCGGGTCGATCACCGGGTCCTCGTCCTCGGCCGCGGCATCTGTGGCGTACAACACACCTTCGAGGCCGAGAAGGAGATCCACCAACTCGGTGTACGCGGTCGCCCGGATGGTGCCGGTCTTCGCGATTAGCTCGGCCAGCGCCGCCGTCGGCGCGGAGATGCGCGGCACGTCGACGATCTCGCCGAAGTCGACGAACTCGGCCGGCGCGACCGGATCGTAGAAGCGGCCGGTCCGCGGCCAGTGCACCGCGACGTTGTCCAGCCCCATCTGTCACCTCTTAAAGAGCACGTGTCGGGTCGATCGAGTCGATCGTCCCGGTTCCGGCCGGTAAAGATCAAGCCTGGTACCGGGGCGCCGCAAACGTACGGCACGGACGCTTCGGCCGCGACCCCCGACCCGCCCGAGCGCGGGTCAACCCGTCCGGGGGCGGCGCGTGCGATCGGACCCTGGCGTGTGGGGGGAGTCGCGGGCAACGGGGTTCTGCCGGCTACGGACTTCTCAGCCGGCTCTCTGAGGGTGCCGAGTGGTGGTTCTGTCCCCCGCGCACAGTAGGATTGACAGCGAGACGAAGACCCGGTGCGGGAGAGCGACGGGGCCGACGGCCCCAGATTCATTCTCCACGTCGGGTCGAGCCGATCGCGATCCGCGGGCAACCGCGGCGACCGGCGCGTTCGACCCGCTGTCCGGAGGTCTCCGGCACCGGTCCACGCGCCGACGTCGCGTCATGTCCGCCGAACCCGCGCCCGACGCGCCCTACCGGCGTGGCTGACGCGAGAAAGTGGCCGAGGGTGGCAGCGCAGGACAAGCAGGAGTACGGCGCAGAGTCGATCACCGTTCTCGAGGGGCTGGAGGCGGTCCGCAAGCGGCCCGGTATGTACATCGGGTCCACCGGCGAGCGCGGTCTGCACCACCTCGTCTGGGAAGTTGTCGACAACGCTGTCGACGAGGCGCTCGCCGGATACTGCGACACCATCGACGTGGTGCTGCTCGCCGACGGCGGCGTCCGGGTCACCGACAACGGCCGAGGTTTCCCGGTCGACCTCCACCCGAAGCTCAAGAAGCCGGGCGTCGAGGTCGCGCTGACCATCCTGCACGCGGGTGGCAAGTTCGACGGCAAGGCGTACGCGGTCTCCGGCGGCCTGCACGGCGTCGGTGTGTCCGTGGTGAACGCGCTCTCCACCAAGATGTTCGTCGAGATCCACAAGTCCGGTGCCGTGTGGCGGCAGCACTACACCAACTCCAAGCCGAGCCCACTGGAGAAGGGCGAGGCCACCGACCGCACCGGCTCGGCGGTCTCCTTCTGGCCCGACCCCGACGTGTTCGAGACCGTCGACTTCGACTTCCAGACCATCTACCGACGCCTGCAGGAGATGGCCTTCCTCAACCGCGCCCTGCGCATCCACCTGCTCGACGAGCGGGTGGCCGAGGAGGAGGACGGCCGGCAGCGCGAGGTGACCTTCTACTACGAGGGCGGCATCGCCGACTTCGTCCGACACCTCAACGCCTCGAAGAGCCCGATCCACAAGACCGTGGTCGAGTTCGGCGCCGAGGAGGAGGGCATGTCGCTCGAGATCGCCATGCAGTGGAACGAGTCGTACGGCGAGTCGGTCTACACCTTCGCCAACACGATCAACACCCACGAGGGCGGCACCCACGAGGAGGGTTTCCGGTCCGCGCTGACCAGCGTGGTCAACCGGTACGGCACCGACAAGAAGCTGCTCAAGGGCGACGAGAAGCTCTCCGGCGAGGACATTCGCGAAGGGCTCGCGGCGATCATCTCGGTCAAGCTGGCCAACCCGCAGTTCGAGGGTCAGACCAAGACCAAGCTCGGCAACACCCCGGTGAAGAGCTTCGTGCAGCGGGTCTGCAACGACCGGCTTGTCGACTGGTTCGACCGCAACCCGGCCGAAGCCAAGATGATCATCACCAAGGCCTCCCAGGCGGCCCGTGCCCGGATCGCCGCGCAGCAGGCCCGCAAGCTGGCCCGGCGCAAGTCGCTGCTGGAGTCCGGCTCGATGCCGGGCAAGCTGGCCGACTGCCAGTCCACCGACCCGCGCGAGTCCGAGGTGTTCATCGTCGAGGGCGACTCGGCAGGCGGCTCGGCCAAGCAGGGCCGCGACCCACGGACCCAGGCGATCCTGCCGATCCGCGGCAAGATCCTCAACGTGGAGAAGGCCCGGATCGACCGGGTCCTGAAGAACAACGAGGTCCAGGCGCTGATCACCGCGCTCGGCACCGGCATCCACGACGACTTCGACATGGAGAAGCTGCGCTACCACAAGGTGGTGCTGATGGCCGACGCCGACGTCGACGGCCAGCACATCCAGACGCTGCTGCTCACCCTGCTGTTCCGTTTCATGCGGCCGCTCGTCGAGATGGGCAACGTCTACCTGGCCGCCCCTCCGCTCTACAAGATCAAGTGGAACAAGAAGGGCGACGACGCGCAGTACGCCTACTCCGACCGCGAGCGGGACGGGCTGATCGCGCTGCGCCAGCAGAAGAAGCCGAACGCCAAGCCGGACGACATCCAGCGCTTCAAGGGCCTCGGCGAGATGAACTATCCCGAGCTGTGGGAAACCACGATGAACCCGGCGACGCGTACCCTGCGTCAGGTCACTCTCGACGACGCGGCAACCGCCGACGAGTTGTTCAGCGTGCTGATGGGTGAGGACGTCGAAGCCCGCCGGTCGTTCATCCAGCGCAACGCCAAGGACGTCCGGTTCCTGGACATCTGACAGACCGTGGCGGGGGGGGGGGGGGGGGGCCCCCCCCCCCCCCCCCCCCCCCCCGGGACCCCCCCCCCGGGGGGGGGCCACAACCGGGGTAAACAACCCGAAACAACCACCCGGGGTGGGTTGGGTGTTAAAATAGCCACTGTGACGCC
>NZ_JBICUF010000003.1:0-108896 GCF_043198035.1 Micromonospora sp. NPDC048898
CACCCGCTTCGACAAACTCGCCGTCCGCTACGAAGCCACCGTTCACATCGCCGCGATCAACGAGTGGCTGTAACCGACTTCGACACAGGCCCTAGGCCAAACGTCAAGCATGTCCTGGGACGGATCCGTCAAGCATCAGGTGGGACTAGACACACTACTTGCCCAGATACCCCGCCAGGCACCGCCTACCACCGGAAGGAAATCCGCAATAGAATACGGGTGCCGCACATGAGTACGGCTTGAGTTGCGTACATGAGTCGTAACTCTCAGCTCTAACCAGGGGGTTGGTTGCGTGTTCGCACTAGTGGTGCGATTCGATCTGAAAGACGACCAGAGCGCACAGGCGTTTGACGCTCTTGTAGCTGAAACCGGGGCCGGAATCCGTGCCCACGAGCCCGGGACTCTGATCTACGCCACGCACTCTGTCGAGGGGGAACCGCTCGCTCGGGTCTTCTACGAGTGCTACGCGGACCGAGAGGCATTCGATGCGCACGAGCGGCAGCCTCACGTGATTCGATTCCTCAAAGAGCGCGAGCTGTATACGCAGGACGTACGGGTTGAGTTCTTGAAAGTTGGACCCAGTAAGGGTGTCGAGTCAAGTTGATGGCTGACCGCAGCAATGAGCAGGTCGACCTATAGCCACACGTCGGCAGAAGCGCGGACTTCCTCAACGTGAGTTCGCCGAGATGATTGGGCAATCCGAGGCTTGGCTGTCACAGGTCGAGCGCGGGGTCCGTTCACTCGACCGGGTCTCCATACTGGAGCGGATCGCCGGTGCCTCGGCGGCAGCCGAGCTACCTTCGGTGCTGAGTATCAGTCACGTCATGGCCGCGATCCTGGGCAAGGATCGAGAGCTTCCCCTCCAACCGACCCCAAGAATCCATATCGCCGTCCAGGCAACACGACGACCATGGGCAGCCCATCCGGCACTATCTGGAGTGCGTCAGTATTTGGGATCTACTGGCGTAGGCAGCTTGTCCGCCCAAGAACGCAATACCGAAACCGCTTGCTCTCGCATCTGGCCCGGTATTACCTCTTCCCGGATAGAGCGTCGGGGAGCCGGATAGGTCAACTCGCGATATAGCTGCAGATCCTCGAACCCATAAGTGGCGACGTCGTGGCTTGTCGCGCCGAAGATCACTCGATCAAGCCTTGCCCAGTAACAAGCTACAAGGCACATGGGGCAAGGTTCGCTGCTGGCATACATCGTTCCACCGGTGAATAGGTGCGTTCCCGTCCGGGATCCCGCGTCCCGCAAGGCCATAACCTCGGCGTGGGCGGTAGGGTCGCGAAGCTCGACGACACTGCTCGTTCCCTCGCCGACGATCTCGCCGGCCAGCACTACTATCGATCCGAACGGCGTCTTACCCTCGTCTTCGAGCGCGCGCCTCGATATCTCGATGGCGCGTTGCAAGAACTCTTGATCTGCCTGGCTTGAAGCGTTCGACATTCCGGTCTCCCCTAGTTTCCCCTGTCGGTTCCGCTGCCGGCTTGGCGCTTCTTCGGCCAGGGCTTGAGTTCCGTGCCGAAGCGAAACTCGGTTCGGTCTGCCGGATAGTCGGCATCGGAGATCTCCACAACGCGCCCGTCCAGGTCGTAGGAGATGCGACGGCAGAACAGAAGCGGGATGCCCTCAGCCAGTCCCCATGCCTGCGCTTCTACCGTCGTCGGCATCCTTGCGGTTACCTCATCAACCATCCGGGTTATCTCGACACCCACGGTCAGAAGCTGGTGTTGCGTGCCTCCCGGCCAGGGCTCGTTGTTGTCGTCCAAGATCGCTGGGTTGTCGCGGACCAGCGCCACCGGAAGGTGGGACACGCTGTAGGACAGGAGGTGTCCCGTCTGACTGTCATGCGCCTCGTACCGTCGCCGCAGCAGCGGCTCGCCACTCGGGACCTTGAAGATCTCCGCCAACTCCGGACTTGCATCGATCACGTCATAGTGAGCGCTGAACTTCTGCTCTGCGATCGACATGTTGAGGTTCGTCTCGGCTTCGCCGATGACGGCTCGCTCGGATTCAGGCCGGATGGCGAGATCCTTCTCAACCTGGTGCCGGTCCGATGACCGAACGACCTTCCGTACCGGAACGCGCACCCGGGGAGCCTTGCCCCGTCCGGCATCGACCAAGCCTTGCGCCTTCAACAGGTTCATAGCGCCACGGGCTGAGTTCATGCCGCATGACCACTGCTCACAGATCTCCGCCAATGTTGGCAGGGAGTCACCCGGCGCTATCTCCCCGCGCTCGATCTGCATCCGAATGTCGTCAGCGATCCGGAGCTGGATGGGCGCTTGGACGGCAGTGCGTCGCGGTTCCATGCCTCCATCCTTGCAGGTTTGTGGGCGAACCTCTTGTGGCCTTCCTCATCGATGCGTACTCTGCATCTCGTAAGGTTTGTGGGCAAACCCACAAACTGAGCGGTCGCTGGCGGTGAGCGAGCCCTAGGTTGCTCAACCGGACCCGATCCCCGGAGGTTGCAGTGGAACCAGAAGCCGAGCTTGAGCACCTTCACGAACGGGTGCGCGACCTGGAGACAACACTTCGGCTGTCCCGGCGGCAGTTGTTCGACGCGCGCAGTCGCTTGGCCGCCATCGCACGGATCATGGGCGACCTGGAGCAGGCGACCCGGGCACCGGGGGTGGTCTTCGGGTCGGTGAACTCGGTCCTCAACAACCAGCACCCTCCATTGCGCCGGCTGAGCCGCTGGTCGCCGGTCAGGTATCGGGGGGTTCAGCGGTGAGCCGCCAAAGACACGGTCCGGTCCGGCCCTTCTGGTTCTGCGCCAACTGCGTGCACCCCTGGCCGTGCGAGAGGGCCAAAGCCGAACTGGTGGCCGAATACTCCGCCGCGCCGAGGTTGCTCGGGGTCGACATGGCGGATTGCCTGACCGAGGCGGGCCGGGACCTGACCGAGCTGTACTGGACCGCACCGGACCCCGTCGAGATGTACGCCCGTTTTCTGGGCTGGGTGAAGCGGGCCCTCGCCACCAGCCGACCCCGGGACGCGGGTCACTTCGACTGATTCTGAGCCTCGACTCCCCAGCCGCCCGTCAGGGGCATCGTGGTGCCCGGAGGCGGAGACACCCCCCGGGTTACAACGAAGCGATCGTCACTGCTCGCCAGCGTCCGGTCGGGCGGTCACCCCAGCCGGTGGGTCGGACGCGGACCCTCCGGCTCCTTGCGGTACGAAGACAGGGTGAGTGCCGCCAGCGTGACGCCCCTTGCCCTGTCCACCGTCGGGTCGGTGAACTGCCAGGGCAGTTCCTCCTGCGAATTCCTGTACCGAATGACCAGGTCGGCCTGGTTCGCCGAGGGCAGTTACTGGATCCTGCTCAAGCCGCTGCGGGTGCTGCTGATCGTGGCGCTGGCGATGGTGGCCCGCTGGGCGGTGCACCGCACGCTCAACCGCTTGGTCCGTACGACGACCGACGGTGCGGTGCCGACCATGCTGCGGCCGCTGCGTGAGCGGGTGCCCAGCGCCGCGGTCGACCCGACCGAGTTCGTGCCCGAGCGACGACGGCAGCGGGCCGAGGCGATCGGCTCGGTGTTGCGCAGCCTGACCACCGCGTTCGTCTTCGGCATCGCACTGCTGATGATCCTGCGCGAGTTCAGCTTCGACCTGGCTCCGCTGCTGGCCAGCGCGGGGATCGCCGGCGTCGCGCTGGGCTTCGGCGCGCAGAGCCTGGTCAAGGACCTGATCGCCGGTCTGTTCATGCTGATCGAGGATCAGTACGGCGTGGGCGACAACGTCGACCTGGGCGAGGCGATGGGCGTGGTCGAGTCGGTCGGGCTCCGGGTCACCACCGTGCGCGACGGTCGCGGGGTGCTCTGGTACATCCGCAACGGCGAGATCATCCGGGTGGGCAACAAGAGCCAGGGCTGGGCCCTCGTGGTGGTGGACCTGCCGATCGGGTTCAACAGCACCGAGGAGGCGACCGCCGTCCTGCGCACCGCCGCCGCCTCGATCGCGGTGGACCCGGAGCTGTCGCCGGAGATCGTCGAGGCGCCGGAGGTGCTGGGTGTCGAGCAGGTGACTGTCGACGGTGCGGTCATCCGGACGGTGGTGAAGACGACCGCGGACGGGCAGTTCGCGGTGGGCCGGGAGTTGCGTCGGCGGCTGGCGGAGGCACTGGAGAACTCGGGGATCACCGCGCAGATCGCGGCGGCCCGCATGTATCCCGGGCTGCCGCCCCGGCCGTTGCCCGACGGTGAGACTGGTCAGGGCGGTGCCACCTGACCCACCCGGCACCGTCCTCGGATTCAGGGGTCGCGAGCCAGCCGGCCCCTCAGGTATCGTCCGTTCGTTCAGTCGGGGAAGCGACGAATGACCCGTTCGGCCTAGATAGTTGTCAGACGATCGGGCAGAATCCGGAGAACGCGTTCCCGCCAAAGCGTGATCACAACCTCGCTGATCCGTAGATCTGACGAGCGCTTCCGACCGGGCTGCCACGAGCGGCCGATTCGGAGGCCGATGGAGGCGACGGTGCCCGACGAGCGACCTTCCGCGGAAGGCCCCGCCACTTTTCGCGAAGTGTTCGCCCAGCAGGAGTTCCGCGCCGTTTTCACGGCGGGCGCTCTCTCCTGGGTCGGTGATTACGTCGCGAAGGCCGCCGTCACCCTGCTCGTCTACCAGACGACCCATTCGGTGGGGCTCTCCGCGGTTGCCTTCGCGGTCAGTTTCCTGCCCTGGTTGCTCGGTGGTCCGGTGCTCGCCGCACTCGCGGAGCGGTACCCGTACCGGCGGGTGATGGTGGCGTGTGACCTCATCCGGATGGCGCTGATGCTGCTCATCGCCATCCCGCTGTTGCCGTACCAGGCGGTGCTGGTGCTCATCTTCGCCGCCACGCTGGCCAACCCGCCAAGCCAGGCGGCCAAGTCGGCGTTGATGCCGCAGATGCTCGCCGGAGACCGGCTGGTGCTCGGGCTGTCGCTGAACGCCAGCGTGGGGCAGGCGGCCCAGATCGTCGGGTACGTGCTCGGCGCCGCCGTCGCCTCGATCGACCCGCAGGTCGCGCTCCTGTTCAACGCGGTCACGTTCGGCGTCTCGGCGCTGCTGGTCCGCTTCGGCGTGCGCGACCGCCCGGCGGTGCCGAACCCGGCACACCGCAGCCACCTGCTGCAGGAGACCCGCCAGGGTTTCGCCATCGTGTTCGGCACACCTGTGCTGCGGGCGATCGCGGTGCTGGTGTTCAGCGCGATGCTCTTCTCGATCCTCCCCGAGGGGCTGGCCGTCGGCTGGGCCAACGAGGAGGGCGGCGGCGGCATGAGCGCGAGCACGGCCCAGGCGGTGATCATGGTGGCCGGCCCGGTCGGCTTCATCCTCGGCGGGTTGCTGGTGAGCCGCCTGTTCGGGCCGGCCCGCCGGCTGAAGCTGATGCGCCCGCTCGCGGTGCTCGCCCCACTGATGCTGGTGCCGACGTTGTTCGATCCGCCACCGCTGGCGGTGGCACTGCTGGCCGCTCTCTGTGGTTTCGCGGTCGCCGGCATGCTGCCGATGGCCAACGGGCTCTTCGTCCAGGCGCTGCCCAACGGCTTCCGAGCCCGCGCCTTCGGGGTGATGGCGACCGGCGTCCAGGTCATCCAGGGTTTCGCGGTGCTGGCCACCGGGCTGATCGCCGATCGCTTCGACAACATCCCCTTCGTGGTCGGGGTGTGGAGCGCGGTCGGCGTGGTGCTGATGGCGGTGGCCGCGCTGTCGTGGCCGGACCGGCAGACGATCGACGACGCGATCGCGGCAGCCACGGCGGCCAATGCCGCGCCGCCCGACGATCCGGACGACACCGGCGGCGCGGGCTCGGGCCCTCCCGAGCCGCGTAGTGGCGAGGGACACCGCCGGCACGCGGTCACCTGACCCGGGGCACACCCGTCCGCCCTGCGCGGGCTGAGCGCCCGGGGCACGCCCGTCCGCCCCCGCGCGCGGGCTGAGCGCCCGCCAGCGGGACGCATCGGCCCGGCGTGATCCGACGCACGCCGAGCGGGTCGGGCTGGCGCACGACGCACCTGGCAGGATGGAACGGTGAACCCCGCAGGCGAATCCGAGCGTCCCGGTGCTTCGACGACCCTCTTCGAAGCGGTCGGCGGCGAGCCCACCTTCCGCAGGCTGGTCGACGAGTTCTACGCCGGCATCGCCACCGATCCCCTGCTGCGACCGATGTACCCGGAGGACGACCTGGGGCCGGCCGCGGAGCGGATGACCCTGTTCCTGATGCAGTACTGGGGTGGGCCGAACACCTACTCCGCCCAGCGTGGCCACCCGCGGCTGCGGATGCGGCACGCGCCCTTCCGGATCGGCGCCGCCGAGCGGGACGCCTGGCTCCGCAACATGCGCCGCGCCGTGGACCAGCTCGACCTCGAACCGGAGATCGCCGCGACACTCTGGGACTACCTGGAGCGGGCCGCGTACTTCATGGTCAACGTCATGGACGACCCGGCCGACGGCGTCTGACCCGGCCGCACCACCCGCGGCGTCAGAGCAGCGCGCCCTCGTCGTGCAGCCAGTCCACGAAGCTGGTGGCGACCGCCGCGCCGCAGTCGAGCATCTCGACCAACAGCGCGTCGTGGGTGCCGGCACCGAGCGGCACCTGGAGCTCGGCGTAGATCGGTAGTTGCCCGCGCTCGGTCGGGTCGCCGATGTACGCCTTGCAGAACCGGCGGGTGTGGTTCCACTCGTTGACCACCCGATAGGCCCGGTCGGCCCAGTCCGGCGGGACCGTGGCGTGCGGGCGTGCCCGCATGACCAGGATCTCGTCCTCCGGCCCTTCGAGGGTGACCAGCACGGCGTGCCGCTCCCACATGGCCAGCAGGTTGCCGTCGCCATCGGCCAGATAGCGCACGTCGAGCAGGTCGAGTGCGTCGCAGACGCGGCGCAGACTCACCGGCTCGACGGTGGCCAGCATCTCGCTCAGCACTGGTCGCTCGCTGGCCGGGCAGTCGTCGCCCGGCTGGCGAGGGCTGGGCGGCCCGACTCGGACCGCGCTCTCCACTGTGATCCCGCTTCGGGTTTCCGGTTCGCCGCCGTCGGCGGGACCGGGGCGCCATGACCACCACGGCATCGCTCGTCGCACCTCACTCCCCAGCGGATCCAGTCGCCTACGGTGCGTTGGATCCGAGCATGGACGGTACCCGGACAGCCGACTTGTAGCACCCCCCCAACGACCGCCCCTGCCCAGAAGAATGAGCTGGGGTCATCCGTTCGGACGAGGTGTGAGGGGCGTCACCGCAAGATCCGTGGCCGTCTGCAACCATGCCGCTCCGTATGGTCCCGCCAGGCCGACCCACCGTCCGGCCACCCGGACCTCGACGGCGGCTTCGTCGCGGCCGACGCCCGGGCGGCCGGCGGCACCGAGGAAGCCCATCCGGACCACCCCCTGCACCAGCCGCTGCGACACCTCGACCGGCCGGGCGGGCGGCCCGTCCGGCGTGACGAGCACCGCCACGTGGTCGAGCAGCGCGTCCCGCAGCGCCCGCTGGCCCACCGCACGGCCCGCCACGCCCTGTTCGGTGGCCGTGCGCAGGGTGCCCGCCGCCGCGTCCGCGATCCGCCGCACCTCGACGACGGGCAGCGCCTCCACCGCCCGGCTACCCGCCGGGGGCAGCGGCCACCGCCACTGCGCGTCCCGGCGTACCGGCAGGGCGGTGCCACCGCGTTCCAGCTCGGCGAGCAACTCCGCGGCGGCCACCGTCACGTCCCCGGCGCTGCCGTCGGCCGGCCCGCCGGCCACCGTCCGGACCACCAGGACCTGCCACGGCAGACGGGCCCAGAGGGCGACCCGACCGGGCACACCGGCCGGCCGCAGCCGGACCGGTGCGGTCGGTTCCAGCCGGACCAGCCGGGCCAGGAAGGCACCGGCGTCCGCCACACCGGCCACACCGTGCGTCGCCGTCCGTCCCGGCTCGGCCGTGCCCGGCCGGCTCATTCCAGGCCGCCCTGCGGTGCGTACGTGCGCAGGAAGTCCCGTTCCTCCGCGGTGATCCGCCGGGGCACCTGGCGGGTCAGGTCGAACGGCACCAGCACCGAGCGGGCCCGACTGGCCAGCACCTCGCCGTCGTACAGCTCGTAGGCGACGGTGAACCAGGCGTGCCGGATCTCCTCCACCCACAGCTCGATCCGCACCGTGGGCGCGGCCTCCGCGGTGGCCCGACCCAGCGCGTAGTCGACCGGACGCAGGTAGTCGACCTCGTGGCGGCGGATCACCACCCCGTTGGCGAACGAGCCGACCCCCCACGCCCGACCACCGGCGAACATCAACGCCACCCGCGCCTCCTCGTACAGGGTGAGGAAGCGCGAGTTGTTGATGTGGCCGTACGCGTCCAGGTCGGACCAGCGCAGTGTGCAGTGGTAGACGAACCGGTCAGACACCTTCTCGGCCGGTCAGTCGCGGGTCAGCTTGCGGTAGGTCACCCGGTGCGGCCGGGCAGCCTCCGCGCCGAGGCGATCGATCTTGTTCTTCTCGTACGCCTCGAAGTTGCCCTCGAACCAGAACCACCGGGACGGGTCCTGGTCGTCGCCCTCCCAGGCCAGGATGTGCGTGGCGACCCGGTCCAGGAACATCCGGTCGTGCGAGATGACCACGGCGCAGCCGGGGAACTCCAGCAGCGCGTTCTCCAGGCTGGACAGCGTCTCCACGTCCAGGTCGTTCGTCGGCTCGTCGAGCAGGATGACGTTGCCGCCGATCTTCAGGGTCAGCGCCAGGTTGAGCCGGTTGCGCTCACCGCCGGAGAGGACCTTCGTCGGCTTCTGCTGGTCCGGTCCCTTGAAGCCGAACGCGGCGATGTACGCCCGCGACGGCATCTCGACCTTGCCCACCATCAGGTAGTCCAGCCCGTCGGAGACGACCTCCCAGACGGTCTTGTCGCCGTTGAGGCCCTCGCGGTTCTGGTCGACGTACGACAGCGAGACCGTCTCGCCGACCCGGACCTGGCCGCCGGTCGGCTGCTCCAGCCCGACGATGGTCTTGAACAGCGTGGTCTTGCCGACGCCGTTGGGGCCGATGATGCCGACGATGCCGTTACGCGGCAGCGAGAACGACAGGTTGTCGATCAACAGCCGGTCGCCGAAGCCCTTGCTGAGGTCGACCGCCTCGATCACCGTGCTGCCCAGCCGCGGGCCCGGCGGGATCTGGATCTCCTCGAAGTCGAGCTTGCGCGTCTTCTCCGCCTCGTTGGCCATCTCGTCGTACCGGTCCAGACGGGCCTTGGACTTGGTCTGCCGGGCCTTGGCGTTGGAGCGGACCCACTCCAACTCCTCGGTGAGGCGCTTCTTCATCTTGGCGTCGCGGCGACCCTCGACGGCCAGCCGGGCGGCCTTCTTCTCCAGGTAGGTGGAGTAGTTGCCCTCGTAGCCGATGGCCCGGCCACGGTCCAGCTCCAGGATCCAGCCGGCCACGTTGTCGAGGAAGTACCGGTCGTGGGTGATCGCCATGACGGTGCCGGCGTACTTGGCCAGGTGCTGCTCCAGCCAGGAGACGCTCTCCGCGTCCAGGTGGTTGGTGGGCTCGTCGAGCAGCAGCAGGTCGGGTGCCTCCAGCAGGAGCTTGCACAGCGCGACCCGGCGGCGCTCACCACCGGAGAGCTGGGTCACGTCGGCGTCCGGCGGCGGGCAGCGCAGGGCGTCCATGGCCAGTTCGAGCTTGGAGTCGACGTCCCAGGCGTCGAGGTGGTCCAGCTCCTCCTGGAGCTTGCCCATCTCCTCCATCAGCTCGTCGGAGTAGTCGGTCGCCATCTGCTCGGCGATCTTGTTGAATCGCTCCAGCTTGGCCTTGGTCTCGGCGACCGCCTCCTCGACGTTGCCGAGCACGGTCTTGGCGTCGTTGAGCGGGGGCTCCTGGGCGAGCATGCCGACGGTGTAGCCGGGCATGAGTCGGGCCTCGCCGTTGCTCGGCTTGTCCAGCCCTGCCATGATCTTGAGGAGGCTGGACTTACCGGCGCCGTTCGGACCGAGCACACCGATCTTGGCTCCCGGCAGGAAGCTCAACGTCACGTTGTCGAGCACGACCTTGTCGCCGTGCGCCTTGCGTGCCTTTTCCAGGACGTAGATGTACTGGGCCACGGTGCGGGCTACCTCCGTCGATTTGCTGTCGCCTGATCGGCGGCGCGGCGCGGGCTGTGCGATCCGCACGCCGCCGCCGGCCGGGAGCCGGCCACGCGCACGCCATCGTCAATCCTGACAGGTACGCCGCGCTTCGCCCACATCACCCCGCCCCAGGAGTACGCGGGCGCGCCTCCTTGCCGGAGCCGGTAAGGCAAATTACGGTTTCGGTATGACCAAGAAGATCACCATCAGCCTGCCCGACGATCTTGCGGAAAGACTGGCCGAGGAGCCGAACGCCTCCGCCTATGTCGCTGAGTCTCTGCGACGGAGGGTGGCCGGGGAGAAGACGCGGGAGATCCTCCGGCGGGCCGGTTTCGAGATCACCGACGAGGGCATAGCGCGGGTACACGCCGAGATGGAGCAGTTGCGGGCGAGCATCACCCCCGAACTACGCGAACAGGCGGCCCGGCTCCAGGCAGAGGTCTTGGCGGCACGTGCGAGAGCCACCCGGTGACGGGCTACGGCTTGGCGCTGGACGCGACAGCCCTGCTGGCCTATTCGTCGTCGGAACGGGATGTCGGTCACCGCATCGCGGAGGCCGCCGACTATGGCGTGCACGTGCTGGTGCCGGCGCTCTGCCTCGTCCGTGCGCACCAGGAGGCCACTCCCGGCCAGTGGGAAATGCTCGAAGTGCTCGCCGCGTTGCCGCACATCCGCGTAACCCCGGTCGAGCCGAACATGTGCTCGTTTCTCGGCGGATGGTCACGCCGAATGGCCGGGCACACGGACCTGGCCCAGCTGGCGATGGACGCCGCCGCCCACCCCCTCGTGCCGATCATGACGGATCGGCGGGAGTTGCTCGGCGAGGTGCTGCCCAAGGAGTGGCCGATCATCGACCTCTGATCGACGGGCTGTCGACAAGATCACCCTGGGGATTTCGGCGCGTACGGGGCGGGTAGGAGACTCCGGCACGAGGCACAAGACGCCGCAGCTACGCTCAGTACGCTCATTCGCGGTGGACCCGTCAGTACCCGGAGGTGGCCGATCGTGACCGTCCGTAGCTCCTTTGTCGTAGTGGCGAACCGTCTGCCGGTCGACGAGGTGAGCACACCCGAGGGCCGGCAGTGGCGACGCAGCCCTGGCGGGCTGGTCACCGCACTGCACCCGGTGCTCGCCGAACACCAGGGCACCTGGGTCGGCTGGGCCGGTGGCACCGGGGCTGCCCCCGAGCCGTTCGACCTGGAGGGGATCCGGCTGCACCCGGTCCCGCTCAGCGCCGAGGAGTTGGAGCGCTACTACGAGGGCCAGTCCAACGCGACGATCTGGCCGCTCTATCACGACGCGGTCGAGACGCCGGCCTACAAGCGCCGCTGGCGGGAGGCGTACCGCCTGGTCAACGCCCGGTTCGCGGAGGCCGCGGCGGACGTCGCGGCCGAGGGCGCGACGGTCTGGGTGCAGGACTACCAGCTTCAGTTGGTCCCGGCGATGCTCCGTGAGCTGCGCCCGGACCTGCGGATCGGGTTCTTCCTGCACATCCCGTTCCCGCCGATCGAGCTGTTCATGCAGATGCCGTTCCGCACCGAGATCCTGCGCGGCCTGCTCGGCGCCGACCTGGTCGGTTTCCAGCAACGGCTGGCCGCGCAGAACTTCGTCCGGCTGGCCCGGCACCTGCTCGGGCTGCGCTACGAGGGGCAGATGATCCAGGTCGACGGTCGGCAGGTGAAGGCGGGCGCCTTCCCCATCTCGATCGACACCCAGGAGATGGAGCGGATGGCCGCCGACCCGGCGGTCCAGGCCCGGGCCAAGCAGATCCGCGCCGAGTTGGGCGACCCGAAGACGATCATCCTGGGCGTGGACCGGCTCGATTACACCAAGGGCATCGAGTTGCGCCTCAAGGCCTTCCGCGAATTGCTTGCTGACGGAAAGTTGACAGTTCCCGACGCGGTTATGGTGCAGGTGGCCACACCCAGCCGCGAGCGCGTCGAGCACTACCAGGCACTTCGGGTCAAGGTCGAGCGCGAGGTTGGCCGGATTAATGGCGAATTCGGCAGGGTCGGCGTGCCGGCAGTGCATTACCTGCATCAGTCGTACAGTCGCAGTGAGCTGGCGGCAATGTACGTTGCTGCCGACGTGATGATGGTGACACCGTTACGAGACGGCATGAACCTGGTCGCGAAGGAGTACGTGGCGTCGCGCGCCGACCAGGGTGGCGCGCTCGTGCTCAGTGAGTTCGCCGGCGCCGCAACGGAGCTGCGCCAGGCTTTCCTGTGTAACCCGCACGACCCGGACGCGGTCAAGGACGCCCTGCTCCGGGCAGTGCACGTGGAGAAAACCGAGGCACGCCGCCGGATGCGGACAATGCAACGTCACCTGCGTACCCACGACGTGGGCCACTGGGCCAAGTCTTTCCTCTCCGAACTCGGAGTTCCCGAGGCGGAGGCCGAGTGAACACGACAGTCAACGATGGAGCGGCCACGGCCACCGGGGTGATGGACCCCGAGCTGCGCTCCGCCATCGGCCGGATCGCCCGGGTCCCCCAACTCCTCGTCGCCTGCGACTACGACGGCACACTGGCGCCGATCGTGGAGGACCCCAGCACAGCCGTACCACTGCCCGAGTCGGTGGCCGCGGTCCGCGCGCTCGCCGCGCTGCCGCAGACGACCGTGGCGGTCGTCTCCGGCCGGGCACTGCGCGACCTGGCCGCGCTGTCCCGGCTGCCCAGCGAGGTGCACCTCGTCGGCAGCCACGGCTCCGAGTTCGACATCGGCTTCGTCGAGCGGCTCTCCCCCGAGCTGGTCGCGGTGCGCCAGCAGGTACGCAACGCGCTGCGCGACATCGCCTCCGCGCACCCGGGCATCCGGCTGGAGCGCAAGCCGGCAAGCGTCGCCGTGCACACCCGGGGGGTCGACCCGGAGGTCGCCGCAGCGGCCATCGAGGCGGTCCGCAACGGCCCGGCCACCTTCGACGGCGTCACGGTGACCCAGGGCAAGGAGGTCATCGAGCTCTCCGTCGTGGCCACCCACAAGGGCACCGCGCTCGACCAACTACGGACCCAGCTCGCCTCCAGCGCGGTGCTGTTCATCGGCGACGACATCACCGACGAGAACGCGTTCGGCCACCTGCACGGTCCCGACCTCGGCATCAAGATCGGCCCCGGGGACACCAAGGCCAGCTACCGGGTTGCCGAACCGCTGGAGGCCGCGCGGGCGTTGGCGCTGCTGCTGGAGACCCGGCGGCACTGGCTGTTCGGCGAGCGGGCCGTGCCGATCGAGCGGCACTCCATGCTGGCCAACGGTCGTACCGTCGCTCTGCTCACCCCCGAGGCCAAGGTGAGCTGGCTCTGCCACCCCAAGCCCGACTCGGCGGCGATCTTCGCCGACCTGGTGGGTGGCAGCCCGGCCGGTCACTTCAGTGTCGCCCCGGAACGCGGCGGCATCCCGCTGGGCCAGCGCTACCGCTCCGGCACGATGACCGTGGAGACCCGGTGGTCCGGGCTCACCGTCACCGACTGGCTGGACAAGCCGGCCCGGGAGACCACACCTGACGACAGCCCCGCGGTCATCACCGGCGACTCGACACTGGTCCGGGTGCTCACCGGCAGTGGCAAGGCCCGGGTGGAGTTCGCGCCGAGGCCCGAGTTCGGTCAGGTAGCCGTGCAGTTGCAGCCACTCGGTGACGGCCTGCTGGTGCTCGGTTCCAACGAGCCGGTCGCGCTCTACGCCCCAGGCGTGGAGTGGGAGGTCGGCAACGACGGTGGGTACGAGACCGCCAAGGCGGTCGTCGACCTCTCCGCCGCCGGTGGGCAGGTCGTGCTGGAGCTGCGCTTCGGCACGCACAGCCTGGAGCACCACCGGGTGCCGATCCACGAACGGCAGGCCGCGGCCGAGCAGCCGTGGAAGGACTGGGTGGCCTCGCTGCGGCTGCCGTCCACCGCCCGTGACCTGGTCGCGCGCAGCGCCCTCACCCTGCGCGGGCTCTGCCACGAGGCAACCGGCTCGATCCTGGCCGCGGCGACCACCTCGCTCCCCGAGGAGCTGGGCGGCGTCCGCAACTGGGACTACCGCTACTGCTGGCTGCGCGACGCCGCGCTGACCGCCCGCGCACTAGTCGACCTGGGCTCCGTCGAGGAGGCCGAGGCGCTGCTGCGCTGGGTGGACGGCTGCATCGAGCGCACCGGCGGCCACCCGGAGCGACTGCACCCGCTCTACACCATCGACGGGTACGAGCTGGGCGCCGAGGCGGTCATCGACACGCTGCCCGGCTACGCCGGCTCCCGGCCGGTCCGGGTCGGCAACCTCGCCAACCACCAACTCCAACTGGACGTCTTCGGCCCGATCGCCGACCTGATCGCGGCCGTCGCCGACGCGCGCGGCTCGGTCCGCGAGGACGAGTGGCGGGTCCTGGAGAACATGGTCGAGGCGGTCCGTCGCCGTTGGCACGAACCCGACCACGGCATCTGGGAGGCGCGGCTGCCACCACGGCACCACGTCTTCTCCAAGGTGATGTGCTGGATGACAGTCGACCGGGCGCTGCACGTCATGCGCGAGCACGGCGGCCAGGACCGGCCGGAGTGGAAGGACCTGCGCGACCGGATCGGCGCCAACGTGCTGGAGCAGGGCTGGCACTCCGACGTCGAGGCGTACAGCGTCGCGTACGGGGACGAGGACATGGACGCCTCGTCACTCTGGATCGGGCTCTCCGGCCTGCTCCCGGGTAACGACCCGCGCTTCCTGTCCACAGTCCTGCGCATCGAGGCGGACCTGCGCAGCGGCCCGGTCGTCTACCGCTACCACTGGGACGACGGCCTGCCCGGCCGTGAGGGCGGCTTCCACATCTGCACGGCGTGGCTGATCGAGGCGTACCTGCGCACCGGCCGCCGCACCGACGCCGAGGAGCTGTTCGCGCAGATGGTGCTCACCGCCGGGCCGACCGGGCTGCTCCCCGAGCAGTACGACCCGCTGGCCGAGCGTGGGCTGGGCAACCACCCGCAGGCGTACAGCCACCTCGGTCTGATCCGCTGCGCCCTGCTGCTGGACAACATGCTCAAGCAGTAGTTCGACCGCACGTGTGACGGGGCCGGAGCGCTTACGCTCCGGCCCCGTCGGTCAGTGCGGGTACGGCAGGCTCGGTTGCCACCCGTACAGGAGGGCACCGAGGTCGGTGGGCACCGTCCAGTGCGCGTACGGCAGCACCGCGCTGCTGCCGGTGTGGACCAGGCACAGCAGCGGGGCGTCGCCGGTGTGGTCGAGCGCGAGCTTCGGTTTGCGGACCGCGCCGACGCCGCCGAGGCCGAACAGGACAACCGGATCCCGGACCGGCAACCCCAGTGCCTGCCGGCCGTCGCGCCACCCCCGGTAAGCCGCGTCCAGCCGCCAGGGCGCGAGGTCGGCGAGGCCGCGGTACAGGGTCGCCACCCAGGTCGGGGTGAGTTCGGCGTCGGAGAGCCGGTACGGCACACCGGTCAGCAACGCGTCGAGCTCCGGATCCGTCTGCACCCCGGCGTCGGCCAGCGCCTCGGCCAGCGCGCCACGATGGACGGCCGCGACCGCCGGGGCGGCCTGCTCGACCCGGTCGACCTGCCAGCGAAGCCCGGCCGGAGTGGTCGCCTGTCGCCGGTCCCACAGCCAGCGGGCGTTGTCCCAGCGGTGCCGCTGGTTGGCCGGGATCAGGTCGTCGATGCCGATGACCAGCTCCTCGCCCTCGACCCGTGCGGTGAGCCACCGGCCCCGCAGGTGTGGCCGTTGCTCGCCGTAGCCGGCCAGTGCGACCACCGCCGACCGCAGGTAGGCGCCGGTGTTTCCGCGCGGGAAGTGCCAGCACAACGCGGACGTGTCGATGGCGTCGAGGTCGGCGGCGGCCTCGTCCGCCACCGCGTCGATCCGGACCTGCGGCGATGCCGCACTGGCCTGGCGGTTGTCGAACTGTCGACGGGCCCGGCGCTGCCGTGTCGCGGCCCGCTCCACCGACGGGCTGACCGAGTACGCTGCCTTCTTTCCCGCCCAGCGCAGCACCTCCGCCCCGACCGCCTGCGGGTCGCCGAAGAGCCGGAACTCCAGCAGCTCGTGCTCGTCGGCCCCGTCGTCCTCGGTCACCTGCAGCTCGTACACCAGGTTTCCCGGCGAGTCCAGGTCGTAGGCGGTGTGCGGGTCACGGCCGAACTCGTTGCCGACGAGCGAGTCGCGATGCTGTTGCGGGTAGCCACGGACCACCGTGACCAGGACGGCCCAGGAGCCGTCCGCGTCCGTGCACCTCAGTGTCCGGACCGGAGCGTCGCGCCATGGCGACGGGAGATCCTCGATGGTGGTGGTCAGGCCGGGGCCGGCGCACCGCAGCGCGACGGGTGTGAGCAGGTCCGTTCGCCACGTCTCGTGCGGGTCCTTCACGGTGAGCATGCGCGACATTGTGTCGACAACCACCGACACCCCGCTCGCCCGGTCCGTACCCGCCATCTCCGGTCAAGCCGGCACCCGCGAGGCGATGATCGACTCGGATTTCAGGAAGGCGGGCTATCCCAGGCGCGCGGACACCCCGGTCTCCTGAAAGCCGTGTCGATCAAGCGCCTCGCGGGAGTAGCGCCGAAGTCGGCCCGCCGGTCACCCGTCGAGTGCCCCCACCACGTCTCCCAGCACGACGACGGCCGGCGGGCGCACATCGGCGGCGAGCGCGTCGGCGGCCACCGCGCCGAGCGTGGATCGCAGCACCCGCTGGGCACCCGTCGTACCCTCCTGTACCACGGCGGCCGGCGTCTGCGGCGGCCGACCGTGGGCGATCAGGGTCTCGCTGATGGCGGCGAGGTTCTTCAGCCCCATCAGGATCACCAGGGTGCCGCGCAGGCCGGCCAGAGCGTCCCAGCGCACCAGCGAGGCCGGTGAGTCGGGTGCCACGTGCCCGGAGACCACTGTGAACTCGTGCGCCACCCCCCGATGGGTGACCGGAATCCCGGCCGCGGAGGGAGCGGCGATCGAGCTGGTCACCCCGGGCACCACGGTCACCGGCACACCGGCCTTCGCGCAGGCCAGCAACTCCTCACCGCCCCGCCCGAAGACGTACGGGTCGCCGCCCTTGAGCCGCACCACGAACGCGCCGGTCAGAGCACGGTCGACCAGAATCTGGTTGATCTCCTCCTGGGCCCGGGACGGCCCGTAGGGGATCTTCGAGGCGTCCACCAGCTCGACGTCCGGGCGCAGCTCGTCGAGGAGCAGGCCGGGCACCAACCGGTCGGCGACCACCACGTCCGCCTCGGTGAGCAGCCGCCAACCCTTCACGGTGATCAACTCCGGGTCCCCCGGCCCCGCCCCCACCAGCGCCACCCGCCCAACCTGCCGCCCGGCAGCCCCGGTCCCACCGGCAGCACCGGCAGCAGCGGCAGCACCGGCAGCACCGGCAGCACCGGCAGCAGCGTCGGACCCGCTCTGCGTCGGGGCGAGCCTCTCCGGTGCCAGGCGGACCGCGAGGAGGTCGCGGATCGCGTCGCGGACGGTCATCGCCCGGCGGGGGTCGCCGCCACCGAGCACCGCGACGGTGACCGGGCCGTGCCGGGTCACCGCCGGGGTCCAGGCGGTGGCGGCCGTCCGGTCGTCGGCCCGGACGCAGAAGATCCGCCGCTCGGCGGCCAGGGCGCTCACCGAGGCCGCCGCGATGGGGTCGTCGATCGCCACGTGGACCAGCCAGGCACCATCCAGGTCCTCGACGGCGAACCGGCGCGGCACCCAGTGCAGCCGACCCGCGTCGACCTGGGCGCTCAGCGCCGGGGTCAGCTCCGGTGCCACCAGCAGGACGTCCGCGCCGGCGTCCAGCAGCGCGGGCACCCGGCGGGTGGCGACCGCGCCGCCGCCCACCACGACCACCCGCCGCCCACCGAGCCGCAAACCGAGGGGGTACGGATTAGAGGTCACGCCACACCTCCGAGGCGGAGGGTTCGCTCGCCGCGCGTGGTCACTTCTCGGCCACCCCGGCGGCATCGAACGTGGCCACCTCGTGCAGCACCCGCACCGCGCCGCTGACCACGGGCAGCGCCAACAGCGCGCCGGTGCCCTCGCCGAGGCGCAGCCCCAGGTCGATGAGCGGGTCGAGGCCGAGGTGCCGCAGCGCCACCGTGGCACCCGGCTCGGCCGAACGGTGCCCGGCGACCATGGCGCAGACCGCGTCCGGGGCGAACGCCGCGGCGGCGAGCGCGGCCGACACCGCGATCACGCCGTCCAGCAGCACCGGCGTGCGGCGGGCCGCGGCACCCAGGATCAGCCCGGCCAGCGCGGCGTGCTCCAGGCCACCGACGGCGGCCAGCACCCCCAGCGGGTCGGCCGGGTCGGGTGTGTGCCGGGTCAGCGCGGCGCGCACCACGGCGACCTTGTGCGCGTAGGTCGGGTCGTCGATGCCGGTGCCCCGACCGGTGGCGTCGAGCGGGTCGGCACCGGTGAACGCGGCGATCAGCGCGGCGGCCGGGGTGGTGTTGCCGATGCCCATGTCACCGGTGAGCAGGATGCCGGCTCCGGCGTCGATCAGCTCGTCGGCGATCCGGATGCCGGTCTGTACCGCTGCCAGCGCCTCGTCGCGGGTCAGCGCGGCGGTCACCGTGAAGTCGCGGGTGCCCCGACGGACCGACGCGGCAACCAGCCGGGGCACCGCGGGGTCGAGCACCGCGGGGTCGAGCACCGCCGGATCGACAGCGGCCGGGGAGAGAGCAGCCGGGTCCAGGGCGGCCGGGGAGAGAGCAGCAGCCGGGTCGACGGGCAGCGGTGTGGCCACCCCGACGTCGACCACGGTGACCGACGCGCCGGCCTGCCGGGCGAACGCGTTGACCACCGCGCCGCCGGCCAGGAAGTTGCCGATCATCTGCGCGGTGACCTCCTGCGGCCAGGGGCTCACCCCCTGGGCGTGCACCCCGTGGTCGCCCGCGAAGATCGCCACGGCGGCCGGCTCGGGCAACGGTGGTGGGCAGGCCCCGGCGAGGCCGGCGAGGCGTACCGACAGCTCTTCCAACGCGCCCAGCGAGCCCGCCGGCTTGGTCAGCCGGCCGTGCAGCTCACGGGCGGCGACCATGGCCGCCTCGTCGGCCGGGTGGATCGCCGCGATCGTGGTCTCCAGCATCATGCCTCCATGGTCTCGCGCAGCGCCTCGATGAACGCGTCTGTGGTGGTGCGGTCGCGTACCGCCACCCGCAACCAGTCCGGGCCGAGGCCGGGGAAGGTGTCGCCCCGGCGCACCGCCCAGCCGCGCTCACGCAGGGCGGCCCGGATCGCTGTCGCGCCCGGCAGGTGCAGCAGGACGAACGCGCTGGCGGGACGGCCGACGACGCGTACACCGGGCAGGTCGGCGAGGCGGGCGACCAGGTGGTCGCGGTCGGCGGCGAGGTCGGCGGCGATGGCGCGCTCGGCCTGGACCGCGACGTCGGTGGCGCAGGCCGACGCGGCGGCCAGCGCGGGTGTGGAGACGGCCCAGAGCGGCTGTACGGCGGCCAGCCGGGCCAGCAGGTCCGCGGCGCCGAGCAGGTAGCCGATCCGGAGGCCGGCCAGGCCCCACGTCTTGGTGAGGCTGCGCAGCACGAGCAGACCGGGCAGGTCACGTCGCTCGGCCAGGGACTCCGGTTCGCCGTGGTGCCCGGGGGTGATCGTGGTGTCGGCGAACGCCTCGTCGACCACCAGCACCCGGCCGGGGCGGGCCAGCGCGGCCACCGTCCGCGCGGGGTGCAGCACCGAGGTCGGGTTCGTGGGGTTACCGATCATCACCAGGTCGGCGTCGGCGGGCACCCGGGACGGGTCGAGTCGGAAGTCGTCGGCGGCGTCCAGCAGCACCCGCTCGACCGGGTGCCCGGCGGCCCGTAGCGCCGCCTCCGGCTCGGTGAACTGGGGGTGCACCACCACGGGCCGGCGCACGCCGCGCAGCGCCTGGGCGATCAGCACGAAGCCCTCGGCCGCGCCGGCGGTGAGCAGCACCTCGTTCGGGTGACGGCGGTGTCGGGCGGCGACGGCCGCCCGGGCTGGTAGCGGGTCCGGATAGCGGGCCAGGTCGGTCAGGGTGGCGGCGATCGGGCCGGCCAACCAGGCGGGAGGCGGTGCCTGCCGGACGTTGACAGCGAGGTCGATCAGCCCGTCGCCGACCTCCGCGTCGCCGTGGTGCGCGAGGTCGGGCTCGGAGGCGGCGATCGGCACGGGCATGTCCGCGATCCTGCCGGGAAGGCGGCCGGTGGGACAGTCGATCCCGGCGTAAGCCGCGTCACCACTCGCCGGTTTAAGAGTTCTTCTCAGGTACGAATCGGAAATGTCATAACTTAGTCATGTGAGTAACCGACCCCTTGCTGCCGCTGGTCGACTCGTCCCTCTCCTTCGCGCCGGACTGATCGCCGGAATCGTGATCGCCGCCGCCGCGTATCCGCTGGTCGCCCTCAGCGGGCTCGGCGCGAAGGCCACCGCGCACGCCGTGGAGCAGAAGACCAGGCTGCTGACCAAGGCCCTGCCCGCCGAAACCTCCTACGTCTACGGCCCGGACGGCAAGACCGTGCTGACCATGTTCTACGAGGAGTACCGGCAGTACACCAAGCTGTCGGACATGTCGCCGAACATCCAGCAGGCGATCGTCGCCGCCGAGGACTCCCGCTTCTACCAGCACCACGGCGTCGACCCGAAGGGCGTGGCCCGCGCCTTCGTGTCCAACGCCCGCTCCGGCGGCTCCCAGGGTGCGTCGACCCTGACCATGCAGTACGTCCGGATGGCCCTGCGGGACAGCGCGACCACGCCCAAGGAGGTCCAGGAAGCCACCCAGCAGACCAGCCTGCGCAAGGTCAAGGAGATGCGGATGGCGCTGGACCTGGAGAAGGAGCTGAGCAAGGAGCAGATCCTGGAGCGCTACCTCAACTCCGCGTACTTCGGGCACCGGGCGTACGGCATCTACGCGGCAAGCGAGATCTTCTTCTCCAAGACCCCGAAGGACCTCACCCCGGTCGAGGCCGCCACCCTCGCCGGGCTGGTCAAGTCCCCCTCGGAGTACGACCCGGCCGACTCCGACCAGAAGGAGGCCACCGGCCGGCGTGACTACGTGCTGGACCGGATGAGCCAGCTCGGTTACCTCTCCCCCGACTCGGCCGCCGCCGCCAAGGCCGAGCCGATCCGGCTGAAGCTCACGAACCCACCGCACGACTGTGTCGCGGTCGCGGAGAAGTACAACAGTTGGGGCTTCGCCTGCGACTACCTGAAGAACTGGTGGAGTGCCCAACCCGCCTTCGGCGCGGACCCGCTGCAACGGATGGACAAGCTGCGCCGGGGCGGCTACCGGATCGTGCTCAGCCTCGACCCGAAGATCCAGGCGGCGGCGGAGAAGAACGTCGGCAGCAAGGAGGCCACCGGCAGCCCGTTCGCCAACGGGATCGTGGTCTCCGAGCCGGGCACCGGCCGGGTGAAGGCGATGGCGGTGAACCGGACGTACTCGCTGGACCTGAGCGAGAACCCGCAGAGTTCCAACCCCGAGGCCGGGCCGAAGGTGAAGGCCAACTACCCGAACACGGTGGCGCCGCTGCTCGGCGGCGGCAGCCTGGCGGGCTACCAGGCCGGGTCGACGTTCAAGATGTTCCCGATGCTTGCCGCGTTGGACTCGGGGATGACGCTCTCCACCTCGTTCAACGCCCCCCACCGCTACAAGTCGGCCGTCTACGACGGTTGGGCGCCATCCAACGCCAGCGGCGCCATGACCGGGCAACAGACCATGTGGTCCGGCTTCGGCAAATCCGTCAACACGTACTTCGTGTGGTTGGAGGAGCAGGTCGGCGCGGACCGGGCGGTCCGGCTGGCCGAACAGCTCGGGCTGCGGTGGCGCACCGACGTCGACCGGGAACAGGCGTCCCCGACCAAGGCGAAGAAGTGGGGCGCGTTCACGCTCGGCGTCTCCGACGCCACCCCGCTGGAGATGGCGAACGCCTACGCCGCCATCGCGGCCGACGGGCGCTACTGCGAGGCGATCCCGGTGCAGGCAATCATGAACCGGGACGGCACACCCGCCACGTACGCCACGCCGAGCGGCCTGCACCGTGAGGTGGCCAAGCCCCGCTGCCGGCAGGTGGTCAGCGCGGACGCCGCTCGGGCGGCCACCGACGCCGCCCGCTGCCCGACCGGGGACACCCCGGCGCGCGGCAGCTGCGGCGGCTGGTCCACCGCCGACAGCGTGCGGGGCACGGTCGGACGGCCGGTGGCCGGCAAGACCGGTACCACCGACAGCACCCGGTCCGCCTGGTTCGTCGGCTACACCCCGGAACTGGCCGCGGCGAGCTTCATCTCCGACCCGGACAACCCGTTCAACGCCGTGGGTGACGGGCAGTCCCAGATCCCGATCAAGGCGGTCGCGGAGACCCTCCGCGACGGCCTGAAGGGCACACCGACCCGCCAGTTCACCCCGCCATCGGACGCGATCGTCGGCTGACCCGGCGCCGGTGGCGCGCCGCCAGCCGAGCGATCACGCCGGCACGCCGCCGGGCTGCGCGGTCACCACCTCGGCCGTCGGGTCGGCCGCCGCCGCGGCGACCAGCCGGGCAGCCGTGACCGGATGACCGGCCCAGTGCAGGGTGAGCTGCGAGGCGTGCACGTTGCGCCAGACGAACCCCTCCGGCGTGCCGCCCTCCCAGCTCCACGCCGCGCGCTGACCGGCGCGAGGGGTGAGCACCGCACGGTGTGCCTTGTGCCCGACCAGCACCGTGCCGCTGACGGCCACGACGCTGTCGGTCTGCGCGGTCGCCTCCCGGTAGCCGGCCACCAGGCCGTCCCGGCTGACACCTACCGCGTCGAGGACCCCGCACATCGGCAGGCCGTCCAACTCTCGGGCCAGCCAGAGCAACCCGGTGCCCTCGGCGATCACCGGACGCCCGGTCCGCGCCAACTCGGCCACCGCGATGCAGAGCCGCCGGTTGGCCGACAACTGCTCGGCGTACGCCTCGGGCAACGCACCGCCGACGACAAGCGCGCGGGTGCCCACCGGCAGCGCCTCGTCGAGCAGCGGATCGACGGTGACGACCTCGGCACCGGCGGCCCGCAGCAGCTCGGCGGTCTCCGCGTGACTGAAACTGCCGCCCGGCCCACCGGCCAACGCCACCAGCGGGCGCTCCGCCGGGGCGGTGAACCCGCCGAGGGCCTCCTCGGCAGACCAGGCCGGTGCCGGCAGCGGCGGGGCCGAGCGGGCCAACCCGAGGAGCCGTTCCAGATCCACCGTGGCGGCGACGGCCTCGCCCAGCCGGCGAACCGCTCGGACGGCGTCGGCGGACCCGTCGACCACCGGCGCCACCCCGTGCCGCCGCGACGGCAGCACCGCCGGCAGGTCCTGTCGACGCAGCGCGCCGTAGACCGGCACGCCCACGTCGTCCAACGCCTCGCGCAGCATGCCCTCGTGCCGCGAGGACGCCACCCGGTTGAGGATCACCCCGCCAAGCCACAACTGCTCGTCGTACGAGCGGAAACCGTGCACCAGGGCCGCCACCGACTGACCCATCGCGGCCACGTCGACAACGAGCACCACCGGGCTGCGCAGCGCGGCGGCCGCGGCGGCCGTCGACTCCTGCTCGGGGCGGCCACCGACCGAGTCGTACAGCCCCATGCTGCCCTGCACCACGGCGAGCCCGGCACCGGCCGCGCCGTGCGCCACCAGCGGGGCGAGCCGGTCGGTGCCGACCAGCCGGGGATCGATCACCCGGCCGGGCCGACCGGAGGCGAGGCCGAGGTAGGCGGCGTCGACGTGGTCCGGCCCGAGCTTGAACCCGGCGACGTCGACCCCACGCTCGGCCAGGGCGGCGAGCAGCCCGATCGCCAGCGCGTTCTTCCCGTGCCCGGAGGACGGCGCGCTGAGCACCAGGCGCGGCACGACGGTCATCATCGACTCCTCGCGAGCGGCGGCGGGTACGCGACGGGGACGACCGGGGCCGATCCGTCGGCGTGACGATACCCGCCCGGCCGGAGGCGCGAGCACCGCCAACCGGGGCCGGCGGCACACCCCGGGCCCGCTCCCGCCCCGGTCCAGGTCAGTGGCGCCGGTCATACGAGTAGCCTCGTGCTGTGTACCGGTTCCTGCTGAGCCCACGCTGGCTGGGCGCTCTCGCGCTGACCCTGGTCGCCGCCGCCGTCATGGTGTTCCTCGGCAACTGGCAGCTGGACCGCTACCGGGGTCGTACCGAGGTCAACGAGCGGATCGACGCGGGTCAGCGGATGGCCCCGACGCCGCTGGCCGACGCGCTGCGTGCCCCCACCGGCGGCGCGGGCACGGTCGGCCCCGCCCCCGCCGAGGACAAGGTCTGGACCCGGGTCACCGTCACCGGCCGGTACGACCCGACGAACACGGTGCTGGTCCGTGGCCGGACGGTGGACAGCCGGGTCGGCTTCGAGGTGCTCACCCCGCTGGTGCTCGCGGACGGCACGGCGCTGCTCGTGGACCGGGGCTGGATCCCGCCGGCTCCGGGTGGGGCGACCGCCCAGCCGTCGGTGCCCGCCGTGCCGACCGGCGACGTGACGGTGGTCGGTCGGGTGCACGAGACCGAGAGTGGTGCCGGCGCGGTGGCCCGGCGTGACGGGCGGCTGGAGATCCGGCGGATCGGTGTGTCGCGGCTGGCCGGCGAGTTGCCCTACCCGGTCTACGGCGCCTACCTGCTGCTCGACGAGCAGACCCCGGCGGCCGACCCGGTGTTCAAGGCGGTGCCTGTCGGGCACGCCAACAACTGGCAGAACTTCGGCTACGTCGTGCAGTGGTGGCTCTTCGCGGTGATGTCCCTGTTCGGCTACGGCTGGGTGGCGCGCCGGGAGGCCCGCCGCGCCGCCGGGATCGGCGTCACCCCGGCTCCGCTGGACCGGGCGGCCGAGCCGACGCCGAGCGCGTCCGCCTGACTTGGGGCGTGTGTCCCAAACAGACTCTCCGGGGCATGCGGGACGACAGGGCAGCCGGTAGCCTGCGCCACGTGTCGATCCCGCGTTGGAGGTCTCGGTGAGTTCGGATCCCACGGCCGCGGTGCCCGAGCCGCCGACCCAGCCGCAACCGCCGATCGATCCGTGGAGCGCCACCTCCGCCACCGGCGCGCTGCCGATCACCCCGCCGACGGCACCCTTCCCGAGCGCGCCGCCGCAGGCCACACCGCCTCCGGCACCGCCGTTCCCGGCGTCACCAGCATCGCCGTTCTCGGCGTCACCGGCACCGTTCCCGGCGCAGACGGCGTCGTTCTCGGCGCCTCCGGCACCGCCGTTCTCGACGCCACCAGCATCGTTCTCGCCGCCGGCATCGTTCTCGGCGCCGCCACTCTCCGGCCCGCCCGCGCCGCACTCGACGCCGCCCGGCGGGGCGTGGCCGGTGTCCGGGCCGTACCCACCGGTGTCGGCGCACCCGGCACCGGCCGGTCCCGCCGGGCCGGAGGTGGTCGCGGTGCAGATCGCCGAGATCGCGGTGTGCCCGCCGGTCATCCGCACGCCCGCCGGGGTGCTGCCGTTGGCCGGTGCCACCTGGCACGTGGCCGACTACTGGCAACGCGAGGAGAAGGTGGCGACCTGGGCGCTGGTCTGCGCGATCGTCGGCTTCTTCTGCCTGGCCTTCTTCAGCCTGCTCTTCCTGCTGGTCAAGGAGACCCGGCACCACGGCACCGTGCAGGTCACCGTCACCAACGGCCATCAGCAGTACGTGGCCCGGATCCCGGTCAGCGACCAGGGCCAGGTGCAGCACGTCAACAACCAGGTCAACTACGCCCGGTCGTTGTCCGGCAGGTGACCGGCGCTGGCCGCGCCGCCAGCCGGTGAGCCAGGCGTCAGCCGGTGAACCAGCCGTCAGCTGGTGAACCAGCCGTCAGCCGGTGACCCGGCCGGCGTGGATGGCGCGGACCGCGTCGATGGTGTCCGCCTCGGCGGCGGACTTGTCGTCGCGATAGCGCACCACCCGGGCGAACCGCAGCGCCATCCCCCCGGGATAACGCGAGCTGGTCTGCACCCCGTCGAAGGCGATCTCCACCACCTGCTCGGGGCGGACCCGCACCACCCAGTCGCCGCGCTCCACGGCGAGGTCGAGGAACCGCTCGGTCTGCCAGCGCAGCAGCTCGTCGGTGAGCCCCTTGAACGTCTTGCCGAGCATGACGAAGCCACCCGTCCGCGGGTCGCGCGCACCCAGGTGCAGGTTGGACAGCCAGCCCTTGCGCCGGCCACTGCCCCACTCGACGGCGAGCACCACCAGGTCGAGGGTGTGCCGGGGCTTGACCTTGACCCAGGCGGCACCGCGCCGGCCGGCGTCGTAGGGGGCGTCCGGTGCCTTGACCACCACGCCCTCCTGCCCCGCGTCGAGCGCGGCGGCGAACGCGGTGGCGGCCTGCTCCGGGCCGTCGACCTCCATGCGCCCGACCAGCAGCGACGCGTCCACCGCACCGGCCAGGGCGGCCCACCGCTCCCGACCGGGCCGGTCGATCAGATCCTGGCCGTCGAGGTGCAGCAGATCGAAGAAGTACGGAGTGAGCACCGTCGCGCCCGCGCTGGCGGCCGCCGCGAGCACCGCCGGAGCGACAGGTGTGCGCCCGGTGCTGCTCGGGGTGGTGCGTCGGGCGGCCCGGCTCGACGTCTGCTGGAACGGCAGTGGACGCCCCGTCTCGTCGAGGCCGATCGCCTCGCCGTCGAGCACCAGCTCGCGGCCGG
Organism: Micromonospora sp. NPDC048898; assembly: GCF_043198035.1. Taxonomy (NCBI): domain Bacteria; kingdom Bacillati; phylum Actinomycetota; class Actinomycetes; order Micromonosporales; family Micromonosporaceae; genus Micromonospora; species Micromonospora sp. NPDC048898. The sequence continues at coordinate 26,650 of NZ_JBICUF010000003.1, forward strand.
GCAGGGCACGGACCGCGGCGACCACCTCGGGCACCCGCCCGGTGATCTCGTCGAGGCTGCGGGTGAAGACGGCGATGTCGGCGCCGGAGCGGTGCACCTGGATGCGGATGCCGTCGAGTTTCACATCGACCACCGCTGGCGTGCCCGTCGCGGCGAGTGCCTCGTCGACCGAGGGTGCGCTCTGCGCGAGCATCGGCGCCAGCGGCCGGCCAACCTGCAGCCCGAACCCGGCCAACTCGGCCGCTCCTCCGGCCAGCGCCGCGACCGCCACGGCGCGCAGGTCACCGGCGAGCAACAGCGCCCGCCGGACCGTCGCCACCGGCACGTCGGCGGCCCGCGCCACCGCGTCGGCGAGCAGCCCGGCCTGGGCACCCTGCCGTAGCTCGCCGCTGAACAGACCGGTGAGCAGACGCTGCTCGTCGGTGGTCGCCGCCGCGTAGAGGGCACCGAGCAACGCCCGACGCCGAGTCTGCGAGCCCGTGCCGTGCACCGCGGCGATCTGCTCGATGGCCGCGTCGACGGCGGCCACGGTCAGCGTCGGCTCGGCGGCCGGTGGCGGCAGGTCCCGGAGGCTCGCATAGCCCACCCCGGTCTGTCGTTGGCGCAGCTCACCAGCAAGGTAGCCGGCGCCGGGCTCGACCTCGGTCGGATCGAGCCGGCGCAGCGCGTCAGCGAGCAGCTCCACTTTTGCCCGCCGGCCGCTGGTGGCGCCGACGGCCGCGGACGTGGCTGCCAGGTCGAGGAACCGCACGCCGCCCATCCTGCCAGTCCCCTCCGACACCGCCCGGGCATTGCCGTGCCCGGGCGGTGTCGGCAGAGTGCCGCCCGCTTGAGCGGACGACGGATCAGGGCCTGTCTCATGAGAACAGGCCTCAGGCGCTGACGGGCTCCTCGATGCGCATCCCCCGGGCACGGACCTCGCCGGCGACCCGGGAGAGCACCGAGTCGAGGGCGACCAGAGCGGCGGAGAGCTCACCGAGCTGCTCGTTGAGCGTGTCGTCGGACCACGCGGAGACGTCGACATCTCCCAGTGCGCTGACAGCGGCCCCCAACCGGGCCATCACCTCGTTCGTACTCATGTTCGAAAGGCTATAACAACGAACGATCCGACACGCCGTAAACTCGCAGATCAGGGTCGAAATCGCCGTCGAGATTCCTCAGCGCCCCGCCGCGGCCACCTTGCCCAGCAGCAGCGCCTCGGCGAGGCAGACCTTGGCGAACTCTCCCAGGTGCAGACTCTCGTTCGGGCCGTGGGCGCGGGCGTGCGGGTCCTCCACCCCGGTCACCAGGATCGCCGCCTTCGGGAACATCTCCTGGAAGGTGGCGATGAACGGAATCGAGCCGCCGACGCCGATGTCCACCGGGTCGGTGCCGTCCCACGCGGCCCGGAAGGCCGAGCGGGCGGCGTCGAACATCGGCCCGGACGCGTCGATGACGCACGGAAAGCCGTCGTGCTCGAAGCTGACCGTCACCTGGGCACCCCACGGCGCGTGCTGCTCCAGGTGGGCGCGCACCGCCGCGTACGCCCGCTTGGGGTCGTCGCCCGGGGCGAGCCGGATGCTCAGCTTCGCCTTCGCGGCCGGGACCAGCGCGTTCGGCGCCTCACCGGTGGCCGGGGCGTCGATGCCGAGGACCGCCAGCGCCGGCTTGGTCCAGAGTCGGTCGGTGATCCGGCCGGTGCCGATGAACCGCACGCCGTCGGCCAGCCCGGCCTCGGCGCGGACCCGGTCCTCCGGGTAGTCGACGGTGGCGCCCTCCCGGCCGACCAGCCCGGCCACCGCCACGTCGCCGGCGTCGTCGTGCAGCGTCGCCAGCAGTCGGACCAGCGCGGTGAGCGCGTCCGGCACGGCACCGCCGAACATGCCGCTGTGCACCGCGTGGTCCAGCGTGCGCACCTCAACGAAGCAGTTGACGATGCCCCGCAGCGAGGTGGTCAACGCCGGTACGCCGATGTCCCAGTTGCCGGAGTCGGCGATCACGATGACGTCCGAGGTGATCTCGTCGCGGTGCTCGATCAGCAGCTGCTCCAGCGAGTCGGAGCCGTACTCCTCCTCACCCTCGATGAAGAGCACCACGCCCACCGGCAGTGCGTCCCCGTACGCCCGCAGCGCCGCGACGTGCGCCATGACGCCGGCCTTGTCGTCGGCCGCACCCCGGGCGTAGAGCCGACCGTCGCGTTCCACCGGCTCGAACGGATCGGACTCCCAGAGCGACAGGTCGCCGACCGGCTGGACGTCGTGGTGGGCGTAGAGCAGCACGGTGGGCGCACCGGGCGGGGCCGCCCGACGGCCGATGACCGCCGGCTGGCCGCCGGAACGCACGATGTCGACGTCCAGGCCGCACCCGCGCAGCAACTCGGCGACCGCCTCGGCGGAGCGTTCCACGTGCGAGTGGTCGAAGCCATCGAAGGCGATGCCGGGGATGCGGACGAGGCGTTCCAGGTCGGCCCGAACGCCGGGCATCTCCCGCTCGACTGCGGCCCGCACCTCGGACTCGGACATGATCGGTGAGGTCATGACCGGCATCGTATGCCGGCCTTACCGGGGCGTGCCGGCGGAGCCCGTACCGTCACCGCCGCCCGCCGGGCCGGCGCCCGCCCGAGCACCGGGGGCGGACCGGCCGGCACGCTGTGCGCGGCCGGCGGCCTCGGTGGCGGCATCCATCCAGGAGCGGGCCCGACCGGCGGTGCCGCCGACCCACTCGCCGACGTCGCTCGCGCCGTCGCCGAGGCGGCGCAGCAACCCGACCAGCGGGTCCGTGGAGCGGCTGAACTCCTCCCGGTACGAGTCGGCAGCCGCCTTGATCTCCTCCGAGATGCTTGTCGAGCTGTCGTCGTCCCGGCGCGGATAGTCCCCGGCCAGCACCTGCCCGTACGCCCCGGAGTCGACCCACTGGCGCAGTTGCGCCGCCCGCGCCACCGGAGTGGGGTGGGTGCTCCACGCCGTCATCCGGATCTTGTGCAGGCTGTCGCGCAGGTCGCCGCCGCCGACGTACTCGGCGGCCTGCTCCAGGAACGCGGTCGTGTCGATCTGCGACAGGTCACCCCCGCCGGCGAGCTTCATCAGCAGCCGCAACGCGGCGGCCGGGTCCTGCCCGGCGAGCAGACCGGCCCGGTCGGCGGACAGCTCCGCCTTGCGCCACCACTCCAGCATCGCCGCGATGATGGCCCGCAGCGCGATCGCGCCGACCGGCAACCAGCTCAGGTTGGCCGCCCACCGGGTGAGGATCATGAGCATGGTCTTGTAGACCGCGTGCCCACTGCCCACGTGCCCCAACTCGTGGCCGAGCAGGCAGCGCAGCTCGTCCTCGTCGAGCTGCTGTACGCAGGCCGAGTTCAACACGATGAACGGCCGCTCCAGCCCGACCGCCTCGGCGCCCAGCCACGGCGACTGGGTCACGTACAGCTCGGGCAGGTCGGCCACGTCGAGCGCCGCCCCGGCCTCGGTGTAGCGCTGCCACACCGCCGGATACTGCCGGTGGTCGACGCGGATGCCGGAGGCCAGCACGGACAGCCGGAACCCGCGCTCGTTCCACATCCCGAAGAACGACCGCACCACGTCGTCGAAACCGCGCAGCTCCCGCAGCGCGACAAGCGCACCCCGGTCGGCCGGATGCTCCCAGGCCCGCGAGCTGATGCCGGTGAGCGTGATCCGGCGCCGCGCGGGCGCGTCCGATGCCGACATGATGAGTCCCCCGTTCGCCGCGCGCCCTGAGCGCTGTCGCGTCGTGCTTCTGGCGTCGTCGTTCCCGCGTCGTGCTGCTCGCGTCGTTCTTCTCGCCTCTTACTTGCTCGCGTCGTACTTGCTCGCGTCGTGCTGCTCGCGTCTTACTTGCTCGCGTCGTGCTGCTCGCGTCGTCATGCTTGCTCGCGTCGCTCCCTGCACGCATCGTGCCGGAGCCGGTGACGCTCGTCCACTGCCCGGGCACGCTCAGCGGATGCGCACGTAGTACCGGTCCGCGTCGTACGGCAGCGTGGGTGCGCCATCGACCAGCAGGTCCACGCGGGCGGCCGTGTCGTCGGCGGCGAAGTGCGCCCGTTCCCCGGCGTGCCAGCGACGCAGCTCGGGCAGGATCTCCGGCCCGTCCCGCGCGACCGCGCGGGCCAGCCGCAACGACGCGGGCGCGGTGACGAACACCCCCAGGGTCAACTCCGGCCGGACGACCGCGCGGGCGGCGCTGACCCCCTCCACCACCAGCACCGGCATCACCGGCACCGGCACCGGCCGGGCCAGGAAGCGTCGCCGCACCCAACTGTAGCGCCGATAGGAGCCGGGCTTCCCCTCCCGCAGCGGGGTGAGCACCCACTCGTCGAGGCGTGCCCAGAAGCTGAGCTGGTCGTCCCAACCGTCGAGCAGGTCGTCGGTGTGCACCACCGGGGGCCGGTCACCGTCGAGCAGCGCCGCCAGGGCATCCGCGAGGTGCGCGGCGAACCGGCTCTTACCCGCGCCGCTAGGCCCGTCGACCGCCACCAGCCGGGTCCGCCCCAACCGCGCCGGGCCCGCGAACACCCGACGAGCCAGTTCGGCGTACGCCTCGACGACCGCCACGGGCATGACCAAAGTATGCCGCCGACCGCAGTCCAGGCGTGATCGACTCCAGATCATTGATGTCGCGCTATCCCTGCCAGCGGGACACCGCGACATCAGCAGAACCGAGTCGATCGCCCGGCTACCGCGGTCAACGTGGGCCACGCTGACCCGTCCGGCTGACCGCCCCGGCCGGCACCGTCACGTCCGAGGGAATTGGGGCGGTGACGGGTGACGGGCAGCCCGTTCGCCGCCCGTCGTGCTGCCGAATCGGCATGATCGGGTGGTGCTCCGAGACGTGATGAGCCCCGGCATCGACGCCCTCCTCGAACAGGCCCGCGCCGGGCTGCACCGACTGACTCCGCAGCAGACCGTCGAGGCGGTCCGCGGCGGCGCGCTGCTTGTCGATACCCGTACCGACCTGCAGCGCCGTGAACAGGGCGACCTGCCAGGCGCGGTCGTCATCGACCGGACCGTGCTGGAATGGCGGCTCGATCCGGCCAGCGCCTGGCGGATCCCGGAAGCCACCGGGTACGACCGGGAGATCGTGCTGGTGTGCCGGCAGGGCTACAGTTCCAGCCTCGCCGCGGCCAGCCTGCAAACCCTCGGTCTGCGCCGGGCCACCGACATGATCGGCGGCGTCGACGCCTGGCTGGCCGCCGGCCTCCCCACAACCGACAACCCCGCCGACATCCGCCCCTGATCCCACCCCGCCCCGCCGCCACCCCGCCGCCGCCACCCCGCCGCCACCCGGCCCGGCCGGGCGGGCGGCCGGGGGCCGCCCGCCTCAAGATCGCGCTCGATCCAGGAAATAGGCCCCTCCTTGCGCGGACGAGGCCACTACAACAAGGATCGAGCACGATCATGCGGGAGGTAGTGATCCCCGGCGGGTCCCCGACACGCGGGCGGCTCAAGAAGACGCCTCGCTGCCCTGCCCGCACGCTCCGCATGGGACGGTGCCCGGCTAGGAAGGTGGGCCGGGCGCGGCGCTGGACCGGCCACGAGGGTCAGGACGGTGGGGGGCCGGGTGGGATGAACGGCAGGCCGGCGGGTGGGCCGGCTTCGATGAGACGCCAGAGGGCGTCGGTGTCCAGGTGTTCCTCGACCAGGTCGCCGAGCAGGTCGAGGGAACGTTCCCGAGCGGCGGCGAAGCTGGTCGTCGGCGCGACCCGGAACCCGGTGCGGCCGGCCAGACGAGCCGCCTCGGTCAGAAACCACCGGCGGAACCCGTCGGACTCGAACGCCCCGTGCCAGTGCGTGCCGTGCACCGCGCCGAGCACGGCTCCCTCGCTCGCACCGTCGTCGCCGGTCAACAGCGGGCTCAGACCGGGGTCGGCCTGCGAGACGTACCCGTGGTGGATCTCGTAGCCGCGCACCGCGACGCCACCGTGGGCGGTGCCCACCGACTGCCGGACGGTCTTGCGGGGATCGAAGGTGATCTCGATGGGCAGCAGGCCGAGCCCCGGTACGCTGCCCCGCCGGCTCTCCACCGTGTCGTGGATGGCGCGGCCGAGCATCTGGAAACCGCCGCAGAGGCCGAGCAGTGGTTTACCGGCCGCCACGTGGGTGGCCACCGCGTCGGCGAGGCCCGTCTCGCGCAGCCAGGCGAGGTCGGCGACTGTGGACTTGGAGCCGGGCAGGACGACCAGGTCGGCGGCGGCCAACTCGGCCGGTTCGATGGTGAGGCGTACGCGAACGCCCGGCTCGGTGGCCAGCGCCTCCACATCTGTGGCGTTGCTGATCCGGGGCAGGCGGACGACGGCCACGTCCAACCACTCGGTGCCGTGCGGGGCGGCGGGGCGGCCGAGCACCCGGCCGTAGGCGAGGGAGTCCTCCGCGTCGAGCCACAGGTCCAGTGCCCAGGGCAGCACCCCGTACGTGGGACGACCCGTGACGTGACGCAGCATGTCCAGCCCCGGCTGGAGCAACCCGAGGTCACCCCGGAACTTGTTGATCACGAAGCCGGCGATCAGCGCCTGGTCGGCCGGGTCGAGCAGGGCCACGGTGCCGAACATCGAGGCGAAGACGCCACCCCGGTCGATGTCGCCGACCACGATGGTGGGCAGGTTGGCGTGCCGGGCCAGCCCCATGTTGACGTAGTCGCCGGCCCGCAGGTTGATCTCCGCCGGGCTGCCGGCGCCCTCGCAGATCACCACGTCGTACGTGTCACGCAACTCGGCGAGCGCCGCGTACGCGGTCTCGGCGAGCCGGGGTCGCAGGTGCCGGAACGTGCCCGCGGTGATCGTGTCGACCGCTTCGCCGAGCAGGACCACCTGACTGGCCAGGTCACTGCCCGGCTTGAGGAGCACCGGGTTGAACCGCAGGTCGGGTGCGAGCCCGCAGGCAGCGGCCTGCATGGCCTGCGCCCGCCCGATCTCGCCGCCACGCCCGTCCGGCCCGACGACCACCGCCGAGTTGTTCGACATGTTCTGCGCCTTGTACGGCGCCACCTTCACGCCCTGTCGGTGCAGCCAGCGGCAGATGCCAGCGGTGAGCACGCTCTTGCCGGCGTCGGAGGTCGTGCCGGCGACCAGCAGCCCGCCGCTCACCGCCCGTTCCCCCGCCGCACCCGTTCACCTGCGCCGAGCCCACGATCCACGGCAGCGGACCCACGACGCCCAACAGCGCCGGCCCCACGATCCACGGCAGCAGACCCACGACGCCCAACAGCGCCGGCCCCACGATCCACGGCAGCAGACCCACCGCGACCAACAGCACCGAGCCCACGGCGACCCACGGCACCGAGCCCACGGCGACCCACGGCACCGAGCCCACGGCGACCAAGGGCACCGACCAAGCGGCCCAGGGTCACCGGGTAGGCGGCGGCCAGCCCGACCGCGGCCAGCCCGACCGCGCCGGAGATCCGGGCGGCCCGCTTGAGGTGCCGTGCCTCCGGGCGGGGGCCGTCGCCGAGGAACGGCCGTACCTCGGAGCGCCCGTAGTAGACGTTGCGGCCGCCGAGGCGGACGCCGAGCGCGCCGGCCATCGCCGCCTCGCACTGGCCAGCGTTGGGGCTCGGATGGTCGTTGCGGTCACGCCGCCACACCCGCCAGGCCCGGTGCCGATCCCCGTTGGCGACCGGCGCGACGGCGATGGTGAGCAGCCCGGTCACCCTCGACGGCACCAGGTTGAGCAGGTCGTCCAGCCGCGCGGCCGGCGTGCCGAACCGGGCGTACCGCGCCGACCGGTGGCCGACCATGGCGTCCAGGGTGTTCGCCGCCCGGTAGCCCAGCAGGCCGGGCAGGCCGGCTATCGCGCCCCAGACCAGCGGGGCGACGACCGCGTCGGAGGTGTTCTCGGCGACCGACTCGACGGTGGCGCGGGCCAACTCCAGCTCGCCCAACGTCGACGGGTCCCGCCCGCAGAGGTGGCCGAGGCGTCGGCGGGCGGAGGGCAGGTCACCGGCACGCAGCGTACGGCCCATGACTGTGGCTTCGTGGCGCAGCGTACGACCGCCCAGCACGGTCCACGTGCCGGCGGCCACCAGCACCGCCCGGGTCACCGGCCGGTGCCGGGTAGCCGCTGCGGCGACCGCCCCGAGCAGCACCGGCCCGCCCACGGCCAGCGCGGTGAACGTCGCTCCCGCCGTCCGGTCCGGCCGGTAGAGGCGGCGCTCCAACGCACCAGCGGCCTGCCCGAAGCCAGCCACCGGATGCCAGCGGCGCGGATCACCGAGCAGCCGGTCCAGCGCGTACCCGGCCAGCAAGCCCACCGCATTCGCCACCGGCGTTGTCCGTCGCACCCGCACCACCCCCCCGGCCGGCCAGCCTAGACGAGCGTCCCGGGAACCAGGCCGACCCACGGTGCTCCGGCAGTCAGGGCCTCATGGAAGGCCGCAGCCACCACTGTCCCCCGACTCCGCCGCTGCTGGCACGCGGGGTGACGACGCTGGTCGCGACGCCACCCCACCCCCGTCGTGCCAGGCCACCTGTGCCGTGCCGCCTCAGCACCGGCGACCAGCACAGGACCTCGTACCGCTCGGCCGCCGCCCGATCAGCGATCGCCGAACCGGCGCGATCGCCGAACCGGCGCGATCGCCGAACCGGCGCGATCGCCGAACCGATCGGTCAGGCTGGCTGCGGAACCCGGCCCCGACCGCGCCGTCCCCGACCGGACTGCGTCGGCTCCGGCTGCCCCTCGTCCGGCGCGGGCCCCAACTCGTCGTCCAGGTCGCGGTCGGTGCTGTCGTCGGTCGCCTCGGGCGAGAGCGCCAACTCGTCGTCGAGATCCGGCGGAACAATGGCCTGCCCGATCTGCCCACTCGCCGGGGAAACCCCACTGGCCATGGAGGCTCCGCCGGCCGGGGAGACTCCGCCGGCCGGGGAGACTCCGCCGGCCGGGGAGACTCCGCCGGAAAGGGGAACCCCGCCGGCCGGGGAGACAGCGTCGCCAACCGGCTCCTCGATGAACGGGCTGGTACGCAGTGCGCCGTAGTCGGGCAGCTCGAAGTCGTCGTCGAGCGGCCGGTCGTCGGGCAGCACGGGTTCGTCCCCCGCCGGCACCGGCTCGGTGGGCTCGCCGTGCACCCGGCTCTCGGCCTCCGCGTCCTCCACGGTGCTGGTCGTCATGCTCGGCCGGTTGCGCAGGAAACGGGCCCGCCCCCGGGACAGGTCGTGGCCGACGGCGACCGCCTCCAGCTCGTAGAGGGTGCGGTGGTTGCCGGCGTCGTCGGTCCAGTCGCGGGTGTAGAGCCGACCGCAGACCACCACCGGATCACCCACCATCACGGAGGCCGCCACGCCTTCGGCGAGCTTGCGCCAGCAGTTGACGCGAACGCGGAGCGAGTTGCCGTCGACCCACCGGCCGCTGTCCCGGTCGAGTCGGCGGGCGGTGGAGGCGACCTTGAAGTTGGCCACCAGCGTGTTGCTCTGGGTGGTGCGCCGCCACTCGGGTGAAGTCAGCACATTGCCGACAATTGTTACGTACGTGTCGAACATCGTCCCTCCAGGGGATCGGGGCCTGCCAACGCGAGTCGACTCGACACCGAGCCTCGGCGCTGCGCGTGAGCACCGCCAGCACCCACCCCCGAACCTGTGGACAACGAACCCACCTGTGGACAACGCCCTGATCACGCCTCGATGTGGTACGGCCGACCCGCCCGGCTGGGCGTCGGCGGTTTCCGAGGCCGACCAGATTGGGTATGTACTTGATCAACGCACCACCGACAGCTCCACGTCGACGAGAGGTCAGCGTCATGATGATCACCAGAATCGGCTCCGCGATCGCTTCCGAGGCCCGCCGATGAGCGCCGCGGCGAACCCGGCCACCGTCGCCGAGTGCCTGCGGGTGGGCGCCGGGTTCTCGCAGGGCGACCGCAACTGGATCGCCGAGCAGTTCGCCACCCTCGACGCCCGGCTGGCCGGTTTCCACGCCGACGCCACCGAGCTGGAGGTGTCGGTGAAGGATCGCGAAGCGCGTGGCCAGAAGGTCACCCTCGAATGCTGGATCGCTGGCCGGCAGAAGATCGTCACCACCTCCGCGGAGGAGGACCTGCACGCCGCGCTCAACGACGTCCGCGACGACCTGCGCCGCCGGCTCAACGACGCCAAGACCCGCCAGGAGCCCCGGCACAACAAGCACCTGCGCGACATCCCGCAGCCCCAGGCCGACCTGGACCCCACCGACGACCAGGACCCCGCACGAGCGGACGCGGAAACAGCCTGACCCACGCGCCCGCGCCGCCTACCCCGACCTGGCCCGGTCCGACCTGGCCCGGTCCGACCTGGCCCGGTCCGACCCGACTGGCCTGACCTGACTGGCCTGGCCCGACCGGCCTGGACCGACCGGCCTGGACCGACCGGCCTGGCCCGACCGGCCTGGCCCGACCTGGCTCAGCCCTCGCGATCTTGCACTTTCTGTCCCCGACATGCGGGCTACTGCACCTTATGCCGCGACAGAAAGTGCAAGATCGCGGGACAAGAGCGGGGCAGGGGCAGGGCAGGGGCAGGGCAGGGGCAGGGCAGGGGCAGGGCAGGGGCGGGGCCAGGACTGGCGGGGCGGACCGAGGACCCCGGACCAGGGGCCGAGGACGAGGACCAAGACCATGGGCTACCGCTGGGTAGGTTGCCGGCGTAGCGTCGCGTTCGTGGAACCGGACGTGTTGGGGCCGCCGTACGAGCGGCAGACGATCGACCTGGGCACCGACGGCGAAGGTCCCGTCGTCGCGACCCTGGTCCGGCGGCGGGCCGCGCGTCCCACCGGGCGGGCCGTGCTCTACGTGCACGGGTTCGTCGACTACTTCTTCCAGACCCACCTGGCCGACTTCTTCGCCGAGCGCGGCTGGGATTTCTACGCGCTCGACCTACGCAAATATGGTCGCAGCCTGCTTCCGGGTCAGACCCCGAACTTCTGCCGCGACATCAGCGACTACTTCCCCGAGCTGGACGCCGCCGCCGCGATCATTCGTCAGGACGACGGGCACGACACCCTCCTGACGATGGGCCACTCCACCGGCGGCCTGATCATCTCGCTCTGGGCGGACGCCCGCCGCGACACCGGCACCGTCGACGGTCTCGTGCTCAACAGCCCGTTCTTCGACCTGAACGCCCCCTGGGCGGTGCGCCGACCCCTCGCGGCCGCCGTCTCCCGGCTGGGCCGCAGGGCGCCGCACCGCATCCTGCCGCTCGGGCTGCGCACGGTGTACGGCGAGAGCCTCCACTCCGACCACCGCGGCGAGTGGACGTACGACCTGGCGTGGAAGCCGCTGGCCGGGTTCCCCGTTCGGGCCGGCTGGCTGAACGCGATCCGCACCGGTCAACGCCGGCTACGCGCCGGTCTGGACATCCAGGTGCCGGTGCTGTTGGCCTGCTCGACCCGCTCCTTCCGGGGCACCAGGTGGCACGACAACGCGACCCTGGCCGACGCCGTGCTGGACGTCGAGCACATGGTCCGTTACGCACCCCGCCTGGGCCGCCACGTCACCCTGGCTCGCTTCGACGGTGGGATGCACGACCTCACGCTCTCCGGCCCCGCCGTACGCAAGAAGGTCTTCGACGAGGTCGGCCGCTGGGCCGAGGCGTTCCTCGCCGCCGGCCCCACCGCCCCGGCCAGCGCCGATCCCGCGGCGGTCGATACCCTCAGCGCCGATTCCGCGCCGGCCGGCACAGCCCCGGCAGGCGCGGTGCCGGCCGCACGGGCTGCCACCACCGAAGGGGTTCCGCCCGAAGTCGCACCAGCCGACGTGCCAACGGTTGCCGGGGCCTCGACCGGCGGCGGCTCGACAGTTGTCGAGGCTGGCCTACCGGAGAGCCGACGTTCCGCGACCGACACGGCGGGTGCGGCGACAGCCGGCGGCTGACCATCCCGGAGGGCGTCGCCGGGCGCGCTCAGACGTCGCCGGGCGTCGCCGGAAGGACGGCTCGGATCCGGTCGAAGGTCGCTACCGGGTGCTCGCCGACGCCGGGTAGGACCAGGCCCAGGCAGTACGGCGACAGCTCCCCAGTCGCGTCGGGCTGGACGACGAAGATCGGCGCGCCGACGTACCCCGGCGGCAGTTCGGTGGTGATCCGCACGGCGTCCCCGTCGCGGACCACCCGCTCGACCGCGACCTCCAGCGGGCGCGACCCGTCTTCGCGTACCCCATGGGCCAGCACGAAAGCGGAACCGGCGTCGGCGGTGAGGCGGGCGACCACCTCGGGCCCGGCGGCGATCCCCGCCGGTACCGGCTGGACCCGCCACCGCCAGCCGCCGTCGCCGGCGTACCGGTGCAGGCCGGCGGTCGGCAACACCGCGACCCCGTCGCCCGGAAACTGCGCCCAGCCGGGCACGATCTCGCCCACGGAGACGGCGGCCGGCGCGACCCCCGCCGGCTCGGTGACGCTCGCCCGCAGCCCCAGCTCACCACCCGACGCGCCGACCAGGTCGGCCGCCGTCAGCAGCGACTCCCCCACCGGGTCGTCGCCGCCCTGGAAGAAGAACGCGGTGCCGAAGTCGTCGTCCGACCGGTACGGCAGGATGGCGCGACCGACGACCTGGCACAGCTCGTAGGCGACGTCGTTCTCGGCGTCGGGATCCAGCAGCACCAGCCAAAGGTACGGTCCGAGGCCACGCCGGTCCGTGGGAACCCAGATGCCGGCCGTGGGGTCGACGTGAGACCCTGCTCGGCGACGTGGACGCGGGCACCCTTTTCGCCACCGGGCAGCAGGGCGGCGGTACCCTCTGGGCGCGACATCCACGCCACACGCGCCCGTAGCTCAGCGGATAGAGCAGGGGACTTCTAATCCCAAGGCCGCAGGTTCGAATCCTGCCGGGCGCACCACAAAAGACCAGGCTGATGTCAGCAACACCGACCAATGGATCGGGCGCGACCTCTGCCCGCCACGATAGGTTCATCCCGTGCTTCCGATGACGCTGCAAGAGATCACGGCCGCTGTTGGTGGAGCCGTCCACGACGCTCCCGATACGGTGACGATCACCGCCCCGGTCGTGTTCGACAGCCGGCGGTGGGTCAGTCCACGCCGGCGAGTCGTCAGGGGCGGGTCAGTTCGATCAGTTCCCAGCCACCCTTCGGCACTCCCGGGGTCGGGTCGGCACGAAGATTCATCGGGTTCGCCGTGCCGACGTAGAGGGTCGAGCCGTACGGGATCATCGTGCGGACCCCCTGGTTGAGTGGGTTGCCGAGACCGGTGGTGTCGACCGGTCGGGCGGCCTCGTCGGCGGAGTCGAACGCCCAGAGGTCTGCCCCGAAGGTGGGCGGTGTCGCCTCGGCGCTGCCCGGATCGGGGGTGGGCATCTCCCCGTCGAGCGAGATGTAGGCGAAGTCCATGGTGCCGATGTAGAGCCGGTCACCGGCGACCGCCATCTTCCAGGCGTACAGGTTGAACGGGTCACCGAAGCCGGATTCGCCGTACCTCGGGGTCTGGCCGGTCGGCGTGGACGCCCAGGCTCCGGTACCACCGTTCGCGGTCGGATCGAAAGCAGGCAGTTCGGATTCGCCGTACAACGTCTCGACCTGCTCGAAGGCGGTGCCGAACGCCCGGCCCCGGAAGACGCCCAGCGCCCGCTGCGTGTTCTGCACGGTCGCCTGGACCTGCGCCGGGCTTCGCGGCGGGTACGTAGCCAGGTGCAGGGCGGTGGCCTGCAACGGCACGTGCATCGTGCCCCAGTACAGGTGACCGTCGAAGGAGGCGAGGCCGCCGAGCGCGTACGCCTGGGCCACCACCGGGTCGGGTTCGTACTCCCCGACCGTCCACACCTGGGTCCAGCCGTGCGCGTCGTCCACGGTCAGACCGGGCGCTCCGGTGGCCAGCGGCGGGCTCATCCACACGCTGGCAAGACCACTGGTGTCCACGACCGGAGCGGCGGCGGAGCCGTCGACGATGGCCTTCGGCCAGGTCGTGACGTAGATCCGGCCGTGGTGCGCGGTGATGTCGGCGACCTGGGTCGGCAGGTCACCGACCTCGACGAAGGTGAACGGGGCCGCCCGGTTGCCGGTCCAGCGCAGTACCTGGCCCGACTCGCCGCCATTGACGCCCAGACCCACGCCGGCATAGAGCTCGCCGGCCGCGACCGTGAAGTGGCGGATGTTCTGGTACGCCGTGAGATTGGCCGAACCGAGGTACCGCCCGCTGAACGAGTCGAACGCGAAGAGGTTCACCCCGTCGACAACACTGGGTCCGCCCAGCAGCACGACGCCGTGGTGTGCGGCGGCGGCGCGGAGTCCGGCCGTGGACCGCAGCAGATCGGCGTCCGCCTCCGACGCGCCGACGATGTCGGCGGTGCGTTCGCGCAGATCGTCGGTTGACAGGTCGTACGTGAACACCTGCGGTGGACGGTGATCCCCGAGGGTGGCGGGCAGTTGCGGGTTCTGCTGTGCCGGTTGACTGTCGCCGTACTCGCAGGCGTAGTCGTCGTTGAGGATCGGCTCTCGGACGTTGTAGCCCTCCGGCTTGAGGCAGAGGACGTTCGCGCCGGTGCCGAACCAGAGCCGCCGGCCGGTCTGGGCCAGCCCCCAGACGTACGCCTGGTTCACCTTGGGCTGGCCCTCGGCGCACGGCGGACCGGGCGGGTAGGGAACTCCGATACCGGCGAAGCACTCATCCGGCGCGGCCTTCGCCAGCAGGCGGAGGGATTCGCCGCCGTTCGGCGGGTCCGCGACCGCCTGGGGTACGGCCAGCGTCGTGACGATCCCGAGGGCGAGAACGCCGGAGAACAGACGGCCGAGCAGCGGGCGGGTCCGATACATCGAGGTTCTCTCCTTCCCTATGCACCATTCAGGACGACATTTCCCCAACCCGAACACCGACCCGGAGGTAATACCAGACCAGGCCGATGGGAATTCCGAATTAGCGATACCGGGAGCGACGAACCCAAGGAGACTAACACAAGTGCCTATGTCTTGAAATTGCTCTTCTTTATTATGAAAGCCGCGAAGCACTTACTATTCACAGGTCGGACCTCACTAGCATCAGGCCCAATACCGTTCAGATCAGCCGCGAGGAGCCGTCGCCGACGGTGGGGCCGCTGCGACCGTCCTGACGCGAGGGTGGGATCAGGGCTCCTTGTCTCCACGCCAGAGGCTTGTGGCCGTTCCTCGGCGAAGGCCCGGGGAAGGGTCGATGGGTCGCTCCGGGCGAGACATCGCAGCTCCAGGTCGCGGTACAGACACCTGATTGTCGATCTTCAATCGGAGAGGGCGAACCGATCGCTAGCGAAGGGCCGCACCAACTGACGGACTCTCATAGGAAGTTATCCATGGCATTGAGGGCACGGACAAAACCTGTTTCGGATCGGAAGCCCTTCCGGTCCCCGTCCCGCCGATCGAGTGATGATTCGGGTGGGACCGATCATCTGCTCACCGGGTTGCCGGCGCGGTACACGGCGAGCGGGCGGCGCAGTACCGTGATGTCGGTCGTCGGGTCACCGTCCACGACCAGCAGGTCGGCGTCGAATCCGGGGCCGACGCGGCCCTTGCGCCGCCCCAGGCCACACACCTCGGCGCCGACCGAGGTGGCTGCGGCAAGGGCGGCGGTGGCGGGGATGCCGCACGCGACGTACTCGACGAGCGTCTCCGGCAGGATCCCGTGCGGCTTCGCCGGGCCGAGGCCCGCGTCCGACCCGGCCACCAGGCGGTCCCCGGCCCGGTGCAGGGTGGCGGCGCCCTCGCGCAGCGCGGCCTCACTGAGCCCCGCCCGGGCTGCCATCGCCACCACCTCCGGCGGCGTGACCACGGCCGGGTCGGTCCCGAGCGTCGCACAGACCGCCACCCCGGACGCGGCCAGGCGGTCCGCGATCTCGCCGGAGACGTGGGCACCGGCCGCGGTCACGCACGTGCAGTGCTCGATGCCGTCGACACCGACGCGCAGCGCCTGCTCGACCGCATTCAGCGCGTGCGCGTGTGCGTGCGCGGTCACCGGCAGGCCCAGCTCCTGCGCCCGCTTCACCGCGACGGTCAGCTCCTGGTCGGTGAACTGCGGGCGGGTGACGTCGGTGCCGGGGGGTGAACACCCCGCCGCTGGCCATGACCTTCACCAGGTCGGCGCCACCCGCCGCCCGCAACCGCACGGCCTCGCGGATCCCGTCGACGCCGCTCGCCTCGCCCCCATGGACCAGCAGTGTCCCCGACGCTGGTGATCGGCGCACCCGACCCCACCACCGTCGGCAGGTCATTCCGTACCGCCCATTCCCGCCACCGGAGCACGGCGCCGCGCCAGTCTCCCAGGTCCCGTACGGTCGTGACGCCGGCCGCCAGGTGCGTGCGCAGCGACGCCTCGACGACCGCGTCGAGGTCCGTCTCGGAACGCTCGGCGAGCCGGCCGAGTGCGTCGGGTCCGGCATCGGCGCACAGGTGCACGTGCGCGTCGACCAGGCCGGATAGCACAGTGCCGTCCGGCTCCTCGCGCACCGGCGCCTCGGCCCAACCTCGGCGCACGTCGGCGATGCGCTCGTCGTCCAGCAGGATCAGCACCCCGCCGTCCACGAGCCGCTCGCCGTCGAACATCCGCGCCGCCCGGACAGCATGCTTCGTCATCGGCCCTCCCCCGTCGAGCTCAACCTTCCCGGCCACACTCTCAGCCGACGGCGCTCCGCGCACGGGGCCTTGGTCAGTGAGATACGACGACGCCTGCGTGACCGGGGTCCACGGACCCGGCTGTGACCACCGTGCAGCCGGGCTTCAGGATCGATCTGTGGGTGCCGGTCGAGCACGCTCAACAACCAGCATCCACCAAAGTCGAATACGCCATCACCGTCATTCCGAAACCCTCAGCATGACCAGTGACAACGCTCATCCCCCTGGCATTGGGCCTAGCCGGGCATAACCTGGGGCGCGTGGAAGCGTTCTGCGTGCTCGGCCGCCCACTGTGCGAACGTGCGCGCCGGGCGACCGGTCACCTGCTCGACGGTGTCGACGACCGTCGTGGAGGCATCGCTGGGAGCGGCGTACCAGCCGACGACATATTCCGCGTCCGCCCGTGACACGCCGGTGGCCATCAGCCTGTCGACGGCCTGTTGGTGCGTGATCGCCACGACAGGCCAGCCACCATTCATATCTACCGACTCCAGCCCCACACACCCACATGATCAACGTACGCTACGCGGCATTGGGCCTAGGCCTGACTACGACTGAGGTGAATCTAAGAGCAAAGAGTTCCCTACGATATGGGGACATAGAGTAGCCAATACTGGTTGGCCTTATTCGCGCAGTTCCTGCGGGTTGCGGTCTTGATGTCAGCCATCGCAAGCCACAGCGCTGACGCTTGCTACGTCCGTCCAGGCTGTCACGTAACAACCGAAGTGCGCGAGCACCACGAATAGCCCCACCCGAACCGTTGGGAAGGAAGAAGTGCCTGTGCGCCGGGCAGGCTCTTCACCTCGCCCCAAGCACACTCTGACGTGAGCCCAATGTGAGCCCGGACGCGCTCGGACACTCCAACACCGCCGAGCACAGATCGGCATGCAAAGGGGTGTCTACCTGGACAGATAGCCACCCCTTGCAACTCACGATCACGGGCTAACCCGTATTCGATTCAACTTCTAATCCCAAGGCCGCAGGTTCGAATCCTGCCGGGCGCACCACATCTACCAGCGGCAACAGTCGCGCTGACCGATCTTGATCACCGCTTCGAGGGGCAGGTCAGCTCGGTCAACTGTTGTGGATCATGTCGTTGTTGTCAGGAAGTCGTGGCACGCAGGGCAGTCGCGGACCACAGGGTGGGAGCACTCGAGAACGTGGTCGAGGAACGATGCCGTGCGCGTCAGCCGGTCTCGCTGGCGGTTTATGGCGTCGCGTTGATCGGAAATCAGTTCGATGCGCTGGCGCCGGTCGCCGTTCAGAAGTTGCGCGATCTTGTCCAGGCGCATGCCTGCCTCTTGGCACCTGATGGCGATCGCCAAGGCATCGAGCAGTTGGTTGTCGTACAGGCGTGCGCCGCCGGCGGTTCGAGGCGGTTCGATGACGCCCTCGGCCTCCCAGTGACGGAGGAGGTGGGTGGTGACGCCGAGTCGTTCTGCGGCTGCGCCGATCCGTAAGACGTCGGTTCGCATGGAGTCATTGTCGTTGACTTCGAGCCGACACGAACTTCTACCCTTCCGACCATGCGTGTCCACGAACTCGACTGCGGAACACTCAACGCCCCGGGTGGCACGGCCGTCTACGGCTCGTCACACTTCATCTGCCGCGTCCTGCTGATCGAGGACGGGAGGCGACTGATCGCCGTCGACACAGGTATTGGGCACGAGGGCATCAAGGTGCCGGAAGCCCGTCTTGGGGAGTGGTGGCTGGCGCAGACCGGACCGGTGCTCGATCCGGCCGAAACCCTGCGGTCTCGCATTTCGGCCCTTGGGCTGGACCCGCGGAATCTCACCGACGTGATCCTTACCCACCATCATCGTGACCACGTCGACGGCTTGGCGGACTTCCCGTGGGTGCGTGTGCACGCGTCGGACGGCTGCCGCGCCATCGTTGCTGATGGCGATGCGGGACTTGTCGCGTCGCAATGGGCGCACGGTGTTGTCTGGGCGCCGTCACCGACGCGCACGGAGGACTGGCACGGGTTCGCCAGCTATCGACTGGCTGGATTGCCCGAGTCGATCCGACTCGTCGGCCTGGTGGGACACTCGCCAGGACACTCCGGGGTTCTCGTCGACAGCACGGACGGCGCCCAGCCGATCCTGCACGTCGGGGACGCGATCCACCACCGTGCCCAACTCACCGGTGAAGCGACCCCCGCGCTCGAAGCGTTCGCACGCGCCAGCCAGCACAACGAAGACGACCGACTCGCGACGATCCGCAGGCTCGCCGAACTCGCATCCGAAGGCACGGTGCGGGTCGTCAATGCCCACGACCCCAGCTTCTCTGAGCACTGACGCTGCTGGCGCAGGTGAACGAGCAGCGGAACCCACGATCTAGAGCGGGGGCGGGTCCTGGCATCAGCAACTGCGGCAGCACCGGCGGTGGCGGGCTCCTTCTCCGCGGCGGGGGTGCAGCAAGAGTCTTCGGCGGCACCATCACGACGTCCACATCCCGCTCGGCCATTGGCAAGATGCCCTGTCCGAGGTCACGGCTCACCCGTTCATCGCCCAGGCCGCGACTGACGCGCTCGCCCAGTAGGGGCGACGTCTTGCCGCCCAGTGCGGCTTCCTCGCGTCGCGCCGGTCAAGATCCGAGCAAGAACAGGGAAAGTGGCCCCTCGAACGTCGCGGAGACAGCAACTTCACCGAAGTTGCGTGGATCTTCGGCCGGGGCCTTCCTGACCGATCTCGGCGGTGTCAGCGCTGGCCGTGGCGCCTTGCGAGATCGGCGAGGATCGTGCAGGGACGCTCGGCCCCCTGGTGCCAGGCGCTTCCCGCTACCGCCACGGGATAGCTGACCTCTCTGACCTGCCGGTCGGCGGTCTCGACGGAAAACCGTATCGACAGCGGCTCGCTCCCGAAGGCGAGTGCGCACTCGATGCGCAGCTTGACACTGATCCAGGTGGTGCCGCCGGGGCGTACCAGTCGAGACTGGCCGGTGTCCTGGACCTGGACCCCAGGTCGTTGACCGGTGGCCGACTTTACCGTGATGGGCGCGGGGCCGGCGTTGATGACCGCCAGTTGCCCGTCCATCTGGACGACGTCGGTGTCCGCGCCCAAACTGCCGCTGGATACCGGAAAGGCCACAAGGGAGACTGCCGCGTTGCGTTGCCGCTCCACCCGCGAGGAACGCAACACGCCGACACCGGCACCGCCGAGCACGACGCCGACCGCGAAGGCGGCCACCAGCCGTACGTTCCACGGCCGGCTGGCCGTAAGGCGGGCAGGCTGGGGGTCGTTCTCGACGAGGTCAATCACGTGGTGCTCGGCCGACATCGCGTCAGCCTAGGGCTCTCCGGGGCCGGCCCGCCGTACCTGTTCGAAGGTGTTCGCGGAAAGCGGGAAGGCCGTACGCCTCGATGGCGGTGACGACCTCGCTCGCGACGTCCGTGGCCTCGACATCCTCGTTCAGGTCCCACCAGACGTCCTGGTCCACCGGCATCAGGTGGCCGAGCCGCCAGGACCACACGAAGTCACCGTAGTAGGTGCCCGGCGAGGGCTTCAGGGGTAGCTGGCTCTGCTCACGCCTGCGGGACTCCCAGACGATCCGTGGTACGGCGCAGAGGTTGACCGTGAACGTCAGGTGCTCTCTGGTGTTGAACCGCGAGGACTGAAAGCCCAGCAGTGCCCAGGACTCCGGGTCCGGCAGGGTGTACCGCGAGCCCGACCCCGTGCAGCCGAGGGCGCGTAGGGCGGGAGCGACATCGTCGCGCAGCATCGCTCGATAGGTGGCCTGCACGACGCCCAAGTCCTCACCCGCTCGTGGTCGGAGAGCCGGAACCTGACGCCAAGCATGAACGACCTGGCAAGAGCAGGGCGGTACGACGTCTCGGACGGTGCGGCATTCAGCGCATCGGTTGGCGTCCAAGATCGGCCTGTCGGGCTTGACGGGGTGTGGGACCCTCACCATCAGTAGGGATCCCGTTGCACAGACAGGAGTCTGGTGAGCCCAAAACCCCCCAAGCAGCGCGCGACCCGGATCCTGGTGGTGGGCCGGACCGGCGTGGGCAAGTCGAGCATCATCAACTCGGTTGTCGGCGCCTCGGTCGCCGAGACGGGAAAATACCGACCGACGACCGCCAAGATCGAGCGGTACGACGCCAAGTATCGCGAGTCGGCGATGATCCTCATTGACACGCCCGGGTTCGGTGACGCCGGGTGGGACCGGTCCAACGACGAGCGCTATCTGGCGCTGATCGAGCAGGAGGCCGGCGAAATCGACCTTGTCCTGTTCGTCACGAAGCTCGATGACACCCGGGTCGAGCGCAGCGAATACGACGCGATCGGGGCGCTCACGAAGCAATTCGGCAAAGACCTGTGGGACCGTGCCGTCGTTGTGCTCACCCGTGCCGACAAGTTCACCCCCCGCGATTACCCCGAAGACCTGGCCCAGCGAAGCGCGGCGCTGCGCGAGGAAATGGAAAAAATGATCGGGGACCGCGCCCAACGGATCCCCTTCGTCCCGGTGACGAACACTCGCGAACGCACCCCTGATCGGTCACGGTGGATGGCAAAGCTCTGGCTCGCCATGTTGGAGCGGGTGAGCGCGCCTGGGTTCGACGCGTTCGTGCTGTCGACCATCTCGCGGGTCACCAACGAGGACGCCACGGAGGAAGACGACCCTGACCCGACGCGGCAGGCCACCCCGAAACCCCCCAAACCCCGGCGCCGCAAAGGCGCCGCAGTCGCCCCGGCCCCCACGCCCGCTCCGGCTCCAACTCCCCGACGGGCGACCACGCCGAGTGCCGCGATGCCGGCTGCCGTTGTCCGGCCCGTCGATCGGCGCTCGACGTCCACCCCAACCACGACGACCCACTCGTATGTCTCCGACGGGTTGCCCGTTCACCAGACGACGATCAACGTCGGGTCCGGTGTCGCCAATATCACCGTGACCACTCAGCAGAGCGCCGAGACTGAGGCCGTGATCGCCACGAGAGCGTCGACGGGCCTGTTGGACAAACTGAAGGCCGCCGGCTCCTGGATTGTCTCTGGAATTGTGGCCGGAGTCTTCAGGATCCTGGGACAGTAGCGGTCCACCCGAGTCCCGCGCCGCTGTGCCGCCCCGACGCGGGGCTCCCGCGTTGATAAGGTCGCGCCGTGTCGATGTTCCGCAGCCCTCAGGTGGTTCTGTTCAGCGAGGACGTGCCACGCGCCGCCGAGTTCTACACCGGCCTCGGCTTCACCGAGACCTTCCGGGTGCCGGTCGAGGGTGAGCCGATCCACATCGATCTCGTGCTCGATGGCTACAAGATCGGTATCGCCTCGGTGACCTCCACCCGAGACGATCACGGGCTCGACCCCGTACCCCAGGGGCAGCGAGCGGCGATAATCCTCTGGACCGACGACACCGCCGGCGCGTACGCCGACCTCACGGCGAACGGCGCCCCCGCCCTGGCCGCACCGCACCGGTGGCTCGACCACCTGCTGATCGCGTGGACGGCCGACCCGGACGGCAACCCGATCCAAATCGTCCAACGGCTCTGACGCGTCCATGATCGAGCCACAGCGTCCGACACCGACGTACCTCCGTCTGGGCGAGCCGACCGCGTGGAGGAAACCATGGGGTACGAACTGGGTTTCGCACGGCGGATCCTCCTGATGCCAACGAGGTCCACCCCCGTAGACGACGAACGGTCCCTGCCCTGGCGGGAGGGACCGTGTGGCGGTCGGCGTCACCCGTGGGGGGCCGACGCGTGGGGTGAGTTCAGCCCTGCTGGTAGCGCTCGTTGCGTCGAAGGGCCTCTTCGAGTTGGTCCTCGAGAATGATGATCCGGCAGGCCGAGGCGATGTCGGTGCCCTGGTCGCACATCTCCCGGGCTCGCGCGGCCAGGCGCAGCTGATAGCGGGAGTAGCGGCGGTGCCCGCCACTGGAGCGCTGCGGGTCGATCAGTTTGGCGTCGCCGAGCCGACGGAGGAAGTCCTGTGAGCAGCCGAGGATCTCGGCGGCACGGCCCATGGTGTAGGCGGGGTAGTCCTCGTCGTCGAGCATGTCGTCGGATTGGGTCATGAAACCTCCATCACGAGGGCCCCGGTGCTCGGAAGCACCGGGGCCCAAGGGTTGTGGGTCAGGAACACCATCTGCCGACGGAACGTCGGCTTGTCTTGTCCGCACCGGCCGTCGACGACGGCATCGGGTGCGAGGATCGCATAAGCGTGACCGGAGACCACCTCTCGCTCGATGGATACTGCGGTGTCCGCGCCCAGCCCACGACTGCGGCTGGCAGCGGGCGATCCAACGGTGTAGTGCCCTCCCTTGCCTCTGATTTCCTCTGCCATTCCTCGTGCTGTCCGTCGGTGTCCGAGCCCCACGCGACTTCATGGCCCCGACACGGCGACGAACCCTGCTTACCTCGGGTGAAGCCCTGAACGAGCCTCGGCCTCACCCGCAACTTCTCGTGCGTGAAACCAACTGCGACAGAACCGAGCGGGCCCAAAAGCTTCCTGGCCCGGCTCCTTCGCCCTCGGGTGGGGCGGCACGTCGGCGTCTTTACTTGCTCCGTCTTTGACCTCAGGAACGTTAGCTCACGCCGGCAAGAATATCTAGCGCTTCGCGCAGAGATTTTCTCTGTCAGCGCGAGCAACCCCGTCAGCGCGACCGGGACCTGGGTACGGCGAGCGCACCTGTTTGATCCTGGTGGCGACGGGGCATCGTGGCGAAGAGAACGAGCCGAGTCCACAGCGACTGCGGGAGGCACCGATGCCAGCAGGATCGAGCCCGAAGAGGGAACGGCAGTACGAGCACATCAAGGAGAGCGCGCAGGAGCGCGGCGCCTCCGCCGGGCGGGCCAAGGAGATCGCCGCTCGTACGGTGAACAAGGAACGGGCCCGCTCGGGCGAGGCCCGCACGTCGAGCCGGTCGTCGCGCAACGACGTGTCGTCCGCGTACCGTGGCGGTAAGCGCTCCCACAGCGGCGCGCAGGGTCGCACCAAGGAGCAGCTGTACAACGAGGCGAAGCAGCGCGGCATCAAGGGGCGCTCGTCGATGTCGAAGGCGGAGCTGGAGCGGGCCCTGTCGAAGTAGGGCGGCGGGTCAGCTCATCGTGGCCAGCAGGTCCCGACAGGCCCGCTCGCAGGCCCGGCAGGCGTCCGCGCAGATCCGGCAGTGCTCGTGCTGGTCGGCGTGCCGGGCGCACTCGTCCCCACACGACCTGCACGCCGTGGCGCACGTCTCCAGCAGGCTTCGGCTGAGGTTCGCGTCGTAACCGGTGTGTCGGGACAACACCCGGGCCGTGGTGGCGCAGATGTCCGCACAGTCCAGATCTGTCCGGATGCACTTGGTCAGGTCGGCGACCATGTCCTCGCTGAGGCAGGCGTCCGCGCACGCGGTGCAGGCCTGGGCGCAGTCGTTGAGGGCGTCGATCGTCGCCGCCAGCTTCGCGCGGTCCAGGTTGATCGACTTCGGGTACGTCTCCAGCATCGACATCGTGGTGCTCGGCATCGGGGAGTCCTCTCGTCGGGTCCCCTCGGCCGTACCCGAAGTCTCGCCCCGCACACCTCGCCCCGCATACCTCGCCCCGCGCGGTGGTCCCCCGGTCAGCGGCTCAGACCGGCCCCAGCAGGGCGGCCAGCGCGTCGTCGCCCTGGCCGAGCTGCGCTCCGCCGCTCGGTGGCGCGACCAGGAAGCGTCGGCAGCCGTCGAGTTCCACGTACCGGTCGGGGCCGCCGGTGCCGTCCAGCGGCCGCAGCACCGCGAAGCGGGAGGCCGGCGTGGCACAGTCGGCCACCGCCCGACGGTTGGCGAACGCCCGGAGCACGCCCGCCTGGCGCTCGGCCGGGAGCGGTCCGCCGTACACGAAATCACCCGCCGGTTTGCCGCTGCCCCGCTGTGTCGCGGGCACCTGGTAGACGCAGAGTCGCAGCGGCTCGACGGCCGCCGACGTGGGCGGCGCGGGCGGCCCGGCGCGGCCGATGGTGGTCTCCACCGCCACCATGTCCGTCCACCGTTGCGAGCATCCGGCGGCCTCGGCCTCCGGGGCTTCGACCTGCCCGATGGTACGGCTGTCCACGGTGGTCATCGGCAGCTCGGCGAGCGCCGTCAGCACCTCGGCGCGTGGTTTACCGCAGGAGTCCGTCGGCACGTACGGCCGCAGCCAGCGCCCCCGGTCGTCGAGCAGGGCCAACCACGGCGGGACGACCATGTCGAGTGTGCAGGCGATGCCCGCGTCCGATTCCTGGTCGGGCAGGCGTAGCGCGGTGAGCAGCGGCGCGATCTGCTCGGCGCGCTGCTCGGTGGCGACCTGCTCCTGTCCTCCGTTGGGGCCCGGAGTGATGGTCCGCCCGCAGAGCACGGCGGCGACCGGGGTGAAGTCGGGGTCGATGCGGCCGATCTTCGGTTCGACACCGGCCGGTGTCGGCGCCCCCGTGTTCGGCACCGACAGGATCGCGCCGGCCTGCGGCGCGGCCTTGGCGCAGGAGCTCCACGCGTCGACGATCTGGGCCGGGCCGGGATCCTTTGTCCCGCCCGGACCGCTGCCCGTGCCACCGCTGCCCGTGCCACCGCTGCCCGTGCCACCGCAGCCACTCAGCGCCACGCCGAGCAGTGCCACCGCCAGTGCCGTTCGACCCGAGCGCATCCGGCTCACCACCTCTCCATCCGAGGATGGGACGAACGACGGGCGCGCCCGGTTCCGCCCGCGCGGTCCCGGCACCAAACCCGGTGATCGACTCGGGTTCACGAAAGTCGCGGCGTCAGACCACCCGGGACACCCCGACTTTCATGAACCCGAGTGGATCATGCACCGGTCGAGCGGCGCCGAGCAGCGGGCCCGGTGGGACCTGCTCCAACCGCGCAGCCCACCGTGACACATTAGCGACACCGTGCGCACATTGGGTTACGCTCGGCATCACCCATGCTATTCTCCGATGTCGATCTCTGCCGCGCGGACCCCTTCCGGGTCGTTGTCGGAAGGACACCTCCGATGCCGGCCGTTGCCGCTCCCGCCGTGCCGCCGCCTACGCTGGACAATCCCGCCGGTGGTGCGCTCGTCCTCATCTTCACCACGATCCCGGCACTGCTGCGCCTGACCTGCGGTGTGATCGGTGCGGCGGTGGCC
Organism: Micromonospora sp. NPDC048898; assembly: GCF_043198035.1. Classification (NCBI taxonomy): domain Bacteria; kingdom Bacillati; phylum Actinomycetota; class Actinomycetes; order Micromonosporales; family Micromonosporaceae; genus Micromonospora; species Micromonospora sp. NPDC048898. The sequence goes on from NZ_JBICUF010000003.1 coordinate 52,238, forward strand.
CTGTCGGTGCAGGCCCCGCCGGTCGACCCGGCAGTGCTGCTGCCGGGCGTGGCAGCGCTCACCGGTTGGTCGATCTGGTATGCGTACCGCGCGATGCGCCACGGGATCACGGCGTGGCTGGTCGCCGCCGACGTCGCGGTCACCGCGTTGGCCTGTCTCCTCATCCCCGTGCTTGTCGCACCCGGGGTGCTGCCCGGCGAGGGCAGTTGGATCGCCGTGCTGGCCAGCACCACGGTGATCAACGCACAGGCCACCGCCCCGGCGCGCTGGTCGATTCCGGCCGGGCTGCTCGTCACCGTCACGTACGCGACGGGCGCGCAGGCGGCCGGCAACCCCACCGAGGCGCGGGCGCACGCGACCACCCTGCTGGTGCAGACCGCCTGCACGGCGATGATGACGGCGGTGATGCGCCGACGCATCGGCCGCGCCGACCGCGCGTTCGCCGAGCATCAGCGGCTGACCCGGCAGGCACTCGTCGCGCGGGCCGCCCGCGACGCCGAACGCCAGCAGAACCGCGACCTGCACGACACGGTGCTCGGCACCCTCACGATGGTGGGGCTCGGTGCGGTGACCGGGTCCTCGGCCACCTTTCGCGACAGGTGCGGCGCCGACCTGCGTACCCTCGTCGCGCTCACCGACGTCGGCCCGGTGGCCGGCGACGGCCCGGTGCCGCTCGACTGTCGGTTGCGGGCGGTGGCGGGCCGACTGCCCGAGCTGTCGGCGGAGCTGGCCCTGGTGCCGTGCGCGGTTCCCGCCGGGGTGGCCGACGCGATCGGCGAGAGCACCTACGCGGCGCTGTCCAACGTGGTCCGGCACGCGCCGGGCGCGCGGGTCACGCTGCGGCTGACCCGGCACGCGGTCGGCGTCGTGGTCGAGGTCGCCGACGACGGCCCCGGCTTCGACCCGGCCACCGTCCCACCTCATCGGTACGGGTTGCGCGAGTCGATCCACGGCCGGATGGCAACTGTCGGCGGGCGGGCCGACGTGCGGTCGGCGGTCGGGGCCGGCACCCGGATCCGACTGGAGTGGCCCGGTGTCGGCTGATCTCGGCGCTTCGGCGCCCCACACCGTCACGACGGAGGCACCAGACCGGATCGGCGTGCCCGTCCCCCGGGAGCCGGCGTCCACGGCGGGGCTCGCCGCGCCGGCCGCGGTGGCGCACGCGTCCGACCGGGGTGCCCGGATCGTCGCCGTGGCCATCGCACTGGCCTGGCACGTCGCGATCGGGCTGCCGGCGGTGTTGGCCGCCCGGGCGCAGTTCACCGCGCCGACGGTGGTGCTCGGTGGCTGGGCGCTTGTCGCGGTGGCCGGCGCGGTCGCCGGGGTGCGACTGCTGCGCGGCTCGCCGCTGCCGCCGTGGCTGCTGGCCGGGCTGCTGCTGACCGTCGACGTGGCGGTGTTCGCCGCGGTCGGCGAGGAACAGTTGTTCACCGCGGCCAACTGGGTGTGGGGCACGCTCGGCTGGTTCTTCGTGCTGGCGCTGTGGGGTCACCGGGTCGTCGGGCTGATCGTGCTGCTGAGCACCCACGCGACAATCGCGCTGGTCACGGTGCTCGGGCACGGCCCCGACCCGGCCGACGTGGCCCGCTACGTGATGTACGTCTACGGCACGTTCTCACTCCCGGTGGCGGTGTTCGTGGGCAGCGCGACGATCGTGAGCCTGGCTCGCGAGCGGGCCGCCGTCTCCACTGCCGCCCACGCGATGGCGGCGGAGCGCGCTGCCGCCGAACGTGGCCTTCGGGAACGCCGGGACCGGCTCGCCCTGGTCAGCTCGGCAGCCGGGCACGTGCTCGGGGAGTTGGCCGCCGGCCAGGTCGACCCGGACGACCCGGAGGTCCAGCGCCGCTGCGTGTTGGCCGCCGCCCGGCTGCGTCGACTGATCGCCGAGTCCGACGACGTGCCCGACCCGCTGCTGCACGAGTTGCGGGCGGCCGCCGACCTCGCCGAACGCAACGGCCTGCCGATCGACCTGGTCACCATCGGCACGCCGCCGCCGCTGCCGGTGGAGATCCGACGTCGGCTGGCCGAGCCGCTCACCGGCGTCCTCGCCGACGCCCGGGGCTGGGCCCGGCTGACCGTGGTCTCCGGCCCGGAGGAGGTGGTGGTCAGCCTGGTCACACCGGACCGGGAGGGGCCGGACGGCACCGGCCCACCCTCCGGGGAGCACGACGACGGGCAGGTAGAGCACCTCTACGAACGGGACGGAAGCATCAGATGGGCGCAGACCCAGTGGCGGCGGTGACCGGTGACCAGCCGATCAGGGTGGCGATCGTCGATGATCACCCGGTGGTCGTCGAGGGTGTGCGTGCCTGGCTCGCCAGCGAGCCGAGGCTGACCGTACTGGCCACCGGGGACGACCCGGACGAGGTGCTGCAGGCGGCACCGGACGCCGACGTCGTCCTGCTCGACCTGCGGCTGCACGGCCGGATGGCACTGGACAAGCTGGCCGAGTTGAGCGCCACCGGGCGGCGGGTGGTGGTCTATTCGGAGCACACCGACCCGCAGACCATGCTCGCCGCGCTGGACGCCGGGGCGGTGGCCTTCCTGGCCAAGCACGAGGGTCGGGAGCACTGCGTGGCGACCGTACTGGCCGCCGCGAGCGACCGCCCGTACGTCCCGCCCGCGCTGGCCGGGGCGATGGTCGGCGACCCACGACCGGACCGGCCCATGCTGTCCGACAAGGAGCGTGAGGCGCTGCTGCTCTGGTTCCAGTCGATGTCGAAGGCGTCGGTGGCCCGCCGGATGCAGATCAGCGAGCACACGGTGAAGCAGTACGTCGACCGTGCGCGGATCAAATACACCCGGGCGGGGCGGCCAGCCGCCACAAAGGCGGCATTACTCGCCCGGGCGATCGAGGACGGACTCGTTCGCCCGGAGGAGATCGGCATCTACCGGTCACAGGCGACACACGACCGGACGACCCCCTAACAGGCGTCATGACAGCGGGCCTCCGGTCCGACAGGCTTCATCCACAAGCCAGCTGACCGGAAGGTCGTGACGATGCACCCCGACACGTCCCCCTTCTTCATCGGTCCCCACCGGTTCGACGCTGCGGACGACGACGTGGGGCCGGCCCTGGATCGCCGTTACAACCTGTGCCCCGCGCCCGGTGAGCGGGTGCTCGGGCGGCACCAACTGCTTGTCGCGGGCTACCTGCTCGGGCCGAGCGAGGCGCGGCACCGCTGGCAGTTGCCCGGGCCGGTCTCGGTGACCGTCACCGACCAACGGATCTGCTGGGTGGGCAGCGGCGCGCAACTGTCGCTCGTCGTCGATGACGCGCCCCGGGCACGGCCACCCGCTCGACTGAACGGCCTGATGAGCGGGCAGATCCGCTGGCAGTGGCCGTCCCGGTTGGAGTTGCCCGCCGTCGAGCAGGGCGCGCCGACGCAGTTGTTGATCGTCTGCGACGCGTTGCGCACCATCCAGCAGCCGGCGTTGGCCCTGGGCGGAGCATCCGCCGCGGTGGTGGAGTTGGCCCGGCAGGTCCGCCGGGCGGTGGCCATGTTCCGGCTCACCCGCCCCCAGCTTGTCGACCTCTCGGCCCAGGAGCGCGACGTGCTGCTGCTGCGGGCCGGCCCCGGCCTGCTCGCCGGGGACACCCGGGTCACGCTGCCCGGCTCGCTGCCTGTGGAGTTCCACTCCCGGGACGACTACTACCGCACGGGGCCGGAGCCGGCCCCCTGGGGTGGGTTCGCGGGCGGAGCAGCATCCGGGGACCGGTAAGCCCGACGACCCACGCCACGGCGTGCCGGTCAGGTGCGCGCCGCGCCCCGGTCGTCTCGACGTCAGACGCTGGGAGCGCGTTGCTCGTCGGAGGCGTCCAGGGCGGCGGCCTCCTCCGGCGTGGGGGCGCTGCCGCCCAGGTGCGCCGGCAGCCACCAGGTGTCGTCCGGGCCGGCCGGCGCGTCCGGATATTCCCGTTGGGCCCGCTCGACGAGCGCGCTGAGCCTGGTGGTCAGCTCGGTGGCCAGCATGTTCGGGTCCGGGAAGTCCGCCGGGTCGATCGGCTCACCGATCAGGATCGTGATCGGCGTGTGCCGGCGGGTGAGCGTGCGCGGGCGGCCCTTGGTCCAGAGCCGCTGGGTCCCCCAGAGCGCCACGGGCAACACCGGGACCTTCGCCGAGCGGGCCATCCGGACGGTGCCGCTCTTCAGCTCCTTGACGGTGAACGACCGGCTGATCGTCGCCTCGGGAAAGACGCCGACGATCTCGCCGCGCTTGAGGGCGGCGACGGCGGTGCGGAACGAGGCCGCGCCGGCGTCCCGGTCCACCGAGATGTGCCGCATCCCGCGCATCAGCGGGCCGGAGATCCGGTGCGTGAAGACCGACTGCTTGGCCATGAACCGCACCAGCCGACCCGACGCGTTCGCGCCCAGGCCGGCGAAGATGAAGTCGAGGTAGCTGATGTGGTTGCCGGCCAACACCGCCCCGCCGGTGCGAGGGACGTGATGAGCACCCTCGATGGTGATCTTCAGATCGAGGACGCGAAACATCGCCTTGGCGGCGGCGACAACTGGCGGGTACACGAGCTCCGGCATCCGCAGAATCTACCCTGCCAGGCTGCGTGACGGGCCGGCGGCGGCGCGGCTCGCGCGCCGCCGCCGAAGTCGAGCCGGTCAGTCCGCCGACTTGTCCAGGTCCAGACGGCCCCGGGCGAACGCGTCCACCCGGCCCCAGCGACCCGGGATGTCCAGCACCTCGATGCGGCCCATCCCCACCGGCAGCCGTGGCTCGACCGCCAGGTGGCCGTCGTGCGGCTCCAGGCCGAGCATGGTACGCAGCAGCAGCAGCGGCGTGCCTGTCGACCAGGCCTGCGGGCTGCACGCCGTCGGGTACTCCACCGGGAACTTGGTCAGCTCCCGCGGGTAGCCGCCGAACGCCTCCGGCAACCGGCCGTCGAAGTAGGTGGCCGCGTCCAGGATTCCGCTGGCGATGGTCGCGGCCTCCTCGGCGAAACCGTACCGGCGCAGACCCCAGGCGATGAACGAGTTGTCGAACGGCCAGATCGTGCCGTTGTGGTAGCCGATCGGGTTGTACCGGGCCTCCCCCTCGGCCAGCGTCCGCACCCCCCAGCCGGAGAAGAGCCTCGGCCCCACCAGGTGCTGGGCGACCTTTTCCGCCCGCTCCGGTTCGACGATTCCGCTCCACAGCAGGTGGCCGATGTTGGAGCTGAGGATGTCGCACTGCCGGCCGTCCGGGTCCAGGGCCAGGGCGTAGAACCCGCCGTCGGCCACCCACCAGTCCCGGTTGAACCGCTCCTTCAGCTCCGCCGCCTCCCGCTCCAACTGGTCGGCGAACTCCGGGTCACCCCAGAACTGGCGGGCCATCCGGGCGGCGCGGACCTTCGCGTCGTACGCGTACCCCTGCACCTCGCAGGTGGCCCGCGGGAACGGCGGCAGCGTGCCGTCGGAGTAGGAGATCGAGTCCCAGGAGTCCTTCCAGCACTGGTTCTCCAGGCCGGTGTCGGTGTTGCGCCGCTCGTACCAGATGTAGCCGTTGCCGACCAGGTCGGCGTAGTTGTCGATCCACCGCAGCGCCGCGCGGGCCTCCTGCTCCAACTCCTTGACCAGCGCGACGTCCCCGGTCCACCGCTCGTACTCGTCGAGCAGCACGACGAACAGCGGCGTCGCGTCCACCGAGCCGTAGTACGGCGAGTGCGGCTGTTCCTCGAAGGCCGCGGTCTCGCCGTACCGCATCTCGTGCAGGATGCGCCCCGGGTCCTCGTCCCGGAAGTCGTCGAACCGGCTGCCCTGGAGCGAGGCGAGGATGCGCAGCGTCGTCTTCGACAACTGCGGGGTGAACGGCAGCGTCTGCAGGCAGGTGAGGATGCTGTCACGACCGAACATGGTCATGAACCAGGGCAGGCCGGCGGCCGGCAGGGTGGCGCCGCCCAGCGACAGCGGCGAGAAGCGCAGCGCGGCCAGGTCGATCAGCGAGCGCCGGTAGGTGCTGGCCACCCGACCGTGCTGGCTGTTGACCTTCGGCGCGTCCGCGATCCAACGCTCCAGGTCATGTTGGAGGGCGAGTCGCTCGGTGCCGTGCATCCGCAGCCCGAACCGCAGATCGCGACCTCCCGGCCCGACCGCGTGCGTCTCGACGTCGATCGCGGTTTCCCACTGCTCGTTGGGTTCCAGGTGGACGGTGTATGCGAAACCCCGGTTGTCGTACCGGGCCGACATCGACGAGGAGATGGTCGTCTCGCGCCGGAAGTTGCCGCGCCGATAACCCAGTCGGAGCCGGTCCGACTCGGCCTCGGTGTAGATCTCGCCCTTCTTGTTGAGCACCTCGTCCTTGACCTGGAACAGGTCGGCGAAGTCCGACGCCGCTTCCATCCGGATTTCCAGATCGACAGGCTTCTCGTCGTGGTTGAGGATGGTGAGCTGCTCCCGGAAGCTGCCGCCCACCGTGCGCTCCCGAATGATCGACAGCTTCGCGTCCACGTAGTGGGTGGCCACCCCCGGGACGAGGAAGAACCGGGACTCGAAGTACTGCAGGTCGTCGTAGGAGAGCGAGTTGAGCCGCTCGCCGTTGACGGTCAGCACCCAGGTGGACAGAAATCGGGTGTCCAGGGAGAACAGCCCGGTCGGTTCGCTCGGAGTCGCCTCGATGTCGCCGGTGTCCTCGCAGACGACGAACGTGTTGCCGTCCAGGATCCGGACCGTGTTGCTCTGCCCCATCAGTACCCCTCCCCCACGAAGCGTCGACGGGGCCCGCGGGCGTCCGGCGAACTCGGAAAGATCCGCTCCACCTGCACCACCAGCCGGGCGTCACCGGTCACCGTCATGTCGCCACGCAACAGCGCGGCCAGGCCGTGCTCCCGACCCGCGGCGATGTCGTCGAAGAGCATCGGGCTGGCATTGATGACGGTGTCGGCCTCCCGGTCCTCCTGGCTCACGTTCAGCCGACCGTGGTCGATCCTCAGCAGCCAGTGCCGGGTCTGCGCCCCCTCGTGCAGGTCTATCCGCAGCGTCCCGGAGGACTTCGCCAGCAGGGGTTCGTACCCCCGCCGGTCCAGATCCTCGAAGAACCTCGTGGTCGCGTCCACCATCGGGTCCACTCCTCCCAGTTGCCAGGCCCGGGATTCCGCACCGCGCTCACGTCGCGCGGACGGCCGGCGTGGCACGTCCCCGCACGGGTCCCCGCCGGCCCCCCGGTCAACCTCGCCCGGATCGGGTGAGCGACGTCGTCGTCCCGGCACGGCAGCGCCGGCCCTCCCCGGAGGGGAGAGCCGGCGCACCGGTGGCGCGGAACTAGTTGTTCGGGTCGTCGGCGCTGATGTCCGCGAGCACCGACTGCGGTTCACGCTCGACCGCGAGGTCACCCATCGAGATCAGACCGACAAGGCGCCCGTCGTCGATCACCGGAAGCCGGCGTACGGCGTACGTGCGCATCAGGTCCGCGGCGGCCACCACGTCGTCGTACTGACTCACGGTGATCACGTCGCGGGTGGTGATCTGGCCCAGCCGGGTCGACCCCGGCTCCATGTTCTCCGCGACACCCCGGACCGTGATGTCCCGGTCCGTCACGATGCCGACCACGTTGTCGCCGTCGGTCACCACCACGTCACCAATCGCACTGTCACGCATCTCCTGCGCGGCTGCGATGAGCGTCTCGTTGCCGTCCATCGTCACCAACCGGGTCGTCATGAACTCTCCGACCGTTGTCATGGTGCTCCCCTCTCGGTGTCGGCACGCCCCGTCTACCCGCCGCCCGGGAGGGGGTAACGCCGACCGCCGGTGGCTATCCGCGCGAGTGCGGGTGCCGCGGGTGCCGCGGGTGCCGTCGGCGCTGCGGGTGCCGCGGGTGCCGCAGGCGCCGCAACTCGTACAGGCCGCTGCTGGTCAGCGAGAAGAAGATCGGCAACAGCAGGAAGATCACCAGTGCGAGCAGCGGGTTGACCAGGTATCCGACGAGAACTGCCAGCCCGTACCCCAGGACACCGGCCGCGGCCCGCGCCCGTTCGCTGGGAAAGAACGAATCCGCCACGGCGTCGTCCAACAGATCACGATGTCGGGCCAGGTAGTGGTACAGGCCCAGCCAGGTCAGCGAGAGAAACGCGCCGGCCAGGCCGTAGAGGACCACGCCGGCCCGCTGGTCCGCCCGGTCCCCCTCCCGCAGCGCCTGCGAGAGCACCGAGGTGGCGAACGGCAGCAGCGCGGTGCTGAACAGCACCCCGAGGTTGTACCACTGAAGGCCCTTACCGCTGCTGGTCACGCGGTTGAAGGTGGCCCGGTGGTTGATCCAACTGACCGCCACGAACACGTACGACGTCACGTAGGCGAGGTACGCCGGCCACTGCTCGACCAACGCGGCCAGCAGCTGACCGCGTCCCACCCGAGGCGGCTGGAGGTCGAGCACCAGCAGCGTGATGATGATGGCGAAGACGCCGTCGCTGAACGACAGCAGACGGGACGTCTCCCGGCGCAGGGGCGGGCCGCCGGGGCGGGACTCGTCGCTTGTCGTGTCGGCACCCATCCCGCTCCTCCCCGCGTTCCCCGCGTTCCCGCCTTCCTGCGGTGCTGCCTTCCTGCGGTCCTGGCCGCCGCGTCTCCTGGCCGCCGTGTTGGTGAGTCGGCGCGGCAGCGCGTTATACCCGTCGTCGGGCGGCACACCCACCCGTGGGCGACAGACCTCGGCTCCGCTGCCTACCGTGGGCGGATGATGCCGGGCGAGGAGGAGTTGCGGGACCTGGTCGACGGCAGCCGTTGGCTGACCCGGGCGCTGGGCGTGGTGCGTGACTCCGGGCTGCCGGACGCCTGGATCGGCGCGGGCGCACTGCGCGACCTGGTCTGGGGCGAGCGCTACGGCGACGGGTTCGACCCGACGACGGTCCGGGACGTGGACGTGGTCTTCTTCGATCCGACGAGGCTGACCCGCGACGACGACCAGGAGGCCACCGCCCTCCTCGCGCGGGCGTGGCCGCAACCGCCGTGGGAGGCACGCAACCAGGCGGCGGTGCACACCTGGTACGCGGCGAAGTTCGGCGGTGACCCGATCAGCCCGTACCGCAGCGTGGCCGAGGCGATTGCCACCTGGCCGGAGTACGCGACCGCGGTGGCCGTCCGCCTGGACTCGGCCGGTCGGCTGGAGGTGTGCGCCCCGTACGGTCTGACTGATCTGCTGGGTGGGATCTGGCGGCACAACCCGGCCCGGGTGGACGTGGCCGGGTCTCGACAGCGGTTGGCCCGACAGCGCCCGGCCCGGCGCTGGCCCGGGGTGACCGTGATCGAACCAGGCTGACCAGCAGAGTCGGGCGCGTCAGCCCTCGGGCGGCATTCCGTAGATCCGCTCCACGTGCAGGCGCAACACCAGCCGCCCGTCGTCGACCATGGTCTGGCGGTACTCGTCCCAGTTCGGGTGTTCGCCGCGTAGCCCCCGGTAGAGCGCCACCAACTCCTCGACCGTCGCGTCTCCGGGGTCGACGGCGGTTGCGCTCAGTTCGGCGCGCCCATCGACCACCGCGTACGCCCAGCCGTCCTCGCTGCTGACGTGGAAGGTGGCCCGGGGGTCCCGGCGAAGGTTGGCGGTCTTGGCCCGCCCTTCGGTGATCGAGACCCGGATCAGGCCCGCGTCCCGGTCGAAGGAGTGGACCACCGTGGACAGTTGTGGCCGCCCGTCCCGCCTGATCGTCGCCAGCACGCCCATCGGACGGCCGGAGATGAGGTCGGTCAGCGCCTGCTGGGTGCGGTCGTCCGGCACGGTTTCCTCCAGGGGTCGGCTTCATCCCATCCAAGCACGCCCGGCCGGCCACCGCCTCGCCCGCACGCGACCCAGCCCCGCCGACCGCCTTGCCCCCCAAGCGACCGAGTCCCGCCGACCGCCGGCTCGCCCACACGCGGCCGACCCGCCGACCGCCTCGCCTGGACACGGTCGATCCCTCGCCGGGTGTCACGTGGCACGGACACGACCGAGCCCCCGCCGGTCGTCGGCGAGGGCTCGGAGGTGACCGTGCCGGTCAGCGGCGTTCGGCGGCGACCAACTCGGCGAGCTGTACCGCGTTGAGTGCGGCGCCCTTACGCAGGTTGTCGTTGGAGCAGAACAGAGCCAGCCCGTACTCCACGGTTTCGTCGGCGCGGATCCGGCCGACGTAGGTCGGGTCCTGCCCGGCGGCCTGCAACGGCGTCGGCACGTCGGTCAGCGCCACCCCGGGCGCGTCGGCCAGCAACTCGTGGGCACGCTGCGGCGTGAGCGGCCGGGCGAACCGGGCGTTGATCTGGAGCGAGTGGCCGGTGAAGACCGGCACCCGGACGCAGGTGCCGGAGACCTTGAGGTCGGGGATCTCCAGGATCTTGCGGCTCTCGTTGCGGAGCTTCTGCTCCTCGTCGGTCTCGAACGAGCCGTCGTCGACGATCGAACCCGCGAGCGGGAGGACGTTGAAGGCGATCGGCTGGGCGAACGAGCGCGGCGCGGGAAACTCCACGGCCGACCCGTCGAAGGCCAGCCCGGCGGCGTGCTCGGCAACCTTGCGGACCTGCTCGTCCAACTCGGCGACGCCGGCCAGCCCGGCACCGGAGACCGCCTGGTACGTGGAGACGACCAGACCGATCAGCCCCGCCTCGGCGTGCAGCGGGCGGAGCACCGGCATCGCGGCCATCGTGGTGCAGTTGGGGTTGGCGATGATGCCCTTCGGCCGGTCGAGGGCCGCGTGCGGGTTGACCTCGGCGACGACCAGCGGCACCTGCGGGTCCATCCGGAACGCCGAGGAATTGTCGATCACCACGGCCCCCGTCTCGGCGACCCGGGGCGCCAACTCCCGGGCGGTGCCCTTACCTGCCGAGAAGAGCACGATGTCCAGCCCGGAATAGTCCGCGGTCGCGGCGTCCTCGACTGTCACCTCGCCGTCGCGCCACGGCAGCGCACGCCCGGCGGACCGCGCCGAGGCGAACAACCGCACCTGCTCCGCCGGGAACTCCCGCTCCGCCAGCACCTGCCGCATCACGCCACCGACCTGGCCGGTGGCTCCCACAATGCCGATCTTCATACCCCGGAGGCTACCCACCCCACCCCCAAACCCGGCACCCCTTTCCCACCCCCGGGTCCCGCATCACACCCACTCCCACCCCGCCCCTTCCCCCGACCCCCCGCCCAACCCCCACGCCTCCGTTGATCATGGAGTTATTGCCGCGACAAGCCGGGCCCTCGGCAATAACTCCATGATCAACCGGGCGGGGGGCGGGCAGGGGTGGGTGGACTGTTAGGGGAGGAGGGTGCCCAGGGCTGCTGCCGTTAGGTCGTCGCGGATCACTGCCGCGTCGCCCTCGATGACCAGGGTCAGCGCGTCCGGGTGCAGGTGGGTGGCCGCCGCCGCGGAGACCTGGTCCACGTCGGCGGCGAGCAGCGACTCCCGCAGCCGGGCGTGGTAGTCGTCCGGCAGGTCGTGCACCACGAGCGTGGTCAGCGCGGACGCGATCGCCCGGGGGCTCTGCAACTCGACCGAGAGCTGCCCGGCCCGCCAGGACCGGGCCACCTCCAGCTCGTCCTCGGTCACCCCAGCGGCCTGGGTACGGCTGATCTCACCCACCGCCTCGACCAGGGCCGGCACGGTGACCGCGGTCTGTACGCCGGAGCTGACCCCGAACCGGCCGAAGCGCCGGGACGAGGCGAAGTCGCCCCGAACGCCGTAGGTGTAGCCGTGCACCTCGCGCAGCAGGTGGTTGAGCCGGGAGGTGAACGCACCGCCGAGCACCGTGCCGGCGAGGGTCATCGCCACGTGGTCGGGGTGCGCCCGGTGCGGCGACGGGTGGCCCAGCCGCAGCGTGGACTGCACCGAACCGGGCCGGTCCACCAGGATGATCCGCCGTCCGGCCCGCAGCGGCACCTCGATCGGGCCACCCCGCTCGGCCGGGCCGCCACCGGTGCCGGCGAACGCCGCGGCGGCCAGCGCGTCCAGGTCGATCCGGTCCAGGTCACCGGCGACGATCAGGGTGCCGGGGCGCAGGAACCACTCGGAGTGGAAGACCGTCACGTCCTCCACGTCCAGTGCGGCGACCGACTCCGGGTCGCCGTACATCGGCCGGCCCCAACGGTTCTGGGCACCGAACAGGTCCGCGCGCAGCGCGGCGTCGGCCCGGGGGCCCGGGTTGGCCCAGTCCATCCGCAGCGCGGTCGCCTCGTCGTCGCGGACCCGGCGTACGTCGGCGGGATCCAGCCTGGGCGTCCGGACCGCCTCGGCGAGCAGCTCCACGGCGGCGCTGAGCCGGTCCACCGGAACCACCACGCTGGACTGGAACGAGTCCCAGTCCAGTCCGGTCGTCAGCGCGGTGCCGAGCCCTTCGACGGCGAGCGCGTACGCGGCGGCGTCCCGCTGTGCGGTGCCCTCCTCCAACGCCTTGGCCAGCACCCCGGACAGGCCCTCCTTGCCGACCGGCTCCTGGCTCGCGCCCACGTCGAGCAGCAGCAGGGCCACGGCGAGGTTCTGCCCCGGCAGGTGCGCGGCGACGACCTGGCCGCCGGCCACGGCACGGCGAACCACCGGTGGGAACCGGTACGGGCGGGCGGCGCCCGGGCCGGGACGGTCGGCGATCAGCGTCATGAGGTCTCCTCGGGCAGGTAGGTCAGCAGCACCCGGTCGGTGGCGAGCACCTCGGCGGCGGCCTCGGCGATCTGCTCGGCGGTGACCGCGAGCAGGCCCGGCAACTGGTCCGCGATGCGGGCCGGGTCACCGAACTGCGTGGCGTACCGGCCGAGCAGGTCCGCACGACCATCCACCGTGGACAACTGTCGCCACCAACCGGTGCTCAGCAACGCCTTGGCCCGATCCAGCTCGGCGGCGGTGACCGGCACGGTGGCCAACTCGTCGACGACCTCGGCCAGCCCCTCGGCGAGGCGCTCGGCGCTCACTCCGGTGCGGGCGGTGGCGGTGGCGATCAGTGGTGCCGGGGCGTGCGCGAGGTCCACCCCGTACGCCCCGACCAGGTCCGGCTGGGCGATCCGTTCACCGTCGGCGAGCCGCTGGTAGAGCCGGCTGCCCCGGCCGCTGCCGAGGATGCTGGCGAGCACGGTGACCACGTCGTACCCGGGGGTGCCGAACGGGTAGGTGCGGTGGGCGAGGTAGACCCGCGGCGCCGGCACGTCGGCGCTTACCGACTCGATGGCCGTCTGCCCGGTCGCCGGGACGCTGCGCCCGTCCGGGGCGGCCGGGATGTCGACGCGTGCCGGCAGCGCGCCGAAATACTTGTCGGCGAGCGCGAACACGTCGGACGCGGTGGCGTCGCCGACGACGGTGAGCACGGCGTTGTTGGGCGCGTAGTAGGTCTGGTGGAACGCCTGGAAGGTGGCGAGATCGGCGGCGTTCAGGTCGGCCATCGAGCCGATCGTCGCGTGATGGTAGGGGTGCCCCGGCGGGTAGAGCAGCGGCAGCAGGCGCAGCCAGGCGTCCCCGTACGGGACGTTCTCGTACCGCTGCCGGCGCTCGTTCTTGACCACGTCGCGTTGGTTGTCCAGCGTCTCCTGGGTGAGCGCGGGGACCAGCCCGCCCATCCGGTCGGCCTCCAACCAGAGCGCCAACTCCAGGTGCTCGGCCGGGACCGTCTCGAAGTAGTTGGTGCGATCCGGATTGGTGGTGGCGTTGAGCGAGCCGCCGGAGCCCTGGATCAGCTTCATGTGCTCGGTCTTCGCCACGTTCACCGAACCCTCGAACATCAGGTGCTCGAAGAGGTGGGCGAAGCCGGTCTGCCCGGCCGGCTCGTGCCGGGAGCCGACGTCGTACCAGAGGTTGACGGCGACGGCCGGGGCGGTGCGGTCCTCACTCACCACCACGCGTAGGCCGTTGTCCAGTCGGGACGTCTCGATGGGCCAGGGGTAACCGCTGTCGGGCATACCCCGACGCTATCCGATCTCGCGGGCGGAAAGGTGACGTGTGGTCGGCCCGCGAGCCGACCCCGGGCATCGAGGCCGCCGCTCGGGGTACCGGAGGGCCATGACCGTCACCGCACCCCCGTCCCGCGCCGCCGCCGTCGGGCCGTGGCGGCCGGTGGGGCAGATCAGCATCGGTACCCGGCTCAGCGCCGAGGAGGACGCCGCGCTCGCGTTCGACCCGGTGGGCAACCTGCCGCCCGAACTGCGGGCGGCAGGCCCGCTCGCCTGGCTGCGCGAGCAGACCTACCGGGGGTCCCGCCGGGCACGCGGGGCCACTGCTCAGTCCGGCGGCTCGACCGCGACAACGGTCTGATCCGAGGTACGACGTTCCAGCACGGTGTCCGGCGCCGCGTTCTGGTCTGCCTCCCGGATGTCCGACTCGGCGAGGATGGCCGCGGCCTGGGCCTCCGGGTCGTCGCTGCCCACGGCGGCCTCCTCGGGCAGGAGGTGGTGGGCGCGGGACTCCACCCGCTCCTGATCGCTCTGCTCGTCAGTCATGGCACCCCTGTTACCCCGCCCGCACCTCGGGCACGCGGTGTTCGCTCCGCATCTTGGGACGACGGACCGGTCGATCGCGCCGGGTCGGGTACGCTGGCCCCCGTGACGCGTTCCTATCGATGGTTTAGGCAGCCGGCTCGCACGCCGGTGACTTCACCATGAACTGACGTCACCGCGGACCGAGCCGGCTGGGCAGGAGCTGTCGTTCCTGCCCTTTTGCGTACGAGCAGCCGGCTCGTCCCGGGCACCGGCCCCGGGCACGGTCGGCGGAAGGATGCCCACCGTGACGACCCCGGAGACCGATCGGGTCAGCGATCAGCGGATCCACCGTGTCGTGCCGCTGACCACGCCCGCCCTGCTGCATCACGAGTTACCCCTGGACGCCTCGCTCGCGTCGGCCGTGTTGACCGGCCGTCGCGCGGTGAGTCGCGTGCTGGACCGCGAGGACGACCGGCTGCTGGTGGTGGTCGGCCCCTGCTCGGTGCACGACCCGGCAGCAGCACTCGACTACGCGCAGCGTCTTCGTACGGCGGCCGACCGGCTGGCCGACGACCTGCTGATCGTCATGCGGGTCTACTTCGAGAAGCCACGCTCCACGGTCGGCTGGAAGGGCCTGATCAACGACCCGGGCCTGGACGGCAGCGGGGACGTCAACACCGGCCTGCGGCTGGCCCGGGCGCTGCTGCTCGACGTGCTGCGCGTCGGCCTGCCGGTGGGCTGCGAGTTCCTCGACCCGATCACTCCGCAGTACATCGCGGACACGGTGGCCTGGGGTGCGATCGGCGCCCGCACCGTGGAGAGCCAGGTGCACCGCCAGCTCTCCTCCGGTCTGTCCATGCCGATCGGCATGAAGAACCGCCCGGACGGCAGCATCGGCACGGCGGTGGACGCGATCCGCGCCGCCGGGGTGCCGCACGTCTTCCCCGGCATCGACTTCTCCGGCACCCCGGCGATCATGCACACCCGGGGCAACACTGACGGTCACCTGGTGCTGCGCGGTGGGGGCGGCCGACCCAACTACGACGCGGATTCGGTGGCCGGAGCGCTCGACCTGCTTCGCGCGGCCGACCTGCCGGAACGCCTGGTGATCGACGCCAGTCACGCCAACAGCGGCAAGGACCACCGCAACCAGCCCAAGGTCGCCGCCGACGTGGCCGCCCAGTTGGCCGCCGGCCAGCGCGGGATCACCGGCGTGATGTTGGAGTCGTTCCTGCTGCCCGGTCGTCAGGAGCTCGACCCGACCCGGGAGCTGGAGTACGGCCGGTCGGTCACCGACGCCTGCCTCGGTTGGGACGACACCGCCGAGGTGCTCGACCACCTGGCCACGGCCGTGCGGGCCCGGCGGGCCACCCTGCCGACGACAGTGTGACCGTCGACACTTCGCCGCACGGAACACGAGCGGGGGTCGGCTCGTTGACAGGGGTGTCGGTGTGTCCAGTGTCCCCGGGCCTCACCTAAATAGCCTTCGCGGAATACCGTCCGGCTGGAGCCGCGTAGTGCCACTCGCCGAGAGGCGACCTGCACACCGACACCAGCGCCGCCCCCGGCTCACGAGGCCGGGGGCGGCGCTGTCTCTCTGTCGGTCGGCCCGACGGCTGGCCCGACGGTCTGCCCGAACTCCGGCCAGACCGGACGGGCCGAGAAGACCGGACGGGCATCAGCCGCTCCCTTTGCTCTGCACCCGCCCACGCACCACCTACGGTGCCTGACTGGCGCATCCGCGGGTGCAGAGCAAAGGGACCGCAGGGGTACCGGGCAAAGGGAGCCTCGCAGGGTCATCGCCCGGCGGCGGAGACGAGCCACCGGGGTAGGTTTGACCGATTCCGCCCCGGGTAGCTGATCGGCGTGACCGACGACGCATCCCAGGCAGGCGAGCCGGACACCCGAGCCCTCGACGACCTGCTCGACGACATCTACCGGGGGCAGGAGCGGGTCGAACAGGCGGAGATCTACCGCCACGCGGTGGCCGCCGAACTTCCGCCGGACCTGCTCGCCCGCATCGACGCGCTGCCCGAGGGCGAGTACGCGGTGGACGAGGCCAGCGACCTGCTGGGCGGTTCGATCGGCTGAGCGACCGCAGAAGGGACACCGACATGACGCACCACGAGGACCACGACGAGAAGGTGCCGGCGCTGGGTCAACCGCCGAAGGGCAGGGACACCACGCCCGAGCCGGACTTCGCCAACGAACACGACCGCACCGCGGTGGACCGGGACATCATCACCGGGGCGGACGAGGACGAACGGGAGCCGGAGTCACCGCACGGCTGGTCCGGCATGCAACGCTGAGGTCCGTACGACGAGGGGGGCCGGCGTCTGCCGGCCCCCCTCGCGCGTCTACTCGATCAGTCGTCGTCGTGGTGCCCACCCTCGGCGGCCTGCTGCGCCATCGCGTACGCCATCTGGAGGAAGTCGGACGCGGCGACCGCCGTCAACGCGGTGGCCACCAGCCGGGTCAGCCGGGGTGCGAGCACCAGGCCACCGGTCAGCCCGGTGGCCACCCAGACCGCCAGGCAGAACGGGCAGCTCAGCAACTCGCCGATGGCGTGCCGGGTGGGGCTGCCCGAGTCGCGGACCTGTTCCATCACCTCACCGCTGCCGATCGGGCGGTCGTAACGGGTGAACGGTGCCCGCAGCGGGCTGGTCACCGCGTCCTTGGACAGCAGCCGGCTCAGCTTGTGCGTGGCGATGGAGAGCAACACCACGTCGGACGGGGTGGGACGCTCCGGCACCGGTCGACCGGTCGCCTTGACCAGACCGGCGAGTGCACCGGTCACCCCGGCGTAGGCGCCCATCGCCACCAGGTAGCCGCCGAGCGGCCGGTGTTCGTGCGGCGCGTACGCCAGGCGCAGCCGCGTCGCCTTCTGTCGCAGGCCAGTGTCGCTCACCCGGTCTCCTTACCTCTTGTGGTGTGGTGCGGGAGCGGCGTCCCGCGTGGCCGCCTCAGCCGGCCTGGAGGTTGTCGGCCACCTCGCGTGCCAGGTTGGTGAGCGCCTCGTCGGCCAACTGGTCCGGGGCCGGCCCGCCCGATCCGTCGGCAAGGTCGAGCTGGATCCGGGCGCCGCCGGAGTCGGCCGGCTCCACCCGGATCTCGGCGGACCAGTCGTCGGCGTCGCCATCCCCCCACCGGGCCCGCAACTCGGCATCGCTGATCTCCGCGGCGGGGCTGCCGTCACCGCGCAGCGGCTCCGGCAGCCAGGCGGAGGCACGGTCGGGGTCGGTGGCGGTGTTGAACACCACCTCGGGTGGCGCCGACATCCCGCGCACCGCACGCGCCGGCATCAGGAGTCCCGCAGACGGTTGGGGTCGACCTCCCGGCCCGGGTGACGCGCCAGGTATTCGGTCTCGAGCTCCGCGGTGCGCCGCAGGTGGTTGGCGAGCGCCGAGTCCGCCGCGTGCCGCAGGGTGTCCAGGCGGGTGCGGTGCAGGCTGTGCATCTCGCGGATCAGATCATCGTCGGTCAACTCCGTCGGGTCGACGCCGAGCACGTCGCCGTCGAACTCCGTGGCGCCCGCCGGGTCGGCGAGCTGATCTCCGCCCCACTCGGGCACCCGCTGCTCCGGGCTCATGTCCGTGCTGCCGCTGGACGCAAAGCCGTCCTCACGTACCGATCCGGTCATCATCGCCCCCCTTGATCTCGTTTGGGCTGGCGTCTAGACGATTGCCCAGGCGTGGTGACGCCAAACCATCCCGGTCGCGCGACAACTACGACACGGTGTCGGAGACCGGCGGCGCCCCCGGTACCCTCGATGCCATGAGGCGGCTCTGGACCCCGGCGTGGATCGCACGTCACGTGGCCATGGTCGTGCTGGTCGTGGGCTTCCTCGGGCTGGGCTGGTGGCAGATCAGCCGGGCCACCGCAGGCAACAGCCTGAGCTGGGGGTACGCGGTCGAGTGGCCGATCTTCGCCGGCTTCGTGGTCTACGTCTGGTGGCGTGAGGTGAAGCTGGCCCGCCGCAAGGCGGCGGAGGCTGACGCGCCACCTGCGGATCCGGCCGTCGAGCCGGCGCCGGCGGTCACCACCGGGTCCCGACCGGGGGTACGCCGCCCGGTGCGGGTGTCCCGGGTGCCGTCCGGTGGCGACGCCGTCGAGGACAGCGATCTGGCCGCCTACAACCACTACCTGTCATGGTTGAACGCCAATCCGGGCGCCCGGCCCGGTGACTATCCCGGCTGAGCCGGGCTCGGAAGGACGGACGAAGGTGGGCGCTGCCCTTACCCGGTACCGCGTGATCGCCTGGATCGTGGGCGTGGTGCTGATCCTGCTGGTCGTGATCGGCATGCCGCTGAAGTACGCGTTCGACAACCCGGTCGTCGTGGAGACGGTCGGGCCG
This sequence comes from Micromonospora sp. NPDC048898, assembly GCF_043198035.1. Taxonomy (NCBI): domain Bacteria; kingdom Bacillati; phylum Actinomycetota; class Actinomycetes; order Micromonosporales; family Micromonosporaceae; genus Micromonospora; species Micromonospora sp. NPDC048898. The sequence goes on from NZ_JBICUF010000003.1 coordinate 70,926, forward strand.
GCGCACGGCTTCCTCTACATGATCTACCTGGTGGCCGCGTTCGACCTGAGCCGCCGAGCCGACTGGCCGCTGAAGCGGATGCTGCTGGTGATGCTGGCCGGCACGGTGCCGTTCGTCTCGTTCTATGCCGAGCGCCGGGTCAGCGCCTGGGTGGCCGCGCCGCAGGAGCAGCGGGCTCCGGAGCCGGTCGCCCACTGAGCGACGGGTGGGCCGACGCCCCGCCCGGCGTGGGCCCACCGTCGTCGCGTCAGCGGCTGGGCCGCCACGGTTCGGTCGAGGCGAGCGGGTCGACCCAGTCGCCGTACCGGTTCATCTCCCGGGCCCGCAGCAACGCCCGGGTGACCTGACCGAACTGCCGCTCGTCGTCGGCGCTGAAGAGCAGCGTCTCCGCTCCCCCGTACCACCCCCACAGTTCGTGGGGCGGCGGTCGCCAGCGATCGCCAGCCAGGGCGAGCACCCCGGGCAGCAGGAAGACCGCGCCGAGGATGAGGTACGCCCCGGCGGTCAGGTGTTGCAGCCCACCGGTGAAGCCGAGCAGCAGCCCGACGCCGCCGACCATGCCGGCGGTGATGGCGACGGCCCGGACGGCGACCCGGTCGTGCGGGCCCCGGGTGGTACGCAGATGGGTGAGGTCGGCGACCCGGTAACTGGTTCGGCCGACGGTGAACCGGTCGACGGTCACGATGATGCCGGGCCGCGCGTACAGCAGGGTCGACCGGGCGCCCGGCACCGTTCGCGGCGGTCGCACGTTTGCGCCTTCACGATTCACGGTTCCTCCCGCGGGGGACGGTTGGCCGAGGGACCCGGCGGTGGCAGAGATCGATATCTGCCGACGGGATTCCCGGCTTCAGCCCTCATTGTGTTGGGGCTCGGCCAGCCGACCTGGGCATTTGCCGGCTTCCAGCGCTCACCCCGACGAGGGATATCGGCAGGTAACCGCATCCATTTCGCCTTTATCGGTTATGGCGGTCGGGGATCCGACGGTATGCGCCCGGAACGACGAAAGTCATATATCCGTCACCAGCCGCGAAACGGGCCTTTACCCGCGTCCCAGCAGGTGTCAGCAGCGCCACCCACCGCAGCGGCACGAGCCGCCACTCTTCCCACATTCGCCCCTGCTTCAACTGCGAGCGACATCCGTCCCGGGTTAGGTTGTGTGAGCCGGTCCGGCCCAGTGCCGTCCGCCCGGGTGGCCCCGGCCGGTGTCGCCGAGGGCGTCAGCAGCCCCAGCGGCCGTGGGAGAGGGGCCTTCCGCTCTTGTCATCCCTGAGAAACCTGCTGCGTACCGTGGCGCTGGCCGGCATGTCGGCCGCGCTGATCGCTCCGGCGGCGGTGGCTCACGCCGAGCCGTCCCCCGCCGACCTGACCCGCCGGATCGAGACGTCCTCGGCCGAGTTGGAACGGGTCGTGGAGTCGTACAACAAGTTGCGTGAGGAGATCAAGACCAACGAGGCGTCGGCGGCCCGATTACAGGCCCGCATCGGCCCGTTGGAGCAACAGGCCGAGCAGAGCCGGGCCGACGTGACTGAGTTGGCCACCACCGCGTACAAGAACGGCGGCCTGCGGACCGCGGACGCCCTGCTGCGTCCCGGCGGCTCCGCCGCGCTGCTGGACCGGCTGAGCACGCTCGACCAGCTGACCCGCCAGCGGCAGGAGCGCATCTCCGGCTTCACGGCGGACCAGCGGCGACTGCTGGACGAGAAGGCCGGCCTGGACGCCACACTGAAACGACAGGCCGCGCGGGCCCGTCAGCTCGCGGCGGGCAAGAAGCAGATCGAACAGGACCTGGCCAAGCTGTACGAGCTGCGTCGGCAGGCGTACGGGGCGGCGACCGAGCGTCCCGAGCCGAAGGCCGCGGTGGCCGAGGCCAAGAACGTGCCCGCGGTGGCAGGTGCTGCCGGCACCGCCGTGCGCTACGCGTTCGGAGCCGTGGGCAAGCCGTACGTCTGGGCAGCCGACGGGCCGAACGGCTACGACTGTTCCGGGCTGACCTCGGCGGCCTGGCGGGCGGCCGGGAAGTCCCTGCCGCACAACACCCGAATGCAGTGGGGTGCCGTCGCGCACATCGGTCGGGGCGACCTCCGCCCCGGTGACCTGGTCTTCTACAGCGGGCTCGGGCACGTCGCCCTCTACGTGGGCGACGGCCAGGTGATCGACGCGCCAAGCGCCGGCCGTAACGTGCTCAGGCGAGGCATGAACATGATGCCGATCCAGGGCTACGGCCGGGTTCGCTAGGCACCCGACCGGCAACGGCGAACGGCCGGCGTCCCCCTATCGGACGCCGGCCGTTCGCCGTTATTACTACCAGGTCAGGCTGCCTGCAGCCCCTCCGCCCGGGCCAGCTCGCGCAGTCGGCCGAGAGCCTGGATCTCCAACTGTCGGATCCGCTCGCGGGACAGCGAGAACCGGGAGGCGACCTCGGTGAGCGAGTGCTCCCGGCCGTCCTCCAGCCCGTAGCGGGCCCGCATGATGCCGGCGGACCGGTCGTCGAGGTGGTTGAGCAGACCCTCGATACGCTGCCGCTCCAGACCGCTGAGGACGATGTCCTCCGGTGACGGCGCGTCACTGTCGGCGACCAGGTCGCCGAGGCTGGTGTCGCCGTCGTCGCCGACCGGGGTGTCCAGCGAGACGGTGTCCTGCGACCAGCGACGCAGCTCGTTGACCCGCTCGACGGTCACGCCGAGGGAGGCCGCGATCTGCTCCGGCTCCGGGTCGGAGCCCAGCTCCCGGGTCAGCTGCCGGGCCACGTTGCGCATCCGGTTGACGTCCTCCACCAGGTGCACCGGCAGGCGCACGGTGCGCTCCTGCTGGGCGATCGCCCGGCTGATCGCCTGGCGGATCCACCAGGTGGCGTAGGTGGAGAACTTGTAGCCACGCTCGTAGTCGAACTTCTCGACCGCCCGGACCAGGCCGGTGTTGCCCTCCTGGATCAGGTCCAGCATGGGCATGCCCGAGCGCACGTAGCGGCGGGCGATCGACACGACAAGTCGGAGGTTGGCGCGGATGAAGAGGTCCTTCGCGCGCTCGCCCTCGACGACCAGCCACTCCAGGTCGGCCCGGTCCACACCGGCGCGGACGGCTTCCTCACCGAGCAGGTGCTCGGCGTAGAGGCCGGCCTCGATCGCCTTGGAGAGTTCGACCTCCCGAGCGGCGTCCAGCAGTGGCGTCCGGGAGATCTCGTGCAGGTAGACGCCGACCAGGTCGCGCTCCTCGGCCACCTGATCGGTTCGCATGCCGATGTTCTTGTCCACGTTGCCCACGGTCCCCTCGCTCGCGCCGGTTGCCCGGTTCCTTGCCATTCCCCACGTCCGTCAACCCCTGGTAACTTCTGCTGTGCCCACGGGTGCTGACACCTACACAACAGATGAGACGTGTCGGGGATTCCATGTCGTGAGTCGAAAGTGTCACGAATGCCTGAGTAATAGCTGAGAGCCCGGTCCATGTTTGCTGTCAGCGTCCCGTCGGATGGCTCGCCGCTGGGCACCACGCACGGGTTACGTTCTATGGCAACACCACCCGCCGTGGGGGCACAGCGACCCGGGTCACCACCACGCTGCGATCCTGGTCACTGCCAGATACGCACCGAAGGACCGCTCGGTTCATCCTCGAGGGTGTTATTACCCCTCGGCCAGATGAACAATCCGAGGCTTCGTTCGCTTCCCGGGGGCGCGTGCGGCTAGGACGCGAGCAGGGCGAGCGCCCCTCGTACCTGGTCGGCGGAGCGGGCCAGCGCGGCCCGGGCGGCGTCCACCTCGGCACCGGAGACCAGGGAGACAAGCGCCGTCTTCAGGTCACCGTCGGCCTCCACGAGCGCCTGCCGGGAAACCTCCTCCGCGCAACCGGTGGCCTCGACCAGAATCGAGATCATTCGGCCGCGGAGTTTCGCGTTGGTGGCCACCATATCGATCATGAGGTTCGAGTAGACCCGCCCCAGGCGCACCATGACGGCTGTCGAGAACGTGTTGAGCACCAACTTCTGCGCCGTGCCCGCCTTCATCCGGGTCGACCCGGCGACCACCTCGGGTCCGGTGTCCACCCCGATGAACACGTCCACCGTCCGGGCGGCCTCCGCCTCCGGATTGGCGCACAGCAGCACCGTCGAAGCCCCCTTGGCGCTGGCCGCGGCGAGCGCCCCGAGGACGTACGGGGTGCGTCCGCTGGCCGCCAGACCGACCACCAGGTCACCGCCGCGTACACAACTGGCCGCCTCGACCGCGCCGCCCCGGTCGTCGTCCTCGGCGTCCTCCACGGCCTGCCACATGGCGTCCGGGCCACCGGCGAGGTGGGCGCAGAACCAGTGTCGGGGCGAGTTGAAGGTGGGGGCCAACTCGGCGGCATCGAGCACACCGAGCCGACCGGAGGTGCCGGCCCCGAAGTAGTGCACCCGGTGGCCGCCGCGCAGGGCCTCGACCGCCAGGTCGACGGTGGTGGCGATCTCGTCGAGGACCGCGGCGACCGCCGCCGGCACCCGCCGGTCGGCTTCGTTGATCACGGTGAGGACGTCCCGCGTCGACATCAGGTCGAGGTCGACGCTGAGCGGGTTGCGCCGTTCGGTGGGTGCGCCCACCCGGACCGTCGGGCGAACGGGCGTTGCGGGCAGGTCCGCACCGGCCGTCATGCCCGCCTCCGGTTGGCACCCACCCGGTGCGACTGGACCGCCTCGGCGGTCGCCTCCAGGGCCTTGCGGGCCCGCGCCCGGTTGCGGGCGGCCACCCCGACGAAGAGACAGTCGACCACGGTGAGCTGGGCCAGCCGGCTGGCCGTCGCGCCGGAGCGGTAGGTGGTCTCCCGGGCCGCCGTGGTCAGCACGAAGTCGGCCACCTCGGTGATCGGCGAGCGGGGGAAGTTGGTCAACGCCACGGTGCCGGCACCCCGCGTGCGGGCCTGCTCCAGCACCTCGATCACGTCGGAGGTCGTGCCGCTGTGCGAGATGCCGATCGCCACGTCGCCCCTGCCGAGGAGGGCGGCCGAGGTCAGCGCCGTGTGCACGTCCGGGAAGTAGAAGGCGATCCGGCCGATGCGGTGCAGCTTCTGCTGGAAGTCCGACGCGACGAACCCGCTGGCACCGGCGCCGTAGATGTCGATCCGACCGGCGCTGTTGATCGCTTCGACCACCTGCTCGCAGACGGCGGGGTCGAGCTGCTCGGCAGTCTCCTCGACCGCGCGGGCGTCGTTGAACGCGATGGTGGCGATGATCTGGGCGAGGTCGGCGCCGGGCGGGATGTCGCCGCCGACCACCCGGGCGTCGGGTGGCTCGATCCGGCGGGCGGCCTCGGCGGCGAGCCGGATGCGGAGTTGGGGATAGCCGTCCATGCCGACCGAGCGGCAGAACCGGATGACTGTCGCCTCCGACGTCTCCGCCGCGGTGGCGAGGTCGGTGATGGTCCGCCGGGAGGCGGCGGCCGGGTCGGACACGACCAGCCGGGCAACCCGCTGCTCGGCGGGAGACAGCGACGGCAACAACCCGCTGATGTGGACGATCAGCCCACCGGGCTCCTGACTCGCAGAAATCTTCGGACTCTTCGCCACGGGTGAAACTTACTTTCACCAAGCGTGAGCGTCAACCATGACTGGCCGGGACGAGGGAAACGGCCGACGGCCCGTTCACCGATCCCGCACAGCCTGCCACTCCCGCAGTACCGCCGCCTCATCCGCCGGGTCGAGTCCGCCCTGCCGTACGGCGGCCGGGTCCGCTGCCATCCAGGCCGCGGTCGCCCGAACAGTGTCCGACAGTGGACGGATCGTCAGCCCGGCACCCAGAGCCGGTGCGGCGTCCCGGTCCATCAGACCACCGGTCTCCGGCAGTCGCACCCAGAGTGGCAGGGCCCGCTCCCCCGACCACTCGCGGACGTCATGGGCCAGCAGGAACTCCTGGTCGACCCAGGTGAGGACCGGATCGGTGACGCCCAACCCGGCGGCCACCCCGTGCAGCAGGTCGGCCCGGGACATCGCCGGTCCGGTGCCGTCGTACGTGCCGGCGAGGCCGGTGCCGGCGGCGTGCAGCAGCCAGCCCGCCAGGTCGGCCACGTCCACGAACTGCACCCGGTCGGTCGGGCGGCCGGGTGCGAGCACCTCCCCACCCACCGACAGCCGCCGCACCCAGTACGGGAAACGATCGCTCGGGTCCTCCGCACCGACGATCAGTCCCGCCCGGCAGAGGAACGAACGGTCCACGCCCATCCGCTCCCGGACCAGCCGCTCGATGCTCACCTTGCACTCGCCGTACCAGCGGTGGTCCGGGCCGACCGGACCGTCCACCTCCGGTGGGGCCGGCGGCAGCACCGGTGCGCCCGCGGCGGTCTGACCGGGGGTGGTGTGGTCCGCGTACACCGAGATCGTGGACACGAAGGACCAGTGGTCGACCCGCTCGGCGAGTGCGTCGAGCGCGTACCGGGCGTGACTGATCTGGCGGGTCACATCGATCACGGCGTCGAAACCCTCGCCGGCGAGCTGCGCCAGAGCCTGGGGATCGTCCCGGTCCACCGGCACGAACCGGACTCCGGCCGGCGCGACCCCGGACACGCCCCGGGCCGCGCAGGTCACCTCGTGACCCTGCTCGACGGCGAGCTGGGCCGTCGCCCGGCCAAGGAATCGAGTGCCACCCAAAATGAGAATTCGCATCGACCGATCCTGCGCCACCAAGGCCCGTCTCAACGACCAACTCTGCCCACGGCAGACCGCGATCATGATGTTGTTGCCACTCACCTCGGCGTGTCGCAGCAGTAACCCCATGATCAACCGAGGAGGGATGGGTGGGGTGGGGGTGCGGTGGGGGGTGGGGGTTAGCGTTGGCGCATGGGGGTTCTGGGCAGTGTCTTGGTTACCGGGGGTTCTGGTGGGCTGGGTGGGGCGGTGGTGGGCGCCTTTGTCGAGGCGGGTTGGCGGGTGGTCGTACCGGAGCGGAGCGCCCGGCCCGAAGCGGAGCCGGCGGCGGAGGGGCTGGTCCGGCTGGTCGCGGACCTGACCGAGCCGGCGGGTGCCGCGCGGGCGGTCGAGGTCGCCGCCGGTGAGTCGGCGGCGCCGCTGCGCGCGGTGGTCAACCTGGTCGGCGGGTACGCCAGCGGCGGCCTGGTGCACGAGACGCCGGTCGAGGACTTCGAGCGGATGCTCACCGTCAACCTGCGGCCCACCTACCTGGTCACCCAGGCCGCGTTGCCACACCTGCTGGCGGCCGGCGGCGGCGCGGTGGTCTGCGTCGCGGCCCGCGCGGCGCTCGCCCCGTTTCCCGGCGCGGCCGGCTACGTGACCGCCAAGGCGGCGGTGCTGGCCCTCGCCAACGCGGTCGCGGTGGAGTACAGATCTCGCAACGTGCGCTGCAACACCGTGCTGCCCAGCGTCATCGACACCCCGGCGAACCGGGCCGCCCAGCCCGACGCCGACCACTCCCGCTGGGTGGCCCCGGCCGAGATCGCGTCGGTGATCCGGTTCCTCGCGTCGGCGGAGTCCGCGCCGACCAGCGGCGCCACCGTGCCGGTCTACGGGCGGGCCTGAGCCACCAACGGGCCCTCGTCACCCCGCGCCGCCCCCGGGGACGCCGGCAGCCAGGTCCCCAGGTGCGCCTGGATCTGCTCGGTCACCTCCTCGGCCGGGCGACCCGCGTCCACCAACACGAAGCTCGGATATTCGGGTAGCGCCCGGTAGGCGGTGTCCGCCGCGGTGAGCCAGCCCATCGTCTCGTGGTCGGTGCCGCGCTCCTCGATGCGCCGGTACGCCTCCGCCGGGTCGACGGCCAGCAGGAAGGTCACCTGCGGGGTCGGGAACAGGCGGTAGCCGGCCCGGGCCAGTCGCTCCCAGCGGTGCCCCCCATGCGCGCGGATGCTCGCGTACTGGCAGGCGGAGTAGCGGTCCATCACCGCCGTCCGGCCGGTGAGCAGGCAGCTGACCAGGGCCATGGCGATGGCGAGCCAGCGCAGCACGGACTCCACCGCCAGCACACCGTCGCGCCCGACGAGCCGCTGCGCGTCCGGTCGCCCGAGGCGGTGGGCGAGGCGGCCCAGCCAACGACGGCCGCTGGCGTTGCGGCGGTACTTCGCGGGGCGGCCGGCGGCGTTCAGCGCGTCGGCCAGTCGGTGTGCCTGGGTGGTCTTGCCGGAACCGTCGATGCCGATCAGGGCGACGGTGCGTAACCGGGCCCTGCCGCGTCGCATCCCCGATGATCTGGCCACCCTCCACAGGTTATCCGACCCACGCACCTACTCCGTGAGCTTTGTACTGTTTCGTTCCTGTTGGCACCTCACCGCGACGCAAGGAGGTGTGGCCGACCGGAATGCCGGGTACCGGACCTTTGAAACCCAACCGCCGGTCCACCACCTGACGACGGGAGAAGCAGATGGCTGAGCGCGGGGACGAGAGTCTGGTGCACACCCTCAAGAAGGTCGCCGCCGTGCTCAAGCAGTCCGAGATCCCGTTCGCCCTGGGCGGCAGCTTCGCCGTCTACGCGCACGGGGGCCACTCCAGTGAGCACGACGTCGACTTCCTGATCCGGGAGGCCGACGTGGAACAGGCACTGGAGGCCCTGGTGGCCGCCGGCTTCGTCGCCCAGCGACCCCCGGAGGACTGGCTGGTCAAGGTCTTCGACGACGGCCGGATGGTGGACCTCATCCATCGGCCGATCGAGACACCGGTGACCGAGGAGACGTTCGCCGACACGGTCATCCGGCCGGTGGACGCGATCCACATGCCGGTCCTGTCCGCCACCCAGCTGATGGTGCACAAGCTGCTGAGCTTCTCCCAGCACTACTGCGACTTCGCCCGCGGTCTGCCGCTGGCCCGCTCGCTGCGGGAGCAGATCGACTGGGAGAGGGTACGCAAGGAGACGCAGCACTCGCCGTACGCCGAGGCGTTCCTGGTGCTGCTGGACCGGCTGGAGGTGGTGCCGGCCGTCGGCACCCAGCCAGGAGAGGGGACATCGTGACCCATCATCGCGACATCGGCACCGGGCCACCGGACGAGTACGTCGACGCGGAGATCCAGCGGCTGCTCGCCGAGGACCCCGCCGTCGCCGAGCAGGGGATCACCGTGGTCCGACGGGAACGCGCCCTCGTGCTGCACGGCGAGGTGGAGAGCCCGCACCGGCGTGCGGAGATCCTGCGCCTGGTGTCCGAGCGCTTTCCCGACGTACCGATCACCAGCGACATCGGGGTGATCCGCGCCCAGGCGCCCACGGAGATCGAGCAACTGCCCTGAGGGAGGTTCCATGGTGATCCGGATCGCCGCGGTGGGTGACGTGCATCTGGACGAGGACGTGGTCGGACGGTTCCGACCGGCGTTGGAAGAGCTGCCGGAGTGCGCCGACGTGCTGCTGCTGGCCGGGGACCTGACCCGGCACGGCACCGAGGCCGAGGCGCGCTGCGTGGCGGAGGAGTTCGGCGGTTTGGCCGTGCCGGTCGTGACCGTGCTGGGCAACCACGACCACCAGTGTGATCAGGTGCCCCAGGTGGTCAAGGTGCTGGAGGACGCGGGCATCACCGTGCTGGAGGGCAACGGCGTGGTGCTGGACTGTGCGGGCGGCCGGCTCGGCATCGCCGGCGTCAAGGGCTTCGGCGGCGGGTTCGCCGGGCGCTGTGCGAGTGACTTCGGCGAGCCGGAGATGAAGGCTTTCGTGCGGACCACCACCGACAGCGCCGACCGACTCGGTGCCGCCCTGCGCTCGCTGGACTGCGACATGCTCGTCGCCCTCACCCACTACGCGCCGGTGCCGGACACGCTCGTCGGCGAACCGCTGGAGATCTACCCGTTCCTCGGGTCGTACCAGTTGGGGCAGGCGATCGACTCGGCACCCACGGCGCTGGCCCTGCACGGGCACGCGCACGCCGGCAGCGAGCGCGGCACGACCCCCGGCGGGGTACGCGTCCGCAACGTCGCGCACCCGGTGATCAAGCAGGCGTACAGCGTCTTCCACGTTGGCGATCAACTTGATACCGATCAGGTTTCCCCGCTCGGACCGTCGGGTATTCAGAGGTCATGGAGCTGATTCTTTGGATTCTCGCAGTCGTACTCGTGGTCGCCGGCATCCTCGCGTTGTTCCGCCGGCAGATCCTGTGGGGCATCGTCCTCATCGTTGTCGGGCTGTTGGTTGGCCCGGGTGGTGTCAGCATCTTCAATTAGCGCTCGTATGTCATAAAACCGGGACCCGCCGGGGTCGCCGTGGCCGGAGCTTCGTCCTCCCGACAGAAGCATCGGCCGTGGTGATCCCGGCGCTTTCTTGTGGGTTTGAGCCGCACCGGGCCGGAAATATCTTGACCATGGAGATATCTCGGGACGCGCCGGCGGCCTCCGGGCGGCGAGCGTGGTGGGCCCTCGCCGGTTTCGCGGCGGCGGTCTTCGTCGCGGCCGCGATCGGCGGGCTGGGAGTGCACGGCACCACCGCGGAGTACGCGAGCCTGCGGCAACCCGGCTGGGCCCCGCCGTCGTGGCTGTTCGGCCCGGTCTGGTCGCTGCTCTACGCCCTGATCGCCGTGGCCGGCTGGCTGGTGTGGCGCCGGGTCGGCTTCGCTCCCGCCCTCTGGGCGTGGACCGCCCAACTGGTGCTCAACGCGATCTGGACCCCGCTGTTCTTCGGCGCGGGGCAGTACGGGCTGGCGTTCGCCGAGATCGTGCTGATGTGGCTGGCGATCGGGCTCACCGTGGTGCTCTTCGCCCGGGTGTCCCGGGTGGCGGCCGCGCTGCTGCTGCCCTACTGGGCCTGGGTCACCTTCGCCGCCGCGTTGAACCTGTCGATCTGGCAGCTGAACAACTGACCCCACAGGTCCCCGGCGGCTCCCGCCGGGGACCGTGGCCGTTTCCGGGTCAGCAGCGGGGCACGCCCGGGATGTACCCGTCAGAACCGGTGTACACGTACGCGTCGGCGATGTACCGACCGGAGCCGATCCGGTCCCAGATCGAGCTGGTGCCGTACGTGCCGGTGACCGTGGTGCCACTGGTCTGGCAGGCGATGGTCACGCGGGTGCCGTCGGCGACGGTGCCGACCGAGGCGTACCCGGTGCCGGGGCCGGAGCGGACGGTCAACGCGGTGCCGCTGGTGTCGACAGTGCCGTTGCCGCCGCCCGAGGAGCACCCGTTGTCGCTGGTGTAGGTCTTGCTGCCCCAGTAGAGGCCGAGGGCGCCGTTGAAGCGGACCTGGATGTCGGCGCCGTTGAGGCGCTGCTCGTAGTGCAGGTGCGGGCCGGTCGAGCCACCGGTGCTGCCGACCCAGCCGAGCACCTTGCCGTAGGCGACGGTCTGCCCGACCGAGACGTTGAAGCCGCTGAGGTGGGCGTAATAGGTGCTGTAACCGCCCCCGTGGTTGATTCGAACGTATTTGCCATAGCTGGTGCCGCCGAGGTCGGTCACCCGGTCGACGGTGCCGGGGGCGCTGGCCACCACCGGGTCGCCGTTGTCGTCGGTGCGGTTGAAGTCGACGGCGTACGCCGGGCTGTGGTCCGACCTGGTCTGCCCGGACCAGGACTGGCCGCACGGGAAGGGCACCTTGAAGGTCGGCGCGGCCAGCGCCGGGCTCGCCGGCACCAGTGCTCCCCCGACGAGCAGACCCGTCGCCAGCAGGCTCATCCACCGCTTGCGCATGCAGCTCCTCCTATGTCGAAAACCTTCGATCTGAAGTGCTCAGCCTGACAGATATCGTCAATCTTCGAAAGAGTCCAGGATTCGGGACGGCAACGCGCCCACCAGGCAGCCCACAGGTTTCCGGATTGTTACTCGCTCGTGTCTGACTGGGGGTGGACCGGGCCGGATGCAAGCGCTTACATGTGAGCACGCCCAATCGGACCGGCGACGGGTGACCAGCACCGCGCCGGCTAGGAAGGAGGACGGCATGGCGGTCTTTACCAGACCACGCCAGGCCTTCGTGATCGCCGGCGTACTCGGGCTGGCGCTCAGCGCCACCGCCTGCGGTACCGGCGACGACAAGAAGAGCAACAACGCGGGCTCCGCCGAGTGCGCCGCATACGACAAGTACGAGGGCCACGACGGCAAGAAGGTCTCGATCTACGCGTCCATCCGTGACGCCGAGGCCGACCTGCTGGAGCGCTCCTGGTCGCAGTTCACCGAGTGCACCGGCATCGAGATCGACTACGAGGGCAGCGGCGAGTTCGAGGCGCAGCTCCCCGTCCGGGTCGACGGCGGCAACGCCCCCGACATCGCCTTCGTGCCCCAGCCGGGCCTCGTGAAGCGCTTCGCGGACGCCGGCAAGCTGAAGAACCTGAGCGCCGACACCAAGGCCCTCGCCGAGCAGAACATGCCGGCCGACTGGCTGAAGTACGGCACCGTGAACGGGACGCTCTACGGCGTGCCGCTCGGCGCCAACGTGAAGTCCTTCGTCTGGTACTCGCCGAAGACGTTCAAGGAGAAGGGCTGGGAGGTCCCGACCACCTGGGACCAGCTCATCACCCTGAGCGACAAGATCGCCGCCAGCGGCATGAAGCCGTGGTGCGCGGGCGTCGAGTCCGGTGACGCCACCGGCTGGCCGGCCACCGACTGGATCGAGGACGTCCTCCTGCGGACGGCGGGCCCCGAGGCCTACGACCAGTGGACCACCCACGCCATCCCGTTCAACGACCCGAAGGTCGTCGACGCGGTCGACCGCGCCGGCAGCATCCTCAAGAACGACAAGTACATGAACGGCGGCTTCGGCGGCGTCAAGAGCATCACCACCACCGCCTTCCAGGAGGCGGGCCTGCCGGTGACCACCGGCAAGTGCGCGATGCACCGCCAGGCGTCGTTCTACGCCAACCAGTTCCCCGAGGGCACCAAGGTGGCCGAGGACGGCGACGCGTTCGCCTTCTACCTCCCGGCCATCGACCCGGCCAAGGGCAAGCCGGTGCTGGGCGCGGGCGAGTTCGTCGTCGGCTACGCCGACCGTCCCGAGGTCCAGGCGGTGCAGACCTACCTGGTCTCCGCCGAGTACGTGAACAGCCGCGCGAAGCTCGGCAACTGGGTCACGGCGAACAACAAGCTGGACATCGCCAACGTGGCCAGCCCGATCGACAAGCTCTCCGTCCAGCTCCTGCAGGACAAGTCGGGCACCTTCCGCTTCGACGGATCCGACCTGATGCCGGCCGCCGTCGGCGCGGGAACGTTCTGGAAGGGCATGGTCGAGTGGCTGAACGGCAAGCCGACCGCTCCGGTGCTCCAGGGCATCGAGAGCAGCTGGCCTAAGTGATCCCGGCGGTGGCCCGGTCCGCGCTCGCGGGCCGGGCCACCGGACGAGATGGACCCGGAAGGGAGGGTTGATGAAGTTCGACTTCGCCGATCAGCAGCCGAAGTTCCTCATGCTGATGTACGGGCTGGTCGCCTTCGTGGTGGTCGTTGGTGGTCTGCTCCTGTTGCTCGACGTGGTGCCGGCCTGGTTCGCCCGTCGGCGGGAGGCTCAGCTCGTCGCCGCCTCCGTGGGCGGGGGCCCGCTGCCCCGCCGACGCAAGCAGCGGGAGGGGCTCTTCGCGTTCTTCTTCCTGCTGCCGACGTTGCTGCTGCTCGTCATCGGCCTGGTCGTGCCGGCCATCCGCACCACGCTGCTCTCCCTGATGGACGGAAGCAGCACCAACTGGGTGGGTCTGCGCAACTACGGCTGGATGTTCTCCGACGACTCGATCGTCCGGGTCCTGATCAACACCCTGGTCTGGGTGCTCCTCGTCCCGTTGGTGGCGACCGGGTTCGGCCTGCTCTACGCCGTACTCGTGGACAAGGCCCGGTTCGAGGCGGTGGCCAAGTCACTGATCTTCCTGCCGATGGCCATCTCCTTCGTCGGCGCCAGCATCATCTGGAAGTTCGTCTACGCCTACCGGGGTGAGGGCGACCAGATCGGTCTGCTCAACCAGATCGTGGTCAGCCTCGGCGGTGAGCCGAAGCAGTGGCTCCTCGAATCCCCGCTGAACACGGTGCTGCTCATCGTCATCATGGTCTGGATCCAGGCCGGTTTCGCCATGGTGGTGCTCTCCGCCGCGATCAAGGCCATCCCCGACGACATCGTGGAGGCCGCCCGGCTGGACGGCGTGAGCCCGTGGCAGATGTTCTGGCAGATCACCATGCCGAGCATCCGGCCGGCGCTGATCGTCGTGGCGGTGACGCTCACGATCGCCACGCTCAAGGTCTTCGACATCGTCCGGACCTCGACGAACGGCAACTACGACACCAGCGTGATCGCCAGCGAGATGTACAACCAGGCGTTCCGGTACGGCCAGAACGGGCAGGGCTCGGCACTCGCCGTCTTCCTCTTCATCCTGGTCATCCCGGTCGTGATCTACCAGATCCGCAACCTCCGTCAGCAGCGGGAGGGCTGAGATGACCACCGCAACGCCCACCGTCGCCGTCGGCGCCCAGCAGACCGACGGCACCCCGACCACCACGGCCGGCCGGGTCCGCAAGCGGTTGAACAGCCGCACCGCGACGCTCGTCTCGATCGTCATCGCGGTGGTCTGGACCATCCCGACCTTCGGCCTGCTCGTCTCCTCCCTCCGACCGGAGGACGAGATCAAGACCACCGGCTGGTGGACCGCGTTCACCAACCCGCAGTTCACCTTGGAGAACTACCAGCAGGTCCTGTTCGGGCGGTCGGCCTCCTCCGGGCAACTCGCCGGTTCCTTCATCAACTCCCTGGCGATCACCATCCCGTCGGTGCTGTTCCCGCTCGCCTTCGCGTGCCTGGCCGCGTACGCGCTGGCCTGGATCAACTTCCGTGGCCGGGACTGGGTCTACATCGCGATCTTCGCGTTGCAGATCGTGCCGTTGCAGATGGCCCTGGTGCCGCTGCTGAAGTTCTTCTCCACCGGCGTCACCCTCGGCGGCGTCACGCTGATGCCCGCCTGGGACCTCGTCGACGAGCAGAAGTTCGCCCAGGTGTGGTTCGCCCACACCTGCTTCGCGCTTCCGTTCGCCGTCTTCCTGCTGCACAACTTCATCTCGCAGCTACCCGGAGACCTGATGGAGGCGGCCCGGGTCGACGGGGCCACCCACCCGAAGATCTTCCGCACCATCGTGCTGCCGCTGATCACCCCGGCGCTCGCGGCGTTCGGCATCTTCCAGTTCCTCTGGGTCTGGAACGACCTGCTGGTCGCGCTGATCTTCGCCGGCGGCGGCAACGAGACCGCCCCGCTCACCGTCCGACTCGCCGAGATGGCCGGCACCCGGGGCAACGAGTGGCAGCGGCTCACCGCCGGAGCGTTCGTCTCCATCGTCGTACCGCTGATTGTCTTCCTGTCCCTGCAACGCTTCTTCGTGCGAGGTCTGCTCGCCGGGAGCGTCAAGGGCTGACCCGCTTGCCCGCCGTCGCCCGGCCCCTCGGGCGGCGGCGGGCGTTCTGGCACCGAGCGGGGGAACCGTGACGAAGATCGATGATGTCGCCCGGCTGGCCGGTGTGTCCACGGCCACCGTCTCGCGGGCCCTGCGCGGGCTCCCGACGGTTTCCGCAGCCACCCGGGGCCGGGTGCTCGCCGCCGCCGAACAACTCGACTACGCGGTCTCGCCGAGTGCGTCCCGGCTCGCCGGAGGCCGAACCGGCACGGTCGCGGTGGTGGTCCCCCGGATCACCCGCTGGTTCTTCAGCACCGTCGTCGAGGCGGTCGAGGAGCACCTGCACCAGTCCGGCTACGACCTGCTGCTCTACAACCTGGGCGGCCGGGAGCAGATCCGCCAGCGGGTCCTGCGCACGGCCAACCTGCACAAGCGGGTGGACGCCATCATGCTGGTCGCCACGCCACTGCGGCCGGCCGACCTGACCGCGCTAGCCACACTGGACCTGCCCGGAGTGACGATCAGCTCGGGCAGCAGGGTGCCCAACTGGCCCTGCGTACGCATCGACGACGTCGCTGCCGCGCGGACCGCCACCCGGCACCTGATCGACCTCGGCCATCACCGGATCGCGCACATCTCCGGCGACCCGGACGACGAGTTGGCCTTCACCACCCACCTGGACCGCCGCCGCGGCTACCAGGCGGAGCTGCGCTCCGCCGGCCTGCGGCCCGACCCGAGCCTGGATGTCGAGTCCACGTTCACCATCGACGGCGGCATCCGGGCCGCCGCCGAGTTGCTGGTCCGTGGCGACCCGCCGACCGCGATCGTCGCCGCCTGCGACGAGATGGCGATGGGGGCGATGACCGCGGTACGCGACGCCGGGCTGCGGGTACCACACGACGTCAGCGTGATCGGCATCGACAATCACGACCTGGCCGGCATGCTGGGGCTCAGCACCATCGCCCAGCCCGCCGCCGAGCAGGGCCGGCTCGCCGCCCGGATGCTGCTCGACCCGCTCGGGGCACGCCCCCCGGGCCCCGTCGTGGGTCAACGCGACGCCGGCGGCGACACACCGGTGATCCTGCCCACTCGGTTGGTCGTCCGGGACTCGACGGCACCACCCCGGGCACACTGAAATCCACCCACCGCGCGACACGGGAGAAGACCCTGAACACCGATCCGACGCAGCAGAGCCCCTCCGGTCACCCAGCCACCGGCTGGTGGACCGAGGCGACCATCTACCAGATCTACCCCCGCTCGTTCGCCGACTCGGACGGCGACGGGATCGGTGACCTGCCCGGCATCACCGCCCGCCTCGACCACCTGGTCGAGCTGGGCGTGGACGCGGTGTGGCTGTCCCCGTTCTACCCGTCGCCGCAGGCCGACGCCGGCTACGACGTGGCCGACTACCGCGACATCGACCCGCTGTTCGGCACCCTCGCCGACGCGGACAAGCTGATCGCCGAGGCCCGGTCCCGCAGCCTGCGGGTGATCGTCGACCTGGTCCCCAACCACACCTCGTCCGCGCACCGCTGGTTCCAGGCCGCGCTGGCCGCCGCGCCCGGCAGCCCGGAACGGTCCCGGTACATCTTCCGGGACGGCCTCGGGCCCACCGGCGACCAGCCGCCGAACGACTGGCAGAGCGTCTTCGGCGGTCCGGCCTGGACCCGGACGGTGGACTCCGACGGGCAACCCGGGCAGTGGTATCTGCACCTGTTCGACACCGGGCAGCCGGACCTCAACTGGGACAACCCGGAGGTGCACGCGGAGTTCCTGGACGTGCTGCGGTTCTGGCTGGACCGCGGGGTGGACGGCTTCCGGGTCGACGTGGCACACGGCCTGATCAAGCAGGCCGACCTGGCCGACTGGCAGGAACCGCAGGAGATCCTCTCCGGCAACGAGATCGACAAGCCGCGCCCGCCGATGTGGGACCAGGAGGGCGTGCACGAGATCTACCGGCAGTGGCGGCAGGTTCTCGACAGCTACCCCGGCGAGCGGGTGCTGGTCGCCGAGGCCTGGGTGGAGCCGGCCGAGCGGCTGGCCCGCTACGTCCGCCCGGACGAGATGCACCAGGCGTTCAACTTCGAGTACCTGCTCGCGGCGTGGACCGCACCGGCCCAGTACGCGGTGATCACCCGCTCGCTGCAGGCGACCGACTCGGTCGGCGCGCCGACCACCTGGGTGCTGTCCAACCACGACGTGGTGCGACACGCCTCCCGGCTCGGCCTGGCGATCGGCGGCGGCCGGCCCAACGGCATCGGCATCGGCGACCCGCAGCCGGACGCCGCGCTCGGTCTGCGCCGGGCCCGGGCGGCCACCCTGCTGATGCTCGCCCTGCCCGGCTCCGCGTACCTCTACCAGGGCGAGGAGTTGGGGCTGCCCGAGCACACGACACTTGCCGACGAGGCTCGGCAGGACCCGACCTGGGAGCGCAGCGGGCACACCCAGCGCGGCCGGGACGGGTGCCGGGTGCCGATCCCGTGGGAGGCCGACGCCCCCTCGTACGGTTTCGGGCCGACCGACGCGAGCTGGCTGCCGCAACCGCCGCTCTGGGCGGAGTACGCGCTGGACCGCCAGCGCGACGTGCCCGGCTCGACGTACGAGCTGTACCGCACGGCGCTGCGGTTGCGCCGTGCGCACGGGCTGGGTCGCGGCACCCTGGAGTGGTTGTCCTCCGGCGACGAGGCGCTGAGCTTCCGCAACGGTCAGCTGACCGTGCTGACCAACTTCGGTGCCGCCCCGGTGCCGGTGCCGACCGGTGCCGAGGTGCTCGCCACCAGCGCACCCCTGGACGACGACGGCGCGGTCCCGACCGACGTCACAGTCTGGCTGCGCGGCTGACCCAGCGCCGACCGGCCCGCTCCGCGGGCGGGCGGGCCGGTCGGGGCAGCAAGCGCAAGATCGCGAGACCGGGGATGGCTCGGCCCGCTCGGGGGCGGGGTGGGGTGGGTTAGAGGCGGGTGGCTCGGGTGTTCAGGAGGTTGTGGACGTTGTCGATGTCTTCCGGTGCGGTGCGGGAGGCCAGCCAGTACATGACGCCGGTGGGGATGAAGAAGAGCTGGAACGCGGCAAGCCCGACCGCGAAGTTCAGCGGCGGCGGGAATGCCGCCCGCAACCCCTGGAACGCCACCCCCACCAACCCGTTGCCGGCCGCGCGACCGACCCCGTTGACCAGGTTGCCCAGGCTGTAGACAGTGCCGCGGTGCTCCGGCGGGTTCACGTCGGCGATCAGGGCGAACCAGTTCGGCGAGTTGGCCGACGTCAGCGCGAGCGCCACGACCGCGGTGAGCAGGCTCAGCCCCACCGACGGCTCGGTGAAGACGCTGGCCAGCACCGCGCCCACCACCGCACCGCCGCTGGCACCGTCCGGCACGTCGATGGTCACCGGGACGAAGAACAACACCAGGTAGAACGGCAGCGCGGCGAGGATGCCGACCGCGGCGACCAACGCCCGCCCCCGAGGGGTACGCCGTTGCACCGCGTCGCCGATCAGGCCGCCCACGATGGACAGCACCCCGCCGAGCTGGAACAGGGTGGCGAAGACGCTGCCCACCACCACCGCGGTCGACGCCGAGTAGCCCTGGGCCTCGGCCCGTTCGGCGAAGAGCACCGGCAGCCACACCAGCGAGCCGAACGCGGCCTGTGCGGTCAGCCCCTGCAGGATCAGCCACCGGTTGGTCCGTCGGGCCAGGATGCGCGGCAGGTCGGCGCGGCTGATCCGATAGTCGTACTCGGCGCCGGCGTCCAGCCGGTCGGCCAGTTCCGGCTCGCTCTGGCCACGCCGGACGTCGTACGTGAACAGGTAGGCCAGGGTGGCGACCAGGCCGACGCCGGTCAGGATCAGGAAGGGGCGCCGCCAGTCGGTCGACCCGAGCAGGCCACCGACGAGCGTGCCCGCCAGGGTGCCGACTCCCTGGGAGAGGCCCCAGAAACTCAGCACCAGCCCACGCCGGGTGGGTGAGATCAGATCGGTGACCACGGAGAAGCCCACCGAGCCGACCGCGCCGAGACCGATCGCCGCGACCAACTGTGCGAGCAGGAAGGTCAGGTAGCCGCCGGCAAGAGCGCTGCCTCCGGTGCCCGCCGCCCAGAGCAGCGTGCCCACCATCAGCAGCGGCTTACGGTTGGTCCGGTCACCGACGTACGCCCAGCCGACCGCTGCCACCGCGCTGACCAGGAAGCTGACCGCGGTGACGAGACCGAGCAGCCGACCGGACACGTCGAACGCGTCGGAGATCGGGCCGTACAGCGGCGGGACCAGCCCGATCGCCACGTTGTCCAGTGAGGCGAGCAGCACGAACACCACGACGCTGTACAGCCGGTGCGCCGGGCCACCGCCGCGGCCGTGCGGGTGCTGGCCGGGCCCGCCACTGGTCACCGTCATGACCGGCAGCCAACCAGACTCCGCCGAGGGTGCCGTCACGCGGGTGGGTGCCTGCCGACGTGCACCGGCACCCACCCGCGTCGATCCCGACGCTCAGGCGCTCCGGGACCGCTGGCCGAACTATCCGGTCAGCGCCGGTCCAGCACCAACCCGCGAGCCGCCGCGTACTGCTCGCGGACGGCGGGGACGGGCTCGGCCGCGTACTCCTCGGTGCCCTCGACCGCCCAGACCGGCGGTGTCGGACCACCCAGGGCGACCCACGCGGCCTGCCGGGCGGCGCCGTCGGCGACGTACTCCCCGGCCGGCGGCACGACGACCGGGCAGCCGAAGACCTGCGGGGCGATCTGGCGCACCGCGGCCGACCGGGCTCCGCCGCCGACCAGGATGACCCGGCGGACGGTGGCCCCCTGCGCGGTCAGCGCGTCCAGGCCGTCGGCGAGCGCGCAGAGCATGCCCTCCACGGCGGCCCGCGCCAGGTGCGCGGGGGTCGACGTGCGCAGGGTCAGCCCGTGCACCGCGCCGGTGGCGAGCGGGCGGTTCGGCGTCCGCTCGCCCTCCAGGTACGGAACCATGACCAGCCCGTCCGCGCCGGCTGGCGCGGAGAGCGCCAACTCGGCCAGCTCGTCCAGGCTGACGCCGAGCATCGCGGCGGCGGCGTCCAGCACCCGGGCCGCGTTGAGCGTGGCGACCAGCGGCAGGAAACGACCGGACGCGTCGGCGAAGCCGGCGACGGCACCGCTCTCGTCGGCGGCGGGCACGTCGGCGACGCTGAACACGGTGCCGGAGGTGCCGATCGAGACGACCACGTCACCGGGCCCGGCACCGACACCGAGCGCGGCGGCGGCGTTGTCCCCGGTGCCCGCACCGAGCAGCGCGCCGCCCGGCCCACCCAGTACGTCGGACAGCTTTCCCGCCGACTCCGCCGGACCGAGCACCTCGGGCAGCACCAACCGCCGGCCGAAGCCCCGCTCCAGCAGGTCCAGCCGGTATTGCCCGGTGGCTGGCGACCAGTAGCTGGTGCCGCTGGCATCACCCCGGTCGGTACGCAGCGCGTCCAGCCCCGGTGCGCCGGCCAGCCGCCAGGTCAGCCAGTCGTGCGGCAGGCAGACGGCGGCCACCCGGGCCGCCGCCTCCGGCTCGTGGGTGGCCAGCCAGCGCAGCTTGGTGAGGGTGAAGCTGGCCACCGGGACACTGCCGGTGGCCTCGGCCCAGAACCGGCGCCCGGCCGCGCCGCCGCCGGCCTCCTCGACGAGGTCGGCGGCGGCGTCGGCGGATCGGGTGTCGTTCCACAACAGTGCCGGGCGGACCACCCGGCCGTCCTCGTCGAGACACACCATGCCGTGCTGCTGGCCGGCGACGGAGATCGCCGCCACGTCGGCCAACCCGCCGGCCTGGTCGACGGCGCTACGCAGCGCCTGCCACCAGGCTTCCGGGTCGACCTCGGTGCCGTCCGGGTGCGGTGCGCGGCCCTGCCGAAGCAGGGCCCCGGTCTCCGCGTCCCGGATGACCACCTTGCAGGACTGGGTGGACGAGTCGACGCCTGCGACCAACGGCATGGCGGGGCCTCAGCGGGCGCCGAGCAGGTGCTCGACGGCGAGCTGGTTGAGCCGGACGAAGGCGAAGCCCCGCTCGGCCACCGCGTCGACGTCGACATCCTCGAACGCGGACCGGTCGGCCAGGAACTCCTCGTAGCCCTCGCCGTCGTTGAGCGTCGGCGTGTTCAGGTCGCCGACCTTGCTGGCGGCGAGCGCCTCGACCACCTCGGGGTCGGCGCGGAACGCCGCGGCCCGCTCCTTGAGCAGCAGGTAGGTGCTCATGTTGGCCGCCGCCGAGGCCCAGACACCGTCCATGTCCTCGGTGCGGGAGGGCTTGTAGTCGAAGTGTCGGGGGCCGTCGTAGGCCGGGCCGCCGTTCGGGCCGCCGTTCTCCAGGAGGTCCACCAGGGCGAACGCGTTCATCAGGTCACCGTGGCCGAAGACCAGGTCCTGGTCGTACTTGATGCCGCGCTGGCCGTTGAGGTCCAGGTGGAACAGCTTGCCCTGCCAGAGCGCCTGGGCGATGCCGTGGGCGTAGTTGAGCCCGGCCATCTGCTCGTGGCCGACCTCCGGGTTGAGACCGACCAGCTCCGGGTGGGCAAGCTGGGAGATGAAGCCGAGCGCGTGCCCGATGGTCGGCAGCAGGATGTCGCCGCGCGGCTCGTTGGGCTTGGGCTCCAGGGCGAACCGCAGGTTGTAGCCCTTGTCGATGGAGTACTGGGTGAGCAGGTCGACGGCCTCGCGGTAGCGGTCCAGGGCGGCGCGGACGTCCTTGGCGAGGTCGTACTCGGAGCCCTCGCGGCCGCCCCACATCACGAACGTGCTGGCGCCCAGCTCGGCGGCCAGGTCGACCTGGCGCAGCACCTTGCGCAGCGCGAAGCGGCGGACGTCGCGGTCGTTGCTGGTGAAGCCGCCGTCCTTGAAGATCGGGTGGGTGAAGAGGTTGGTGGTGACCATGGGCACCACGAGGCCGGTCTCGTCGAGAGCCTTGCGGAACCGGGCGATGTGCTGGTCCCGGGTGGCGGCGTCGACGCCGAACGGGATCAGGTCGTCGTCGTGGAAGGTGATGCCGTACGCGCCCAGCTCGGCGAGCCGGTGCACCGCCTCGACCGCGTCGAGCTCGGGACGGGTGGCGTCACCGAACGGGTCGCGGGCTTGCCAGCCCACGGTCCAGAGCCCGAAGGAGAACTTGTCGGCGGGGGTGGGACGGGGTGCCATGAGCGACCTCCGGGGTGGTGTTGTCCGCTATTTGTTCAGCGATTGAATTATTTGCTCACCCTATGGCACTGTCAAGGGGTGAGCCTCACCCACGCCCCGGCCGGCGCAGTCCGACAGGGCAGTCTGCGCGAGCTCAACCTCGCCCTGGTCCTGGGCCGGATCGCCGCGGCCGACCGACCCCCGTCCCGGGCCGATCTGGCGACCGCGACCGGCCTGACCCGAGCAACCGTGTCCGCGGTGGTCGAGGACCTGCTCGCCGGCCGGTTGGTCAGCGAGTCCGACCCGGCGCCCCGCTCCGGCGCCGGCCGCCCGGCCCGCGGGCTGGTCCTGGCCGACCAGGGGCCGGCGGGGCTCGGCCTGGAGGTCAACGTCGACTACCTGGCGGTCTGCGTGGTGGACCTCGCCGGACAGGTCCGGCACCGCATCGTGCACCGGGCCGACCTACGCCCGGTGGCACCGGCGGACGCTCTCGCCCAGCTGGTCGAGATAGCCGGGGATGCCCGCGACGAAGCCGCCCGCGAGGGCCTCACCCTGGTCGGGGCCGCACTCGCGGTGCCCGGCCTGGTGGACGACGCCGGGCTGGTCCGGCTCGCGCCGAACCTCGGTTGGCGCGACGTGCCCGTGCCCGCGCTGCTCGCCGAGCACCCTCCGCTTGTCGAGCAGGTGCCCGGCGTCCCGGCGCTGGTGGTGGACAACGAGGCCAACCTCGCCGCACTCGGCGAGCTGCACTCCCGGCCACCCGGCCCGTCCAGCTTCCTGCACATCTCCGGAGAGGTGGGCATCGGCGCCGGCATCGTGCTGGACGGCGCCCTGTTCCGTGGCGTGCGCGGTTGGAGCGGCGAGATCGGGCATCTCCCGGTGCACCCCGAAGGCCGTCCGTGCCGCTGTGGCGGGCAGGGCTGCCTGGAGCAGTACGCCGGCCAGGAGGCGATCGTGACCGCCGCCGGGCTGGCCCGGGCGGAACTCCCCGCGGACACCGCGACGGCGCGGCTGGCCGAGTTGGCCGAAGCCGGTGACCCGGACGCGCTGCGGGCGCTGCACGACGCCGGGACGGCGCTCGGTGTCGCGGTGGCCGGTGTCGTCAACCTTCTCGACCTGGACACCGTGGTGCTCGGTGGCGGGTACGCGGCGCTGGCACCCTGGCTGTGCCCGCCGGTGCTCGCCGAGATCGCCAGTCGGGTGCTCACCGCGGCTTGGTCGCCAGTCACGGTCCGGCCGTCGAGGCTCGGCGCGGAGGCCGCCGCGGTGGGTGCCGCCGGCTCGGTGGCCCGCCGGATCGTCGCCCAACCCGCCGGCTGGCTGGCCCGCTCCGGCTGACCGCCACCCTGCATGCCACCACGCGTCAGCGCCGCCCCCTGCGCTCACGGCGCGCGTCGGCTCCGCCCTCTGCGCCAGCGGCGCGCGTCGGCTCCGCCCTCTGCGCCAGCGGCGCGCGTCGGCTCCGCGCCCTGGGGGCGTGTCGACTCGGCGCCCTGCGCTCTGGGCGCGTGTCCGAGGGGGTCGGTAGCCTTGCCCCGCAGGCAGCGATCCGCGGCGAGGAGGCGAGAAGCAGCATGCGCACAGGTCGTCAGACGTGCGGTGGCGTCCGACGGTGACCGCGACCCGCCACCCCAGCGGCACCGCGCAGCCGGCCGACGCGAGTTTGGCCCGCGAACTGCTCGACGGGCTCACCGAGGCCGTGCTGACGACCGACGAGACCGGTCGGGTCACCATGGCCAACGCCACGGCGGCGGCGCTGCTCCCGGAGATCACCGTCGGCAGCGACCTGGCCGGTTGCCCGGTGGCGGCCCTGGCCCGAGCTGTTGCCGCCAACTCCGCGGCCTTCGACACCCAACACCACGGCCGGCGACTGCACGGCACCCGGCGACAGCTCACCGGCTCCCGGTTCGCGTGGTATGTCCGTGACGTCACCGAGGAGCACGCCCAGGCTGATGCCCTGCGCGCCGAGCGCTCCCGCACCGCGTTCCTCGCCCACGCCGGCAGCCGGCTCGGGCTCGCCGTGCACCGCGACCAGGTGCTCCTGGCCACCATCACCCTCGCGGTGCCCTACCTGGCCGACGTCGCCGTGGCACTGCCCCGACCGGCCGTCACGGCCGAGCCACCCACCCGGTGGATCCGGTACGCCGACGGCGAGCCGGCCCCGGTCGCCGGGCTGGCCGGGGCGACGCTGACCAGCAGCGTGCCCGGTCTCGCCGAGGCGCTCGCCGGCGAGCCCGCCGAGCCGGAGCGCTGGCTGGACGCCGAGCCCGCCGACCTGGCTCCCCTACTGCCGCCCGGCTTCGGCCCGCCGGGCACCGTGTTGGTCAGCCCACTGCTGAACGCGGACGGGTCGGCCGGTGCCCTGCTGCTCGTCCGCCGCGCCGGGCGGGCCGGCTTCGACAGGCGCGAGATCGAGCTGGCCCGTGAGTTCGCCGCCCGGGCCGGCGCCGCACTGGGCACCGCCGACCTCCACGGTGAGCAGGCCCACCTGGCCCAGGTGCTCCAGGCCAGTCTGCTGCCACCCGAGCTGCCCACCGTGCCCGGGGTGATCATGGCCGGCGGATACCGGGCCGCCGGGGACAGCCTGCGCATCGGCGGCGACTTCTACGAGGTGTTCCCACACCCCCACGGGACCCTGTTCGCGCTCGGCGACGTGTGCGGCAAGGGAGTGGGCGCGGCCGTCCTGACGGGCCGGGTCCGCCAGTCGCTGCGGACGCTGCGGCTCGTCGAGCGTCGTCCACTGGAGCTGATCCAACTGCTCAACGGGGCGTTGGTCGACGCACCGGACGCGGCGCGGCGCAGCCAGTTGACCACCCTGCTGCTCGGCTCGATCGATTGCGGGCCCGCCGGGCTGGACGTCCGGCTCGCCGGCGGGGGTCACCCGGCACCACTGCTGGTCAGCGCCGACGGCACTGTCACTCCGGTCCCGGTCGGCGGCATGCCGGTCGGCGCGCTGACCGTCGCACGATTCGCCGAGACCCGGGTGCACCTCGATCCGGGCGACCTGCTGCTCGCGTACACCGATGGGGTGACCGCGGCCTGCGGCCCCCGCGAGCTGGCGACGTTCGGTGCGGCCCGGCTGCACGCCGCGGTCGCCTCGGCGGCCGGTCGGTCGCCGGCGGCGCTCGTCGACCGGGTGCTGCGGGCTGTCGACGAGTGGCTGGCCGGGGAGGCCCACGACGACATCGCGATGCTGGCCGTGGGTGCCTCCACGCCGGTGTGATCGACGGCCCGCACCGAGGACGGCGCGCCGGCCCCCGCTGGTGGGATCAGGCCGCTGACGGGCGGGGGCTGCGTGCCGCCCGGGCGGTGGGATCAGGCGGTACGCGCCACCGGCGGTTCGCCGGTCGGCCACTCCCCGGTGGTGCCGACGGATCGTTCCGGGTCGCCCGACGGGGCCGCCCAGGCCGCGCGGGTCTGCCGTTGACTGTCGCGCGACCAGTCCCCCGACCGCCCACCGGGCCGGTCCGGGTCGTTCGGCCAGCCCTCCGGCCCCGTCGGGTCGTCCGACGCCGGCGTGCTCCGCGCCTGCTGCCGGCGAGCGACCTCGTCGAACTCCCGCATGCCGCCCAGCAGCGCGTCGCGGCCTTCCGGGCTCATCTCGGCCAGCACGACAGCCAGCTGCGCCCGACGGTCGGCCCGCAGCTCGGCGAGGAGCCGGCGGCCCTCCGGGGTGAGGTGCAGCGAGATCTCGCGCCGGTCGAAGCGCCCCGGCTCGCGCTCCAGCATGCCGGCGGCCACCAGCCGGTCGCAGAGGCGGCTGGCGGAGCTGAGCAGCATGTCGAGCCGAGTGGCCAGCCGCCGCAGGTTTATCCCGTCGTGCCGCTCCACCACCATCACCGCTCGTAGCTGGGCACCGGACACCCGGTGAGCGGTGCCCTCCCGGGCGGATTCCCAGATGCCCAGCAGGGCAGCGGCCGCCTCGTCCAGCGCGGCAGCCATACTCGTCTCGGGGTCCGTCGGACCGTGAAGTTCGGCCATGGTGGCCCGAGACTACTCCGAACCCACTGGTGGTCGAGCTTTCAGCGAGGGAGCGACGATGAGCGAACCGGTCAGTCAGGCACGCCGCGCCCTGAACCAGGCACCGGCCGACCGGCTCGTGGGCGGTGTCGGGGAGGTGCTCGTCCGGTCGTACGGGATTACCGACGTCGAGCTGTACCAGGTCGACTACAAGCTCTCCGAACTCCTGCCGCTCACCGAGGGTGACTCGATCACCAGCCCCGGGCACCCCGCCTGGCGTGCTTTCGATCACCAGTCTCCGCTCCTGACCGACGGCACCGCCTGGTTCCCGGTGACCATGCGGGGCGAGCGTCGAGGGGTGCTGTGTCTGGCACCCGTTCCGGACGATCGGGAGGTCGTCGCCGAGCTGGCCGACATCGCCACCGCACTGGCCCACGAGGTGGCGGCGGTCTCCGCCGGCACCGACGTCTACCGGGCGGCGCGGCGCGCCCAGCGCCTCACCCTGGCCGCCGAGATGCAGTGGGACCTGCTCCCCGGCCGCAGCCGGATCCGTCCCGCGTTCAGTCTGGCCGGGCAGTTGGAGCCGGCGTACGCGGTGCGCGGCGACAGCTTCGACTGGTCCGACGACGGGCAGCGGCTCTGGTTGTCCACCATCAACGGCACCGGTGAGGGTGTCGCCGCCTCCCTGCTCACCTCGTTGGCCACCCACGCGTTGCGCAACGCGCGTCGGGCCGGCCTGAGCCTGGCCGACCAGGCCGCCCTCGCCGACCAGGCCATCTTCGACCTGTACCGGGGTGAGCAGCACCTCTCCGCGTTGCTGATGGAGCTGGACCTGCGGTCCGGGGTGATGACAGTTGTCGACGCCGGGTCACCCCGGCTCGTCCTGCTGCGCGACGGGGAGGTCACCGAGCAACCCCTGGACGCGCAGTTCCCACTCGGCATGTTCGAGGAGACCGACTACCACGAGCAGACGTTCCCGATGCAACGCGGTGACCGGGTCTTCGTCGTCAGCGACGGGGTGGTGGAGGCCACCGGGCAGCACGTGCGCTACGGCGAGACGGCACTGGACCGGTTCCTGCGGCGGACCGGGCCGATGGCGCCACTGGACGCCGTCCGGTCGCTGATCGGTGATCTGCGCGCGTTCGTGGCCGGTGACCTGGTCGACGACGCGGTGGTCGTCTGTCTCGACTGGCACGGCCCGCAGGCGTGACCGGCGCTCGTCAGTACGCTCCGCGGCCGTTCAGGACCGCACCGAAGGTCTTCCAGAGGATGGTGAGGTCGGCGGCGAGGGACCAGTTCTCCACGTAGTAGAGATCGAGCCGGATGCCGTCCTCCCAGCTCAGGTCGGACCGGCCGCTGACCTGCCACAACCCGGTCATGCCGGGCTTGACCAGCAGCCGCCGGGCCACGTCGCCGTCGTAGCGGGCCACCTCGGAGGGCAGCGGCGGACGGGGGCCGACCATGCTCATCTGACCCAACAGCACGTTGACCAGTTGCGGCAGCTCGTCAAGCGACCACTTGCGCAGCAGCCGGCCGACGCGGGTGACCCGGGGGTCGTGGCGCATCTTGAACATCAGACCGTCGGTCTCGTTGCGCGCGGTCAGCTCGGCGAGCAGCGCGTCGGCGTTCACCACCATGGTGCGGAACTTGAACACGCCGAACTCCTGCCCACCCCGCCCGACCCGGACCTGGCGGAAGAGCACCGGGCCCCGACTGTCCAGTTTGATGGCCAGTGCGATGAACGCGATCAGCGGCAACAGCAGCGCCAGCGCCAGCGACGAGGCCGACCGGTCGACCAGCCCCTTCACCAGCTTGCGCGCACCACGGAACTCCGGTGCCTCGACGTGGATCAGCGGCAGGCCGGCGACCGGGCGGGTGTGGATGCGTGGGCCGGCGACGTCGGTCAGCGCGGGCGCCACGACCAGGTCGACGCCGGTGCCCTCCAACTGCCAGCCGAGGCGCCGCAGACGGGTCGCGGTCAGCTCGCCGGAGGCGGTCACCGCGACCGTGTCCGCGCCGATGGCGGTGGCGGCCTCCGGGATACCACGGAACGACCCCACCACCGGCACGTCGCCCAGTCGCTGCGCCACCGGTGCGAGCAGCGCGTCCGGGATGCACGCGCCAACCACCTGGTAGCCGGCGTACGGTTCGCGGCGCAGCGTGTGCACCAACTCCAACACGTGGGCGGTGTCACCGACCACCAGCACCCTGCGGGACCAGCCGACACCCATCGAACGGGCCCGGTGCAGGCGCTTGCGGGCGCCGAACCGCGCCACCTCCAGCCCGACGGTGCCCACCGCGAAGGAGATGCCCAGGAAGCCCCGCGAGACGCCAAGATCGGTGATGTAGCCGATGATGGCCATCGCGCCGGCCAGGCGCAGGCTCGCGGAGCTGACCCGTCGGTACTCGTCCGCCCCGTAGCCGATCACCCGGTCGTCGTAGCAGCCGAGGGCCTTGAGCGAGATCAGCCACGCCAGCACCAACCCGGGCGCGACGAGCACGTACGGGACCTCGGAGCCGGTCGGCTGGTCGTCGCCGAAGCGGGCGACGTATCCGATGAGCAGCGCGATGATGAGAACGGTGGTGTCCAATACCACCATGACCCGAACGTAGGACCGCTCGTCGGCGCGCGCCACGAGCCCGGCCCGAGGGCCGTTCGGCTCCGCCGACGTGGCGGGGGTCAACAGTGTCGCCGCGGTCACCGGCCCTCCCACTCTGCTCAGGGTGGCCCCGGTCAACAGGTCGGACCGAAGGCGGACCGACCGTGCCGGAACAGTCGACATCCTGCCCCGATAACTATGACTGCCGATTGCTTCGGACGTATTGCCGTCACTTTTCCTCAACCTGGAAGCCAAAAGAGACCTGCCCAACGGACACCCGGCGGGCAGGCCCCTGACTCCTTCGCGGCGGCTCAGCGCGGCGCTGGTGGGCGCCGCGCGATGGCGCTGAGGAAGATGCTGCCGATCTCGCTCGGGTCCTTGGTGACGAAGACATCGCCCCCGGTCACCTTCGTGATCGACTCAAGCTCGGCCTTGCTGACGCCCTCGCCGATGCCGATCATGATGACCTGGATCGGCCGCTCCGGGTCGGCGATCTGCTTGAGCTTGGCGAGCAACTGCTGCTGGTTGAGGCCGTCGTCGTCCTCGTTCTTGCCGTCGGTGAACAGCACGATCGAGTTGACCCGACCGGGCTGCCAGTTTTCCTGCACCGCCTGGTACGCGGCCAGCATCGTGTCGTAGAGGCCGGTGTCGCCGCTGGACGGCTTCACGGTGGCGAGCGCCCCCTCCAGCTGGGCCCGCTGGCTGGAGAGCGGCCCGATGGGGACCAACTGGCGGTAGTCCCGGTTGCCGGCCAACCTGGTGGAGAAGGTCCACAGGCCGATCGACCAGGAGTCGTCGAAGAGGCCCAGGCCGCGGCGTGCCGCGTCCACGGTGACCTCCTCCCGGCTCCGGTTGTTGGCCGACGGCACCGGGTCCTTCATCGAGCCGGAGACGTCGATCACGGCCAGCATCCGGCCGGACTGGGTGGCGATCGACCAGCTGGACACGACCCGCTGGATCGCGGCCGGGTCCAACCCACCCGCGGCGGTGCCGCCGTTCGCCGGCGCGGTCGGCGCGCCGCCGGACGGGCTCGGGGCACCCTGCGGTGCCTGGAAGCCGGCACCCCAGTTGCCGTCCGGCGCGCGCAACGACTGCGCCGCGAGCCGGTCCCGGAAATTCGGGCTGGTGAGCAGCTCGAACAGCACCCGGGCCGCCGACGCCTTACTCGGCTCGATGCCGGGCAGCACCGCGTACGGGTAGTCCAGCGGCATCGGGGCCGGCTCCATGTAGAGCGCGGCGAGCGGCACCGGCGGCTTCTTGCTGTTGTAGGCGATCACGTCCTCTTCGGACAGTGCCGCCGCGCCGAGACCGCTGGCGATGGAGGTCGCGTCGTTGGCGGTCGGGAAGCGGGCCAACAGGTCGTTGCGGAGCGAGGAACGCCCGGTGGCCAGTGCGCGGAGCGCACCGACGGTGTTGCGCTGGGCGTCGCCGCCCGCGCCGTTGGCGGCGGCGGTCAGCGAGAGCAGACCGGACAGGCCGGCGGCGTCGCGGGTCGGCTCGACGATCCCGGTGCGCAGCGGCGCGTTGGTGTTGTTGAGCTGCTTGAGCAGGTCGGTCCAGTTGAACTTCTTGTCCGGCCAGCCCAGTCGGGTGGCGATCGGCTCGGGCATCGCGACGACGATGGGGCTGCGCGCGATCGACGCGCCGTTGGTCGGAGCGAACGCGGTCGCGTCCTTCTTCAACCGCAGCAGCCAGGTCGAGGAGTCCGGTACCCACACGTCCGGGCTGACGGCCGTGCCACTGGCCTGCCCCACACCGGCGAGGACCGCGCCGTGCTTGGCCGCCACCACGGCCGCCACGTCGACCGGGTCGGCTGCGGAGACATCGACCCGGATGCAGGTCGGACCCACCGCGGCGCCGTCCTTGACCCACTGGGACGCGGCGGCGTCCACCGCGGGCGCCAACTCGGAGGCGACAGCCACCGCGAGTCGGATCTCCCCCGAGCAGTTGGACTGGACCAACTCCCGGTAGCCGAACCACACGCCGGTGGTGACGACGAGCACCGTCGCCATCGCAGCGGCGGCTGCTAGGTGGAGTTTCGAACGCATGCGATGGCGGCCTGCTGACACGGTGACCATCTTGCGTACAAGGTGCCGTTCCCGCCACATCCGTTCGGACGAAAGTTACGGAGGAGAAACAGTTGACCACTATTTAACAACACAGCGTGACGTGCCAGCCCCGAGGTGTTGCCAAACCCTCACGGCAGCACACAGGTCGGGCTCGGCACCAGCACCGGCTCTCCGACCGCCGCCGGAACGCCGGTCTCGACGTCGCGCCGGAAGATCCGCACCATGTCCGCCCGTTCGTCGGCGACGTAGAGGTGCTCCCCGATCAGCGCGAAGTGCCGGGGCCACTCACCGCCGGTGTCCACCTCGGCCACCAACTCGGGCAGCTCCCCGGCCAGAGTGAAGGCGGCGAGCGTCCCCACCCCCCGGTTGGCGACGTAGAGGAACCGGCCGTCCGGGCTGACCGCGACCTCCGACGGCTGGACATGACCGGACCGCTCGCTCGCCTCGACCCGACCCCGCTGGTGCAACGCGCCGTCATCGGTCAGGTCGTACGCGGTGACCGAGGCGTCCAGCTCACCGACGAGATAACAGCGCCGTCCGTCCGGGTGCCGGGCCAGGTGCCGGGGCCCGGTGCCGGGCGTCGTACGGACGCGTGGCGCGCGGGGCACCAGCCGCCCGGTCGCGGCGTCCAGGTCGTACCGGTAGACCGAGTCGGTGCCGAGGTCCACCGCGAGCAGCGGCCCCCGGCCCGCCACCGGGGAGACCATGTGGGCGTGTGCGTGGTCCTGCCGCTCCGGGTCGGGGCCGTGCCCCTCGTGCACCACCAGATCGCTGCGCTCGCCGGGCACGCCCCGCGGGTCGAGTGGGAAGACCGCGATGCTGCCGCTGCCGTAGTTGGCCGCCACGAGGTGACCCCCGCCGGGCGACACCGCCAGGTGGCACGGCTCGGCCCCACCTGTCGACCGGCTGCCCAGCGGATCCAGCCCGCCGTCCGGCCCGACCCGCCAGGCGCTGATCTCCCCGTCCGTCAACTCGTTGACCGCGTAGAGCACCGGCTGGGTGGGGTGCCGCGTCAGGAAGGAGGGGGACGGGGTGACCGCCACCGTGCCGAGCGGGGTCAGCGCCCCGGTCGTCGGGTCGCGGTGTGCGGCGACGATGCCGCTGCCCCGCCCACCACTCTGCTCGGTGTAGCCCCCGATGTGGACGACCTCACCCTGACCACTCACGTCCCACTCCTCCGCCGGCGTCCTCCGTTGATCCAACCAGAGGCTGCCCGCATTGCCCGCCGGTTAACCGGCTTTGCCGACCGGACTTCAGGCCGTCGGCACCGGCTCCCCGCGCTGCCGGGCGACGTGCTCGACCAGGGCGATCAACACCATCTTTCCGGACTGCCGGTCCCGGGCGTCGCAGAGCACCATCGGCACGTCCGGGTCCAGGTCGAGTGCTCGGCGTACGGTCTCCAGGTTGAAACGACGGGAGTCGTCGAAGCAGTTCACCCCCACCACGAACGGGATGCCACGCTGCTCGAAGTAGTCGATGGACGGGAAACAGTCGGCCAGTCGACGGGTGTCGGCGAGCACCACCGCGCCCAGTGCGCCGAACGCCAACTCGTCCCAGAGGAACCAGAACCGATCCTGGCCCGGCGTGCCGAACAGGTAGACCTGCAGGTCGTCGTTGATGGTGATCCGGCCGAAGTCCATCGCCACCGTGGTGGTCGACTTGCCCTCCACCCCGGAGATGTCGTCGGTGCCGACCCCGGCGCCGGTCAACACCTCCTCGGTCTGCAACGGCCGCACCTCGCTCAGGGCACTGACCAGCGTCGTCTTGCCGGCCCCGAAGCCACCCGCGATGAGGATCTTCAGTGCCAGCGGGATGGTGGTGCTGGTGCCCACCTGGTCATAGCGCACGGAGTCCACTGACCACCGCCTTGAGGATGTCGTCGTCGGGAAGAATTCCGGCGGTCGGCGGCTCGTGCACCGCGACCAGGCCCGCACCCAGGAGATCACCGAGGAGCACCCGGACCACACCGACCGCGAGGTCCAGTTCGGCTGCCAACTCGGCCACCGACACCGGCCGGAGGGCCAACGCGATCAGCCGTCGATGCTCCGGGAGCAGGTGCGGATGCTCCGCCGCGTCGACGTCCGATCCCGCCAGCACGAACGCGACGAGGTCGAACCCGTCGACGGCGGAGCGTACCCGCCCTTTGGTGAGCGTGTACGGGCGCACTACCGGGCCGGCCTCGCCGTCCAGCCACTCGTGCTGCGGCCCGGGCGGCTCAGCCCGCATCACCGGCTCCCACCGGCGATCGGGGCGGCGCGGCGAGGCTCTCCCCCACCCGGATGACAAGCATCGCCATCTCGTACGCGACCAACCCGATGTCCGCGTCGGCGTCGCTCACCACCGCCAGGCAGGCACCCTGCCCGGCCGCGGTGACGAAGAGGTACGCCGACTCCATCTCCACCACGGTCTGCCGGACCGGCCCGCCGTCCACGTGCCGGCTGGCACCCCGCGCCAGGCTGGAGAAGCCGGCGGCGAGCGCACAGAGGTGCTCCGCGTCGGAGCGGTCCAACTCGGCCGAACAGCCGAGCAGCAGACCGTCAGCGGACAGCACCACCGCCTCCCGGGCGGCCGGCACCCGTTGCACCAGCTCGTCGAGCAACCAGTCCAGGCCGGCGCTCTGCTTCGTCGATTGCCGCACTAGGCGTCCCTCTCAGTCGCGGTCGGGGGTTCGGTAGTCGCGGGGCCGGCTGGGGCGGCCGACGCAGCCCGATCGTCCGGCACCGCGGGCGCCGCCGGAAGGGGCGGGGTGGTGACGGTGGCGCGCCCACGTGCCGTGCCGGCCTGGAGGGCCGCCATCACCCGGCGCACCTCCTCGGGAGACCGGGGCGCCGGGGTGTCGGTGACTGTCGAGCGGGGCTGGGCGACCGGGGTACGACGTCGTACCCGGCGGGGCAGGCCGTCCAGTTCGTCGTCCACTGTCGATCCCGCGTCGACCGCCACGCCGCCCGGGGTGGGTGCTCCGGCGGGCGGGGCGGTGCCGGCGCGGGAGGCCGTGGCTGGGCGGGTGCGGGGCAGGGTGCCCCGGCGAGCCGTCCGGGCCAGCCGCCGGGCCGGGTCGGCCGACGCGGTGACAAGCGTGGCGGGGTCGGGGCCGGCGGGTGGCTCGGCGGTGATCAGGTCGGCGGGGATCAGCACCACAGCGGTCACCCCGCCCTTCTCGGAGGGGCGCAACTCGACACGTACGCCGTGCCGGGCCGCCAGCCGGGCCACGACGAACAGGCCGAGTCGGGCGCTCTGCGCCGGATCGAACTCGGGTGAGCTGGCCAGCCGGGTGTTGGCGGCCTCCAGGGCCGCGGCGGACATGCCCAACCCCTGGTCGGTGACCTCCAGGGCGTACCCGTTGGCCACCTGCTCCCCGGTGATGGTGACCCGCGTGTCCGGCGGGGAGAAGGCGGTGGCGTTCTCGACCAGCTCGGCGAGCAGGTGGATGACGTCACCGACCGCCCGGCCCAGCACACCGGCGGGCTGCGTGGCGGTGATGTCCACCCGGTCGTACGCCTCGACCTCGGAGATCGCGCCGCGGACCAGGTCGACGATCGCGACCGGGTTTCGCCAACCGCGGCCGGGCGCGGAGCCGGCAAGGATGACCAGGTCCTCGGCGTGCCGGCGCAGTCGGGTCGCCAGGTGGTCGACCTGGAACAGCTCGGCCAGCTCGTCCGGGTCCTCGGCGCGGCGTTCCATCCGGTCCAACAGGTGCAGCTGACGGTGCACCAGGCTCTGGCTCCGTCGGGCGATGTTGAGGAAGACCTCGTTGAGCCCACGACGCAGGGTGACCTCGTCCACGGCGGCCTGGACGGCGGTGCGCTGCACCTCGGTGAAGGCGCGTCCGACCTCGCCGATCTCGTCGTGGCCGTACTCCAGTGGCGGTGCCTCCCGGGCGACGTCCACCTGCTCGCCTCGACGCAGCCGGGTCACCACGTCCGGGAGACGGTGCTCGGCCAACTCGAGCGCGGCGGTGCGGACGCCGCTGAGTCGCTGGACCAGCGTGCGGCCGAGCCGCAGCGCCACCAGCACCGAGACCACCACGGCGACGAGCCCGAGCACCCCGGCGGCGGCGAGCCGCACCAGGATGCCCACCGCCATCGGCACCGAGCGGTCGGTGAGGCCGTCGGCCTCGGCCAGCTCGAAATCGCGCAGCTGCTGCTGCACCGTGTCATGGCTGGCCTGCCAGGCCGCTGCGTCGATCGGCGGCCGACCGGACCGGTCGGCCAGGAGCAGCGCGTCCTGCATCGTGCGTAGCCGGGTGAACGCCTCGCTCTCGGTCAACCGTTGGTACGCGACCCGCCCGGTCTCGGGCAGGTCGGCCACGGCGCTCTCGATGAGCCACCGTTGGTTGCCGATGGCCTGCACGAGTTGGGTGTGCTCCCCCTCGGCGAACCGTCCGGCGCTCAGCGCGCCGGTCAGCAGCGCGTCGCTCTGGCCGAGCAGCTCCCGGGAGCGGCCCAACGCGGTGAGCGCCAGTGCCTGCCGGTTGAGGTCCGGGTCGTTGAGGGTCGCCATCGCGGAGAACGCCTGGAAGGCCGCGGTGACCATGCCGCTGTACAGGCCGATCGCGCCGCTGCGGTCCACACCGCGGTCGTCGATGAACTGCCGGCCGGCCGGCAGCGCCGCCAGGGCGGTGACCAGGTGGTCGATCCGGGCTTCCAGCGGATCGGCCGCGGCGTCGCGCAGGGCTTCGCCGTCGACCCGGCGGCGCAGCTCGGCGACGGCCCGGTCGGTGCGGGCCCGTTGCTCGGCCAGGACGGGCAGCCGGGTGGTGCCCGCGAGTTGCACCACCGAGAGTCGGCGCTCCCGTTGCAGCTCGGTGACCACGACCTCGCCGGGGCGACCCAGGTCGTACAGCAGGGTGCGGGCGGAGAGCAGGTCCAGGGCGGGACCGAAGGTCAGCGTGGTCGCGAAGATCCACAGCGCCAGGAGCGCGGTCACCGGCGCGACGACCAACGCGGTCAGCTTGGAGCGGATCGGCCAGTCGCGGGTTCTCATCAGACCTCGCCCGTACAGGGGTGGCAGGAGGGGTGCCGGCACCGCCGGGCAACGCGTCGGCCGGCTGCGCGCCCGGCGGAACTCCGGGCACCGGCGCGGGCGCCTTGGGCAGGATACGTAATCGGGGGCGGTTGCACTACCGCCCGTCGCGCCGACATCGACGCTCCGAGATGTGCCTCACAGGGCGACGGCGGATCCGCTCATGATCGACCCGGACCGACGCGTTTTCTGGACTGGGTCAGGTCTGAGCCGGTTGGCGGGGCTGCGGCCCTCTTCTCCCGCTCCCGTCCGCAAGCCGTCCAGGAAAGTACCCCGGATCGGGATTGGCGATCAGTGCGCGGAGGGAATACCAGGTGACGAAGGAGGAGCCATGTCGCCCACGCAGGTAATCGTCATCGTGCTCGTCGTGCTCGTGATCGTCGCGGTGCTGGCCGTGGCCGCCCGGTCGCTCAGCCGCCGTCGCGCGCTGCGCGACCGGTTCGGGCCGGAGTACGACCGGGTGGTGGAGGAGCAGGACAGCCGGTCCGCCGCCGAGCGCGAACTGCGCGACCGGGAACGCCGGCACGCCGAGCTCACGCTCACCCCGCTCAGCCCGGAGTCCCGGGCCCGCTACAGCGCCGCCTGGGAGGAACTCCAGGTGCGCTTCATCGACTCGCCCGGCGAAACCGTTGGCGACGCGGACGAACTGGTCACCCGGCTCATCGAGGAGCAGGGCTACCCGACCGGCGACTTCTCCGACCAGATCGCCCATCTCTCCGTCGAGCACGCTCGCACGCTGACCAACTACCGCGACGCGCACGACATCCACCTGCGCAACTCCCGGGGCGAGGCCAGCACCGAGGAGTTGCGGCAGGCGGTCGTGCACTACCGGGCCCTCTTCGCCGACCTGCTCGGCGAGGAGCCGGTTGGCCGCCGTACGCCCGAACAGCGCCACCACCCGGACCACGACTCCACGAGCCGCTGAGGAGGCCACCGATGCGCCAGGAAGAACAGCAGGCGAGCAACGACCACCCCGAGGCCGTCCGGTCCGCGCCCGTCCCGGTGCCTCCCACCGGCGACCGGGCCGGCCGCGCGGACGTCGGTGAGGACGCCCTGGACGACCGGGGCACCTTCGACGACCAGACCGCCCCGAACGAGCGGGACGCCTCCGACGAGCGGGCCGGCTCGAACGAGTGGACCGCTCCCGACGAGCGGGCCGGCGACACCGCACGCGCCGACGACGCCGACCCGCGCCACCGGCGGGACGACCGGTCCGCCGACGAGGGCGGTTTCCACGAGCCGGGGCCACTGCCGACGGCGTTCGGCGCCACCACTGTCGCCGACGCGGTGGCGGCCTCGGCGTTGGCCAGCCCACACCCGCAGGACCAGCCGGATGCCCGGGCCGAGCGGACGGCCCAGCCGGGCGACGGTGCCGAGGACGGCGAGCGTGAGGGTCTGCGCGCCGACCCCACGGCCGACCTGCACCGCAGGGATGTCGCCCCGGGCACCGATCCGGACGCCGTGACCGCCGGCGCGGCCGGTTACGGCAGCGCGACACCGGAGATGGTCGACCCGGACGCGGACGGCGAGCCGGTCGACAGCGAGGGCGACGGCACGCTGGGAGCCGCCGGGACATCGCGGCCCGCCGGGTCGACAGTCGCGGCCGAACCGGCCACCCTCCTGGACACCGACACCGCGCAGGGCTTCCGGGACCGCTGGCGGGACGTGCAGTTGCGTTTCGTCGACGATCCGCACGCGGCGGCCGGCGAGGCGCAGTCGCTGGTGGAGGAGGCCATCCAGGCCCTCTCCTCGGCGCTGGCCGCGCAGAAGAACACGCTGGGCGGGTGGCAGGACGCCGGCTCGGCCGACACCGAGCAACTGCGGATGGCGGTGCGCAACTACCGGGACTTCCTGGACCGCGTACTGGGTCGCTGAGCGACGCGGGGGGGGGCCCCCCCCCCGGCGGGCCGGGGGGCCCCCCCCCCGCCCGCCCCGCCCCCCCCCCCCCCCACCCACACAACACACGCGCCGGCGGGAGACCC